>DATMGH010000095.1:0-127933 GCA_035555675.1 Solirubrobacter sp. | reverse complement strand
CGGCATCCTGGCGCGGCTCGCCCGGCCACGGCGCCGTCGGCTCACACCGCTCATCGCGGCGGAGCACGGCCCCCTGGCGCGGCGCGTCGGGCCGGAGCGCAGCGCCTTCCCGCGGCTCGTCACGGCAGGGCGCGGTGCCGTCGCGTGGCTCGTCGCGGCAGGGCGCGGCGCCGTGGCGTGGCTCGTCGCGCCAGGACACCGCGACCTTCCAGGGCTCATCCGGACGGGGCGCGGCGGGTCCGCGCGGCTCATCGAGACACGACGCAGCGCCCTCGCGCGGCCCGTCGGGGCCGTTCCGCGGCTCGTCGGGGCGGGGTGTGGCTTCGTAGCGTGCCCCGTCGCGGCAGGCGCGGCGCCTTCCCGTGGCTCGTCCGGCCGCGGCATGGCGCCGCTACGTGGCTCGTCCGCGCATGACTCGGCCAGCCCGCGCGCCTCGTTCGGGCGCAGCACGGCGAGCGGGCACGGGCGCTTCGCAGCTCCCCCGGGGCGCGAACGTGGCGCGTTGCCGCTCCTGCGCCGCATTGAGCGGTCGCGTTCTTGCCGCGGGCGCCGGAAAGTGACCACTCGCGTGGCTTCGGGCGGCGAGTGGGGCGCCGGCACCCGTCGCGGTTGCGCGCTGGGCCGCTCCTGCGCCGCATTGAGCGGTCGCGTTCTTGCCGCGGGCGCCGGAAAGTGACCACTCGCGTGGCCTCGGGCGCCGAGCAGGCCGCCGGCACTCACCGCCACGCCTCGCCTCACTGCCGCGCCGCGCTCACTGCCGCGCCTCGCGCGGCGCCGCGTCTCACCGCCTCGCCTCATTGCCGCGCCTCGCCTCACCGCCGCGCCTCCCCTCGCGCGGCCCCGCCCCGCCGTTCCCCGCCCCCGCAGCCACCCCCGAGCGCGGCGCCCGAACCCGCCTTGCACGCCGTCCACCGCGTACAGGATGCTTGGCGCCATGGGCAGCTCAGTCTGGGTCACGTGCGGCGCGCCGCTCGCCACCGGCGACGGGTGGCGCGTCTGGTACTCGTGGCCGGGCGCGCCGGCCACGCCGCAGCCGCCGCGCGTCCGCACCCTCGACGGCACCGAGCAGCGCGTCAGCGCCGCGCCGTTCGACCCGCCGCCCGCCGCGCCGCCCGGCTCCAAGCGCACGATGGGGACGCGGGAGATCCGGATCGAGAACGCGACCCCCGGCGCCACGTACGACGTCACGATCCCGGAGACGGGCGAGACCCACCGCTGGCGCACGCTCCCGCCGGCGCTCCCGCCCGAGGGCATGAGCCTCCTGATCGCCTCCTGCTTCTGGCTCAACGACGACAAGGACGGCTACTACGCGGCCGCGATCGAGGAGCTCGTCCAGCGCGAGCGCCCCGTGTTCAAGGTCCTGATGGGCGACCAGCTGTACGTCGACGTCTGGGCCCCGCTCCCGCACTCCGTCCCCCAAGGCCTCGCCGCCAAGTACGAGCGCTACTGGGGCGACACCGCCTACCGCGGCGCGCTCGCGGCCTGCCCGACGGTCGTCACCTCCGACGACCACGAGTTCTGGAACGACTTCCCGGAGCCCCAGATCCAGGTCCCGCTGTCCTGGGACCGCTACCAGCCACGCACGGCGAACGCCCTCGCCACCCTGTACGACGCCTACCAGTGCACCCTCAACCCCCAGGCCAAGCGCTGGTACGAGATCGACGTCCCGCCCGTGTCCTTCTTCGTCGCCGACACGCGCTCGAACCGCACCAAGGACGACGACCCCCACGCCCGCCTGATGGTCCCCGAGCAGTGGCGGGACCTCGAGAACTGGGCGAAGCGCCTCAACGGCCCCGGCGTCCTCGTCCTGCCCCAGCCGCTGCTCAAGCAGGGCGGCTCGAAGACCGACCGCACCCTGCTCGACTTCAAGGAGTCCGACCGCCTGGGCGCGATCTTCGAGCACGCCCTCCAGGGCCCCGACCCGCACGACATCCTGATCCTCACCGGCGACATCCACACGGGCCGCCTCTCCGCGGCCGAGATCGTCGGCCTCGACGGCACGATCTACGAGCTGGTCGCCTCGCCCGCCTCGCTCGTCACCCCGTTTCTCCCGCCCTGGGGCCACAAGCCGTCCGCCCTCCCCGCCAAGCTGACGATCAACCGGCGGAGCTGGCGCGTCACCGCTCACCAGCGCCTGACCTCCACGGTGGACAACAACGTCGGGCTGGTGCGGATCGCGCCCGGCCGCAACGGCCGCACCCGCTTCACGCTCCAGCTCTGGCGCGTGCGCCCGTACATCGGCCCCGCCCGCCGGATCTTCGGCCGCAAGCCCGCCAAGGGCGCGCAGCCGCTGCACGACCCGATCGACATCGAGCTGCGCTAAGGAGAAGACACCCGTGCTCCGGTACTCGCCGAGCGAACTGAACGCCGAGGTCAAGGACTGGACCGAGACCTACTCCCACACCACCAACGCGTCGTTCTTCAAGGACGCGATCGCCGACCTCGGCGGCGACACCGCGCTGATCGGCCTCGTCGGCAGCTCCGACCTCCCGGGCGTGACGCTCCGCCGCGCTCAGAGCGTCCTGCGCTGGGACCGCCGCCCGAGCCTGTGGTCGCACGCGTTCCTGCTCACCGGCGGCGAGGACATCCGCGAGGTCACCGTCCACTCGCGCGCCGGCCATTTCCCCGAGCCCAACGACAACGCGATCACGTCCGCGACGCTCGCCCACTACGACCACGACCCGAACGTCGCGCTCCTGCAGGTCAGGATGACCCCCGAGGAAGCGGACGCCGTCGCCGCCCGCGCGACGACCAGCCCGAACCTCGAGCGCCTCCGCTACGACCTGTTCGAGACCCTCGGCTTCTGGCAGGCGTACCTGTGGACGCGCGGGACCCCGAACCCGCTCGAGCAGGGCGTCCCGCTGCACTCGTCCGCGCTGATCGAGTACTGCTTCGAGGAGATCCAGCTCGACCTCACGCCCGGCGCCAACGACCGCAACAGCGCGCCCGAGCACCTGTGGGTCGGCGCGCGCTGGTGGAGCGACGCGTTCGGCGAGTTCGACCGCCCGATCACGGGCCGCTTCGTCCTGAGAGACATCCACTGCGCCGTCCAGAACCCAGGAGAGAAGTGATGCAGGTCTTCCGCCACCCCGACAGCAAGCGCGGCCCGACCGAGTGGTTCACCGGCGAGGTCTGGATCGACACGCTCTCGCCCGGCCCGCACGTCCGCCTGCTGAGCGTCCACTTCACGCCCGGCGCCCGCACCGCCTGGCACGTGCACCCGTTCGGCCAGCTGATCCACGTGACCGAGGGCCTCGGGCTCTTCCAGGTCAAGGGCGAGCCCGTGCAGCCGCTGCGCCCCGGCGACAGCGTGCGTTTCGACGCCGGCGAGGTGCACTGGCACGGCGCCGGCCCGGCGACGTTCATGACGCACCTGGCGATGCAGGAGGTCGCCGACGACGGCACCGACGCCACGTGGGGCCCGCACGTCACCGACACGGAGTACCTCCCACAATAAGACCGTTCTCATCGCGGTCTTAGCCACATCCCACGTCCGCCCGGCACCGTCGGCGAGGTGCGCTTGCGTCCGCTGACCCTGCTCCTGTGCGCGCTGGCGCTCGCGGCCGGGGCGGCGGTGGCGGTGGCGGTGCTGACGCGTCCCGACGGCGCGCCGCCGGTGCGGGCGATCGAGCTCGGCGACGACGCCCCCGCCGCCACGCCGACCTCCGTCTTCGCCCCGCGCACCGACGACGACGCGGACGACGACGATCCGTTCGACGATGACGATTAGGCGCAGCGCGCGGGCGCGGATCGTGCTCTCGATCGCGCTGCTGCTCGCGTTCTCGACCGTGGTCTCCACGCTCGCCCTGCGCCAGATCCTGCTCGCCCGCGTGGACGCGCGCATCGAGGCCGCGCTCGCGCAGGAGGTGACCGAGCTGCGCCGGCTGGCGGGCCAGACCGGTGGGGACGACGTCCAGCGCCTGTTCGACCTCTTCCTGGCCCGCGACGTGCCGGACGAGGGCGAGGCGTCGTTCACGTTCGTCAACGGCCGGCCGTACCGCTCCAACGCCGACCTCGGCACGAGCGAGGTGCTGCTGGACCGCGTCCGCGGGCTCGGGACGGTCGAGGACGTGACCCGCGGCGACGTCGAGGGCTTCCGCTACCTGGCGGTGCCGATCACCGACGACGGCGAGCGCCGCGGCGTGTTCGTCGTGACCGCCGACCTCGACCACGAGCGCGCGGAGGTCGCCGAGGCGGTGCAGGTCGCCGCGGCGATCGCGCTCGCGATGGCGGCGCTCGTCTGCGCGCTGGCGTTCGTCGCCGTCGGCCGGATCCTGGCGCCGCTGCGCGCGCTCGGCGCGACCGCCCGCTCGATCGAGTCCGGGGACGACCTGACGCGCCGGATCGACGTCCGCGGCGACGACGAGATCGCCGACCTCGGGCACCGCTTCAACGCGATGCTCGACCGGCTCGAGCGGGCGTTCGCGCTGCAGCGCGAGTTCGTCTCCGACGCCGGGCACGAGCTGCGCACGCCGATCACGATCATCCGCGGCCACCTCGAGCTGCTCGACCGCGAGCCGGAGACGCTGGCGGTCGTCACCGACGAGCTCGACCGCATGAGCCGCTTCGTCGAGGACCTGCTGACGCTGGCCAAGGCCGAGCGGCCGGACTTCCTGCACCTCGGCGCGCTCGATCTCGACCTGCTGACCGAGGAGCTGATGGCGAAGGCGAGCGCGCTCGCGCCGCGCGACTGGACGCTCGAGCACACCGGCGCGGGGCTGCTGACCGGCGATCGCCAGCGGCTCACGCAGGCGGTCATGAACCTCGCCCACAACGCGGTGCAGCACACGAGCGACGGGGACCGGATCGCGCTCGGCTCCGAGCTGCGCGGCGGCGAGGCGCGGATCTGGGTCGCGGACAGCGGCCCGGGCGTGCCGATCGCCGACCACGAGCGGATCTTCGAGCGCCACGCCCGCTCGGCCGACGGCGACGGCGCGGGCCTGGGGCTCGCGATCGTGCGCACGATCGCGCAGGCCCACGGCGGGCGGATCGAACTGGACAGCGAGCCGGGTGCGGGTGCACGCTTCACGATCGTGATCCCCCTATGAGCCGCATCCTGATCGCCGAGGACGAGCGCAACCTCGCCTCCTTCCTGGAGAAGGGCCTGCGCGCCGCCGGCCACGTCACGACCGCGGTCGGCGACGGGCCGGGCGCGGTCGCGCTCGCCCGCGACGAGGACTTCGACCTGCTGATCCTCGACCTCGGTCTGCCCGGCCTGGACGGCACCGAGGTGCTGCGCACGCTGCGCGCGCAGGGCCAGCGGCTCCCGGTGCTGATCCTGTCCGCGCGCGACGACGTCGCCGACAAGGTCGCGGGCCTGCAGCTCGGCGCCGACGACTACCTGACCAAGCCGTTCGCGTTCGACGAGCTGCTCGCCCGGGTGCAGGCGCGGCTGCGCGCCGCCGGGACGAGCGAGCCGCTGGCGCTGGAGGCCGGCGGCGTCGCGCTCGACCTGCGCACGCGGCGCGCCCGCGCCGGCGACGTCGAGGTGGAGCTGTCGGCGCGCGAGTTCGCGCTGCTCGAGCTGTTCCTGCGCCACCCGGACCAGGTCCTCAGCCGCGAGCAGCTGCTGGCGCGCGTCTGGGGGTACGACTTCGACCCCGGCTCGAACGTCGTCGAGGTCTACGTCGGCTACCTGCGGCGCAAGCTCGGGGCCGAGCACATCGAGACCGTGCGCGGCATGGGGTACCGGCTGCGGACTAATCGTCGTCGTGGGTGACCCGCAGGACGCGGCCGCTGCGGATGTCGACGTCGACCTCGGTCTCGCGGTCGCCGCGCTCGAACGTGACGCTCCAGACGAGCTTCCCGCGCTCGCGGTCGAGGTCGGCTTCGGTGACCGTGCCGCTCGCGCGCCGGGCGGCGCGGCGGATCGCGTCCGCCAGGCCGATCTTCGCCTGGGACACGCGGGAGGAGCGGTCGTCGTCGCGGCGGGTGCGCAGGACGCGGCGGCCGTCGAGGCTGACGTGGCGCTCGGTCCCGTCGGCGAACTGGACCTCCCAGCGGTTGCGTTCGCGGTCGAGGTCGTACGGCTTGGCGTTGACGCCGCGCGAGGCCGTCTCGACCGCGCGGGCGGCGTCGCTGGAGGATGATGACGCGGCGTGCGCGGTCGCCGGCAGGGCGACGGCGCCGGCCGCGAGGATCGCGAGCTTCTTCATGGGGAGCATGCTTCCGGGCGCCGGTAAGCCCGCTCTGAGACGCGGATGAGGAAGCTCTTACCTAAGGTTGCGGGCCATGCTGGAGCTTCCCACGCCGCACGGGCCCGCCCGCGTACACGTTCACGAGGCGCAGGACGCGCGGGGCGCGCTGGTGCTCGGCCACGGGGCGGGCGGCGGCGTCGGGGCGCCGGACCTCGTCGCCGCGACGCAGGTCGCGGTCGAGTGCGGCCTGACCGTGTACCTGGTCGAGCAGCCGTACCGGGTCGCGGGACGGCGGTCGCCGGCGCCGGCGGCGCAGCTCGACGCGGCCTGGACCGCCGTGGTCTCCCAGCTGCCCGTGGAGCGCCCGTACGTCGGCGGGCGTTCGTCCGGCGCGCGGGTGGCGTGCCGGACGGCGGCGGCGACGGGGGCCGCCGGCGTCCTCTGCCTGGCGTTCCCCCTGCATCCGCCCGGGAAGCCGGAGAAGACGCGGCTGCCGGAGCTCGAGCTGGTGACCGTCCCGGTGCTCGTGGTGCAGGGGGCGAGCGACCCGTTCGGGATGCCGCCGGACGCGCCGGGGCGCCGGGTGGTGCGCCTGAAGGGCAACCACAGCCTGCGCTCGGACATGCCCGGGCTGCGGGAGGCCGTCCGAGCGTTCCTAGGGGAGGAAGCTCTCGATCGCGGGGGCGAGCAGCGGTGAGTCGACGATGTCGTAGTGGCTGGTGCCGGGCAGGACGGCGAGCCGGTTCACCGGCGCCTGCGAGCCGTCCCAGCGCGCGTCCCTGAGGCCGCCGCCGAGCGCGGCGTACGTGGCCACGATGTGGTCGGGGCGGATCGAGTCCGCGTCGGCGTAGACGAGCAGCGTGCGGGGCTCGAGCGCCGGGAGCTCCGCAAGCCAGTCGTAATCGGCCTTGATCGCGGCGCTGGTCTTGGCGATCAGCGTGCCCCAGTTGCCGGGGTCGGGCGCGTGCTCGGCGTAGAAGGTGTGGAGCGGCGAGCCCTTGAGCGCGTCCGCGAGGTCCGGCGTCATCGCGTCCATCTCCGCGATCACGTCCGGGTGGTTGCCGGCGCGGCTGGCCGCGACCGAGACCAGGATCAGGTTGCGGACCTTGTCCGGGTGCTGGAGCGCGAGCCGCAGCGCGACCATCCCGCCCAGCGAGTAGCCGAGGACGTCGGTCCGGCCGTCGATGGTGGCCGCGATCGCGTCGGCGAACGCGATCGGGTCGAGCGGGCCGCCCGGGTCGGGTGAGCGGCCGTGGCCCGGGAGGTCGACGAGGGTCACCTGGCGCGTGCGGGCGAGCGCCGGGGTCAGGCTCGCGAACATCGCCCCGGAGCCGATGCCGCCGTGCAGGAGAAGGATCGGGTCGCCGCTGCCGTGGGTCTCGGAGTGGATCGTCATGCTGGACTAGACGACAGCACGGCGCGCAACTCATCGGTGCGCCGGCACGCTCGGGAAGATGAGCGCATGACGAGAGTGGCATTGGTCGCGGGAGCGACGCGGGCGGCGGGGCGCGGGATCGCGGTCGCGCTCGGCGAGGCGGGGTTCACGGTCTACGGGACGGGGCGCAGCACCCGGGCGGGGCGCTCGGAGGTGGGGCGGCCGGAGACGATCGAGGAGACCGCGGAGCTGGTGAGCGCGGCGGGCGGCGAGGGGATCGCGGTGCGGGTCGATCACCTCGTGCCGGACGAGGTGCGCGCGCTGGTCGAGCGGATCGAGGCCGAGCAGGGGCGGCTCGACGTGCTCGTCAACGACGTCTGGGGCGCGGAGCACCTGTTCGAGTGGGAGGTGCCGGTCTGGGAGCACGACCTCGACAACGGCCTGCGGCTGCTGCGGCTGGCGCTCGACACGCACCTGATCACGAGCCACTTCGCGCTGCCGCTGCTGCGGCGGCGGCCGGGCGGGCTCGTGGTGGAGATGACCGACGGCACGGCCTCCTACAACGCGACCCGGCGGCGCGTGTCCACGTTCTACGACCTGGCCAAGACGGCGATCATCCGGCTCGCGTGGGGGCTCGCGCAGGAGCTGGGGGACGACGCGACCGCGGTCGCGCTGACGCCGGGGTGGATGCGCTCGGAGGCGATGCTCGATCACTTCGGCGTGACCGAGGAGCGCTGGCGCGACGCGCTCGCCGGCGAGCCGCACTTCTGCGTGTCGGAGTCGCCGCTGTACGTGGGCCGCGCGGTCGCCGCCTTGGCGACCGACCCGTTCGTGCATCGCTTCTCCGGCCAGTCGCTGTCGAGCGGGGAGCTCGCGCAGGTCTACGGGTTCACGGACGCCGACGGCACGCGCCCGGACGCGTGGCGCTACATCACCGAGGTGCGCGAGGCGGGCCTTCCCGCGGACGACCGCGGGTATCGCTAGCCCACACGCGGCGAGTGGTCACTTTCCGGCGCTGTGCGCCGCAAAGTGACCCTTCGCGGCGCCACGTGGCGCGTTGCCGCTCGCCGGGCCCGCGGCCGCGGCGTCAGTCAGTCGGCGTAGGCGGCCGCCAGCTCCGGGTCCTTGGCGGCGAGCAAGTCGGCGAGGTCGACCATGACCTTCGCCTGCTTGAACGTGGCGTCGTCCTGCATCTTGCCGTCGACCATCGCCACGCCGCGCCCGTCCGGGATCGCCTCCAGCACGCGCCGCGCGAACGCGACCTCCTCCGGCAGGGGCGAGAAGACCCGCTTGGCCACCTCGATCTGCGCCGGGTGCAGCGACCAGGCGCCCACGCACCCCATCAGGTACGCCGCCCGGAACTGGGCCTCGCACCCTTCCAGGTCCTTGATGTCCCCGAACGGCCCGTAGAAGGGGAAGATCCCGGCCGCGGCACACGCGTCGACCATGCGCCCGATCGTGTAGTGCCAGAGATCCTGCTGGTAGGAGGGACGCTCCGCCGAGCCGCCGTCCGGGTCCGCGACGACCCGGTAGCCCGGGTGCCCGCCCCCGACCCGCGTCGTCTTCATCCGCCGCGACGCGGCCAGGTCGGCCGGCCCCAGCGACATGCCCTGCATCCGCGGCGACGCGTTCGCGATCTCCTCCACGTTCGCGACGCCCTGCGCGGTCTCCAGGATCGCGTGGATCAGCACCGGCCGAGCCAGCCCCGCCCGCGCCTCCAGCTGCGCCAGCAGCCGGTCCACGTAGTGGATGTCCCACGGCCCCTCGACCTTCGGCACCATCACCACCGACAACGAAGACCCGATCTCTGTGACCAATGTCACCAGGTCGTCGAGCACCCACGGCGACTCGAGCGCGTTCACCCGCGCCCACAGCGGCGTCGAACCGAGATCGATCTCACGCCCCGCGCGCACCAGTCCGGCCCGGGCCGCCTCCTTGCGATCGACGGGGATCGCGTCCTCCAGGTTCCCCAGCACGATGTCCGCCGAGGCCGCCATTTCCGGCAGCCGCGCGAGCATCTTCTCGCTCGACGGATCGAAGAAATGGATCATTCGCGACGGCGTCACCGGGACCGAGCGCACCGGCGACGGAGCCCCGATCGCCAGCGGCTCCAGAAAGGCACGAGGGTTGCGCATTCGAGGCATCATGGCGCCCATGAGCACGGTTGACACCGACGGCGCGGCCCGCGAGGCCTCCGGCGCCCACCCGTACGGCCGCTACTTCGAGGAGTTCGAGGTCGGCGCGGTCTACAAGCACTGGCCGGCGAAGACGGTCACCGAGGCGGACGACCACCTGTTCTGCCTGCTGACCATGAATCACCACCCGCTGCACATCAACGACGTCTACGCCAAGCAGTCCCAGCAGGGCCGCAACGTCGTCGTCGGCCCGTACGTCTACAGCCTCGCGCTCGGCATGAGCGTGTCCGACATCTCCGGCAAGGCGATCGCGAACCTCGCCACCGAGGAGCTGAGCCACCCGAATCCGGTCTTTCACGGCGACACGCTGTTCGCCGAGACCGAGGTGCTGGAAGTCCGGGAGTCGCGCAGCAAGCCGGACCGCGGCACGGTCCGCGTCCACACCCGCGTCCTGAACCAGGACGGGACCCTTGTGGCCGAGTTCAAGCGCCTTGTGCTCGTTCCGAAGCGAGAAGTTTGAACGTAACTGGCAAAACCGTCCAGAGCGATTCAGACGGACGTCTGGTGGCGTTCCGCAACCGTCTTTCGTAAGCTGGGGACCGACAGGGACTCGATCTTGGCGCGTCGGCACTCGTACGGGCCGAGATCGATGCTCTATTCGCACTACGTTTGTAGTGCTCTGGCAAACCCGAGGAGGTCGAACGCTCGCCGTGACACTCGAAACCCCCGTCTCCACGAAACACCGCAAGCTGCTGTCCTGGGTGGAGGAAGTCGCGGAGCTCACCGAGCCCGCGTCGATCCACTGGTGCGACGGGTCGGCGGAGGAGTACGACGCCCTCTGCGCCGAGCTCGTCGAGGCGGGAACGTTCGAGAAGCTCTCCGAGGCCAAGCGCCCGAGCTCGTACCTGGCGCGCAGCGACCCGGACGACGTCGCGCGGGTCGAGGACCGCACGTTCATCTGCAGCATCGAGCCCGAGGACGCCGGTCCGACCAACAACTGGCACGACCCGGCGGACATGCGGACCGTGCTCAAGCACAAGTTCAACGGCGCGATGCGCGGCCGCACGCTCTACGTGGTGCCGTTCTGCATGGGCCCGCTCGGCTCGCCGATCTCCGAGATCGGCATCCAGCTGACCGACAGCGCGTACGTCGCGGTCAGCATGCGGATCATGACCCGGATGGGCCAGGGCGCCCTCGACGCGCTTGGCACCGACGGCGACTTCGTCCCCTGCCTGCACAGCGTCGGCGCCCCGCTGGCCGACGGCGAGAAGTCCAGCTCTTGGCCGTGCAACGAGGAGAAGTACATCGTCCACTTCCCCGAGACGCGCGAGATCTGGTCCTACGGCTCCGGCTACGGCGGCAACGCGCTGCTGGGCAAGAAGTGCTTCGCGCTGCGGATCGCGAGCGTGATCGCCCGTGATGAGGGCTGGCTCGCCGAGCACATGCTGATCCTCAAGCTCACGAGCCCCGAGGGCACGGTCAAGTACGTCGCCGGCGCGTTCCCGAGCGCCTGCGGCAAGACGAATCTGGCGATGCTCGTACCGACGATCGCCGACTGGAAGGTCGAGACCGTCGGCGACGACATCGCGTGGATGAAGTTCGGCTCCGACGGCCGGCTGTACGCGGTCAACCCCGAGAACGGGTTCTTCGGCGTCGCGCCCAACACGGCGCGCAAGACGAACCCGAACGCGATGGACACGATCGACCGCAACACGATCTTCACCAACTGCGCCAAGACCGACGACGGCGACATCTGGTGGGAGGGCATGTCCGGCGAGACGCCGGAGCACCTGATCGACTGGAAGGGCGAGGACTGGACGCCCGAGAAGGGCACGCCGGCCGCGCACCCGAACGCCCGCTTCACGACCCCGATCGCCCAGTGCCCCTCGGTCGCCTCCGAGTGGGAGGACCCGAAGGGCGTGCCGATCGACGCGTTCCTGCTCGGCGGCCGCCGCAGCTCCGGCGCCCCGCTCGTGCGCGAGGCGTTCGACTGGGAGCACGGCCTGTTCCTGGGCGCGACGATGAGCTCGGAGAAGACCGCCGCCGCGGCCGGGACGGTCGGCGAGCTGCGCTTCGACCCGTTCGCGATGCTCCCGTTCTGCGGCTACGACATGGCCGCGTACTTCGCCCACTGGCTGAGCATCGGCGAGCGCGAGGGCGCGCAGCTGCCGAAGATCTTCCACGTCAACTGGTTCCGCAAGGACGCCGACGGGAAGTTCCTGTGGCCCGGCTTCGGCGAGAACTCGCGCGTGCTGGCCTGGGTCTTCCGCCGCTGCGACGGCGAGGCGGAGGCGCAGGACACGGCGATCGGCCGCGTGCCCCGGCCCGAGCACCTCGAGCTCGACGGGCTGGACCCCGAGCGCGTGGCGGCGGCGCTGCACGTCGACCTCGACGAGGCGCGCGGGGAGCTCGAGCAGACCGAGCAGCATCTGGCCCGCTTCGGGGAGCGGCTGCCGCGTCCCATCCGCGACCAGTTCGAGGCCCTCAAGAGCCGCCTGAGCTAAGTTCACACGAGTGAGCCTCGCCGAGGAGATCGAGGCCGGATCATCCGAGCTGCTGCGCATCGTCCACGAACGCGCGGGCGACCCCGCCCGTGCGTTCGCCGCGGCGTATGTGCGCCGCCTCTCCACGGATGGGATCCCGGCTGCACAGCTGGCGGCCGAAGTCGTCGGCGCCTACCGGTTCGCGGATGACCGCGACGGCGCGCCCCTGGTGGTGCGCGCCTTCAATCCGACCCTCGAGGACGAGGGGTACGAGCCGCTGGGCTCGGTGCTGGAGACCAACTCGGACGACTGGCCGTTCCTGGTCGACAGCGTGACCGCGGCGCTCCAGCGTCGCGGCGAGCAGGCGGCCCGGATCGTCCATCCGATCATCGGCATCGACCGCGTCGACGGCCGCATCGCGGCCGTCACGCACGCGCGCAGCGCGGTGCACCGCGAGTCGGTGATGCACTTCGACCTCGCGCGCCGGCTGGCCGACGACGAGCTGGCCGCGCTCGAAGCCGACGTCCGCGAGGTGCTGCTGGCCGTGCGCGCCGCGGTCACCGACTTCGACGCCATGACCCAGCGCGTCGAGTCGATGATCTCGCTCGCCCGCAAGGGCACGGCGCGCTACGACGCCGACGAGGCGCGCGAGGCGGTCGACTTCCTGGCCTGGCTGCTGCGCGGCAACTTCGTGCTGCTGGGCGCGCGCGAGTACGAGATCCGCGACGACGCCTACCGCTGCGTCCCCGGCTCCGGCCTCGGCATCCTGGCCGACGAGGAGCGCTCGGCCTACGCCACGCCGATCCCGCTCTCCGAGCTGTCCGAGCACCAGCGCCAGCTGGCGACCAGCGGCGAGCTGCTGATCGTCGACAAGGCCAACGCGCGCTCGCCCGTGCACCGGCCGGAGCGGATGGACTACGTCGGCGTCCGCCGCGTGACGCCGGACGGCGAGATCGCCGGCGAGGCGCGCCTGCTCGGCCTGTTCACGCGCCGCGCGTACGCCGAGCCGGCGTCGGAGACCCCGGTCCTGCACCGCAAGCTGCGGCGCGTCCTGGAGGCCGAGGACCTGATCGAGGGCTCGCACGACTACAAGGCCGCGGTCGCGCTGTTCGACACGTTCCCGAAGGACGAGCTGTTCGCCGCGCCGGTCGACGACCTGCGCCGTGCCGTGGTCGCGCTGCTGGCCCTGGAGGGGACCGATCGCGTGCGCCTGCTCGGCCGCCCGGCGGCCGACCACCGCAGCGCGTCCTTCATCCTCTCACTGCCGCGCGAGCGCTACCGCGCGCCGCTGGTCGAGCGCGTGCGCAAGCTGTTCCTGCGCCGCTTCCAGGCGCGCGACGTCGAGGCCCAGCACATGCTGGGCGAGGGCCCGCGCGTGCGGGTCCACTTCCTCGTGCACTCGCCCGGCGGGTTGCCCGACGTCCCGAACGCCGAGCTCGAGCGCGACGTCGTCCAGCTCGCGCGCACGTGGGACGACCGGCTGCGCGACACGCTCGCCGAGCGCTTCGGCGGCGCCCGCGCGCGCGTGCTGTGGTCGGTGTGGGCGGCGCTGCTGCCCGAGCACTACAAGGGCTACACGTCGCCGACGACCGGCGCGCTGGACATCGCGCTGCTCGAGCGGCTGAGCGAGGGCGGCCCGTTTTTGGTGTCGCTGCAGCCGCTCAGCGAGCACACGCGGATCGCGCTCTACGTCCGCGGGCCGAAGGTCGAGCTGGGCGACGCGCTGCCGATGCTCGAGGACCTCGGGCTGCGCGTGATCGAGGAGATCTCGACCCGGCTGGTCGGCGAGGACGAGACGTGGGTGCAGGAGTTCCGCGTGCTCGGCCCCGACGGCGCGCCGCTGGACATCGACGCGGTGGGCGACCGCGTCGCCGAGCTGCTGGCCGCGGTGCACCGCGGCGAGGCCGAGACCGACGGCCTCAACCGGCTGGCGATCACCGCCGGGCTGAACCGCCGCCAGGTGGCGATCCTGCGCGCGTACCGCAAGTACCGCCAGCGCGTCGGCTCGCGCTTCACCGAGAGCTACCAGAACGACGTGCTGGTGGCGAACTCGGCCGTGACCGCCAAGCTCGTGCGCTACTTCGAGCTGCGCTTCGACCCGGCGCTCGAGACCGACGAGGCGGCCGAGGCGGCGCTGCGCGACGAGATCCTGGCGGGGCTCGACGAGGTCGCGTCGCTCGACCACGACCGCATCCTGCGCAACCAGCTGTCGGTGATCGACGCCACGCTGCGCACGAACGCGTACGTCGAAGGGCGCGCCGCGCTGGCGTTCAAGCTGCGCTCCAAGGACGTCCCGGCGATGCCCAAGCCGGCGCCGTTCGTGGAGATCTACGTCTACTCGCCCGAGGTCGAGGGCATCCACCTGCGCGGCGGCTCGATCGCCCGCGGCGGGCTGCGCTGGTCGGACCGGCAGGACTACCGGACCGAGGTCTTCGGGCTGATGCGCGCCCAGCTGACCAAGAACGCGGTGATCGTGCCCGCGGGCGCCAAGGGCGGCTTCTACATCAAGAGCGGCGGCGACGTCGAGCGCCACTACGTGACGTTCATCCGCTCGCTGCTGAGCGTCACCGACAACCTGGCCGACGGCCGCGTCGTGCACCCGCCGGGCGTGCGGGCGCGCGACGGGGAGGACACGTACCTGGTGGTCGCCGCCGACAAGGGCACGGCCACGTTCTCGGACACCGCCAACCGCGTCGCGCAGGAGGCCGGCTTCTGGCTCGACGACGCGTTCGCGTCCGGCGGCTCGGCCGGCTACGACCACAAGGCGCTCGGGATCACCGCGCGCGGCGCGTGGGAGTCGGTCAAGCGCCACTTCAAGGAGCTCGGCGTCGACACCCAGACCGACGACTTCACGGCGGTCGGCGTCGGCGACATGTCCGGCGACGTGTTCGGCAACGGCATGCTGCTGAGCGAGCACATCCGGCTCGTCGGCGCGTACGACCACCGCCACGTCTTCATCGACCCGAGCCCGGACGCCGCGACGTCCTACCGGGAGCGCAAGCGGCTGTTCGAGACGCCGCGCTCGAGCTGGGACGACTACGACCGCGCGCTGATCTCCGAGGGCGGCGGCGTGTTCCCGCGCAGCGCCAAGGCGATCACGCTGTCGCCGCAGGCACGCGAGGCGCTCGGCGTGACCGAGGAGGTCATGGCGCCGACGGACGTGATCCGCGCGATCCTGCGCGCGCCGGTCGACCTGCTGTGGAACGGCGGCATCGGCACGGCCGTGAAGGCGTCGACCGAGACCGACGCGGACGCGCACGACCGCGCGTCGGACGCGATCCGCGTGGACGCGCGCGACCTGCGCGCGCGGGTCGTCGGCGAGGGCGGCAACCTCGGCTTCACGCGCCGCGCGCGCGTCGAGTACGCGGCCGGCGGCGGGCGCATCAACGCCGACTTCATCGACAACTCGGCGGGCGTCGACTGCTCCGACCACGAGGTCAACCTGAAGATCCTGCTCGGGCTGGCCGAGCGGCGCGGGGAGCTGACGCGCGAAGCGCGCGACGCGCTGCTGCTCGACGTCACCGAGGACGTCGTCGCGCACGTGCTCTACGACTCGTTCCTGCAGGCGCAGATCATCGCCCAGGAGGTCGACCGCTCGGCCACGCGGCTGTTCGCCTACGAGGACCTGATGACGCTGCTGGAGGAGCAGGGCCTGCTCGACCGGGCGTCGGAGGACCTGCCGACCAGCGAGGAGATCGGGGAGCGCCGGCGCGCCGGGCGCGGCATGGAGCGGCCGGAGCTGGCCGTGCTGGTCGCGTACGCCAAGCGGCTGCTGGCGCGCGCGCTCGAACGCTCGTCGTTCATCGAGGAGCCGTCGCTGGAGCGCGACCTGCGCGCGTACTTCCCGGCGCAGGTCGTCGAGCGCTTCGGGCACCTGATCGCCGACCACCCGCTCAAGCGCCAGCTGATCTGCATGGTCAACGCGAACGAGGTGGTCAACGCGCTCGGCCCGACGTTCGTGTCCCAGCTGCTGGCCGAGCGCGGCGCGGAGGCGGCGGACGTGGTGCGGGCGTTCCGGATCGCGCGCGCGGTGACCGGGGCGAACGCCCGCTGGGACGTGATCGAGCGGCTCGACAGCGTCGGCCGGGCCGAGCAGCTGGAGCTGATGGGCGGCGTCGACCGCCTGGTCGAGGAGACCACGCGCTGGTATCTGGCGTGGGCGCCGACCGGGGACATCGACGCGACGATCGCGGCCGGGCGCGACGGCTTCGAGCGCCTGACCGCGCTGCTGAAGCCGGACGCCGAGGCGGCGCCGCGGCTCGTGTCCGCCGGCGTGCCGGAGCCGCTGGCGCGCGCGCACGCGCTGCGGGCCAAGCAGCGCTACGCGCCGGACATGGTGTGGGTCGCCGGCGCGACCGGCTGCTCGATCGAGGACGTCGCCGCGGTGTTCTTCGAGGTCGGCGACGTGCTGCGGCTGGACTGGATCGAGGCCGAGCTCGAGCGCGTGCCCGCGCCGTCGCGGATGCAGCGCTGGGCGCTGCAGGCGGTGCGCGAGGACGCGGCCCAGGTGCGGCGCGAGCTGGCCGGCGGCGTGCTGGCGGAGACGCCGGCCGGGCCGGCGGCGGAACGCCTCGCCGCGTACCTGGAGGAGCGCGCGGGCACCGTGCGGCGGCTGAAGGCGTTCCTGCGCTCGCTCGCCCGCGAGGGCGAGCCGGACCTGGCGGGCCTCACGCTCGCGGTCCGGCAGCTGCGCACGCTCGCAATGTAAACCTTTCTTAAAGGGGCCAGGCCCCTTTAGGGGGCGTTTAGGTGGGGGGGCCGCCGCGTTGGTCAGACGCGGCGGCCCGGCACCGGGTTCGGCCCCGGGACGCGGCGCGGGTTCGGCGATCCTCCCGGGGACGGTGGAGGGGGTCAGCCTCCGTGGCCAGGTTTGCGCGCACGCGCGCGGGTGACCATCGCTCGCGGGGGTGAGACGGTTCACCCCGGAGGGAGAGGGGTCGAACCGCCGCGCTGGTCAAGCGCGGCGGCCCTGAGGTCCGTGGGGCCGGCGAGCGTCGGAGAGAGAGAAAAGGGACTACCCGGGGGCCTGGAGCTTGAAGAGAGGGGGTCAGCCTCTGTGTGTCTGTCATCGGCAGATTGCCGCTTCTCAGTAGCCCTTCCCATCGCCTCGAGGGGTGAACCGCGTCACCCCTGTCCGTTACGGTTATGGACGTGCTCGCGCTGATGCTCGCCGCCGCGCTCGCGCCCTGCTCCCCCCAGACCCCGCCGTCGCTGGACCTGACCGGCGTACCGGCGGTCGCGATCCCCGGCCGCTCGTACACCGCGCGGCTGCTCGGGGACGGCCCGGTGGTGGAGCGCGCGGGCGCCGACATCGCGGTCAAGGACTCCCGCGGCCAGGGCTGGAGCGCACACTACGGCTACGCCCGCGGCGTCACGCAGGCGTTCAGCGTCGGGCTCGCGCACGCGCCGTTCACGGTCAGCGCGACCTGGACGGAGCCGGCGGCCGACGGCACCTGCACGCGCACGGTGTCCGTCCCGCTGCCGATCGAGCGGCGGATCCTGGCCGTGGTCAACTGCCGCCGCGGCGCGGTCGCGCCCCGCTCGGGCCTGGTCCTGCGCTGCGACGACGGCGCCTCCGCGCGCCTGCGCCTGCGCAGGCTGACGTGGCGCGACTGGAACGCGAGCCGCACGGTCGGCCGCGGCACGCTCAACGGCCGCCGCGCGACCGTCACGCTCTCGGCCCCGCGCGAGTGCTCGGAGCTCGACGGCTACATCTACACGCGGGCGCGGGTGGTCAGCGCGGGCCGGACGCTGGATCGGATTCCGATCGAATGCCCGCTGCCATGAACACCTCGTCCGCCCCGGCGCCGAGGTGGGCGTCGATCCACTCCTGGTTGAGCTCCATCGCGTCGAAGTCCGTCCAGATGCGCTCGTCGCCGGCGCAGCTGTACTGGCGGCAGGGCGCCGGGCGCTCGTCGTAGATGCGGCAGGCGTGCGTGGCGCCGTCGCACTGGTGGCAGGAGCCGTCGGCCCCGTGGCGGTTGAAGTAGGGGCGGCCCAGCTCCCACTTCAGCGGCCCGCCGGCCTCGATCTCGTCGACGCTCAGGGGGAAACGCAGCCGGCAGCAGACGGCGTGGCAGATCGGCAGCCGCGTCGCGCAGTCGACCGGTGTGCCGGCCATCTCGGTGCCGTCGACCCGGATCGCGACGCCGATGTCGGTCTGCGTGCGGACCGCGTCGACGGCGGCGACCAGCTCGTCGCCGTCCACGACGCCGCGCTCGACCAGCAGCTCCACGAGCCCGCGGACGATCGCCTCGGCGTCGTCGACACGGCCCGCCTGGGCGGCCAGCACCGCGTGCGCGAACACGCTGCCGGCCTCCACCTGGCGTTCGAGCTCGCGAACCGGGTCGGGCTCCACGGCCCGACCCTACTCGCGAGTGCGGCGGGGCGCTAGGCCGGCTGCGGGACGATCCGGATGTAGGGGAGCGGCTCCTCCCAGCCGTCGGGGTAGCGCTCCTTCGCCTGCTCGTTGGACACCGAACCGGCGATGATCACGTTCTCGCCCTGCTGCCACTGGGCCGGCGTCGCGACCTGGTGCTTGGCGGTGAGCTGCAGCGAGTCGACGACGCGCAGCACCTCGTCGAAGTTGCGGCCGGTCGTCATCGGGTAGACGAGCACGAGCTTGATCTTCTTGTCCGGGCCGATCACGAACACGTTCCGGACGGTCGCGTTCTGGGCCGGCGTGCGCTCGGTCGCCTCGCCGTCGGCGTCCGCGGGGAGCATCCCGTAGAGCTTGGACACCTTGAAGTCCACGTCGCCGATCAGCGGGTAGTTCGGGCGGAAGCCCTGGCTGGACTCGATCTCGTCCGCCCACTTGGGGTGGTTGGCCACGGGATCGACCGACAGGCCGATGATCTTCACCCCACGCGCGTCGAAGTCCGGCTTGATCCTCGCGAGGTAGCCGAGCTCGGTCGTGCAGATGGGGGTGAAGTTCCGCGGGTGCGAGAACAGCACGGTCCAGGAGTCGCCGATCCAGTCGTGGAAGGAGATCGTCCCTTCAGTGCTCTCGGCCTGGAAGTCTGGGGCGGTCTCGCCAATCTGCAGAGCCATTCTTAGCGGTCTCCTCGGTTGCAACCTGTATTCACGGTCAAGTTTAGGGTACTTCCCCAGCCGGGTAGGTTTTCCACCGGTGCACGACATCGCCGTCTACGGCGCGACCGGCTTCGTCGGCCGCCTGGTCGCGGAGTACCTGGCCGCGCACGCGCCGCCGGGCGTGACGGTCGCGCTCGCGGGCCGCTCGCGCGCCAAGCTCGAGCGGCTCGGGCTGGACGCGCCGCTGCTCGTCGCCGACGCGGAGGACGACGCCGCGCTGCGCGAGCTGGCCGGCAGCGCGCGCGTGATCGTGAGCACGGTCGGGCCCTACTACCCGCGCGGGCTGAAGCTGGTCGACGCGTGCGTCGCGGCCGGCGCGCACTACGCCGACCTGACCGGCGAGGTGCTGTTCGTGCGCGAGAGCCTGGAGCGCCACGCGGCGGCGGAGGCGGCGGGCGTGCGGATCGTCCACAGCTGCGGGTTCGACTCGATTCCCTCCGACCTCGGCGTGCTGCTCCTGCACGACGCCGTCGGCGACCTCGGGGACACCGAGCTGGTCGTCACCCGCCTCAAGGGCGGCCTGAGCGGCGGCACGCTGGCGTCCATGAAGGGCCAGATCGACGCGATCGGCGCCGACCCGGCCAAGCGCCGCATCGCCGGCGACCCCTACGCGCTCAGCCCGCACGCCGAGCGCCGCGGCGAGCGCGACAGCCTGCGGATCGCGCGCGACCCGGTGCACGGCTGGACCGGCCCGTTCGTGATGGCGACCTACAACACGCGCGTCGTCCGCCGCAGCGCCGCGCTGCTCGGCTACGGGCCGGCGTTCCGCTACCGCGAGGTGTCGCGCTACGGCAACCCGGTGACGGCCGCCGCGTTCACCGGCGGCCTGGTCGCGCTGGCCGGCGGGCTCGCGTTCGGGCCCACGCGCAAGCTGCTGGACCGGCTGCTGCCCGATCCCGGCCAGGGGCCGAGCGAGCAAGCGCGCCGCGAAGGGCACTTCACGGTCGAGGTGCACGGCGGCGGGCGGACCGCGACGATCGGCGCCCAGGGCGACCCCGGGTACGCCGCGACCGCGGTCATGCTGGGTGAGAGCGCGCTCGCGCTGGCGCTCGACGAGCTGCCGCCGCGGGCGGGCGTGCTCACGCCGGCGAGCGGCATCGGGCTGCCGCTCGCGCCCCGGCTGCGCGCGGCCGGCATGACCGTGGCCGTCGCGTAAGGTCTTTGAACGATGAGCGCGTTCGAAGAGCTGCTGGCCGGCTGGGACGGTGACCAGGTCGCGGTCCGCCATGACGCCGGCGCCTGGATGTTCATCGCCGTGCACTCCACGCGCGCCCGGCGCGCGGGCGGCGGCACCCGGATGGCGGTGTACCCGTCCCCGGAGGCCGCGCTCGCCGACGCGCTGAAGCTCTCGGCGGCGATGACCCGCAAGATGGCGGTCTGCGACGTCGAGATGGGCGGCGGGAAGGCCGTGCTCGCGGTCCCGGAGCTGCCGACCGGCGCGGCCCGCACCGAGCTGCTGCACCGCTACGGCGACTTCATCGACTCGCTCGGCGGGCTCTACGCCACCGCGCCGGACATGAACACGTCCGAGCGCGACATGGACGCGATCGGCGAGCGCACGGCGCACGTCTTCTGCCGCAGCGTCGAGCACGGCGGCAGCGGCAGCACCGCGCCGGCGACCGCGGTCGGCGTCTTCTATGGCATCCGCGCGAGCGTCACGCACCGGCTGGGGACGGACGACCTGAGCGGCGTGCGCGTGCTCGTCCAGGGCCTCGGCGCGGTCGGCGCGCGGCTGGCCCGCGAGCTCGACGCCGCCGGCGCGACCGTGCTCGTCTCCGACGTCGACCCGGCGCGCGTGAACGGCTCGCCCTGGGAGGCGGTGGCGCCGGAGGCCGTGATCGGCACCGAGTGCGACGTCTACGCGCCGTGCGCGATCGGCGGGACGATCACCGCCGACAGCGTCGACCGGCTGCGCTGCGCGATCGTCGCGGGCGCGGCCAACAACCAGCTCGCCGAGCCCGCGCTCGCCGACCGCCTGCACGAGCGCGGGATCCTCTACGCGCCCGACTACGTGATCAACTCCGGCGGCGTCCTGCACGGCGCCGGGCTCGAGCTGCTCGGCTGGGACCAGGCGCGGCTCGCCGAGGCGCTGCGCGGTCTCGGCGACACGCTGCTGTCGCTCTACGCCGACGGCCGCTCCCCCGTCCATGCCGCCGAGGCGCTCGTCGCCCGCCGCCGTGGAGCGTGAACGCGCGGCGGCGCACGCCGCGGTCGACGACGCCGTCGCGATCCTGCGCGGGCACCGCGGCGAGCGGCTGACGCGCACCGCGAAGGCGGCCAAGGACTTCCTGACCCAGGTCGACCTCGACGCCGAGGCGGCGCTGCAGGCGTCGCTCGCCCGGTCGACGCCCGACATCGCCTTCTACGGCGAGGAGGGCGGCGGGGCCGATTTGGACCGCGGCCGCGTGTGGGTGGTCGACCCGCTCGACGGCACGATCAACTACGCGACCGGCTCTCCGCTGTGCGGCGTGATGGTCGGGCTGCTCGAGGACGGCGTGCCCGTGCTGGGCGTGATCGACCTGCCGTTCTTGGGCGTGCGCGTGGACGGCGGCGAGATCGCCGACGTGGGCGCGCTGGACGAGGCGGTGGTCGCGGTCGGCGACGCGTTCCACCGCGGCGGGAGCATCGACGCGTTCCTGGCGCTCGGCAGCGAGCTGCACCGGCGCGCGCTGCGCTTCCGCTGCGTCGGCGCCGCGTCGGTGCTGTGGGCGTGGCTGGCGACCGGCGTGATCCAGGGCCTGGTGCTGGCGCACAACAACCCGTACGACGTCGTCGCCGGGCACGCGATCGCCCGCGCGGCGGGCGCGGTGGTGACGGACTACTCGGGGGCGCCGCTCACGCTGGGCTCACGTGGCGCACTGGCCGCCGTGCCCGGCGTGCACGCGCAGCTGGTCGAGCTGGCGCGCGACCTCTGACCCGTACGGTCGTCCAGTTCCGGCCGATGGGGTCGTGACCCGGTCAAGTCCCGGCCCGGTCCGCCGATCCGTTCGGAGGTGAGCGCTGTCCAGTCCGGGCTGCCGGTCCCCGCCCCTGCGGCGGCAGTCCTCCGCGCCCTGGTCCGGCGGACGCCGGCGCTGCTCGGGCTCCTCGCGGGCGCGGTGCTGGTCAGCGACCACTTCCGGCGGACGACGGACGCGGCGGTCGTGCTCGCGGGCTTGACGCTCGCGGCCGTGCTGGTGCGGATGGTGCTCACGTTCGTCGAGAACTCGGCGCTGCACGTGTCGCGCGAGCTGGCGCTGCGGGACGAGCTGACCGGGCTCGCGAACCGGCGCCTGTTCCTGGAGCAGCTCGACGCCGCGCTCGGCCCGGACGCCGCGGAGCCGCTCGCGGTCGCGATGGTCGACCTCGACCGCTTCAAGGAGCTCAACGACACGCTCGGCCATCACGCCGGCGACCGGCTGCTGCAGCAGCTCGGGCCGCGGCTGTGCGAGGTCGTGGGGGAGGACGGGCTGGTCGCGCGGCTCGGCGGCGACGAGTTCGCGCTGCTGCTGCCCGGCGCGGGGCTCGCGCGGGCGACCGAGCTGGGGCGCCGGCTGGGGGTCGCGCTGCAGGTGCCGTTCGAGATCGACGGGCTCGAGGTCGTGATGGACGCCAGCATCGGGGTCTCGCTGTGCCCGGACGACGGCGTCGGCGCCGAGGCGCTGCTGCAGCGCGCGGACGTCGCGATGTACCAGGCCAAGGAGTCCCGCACCGGCTTTCAGGCCTACGACCCGTCGCGCGACCGCCACTCGCGCGAGCGGCTGGCGCTGATGGCGGAGCTGCGGCACGCGCTCGAGCGCGACGAGCTGATCCTCCACTACCAGCCGAAGGTCAACCTGGCGACGGGGCTGGTCGACAGCGTCGAGGCGCTCGTGCGCTGGCAGCATCCGGTGCACGGGCTGCGCGGGCCGGGCGCGTTCCTGCCGCACGCCGAGCACACCGCGCTGATGCGGCCGCTGACGCTGCACGTGCTGGAGACCGCGCTGCGCCAGCTGGCGGTCTGGCGCACCGAGGGGCTCGACCTCCGCGTGGCCGTCAACCTGGCGATCCAGAACCTGCTCGACCTGCGCACGCCCGGGCTCGTGGCGCACATGCTCGCCGTGTACGGGCTCACGCCGAACGTGCTGACGCTCGAGGTCACCGAGTCCCTGATGCTGCACGACCCGCAGCGCGCCGGCGAAGTGCTGAGCGACCTGTCGGAGCTGGGCGTGGCGCTCGCGCTCGACGACTTCGGCACCGGCTACTCGTCGCTCGAGCATCTCAAGCGGCTGCCGGTGGACGAGCTCAAGATCGACAAGTCGTTCGTGATGACGATGGACCGCGATCCGGCGGACCGCGCGATCGTGGCCTCGACGGCGGCGCTCGGGCGCGCGCTCGGGCTGCGCGTGGTGGCCGAGGGCGTCGAGTCGCGCGCGGCGGCGTCCGTGCTGGCGGCGATCGGGTGCGACTTCGCGCAGGGGTTCCACTACTCGCCGCCCGTGCCCGCCGACCAGGTGCCGCCGATCGTTCGCGGCGCGCTCGCCGCCCAGGTGGGCGTGGCGGACGTCAACGTCAGCGCCGGTTGACGGAACCTACTACTGGCCGTAGTCGTTCTCTGTAGTGTCCGTCGGGACGAGGGCCGTGGGAGCCCTCAGCCGTAGATGAGGGGGTAGTGATGTCACGGAGCCGTATGGCTCTGGCGGCCGTGTGCGCCGCCACGTTGACGACCGCCCCGTCCGCGCTGGCGGACGGCGGCAATGTCACTCCGCGCGATCCCGGCGCCAAGCGGTTCGTCGAGAACGTCTCGGTGCCGAACATCGTCAGTCATCAGGTCGCGCTGCAGCAGATCGCGAGCCTGAACGACGAGACGCGCGAAGTGTTCTCGCCGGGCTACGACGCGTCGCTGGACTACGTCGTGGAGCGGCTCAAGGCGGCGGGCTACAGCCCGAAGGTGACGCCGTTCAACTATCCGATCTGGAAGGAGTCCCAGCCGCCGGTCCTGAACTTCGGCGCGAAGGTCTACCGGCCCGGCACCGAGGCGGACTCCGACCAGGCGACGTCGGACTTCATCACGATGGCGAACTCGCCGACGGTGGAGCTGACGGACGCGCCCGTGTTCCCGGTCGGCGGGATCGTCGACCCGCCGGACTCGGCGACGCCGTCCGCGGCCGGCTGCGCGGACGCCGATTACGCGGGCGTCTCGGGCCAGGTCGCGCTGGTGCAGCGCGGGACGTGCCCGTTCGTCGAGAAATGGGAGCGCGCGCAGGCCGCGGGCGCGACCGGGATCATCATCTACAACGAGGGCAACACGCCCGACCGGCAGAACCCGATCTACGTCGACAATCAGCCGACGCCGGACGCCACGATCGCGGCCGTGATCTCCAGCTACACGCTCGGCAACGACCTGCTGCAGGCGTACAAGCGGGGTGAGAAGCCGCGCGTGGACTTCAAGGTCTACGGGGTCTTCGAGCCGCGGTATCTCAAGCAGGTGATCGCGGAGACGCGCGGCGGCGACCCGAACAACGTGGTCGTGGTCGGCGCGCACCTGGACTCCGTGCCCGACGGGCCCGGCATCAACGACGACGGGTCCGGCACGGCGACGATCCTCGCCCAGGCCGAGGAGTTCGCTCGCGGGCACTACAACCTGCGCCAGAAGGTGCGCTTCGCCTGGTGGGGCGCCGAGGAGAACGGGCTGATCGGGTCCTCGTACTACGCGAAGAACCTGACCAACGCCGAGGTCGCGAAGATCGACGTGATGCTCGACTACGACATGCTCGCGTCGCCGAACTACATCCGCGGGGTGTACGACGGGGACGGCGACGACGACCCGGCGAACCCGCCCGGCCCGCCCGGCTCAGGGCGCGTCGAGGATGTCTTCGACGAGTGGTTCCGCGCGCAGGGGATGAAGAGCGAGCGAGGGGCCTTCGACGGGCGCTCGGACTACGTCGGCTTCACGCTGCGCGGCATCCCGTCGGGCGGCGTGTTCGCGGGCGCCGAGGGCGAGAAGACGGTCGAGCAGGAGCAGATCTACGGCGGCGCCGCCGGGTCGTTCTATGACCCCTGCTACCACCAGATCTGCGACAACCTGTCGACGGTGCTGACCGGCGTCGTGCCGCTGAGCGCCGAGGGGCTGTCGGCGTACGAGGACAACCCGACCGACGCGTCCCGGCGGGCCGCCCAGCGCAAGATCGCGGGCGGGTCGATGCGGAGCCTCAAGGAGCTCGCGGGTGCGGCGTCCTACGCGGTCTACTACTGGGCGATGTCCCGGGACGGCTTCAACTCGAAGCCGCACGGCGGCAAGCCGCCGAAGCATCCGCACAGCCACTGGCGCGGGCACGGCCACCGCAACCGCGGCTGAGGCCTTGGCGGCGCGGCGCGGCGCGCTCGGGCGCGCCGCGCCGGCCGCGAGGAGCGACGTTCCGGCCGATAGCGCCGGAAAGTGACCACTCGTCGCGCGAAGTGGCGCGTTCCCGCTCGCCCCGCACCAGGTTGCGAAACCCGGGGTGGCGGGGCGCGCCGGCCGCCGCGACGCACTAGGCTCCGCGGCAGCGTGGCTGAGACCTTCCTGATCGTCGACGGCGAGAACATCGACACGACCCTCGGCGTGAGCCTGCTCGGGCACCGCCCGGCGCCGGAGGAGCGGCCGCGCTGGGACCGCGTGCTCGAGTACGCGCGCGCGATCTGGGAGCAGCCGGCGCGCGGGCTCTTCTTCTTGAACGCCTCGACGTCGGTGCCGCTGAGCTTCGTCCAGGCCCTGACCGCGCTCGAGTACCGCCCGGTGCTGTTGAGCGGCCCGCCGGACGTCAAGGTCGTCGATGTCGCGATTCAGCGCACGCTGACCGCCCTCGCCGAGCGCGAGGACGGGGACCTGCTGCTGGCCAGCCACGACAGCGACTTCGTGCCGCAGGTCGAAGCGCTGCTCCGGCTCGGGACGCGGCGCGTCGGCGTGCTCTGCTTCCGCGAGCTGGTGGCCGGCGCCCTCGCGGACCTCGAAGGGATCGAGCTGCACGACCTGGAGGACGACGCGAAGGCGTTCCGGGTCAGCCTGCCGCGTACCCGCGTGATCCCGATCGAGCAGTTCGACCCGTGGACACTGCTCACCTAACCCTCGACTAGAGGGTCAGATCACAGCCGGTCCCCACCCAAGGGTCTGACCCTGGAATATCGGGGTCTGACCCCTGAAATATTACATTTCAGGGGTCAGACCCCTTGTGCTTGCGGGGCCTACGGGGTCGTGGTGGAGAGCGTGAACGTCAGAGACTTGGCGTAGGCGCCGGTGCGCAGGGCGTCGCCCGCGCCGATCGTCTGCGTGAACGTGACGGGGACGAGGTCGTTGGCGACCGGGGCGGCGTAGGTCTTGACCACGCCGAGGCCGCCGAGCGGCTGCGGCAGCGCGAACGTGCCGTTGACCAGGTGCCCGGACGCGTTCGGACTGGCGTCGGCGACGGTCAGCGCCGCGTCGCCGGCCGTCGAGACGACGTTCGCGGTCGTCTGCGCCGTGTAGGTCCGCGAGACTCCGGCGACGAACGGTGCGAACACGGCCGGGCCGCCCAACGTCAGCGCCAGCTGCGGCGGGACGGTGCCGGCCACGGTCCCGGTCGCGCTCGTCTCGGTCGGCGGCGCCGCCAGCGTCACGAGCTCCGTGTAGGACTTCTGGTAGCCCGGCGCGAGATCCTTGGTCGCGCCGGTGCCGTAGAAGTTGGTGTCGCCGCTGTCGGTCACCAGCCGGACCGCCCCGGCGAACCCGTCCGGCACGGACGCGATCGATTCCCAGGCGCCGCCGGTCAGCCCGTTGTCGGCCGGCAGCTCGCGGTTGAACAGCGGCGCGTGCGCGGCGTCACCGTCCCAGGTGTAGAGCGCCCAGGTGTCGTTCTGCGGCGACGGCCCCGCGGCGATCAGATACTCGTTGCGCGCGTTGCGCCGCAGCTCGCGGATGCTGCGGCCGCCGAGGTCGAGCCGGATCGGTGCGCCGAACTGGGCCGGGCCGGTGCCGCGCGCGACCGCGTCGGCGTTGAGCACCGGCACGATCAACGCGCGCCCGCCGGCGGTCGGGGCGCGGAAGCCGAGGTAGAGCGCCGTGCCGTTCGGCGCGAACTCGAGCCCCTCGACGTTGAACCCGGCGGGCGGGTTCGGCAGCACGCCCGGGGCGGTCGCCGCCACGAAGCCGAGCGCGTCGCCGTTGGCGGCGTCCCACGCGCGCAGCTCGGTCCACAGGTTCGCGTAGCGGCCGGCGAACGTCAGCTCCGTGCTCGCGCCCGAGCCGGTGATCGTGGCGGAGATCAGCGTGCGCCGCTCGCTGCGCACCGCGCCGCTGCGATTGTTGCCGTGCGAGCCGGTGACGACGAGCAGGTCGCCGCGGCGGGCGAGGCCCTCGAAGTCGATCTCGCCGCTCGTCCCGAGCTGCTGCGGCGTGAACGTCCAGGTCTTGACCGGGTAGCCGCTGCGGTCCGCGCGGTGCAGGAAGATCGTGTTGGTCTCGTCGTTGACCAGCAGCAGGTAGCCGTCGCCGACGTCGAGCGCCGACGACGCGTCGCTGATGCCGTAGTAGTAGCTGCCGGGCGCCGGGCTCGACGCGGCGTAGGTGATCGTCGCCGTCGCGCCGCCGGCGGTGAACGTCACGGTCGACGTGCCGCGTCCGGTCGGCGTGAACGCGACCGTGCGCTGCGCGCCGGTGCCGCTGATCGCGATGTTCGCGGCCGGCAGGACGGCGGCGTTGCTGGACGTGGCGGTGACCGGGGCGTCACCGGCGGGGGAGAGCGTCAACGTCAGCTGCGGGTTGGCCGCATCCCCGACCGTGCCGGCGACGATCGGCTGCTCGGCCGTGAGCGTCGGCCCGCCGGGCGCCGTGCAGGGATCGAAGCCGCCGAGCGTGCTGCGGCCCGGGCTGCCGATCGAGCCGCTCGCGGCGGCGACCGAGCCCTCCGCGTCGCCGACGGCCGAGGGCACCCACTGACGCGCGTCGTTGGCGCCGAGCGCGGCGCGCGGCACCCAGGCGCTGACGCCGTTGGTGCGCGGCCCGCCGACGGTCTGGTCGCCGTAGGTGAGGCGGTCGGCGAGCTGGCCGGCGCCGTCGTAGACGTTGATCTCGTCCGCGCGCCCGAGGTTGTTGCTGTACGGGCCGATCACCTTGGTGCCGGCGCACAGCTTCCAGTCGGCGCGGAACGCCGCCGGGTCGACTTCGGTGAAGACGCCGGACTCGCCGGGCGCGAGCGTGCCGAGACCGCTGAGGCTGAACACGCCCGGCGTGCGGCTGTCGTCGTCGTAGCTGTACCCGTTCAGGCTCACGGGGGCGTCGCCGACGTTGGTCAGCTCGACCCACTCGCCGGGCGCGTCCCCGGCGGTGTTGTACATCCATTCGGTGATGCGGATCTGGCCGGCGGCGGCGTCGGCGGCGAGGCCGAAGATCGCGACGCTGACCGCCGCGAGGCGTAGGAGGCGCATGGCCGGCCACGCTATGCACCGCCTTTCAGGCCGGTGTTGCCCGTGTGTGAAACCGAGGCGCGTCACCCACGACGGGCGCCTGGTTGTCGCCGTCGCGGCGAACGGTGGTCAGCCGTCCGGCCAGAACTCTTGACCATGCCCCGGCGTGACGCGCACCCCCTAAGAGCCGCGAGCGCCGGCGTCTGTGACCGCGGTGACGTCCGTCGGTGACACGTCTCCCGAGAAGACGAACAGGAACGCGCCGCGCGGGCCGGTGCGCGCGCGGAACTCGCGGCCCTCGACGGTCACGACGACCTCCGGTGCCGCCGAGCGGCCGTAGACCACCAAGCGGTCGTCGCTGCGGAGGATGTCGAAGAACAGCCGGTCCGGCACGGGCTTCCCGCACGGACCGGACTGGGCCGCCGTGTACGCGTGGAAGCGGCCGTCCCGGATCAGGCCCAGCGTCGCGCCTCGGAGCTGGCCCGCGAGCGCGCAGACCTGGCCGTTGGCGGCGTCGTACAGGCTCACGACCCAGATCGGGCCGCCGTCCGGGTCAGACGCGGAGACGGCGGGGCGGCGCGCACCGGGCGTCGCGGGCTGGTACGGCGTGCCGATCCGCGGCTCCGACACCGGCTCGCCGGTCGCCAGCAGGTCGACCGCGCCCGCGGTCGCCGCCGCGACGCCCAGCGCCGCCACCACCGCGATCGCGGCGAACCGCCGGCGGCGGCGCCGCGGGGGCGGCGACGGCGCGGGCGCCTCCTGCCGGCGTGCGGCCTCCACCAGGCGGTCGCGCAGCGCGTCCTGAGCCGTGCGCGTCATGCGATCTCCTCCAGCAGACCTTCGGGCGCCAGCGCGTGCGCGAGCCGGCGCAGCCCGCGCGACACGCGCGCCCGCGCCGTCGGCTCGGACACGCCGAGCTCGGCCGCCAGCTCCGGGTAGGACCGCTCGCGCACGACGCGCAGCTCGACCGCCACCCGCTGATCGTGCGGGAGCGTCGCCAGCGCGGCCCGCAGCGCGGTGCTGACCGCGCTCAGGCCGGCGAGCGCCTCGATGCGCTCGAACTCGGCCTCGTCGAGTGTCGGCACGGTGACCGCGAAGCGCTGGAGCGCGCTGCGCTCGACCTTGCCGGAGCGCCAGAAGTGCGACAGCTCGCCGCGCGCGATCGCGAACAGCCACGCCTGCTCCTCCTCGGCGCTGTTGCCGCGGAACTGCTGCCGCTGCTCGAGCGTCTTCGCGAACGTCTCCGAGAGCAGATCGAACGCCACCTCGGGGTCCAGCACGCGGCGGGCGAAGAACCGGAGCACGCGATCCGAGTACGCGTCGTAGAAGCGCGCGAACGCGTCGAGGTCGTCGCGGGACTGCACCAGCAGGCAATTCCTCGACGGTCTGAGCAGGCGCAGACGCGGGTGCACCCGCGCCAGCCTAGTCCACGCGGTCACAAAATCGTCCGACTGCGGCTCTTGAGAGCACCGGAACGCGCGGCCGGCCGGACACGACGACGAAAGGCAAGCCATGCATCGACGCACTCGCCGCGCGCGAGTCGCGCTGTGCGCCGTGCTGTGCGGCGTCGCGGGGGTTCCCGCGACGGCGGACGCGCAGGTGACGACCGACCTCACCAACTGGAACCTCACGGAGACGCTCAGCATCTACGGCGGCGGCACGCAGTTCCACATCTCGAGCTCCTCCGGCGGGCTCGTCCGGTATCGCTGGCTGGACAGCCCGAACAAGGTCACGGTGATCTCGGGCAACTCCTGCAGCGACCTCGCCAACTACGGCAACGACTCGTTCGCCATCGGCGACACGAACTACCACTCGCTGTTCACCGGCGCGACCGGGCTGTGCTTCGTGATGCGCGGGCGCACCTCGGTCGGCAGCGGGTCGATGGTCAACCACGACGGAAGGGTGTCGCGATGAAGCGCCTCCTGTTGATCCCGGCCGCGGTCCTCGCCGTCGGCGCCGGCGTGGCCGCGGCCGCGCCGGCGGAGGCGCCGCCGGTGCTCGAGCGGTCCGCCGCGCTGACCACCGCCGCGCCGCCGTCCGGCGCCGCGACGATCCCGGCCGCCGAGGCCCGCGCCGCCGCGGACCGGCTGGCGCGCTCGATCCCGCTGCCGGAGGGCGGGACGTTCGCCGGCGTGCGCTGGGAGGAGGCCGGCGGGCACTTCGCGCCGGCCGACATCTCGGCCGTCCTGCAGTACAACGCGTTCTGCCAGTGGATGCGCAGCTGGCGCGACGGGCGCGACGCGGCGCTCAGCGCCGCGGTGCTCGCCGACGTGCCGGCGTGGTCGGCGTGGCGGGGCGCCGAGGCCGCCGACCGGCTGACGGAGGTCGTCGCGGACGTGCGCGCCGGTGGCGGCACGGCCGCCACCGAGACGCTCGCCGACTGCGACGCGTCCCACGCGCGCGAGGTCGAGTACGCCGCGGCGCACGGCTTGACGCCGAGCCGCTGAGGATGGAGGGCCGGCCCGGCGTCACGCCGGGCCGCCGCCCGTCAGCCGGACGGCGGACGTCCCGTCCGCGCGCCGGCGTCGCGTCGCGCGATGGCCACGGTCGCCCCGGCCGCCGCGGTCAACGCCGCGCACAGCACCCACGCCGCGTTCCAGCGGCCGTGCTCCGCCAGCACGCCGATCGCCACGGGGCCGACGACGGCGCCGGCGAACGTGCCGGCCATCATCGATCCGACGGCCCTCGGCGCGTCGGGCAGGATCCGCACGAGCGCGACCGCCAGGGCTCCGGACCAACCCCAGCCCGCGAGGCCGATCACCACCGCGGCCACGGTCACGAGCCCGGCCGTCCGCGCGGTCAGCAGCGCATAGCCGACGACGCCGGCGAACAGCATCACCGCGACCGCGCGCAGGGGGTCGACGCGATGCCGATCCGCGAACGCGCCGGTGCCGAGGCGCCCGACCGCGGCCGCGATCCCGATCGTGCTCAGCACGAGGCCCGCGCCGCTGCCGGTCATGCCGACCTCGTCGACGCAGTAGATCGTGACGAACGCCGCCGCGCCCATCGCGGCCGCGCCCGCCAGCCCGGCCGCGAGCGAGAGCCGAGCGGCGGCGCGCGAGGATCGGCGCCGGGGGCCGGCCGGCGGGCGCCGGTGCGCGGCGGCCACCGTCGCCGTGCCGAGCGCCGGTCGAGCCACCGCCACGACCAGCGCCAGGCCGGCCGTCAGGAAGAAGGCCCAGCGCCAGCCGAGCGGCGTCGCGACGAGCGGAAGGGCGAGCCCGGCCGCCAGCGGCGCGAGCGGACCGCTGGCCTGCTGCGCACCGAAGGCGAGGCCTTCGCGCGTGGTCGAAGCGTGCAGCACACCGCTCGCCACCGGGGCCGCCAGCCCGTTGCCCAGCGCCGCGACGAGCATCAGCGCGAGCACGGCGGCCGCCGAGTGCGCCGCGACCGCGATCAGCAGGCACGAGGCGGCGGCGACCACGCTGGGAACGCGCACCGCGGCGGCGAGCCCCAGCGCGTCCACTATGCGCCCCGCGCCGATCGAGCAGACCGCGCAGACGGCGTAGTGCAGCGCCACCGTCACGCCGAGCGCCCCGGCGCCGAACGAGAACTCCGCGCCCATCTCGTGGGCCAGCGCCGCGACCAGGAAGATCGGCAGCGCCCCGACGATCGGCAGCACGAGCGCGAGGCTGATCGCGCCGCCACCGCCGGAGGTCCAGCCAGACGGAACAAATAGACGGATTCCGCATCGAAGCATTCGCGGAAAAGCCTGTCAACACGGGAGTCAGCCGGTCTTCTGTTTGTCGACAGGCGTCAGTTGACATTGGTTGTGTACATTCATACCGTCCATGGATGCAGCAGATTGGGGAACGCATCCATGTGGAGACATCGAATCGCGGCTCGAACAACGTCATCATCGAGACCGACGACGGTCTCGTGCTGGTCGATGCGCCCCATCGTCCGTCGGACGCGGTCCGCTGGGGGGCGCTCGTCCGGGCCCGCGGAACGGTCCGGTACCTCGTCCATACGGACCATCACATCGACCACGTCCTCGGCAACCGCTGGGTGCCGGGCACCGTGGTCGCGCACCGGCGGACGCGTGCGCACCTGCTCGACGGCGCGGCCCCGCTCGAGTTCATCGAGCGCTCACTGGCGATCATCGATCCCGCGGGCCTCGAGCTGCTCGGCGGCGACAACCGCGTCCGGCTGCCGGAAGTCACGTTCGACGGCCGGCTCACGCTGCACGTCGGCGGCGTTCGCCTCGAGCTCCAGCACCTCGGCGGCCACACGGACAACACGATCGCGCTGCTGCTGCCGGACGAGGGCGTGCTCGTCTCCGGCGACAACGTGATCCACGACTTCGGCCTGCCGGCGTTCTCCGACGGCGACATCCACGATCACTTCGCCGCGTTCGACGCGCTCGAGCGGCTGGAGTTCGACACGCTGATCCCCGGGCACGGCGAAGTCACCGACCGCTCGGCGATCGGTGCCTACCGGGATCAGATCCTCGTCCTGCTGCGCGAGATCGAGACCGCCATCGCCGCCGGCGCCTCGCGCGACGAGGTCGCGGAGACGGTTCGGTACGAGGACCGGCTGCACACCGCGCTCGATGGAGAGCCGGGCTACCCGCCGGACTTCGTCGAGTACTGGCAGCGCGCCAGCCAGAGCACGCTCTACGACCAGATCGTGCGGCGAGGGCCGATCGCCACGGCTGCCGGCTAGCTGCCCGGCGCGGCGGCGAGCTGGTCGTAGACCGTGCCGATGCTCAGCCGCTGCCACTCCTCGACCATCTCGGGCGGGTACCCGGCGTCGCCGTCGACGGAGCCGTGGAAGTTGTCCTCGAAGCGGATGCGCCCGACGATCTCGTCGCGCGATTCGCCCGCCGCCGTGGCCGTCCGCACGGCGTCGACCAGGGCGGTCAGCTCGGCTCGCGTCCGCGCGATCAGCGCCGCGTCGCCGACGTCCCCGTGACCGGGCACGATGACCTGGGCGCCGAGCGCCTGGATCGCGTCGAGCGTGGCCAGCGTCGCCGCGATCGAGGAGTCGTGCAGCCCGGGCAGGCCGCCGTTGCAGACGTGGTCGCCGGTGATCGTGACCCCATGCTCCGGGAGGTGGACGACGGCCGTGTTGAGCGTGTGGCCCGGCATGTGGATCAGCTCGACGGTCACGCCGCCCACGTGCAGCGTCAGCCGCTCGTCGAACGTGATCTCGGGCAGACGCACGTGCCAGCCGCGCATGAGCGCGATCCCGTCCGGGTCGAACCGCTCGAGCCAGGCCGGCGGCGACGTGAAGTCCCGCAGCCGCTCGCGCGTTCCCGCGTGCGCGACCACGGTCCCGGACAGCCACCAGTTGCCGATGACGTGGTCCGGGTGATGGTCGGTGTGCACGACGTAGCGCGTCTCGCCGAGCTCGTCGAGCTGCCGCCGCCACGCGACCGCGTCGGACGGGCGCATCGCGGAGTCGACGACCACCAGGCCGTCGGCGGTACGGATGACGACGTTGTTGCAGCCCCGGTTCCGGAGCTCGAGGAAGACGTCGGGAGCGATCTCCTGCATCGCTCGATCGTATCCGTTGTTAAGTGGATTGTCGACGATCGTACTACGGGCCGTCTTCGACGGCGCTCGACCGCGCCAGGAAGTCGTCCACACCGATCTGGAAGTGCTCGTCGATCAGGTGCAGCGCGCGCGGCTCGTCGCGGCGCCGCAGCGCGTCCAGGATCCCGCGGTGCTCGGCCGACACGACCCGGCCGGCCGGAAACCCGCCGGGCAGGCCGAGCAGCGCCATCCGGGTCTCGGCCAGCAGCGTCTTGAACGTGCGCACGAGGCGCTGGCTTCCCGTGGACGCCACCAGCAGCTCGTGGAACCGGAGGTCGAGGTCGCAGGCGGTCGACCAGTCGCCGCGCACCTCGGCGCGCTCGAGCTCCACGATCGGGCGCTCGAGCAGCTCGAACGTCTCGTCGGACGCCTCGCGGATGAGCACACCGACCGCGGTCCCCTCGATGCTCCGGCGCGCGAGATAGATGTCCTCGATGTCGCCCGCGCCGAGCGCCATGACGAACACGCCGCGATTGCGCTCGGTGCGCAGCAGCCCTTCCTGGACGAGGCGCTGCATCGCCTCGCGCACCGGGCTGCGGCTGACGCCGAAACGCTCGGCCAGCTGGATCTCGTTGAGCTGCATGCCGGGCGTCAGCGACCCTTCGATCAACCCGCGCCGGACGCGGTCGGCGATGATGCTCGCGGTCGTCTCGCGCAGCACCGGCTCGAGCGTGCCGAAGGCTTCGGCGGCCGGACGCCGCGCGCCGTTGGCCGCCGTGCTTCGCGCCTCCGGTAGCGGTCGCACGGGCTCAGCCTGCGCGGCGCCGCCGCGGTCGGCGTCGGGGCGCGCGAAGGTGCCGCGGCCCTGGACCCGGTAGATCAGGCCCTCGTCGACGAGCTCTTGGAGCGCGCGCCGGACGGTCTGCCGGCTCACGCCGTGACGGGTGCTCAGCTCGGCCTCGGTCGGAAGCCCGCGGCCATCGTCGAAGTGACCGGCGGCGACCGCGCGACGCAGATCGGATGCCAGCAGCTGGTACGCCAAAACCCTCTGCGGTCGAGGCATTGCCCCCAGACCTTAGCCGCAGCCCCAGACACATGACAAATGCGTAGCGTTGTTCGCTGTCGCCGGCGGCCTGCATCAGCTCGCCGTCGCCGCGAGCGCGTCCTTGCGGATCTTGCCCGTCGACGAGCGCGGGAAGTCCTCGACGAACACGATCGTCCGGGGCACCTTGAAGCCCGCGATCTGCCGCTTCGCGAACGCGCGCAGCTCCTCCTCGCCGATCTCGCGGCCCGGCACCGGCTTGACGAACGCGACCGGTACCTCGCCGTAGACGTCGTCGCGGATGCCGATCACCGCGACCTCCTCGACGGCCGGATGCTCATAGAGCACGTGCTCGATCTCCGCGGGCGCGACGTTCTCGCCGCCGACCTTGAGCTTGTCGCGGCCGCGGCCGGCGAAGTGCAGGTCGCCGTCGTCGTCGATGGAGCCGAGATCGCCCGTGCAGAGCCAGCCCTCGTCGTCGATCGCCCGGCGCGTCTCGTCCGGCTTGCGGTAGTACTCGGTCATCACGCCCCAGCCGCCGACGCGGATCTCGCCGATCTCGTTCGCCGGCAGCGGGCGCCCGGACTCCTGGTCGACGATCCGCACCGCCCGCCCGGGCAGCGGGATGCCCTGGCCGGAGGCGCGACGCTCCAACGGCCAGTCCGGGGGCGTGCTGGTCACGTTGCCGCTCGCCTCGGTCAACCCGTACAGGTTGACCAGCCGCAGCCCGAGGCGCCGCTCGACGCGGCGGAACAGCGCGGCGGGGCCGGTCGCCCACCAGCCGACCTCCAGATGCCCCGCGTCCTCGGGCGTGAAGGCATCCAGCATGCGGACGTACATCGTGTCGAAGCCGCCGACGACGTTGCACCGGTGCCGGCGCATCTGCTCGACCGCCGCCTCGGGCGTGAAGCGCCCGTTGGCGACCACGGTCGACAACGAGGCGTGGCCCGCGAGCAGGCAGAAGACGGCGCCGCCGGCGTGGAAGAACGGCGCCGGGCAGTAGTAGCGCGAGCCGGTGGGGATGCCCATGCGCTCCGCGAGCAGGATCGCGTTGCCGGTCAGCCCGTCGTGCGTGTTCATCACGCCCTTCGGGAACGCGGTCGTGCCCGACGTGTAGAGCATCAGCGCCGCGTCGCCCGGTGCCGGCCGCTCGCCGACGGCCTCGCCGCCCTGCGCGATCAGCGCCTCGTAGTCCACCGCGTCCGCGGTACCGCCCGCGATCGCCGTGAGCTCGAGCGCCGGGTACTCGTTCGCGGCGAGCGCCGCGCGGATGTCGGCGGCGTACGAGCGGCCGTTGAAGCTGCCGACGGCGAGCAGCGCGCGGCTATCGGACTGCCGCAGCGCATAGTCGAAGTCGCGCGCGCCGTACCAGGTGTTGAGCGGGACGAGCACGAGCCGCAGGTAGGCCGCGGCGTAGAAGCACTCGGCGAACTCGATGCTGTTGGGAAACCAGCAGGCCACGTGGTCGCCGGGGCGGAGGCCGCGGGCGCGCAGCCCGGCGGCCAGCGCGAGCGCCCGCGAGCGCAGCTCGGCGAACGTGACGCTGCGGTCGTCGACCACCAGCGCGCGCGTGTCCGGGACCGCGGCCGCCGCGTGCTCCAGCACGTCGGCGATCGTGCGGACGTCCTGGAGCCGGGCCGGGCGCGGGATCTGCGACGCCCCCATCAGAAGACGAACAGATCCAGGCCGCCGTTGACGGCGACGACTTGACCGGTGATGAAGCTCGCCCCGGGGGAGGCCAGGAACGCCACGGTGGCGGCGATCTCGTCCGGCTCGCCCATGCGCCGCATCGCCGTGGCGCGCACGATGCGCTCGTTCATCTCGGGCCGGATCCCGAGCCGGGACTTCAGCTGGAAGCCCTCGGTGGCGATCGGGCCCGGAGCGATCACGTTGACGGTCACGCCGTGCCGGGCGCCCTCGAGCGCGAGTGACTTGGTGACCCCGACGATCGCCGCCTTGGTGGCGCTGTAGCTGGCGTGGCCGTAGCCGCCCATGACGCCGGCGGCGGAGCTGAAGTTGACGATCCGGCCCCATTCGCCGGCGTGCATGCCCGCCCACGCCCGCTGCGAGCAGTGCATCGTCCCCAGCACGTTGATCCGATAGTCGCGCATCCAGATCGCCGGGTCCTGCTCGGCGAACGGCGTGCGGTGGTCGAACACGGCCGCGTTGTTGACCAGGATGTCCACCGGGCCCCACGCCGCCTCGACCTCGGCGAACGCCCGGTCGACCGCTTCGGCCGAGCTGACGTCGAGCCGGATCGCCAGCGCGCGCCCGCCCGCGGCGACGATCTCCGCGGCGCTCGCCTTCGCCCGGTTGAGCCGCTCCTGGACGGCGAGCCGGCCCATCGAGTCGAGCGCGTCCGCGTCGACCGTCTCGTCCTCGAGCAGCACGTCGGTGAACGCGACCGCCGCGCCGTCGGCCGCGAGGCGCCGCGCGATCGCGTTGCCGAGGCCGCGCCCGGCGCCGGTGACCAGGGCCACCCGCCCGGCGAGCGGGCCGTCAGAAGAGGGGCTCGGGATCGGCATACTCGAGCGTCTCCTCGGTGATGCTCCAGATGTGGCGGGCGACCGGCCGGCGGGTCTCCTCCCAGATGTGCCCGACGAGCCCGCCGGAGCGCCCGATGACCGCGAACCCGCGGCACACCTCCCAGGGGAACCCGATGTCGCTCAGCACCGCGGCGACCGCGCCGTCGGCGTTGACCGGCAGCACGCGGTCGTAGACCTCCTCGGCGACGCGCCGCAGCTCGGCGGCGACGACCCGGTGCGTGTCCGGGAAGCCGAGGCGATCCGCCAGGCCGAACAGCTTCGCCGTCCGCGGGTCATCCGGCTTGTGGACCGGGTGCCCGATCCCGGGGATGCGCCCGTTCGCCGCGTGCGTCGCCTCGACGTAGGCGCGCACGCGGGTCGCCGGGTCCGCGGCGAGGTCCTGGAGCACGCGGGCGCACTCCTCGATCGCGCCGAGGAACGTGCTGCCCGCACCGAGCAGGCCGGCGGCGACCGCTCCCTGGAGCGCCTCGGGGGCGGCGTGGTGCGTCAGCCGCGCCGCGATGCTGTTGGCCGTGACGCCGTGCTCGGCCATCGTGACGAGCACCGCGTTGACCATCACGGCCTCCTCCTCGCTGGGCAGCCGCCCCACGATCTCGAGGAAGACCATCGCGCCGAAGTCGACCTTGCCGATCAGCTCCTCGCACAGGTCGTGCCCGCGCACGACGATGCGATCCGGCGTGCTGTGGCCCATCGTCTGGACGGGCGTGGTGGCCGGCGCCTTCATGCCACGCCCTCGCGCTTGAGCTCGCGGTAGACGGTGAACACGCCGTGCGTGTCCTTCGGATGCAGCACCAGCTCGCGCATCCCCGGAAGGTCGACGATCTCGCCGACCACCCGCACCTCGTCCTGCTCCTTCAGGCGCGCCTCGATGGCTTCGAGTCCGTCGGCCTCGAACGCGATGCCGAAGACGCCCTCGCCGCGGCGCTCGAGGAACGCGTTGAGCGGCTTCTCGCCGTCCCCGGGCTCCATCAGCTGGACGTGCGTGCCCGACGGGAGGCGGATCAGCTGCCGGTGGAAGTTCGAGTGCTCGATGTACTCGCGCGCCTGCAGCTCCCCGCCGAGCAGGTCGAGGAACCTCGGCGCCGCTTCGTCGATCGAGCGCACGCCGATCATCACGGCATGCACGCCGCTCACTGCTGTTGTGTCGATCATCTCCAGCTCCTAGAGGACGGCGAGCGGGTTCAGCGGGCTGCCGGTGCCGCCGCTGATCGGCAGCGGCGCGCCGACGAACAGGAACTCGAACCGCCCGGACTCCGCGAGCGCCTCGAGGTCGAGCAGCTCCATCAGATAGACGCCGTAGTCACGGATCATCCGGCGATGGAACGGGGTGTTGCGCCCCTCCGGGTCCGGCCAGACCTCGAGCGTCACGTTGTCGGTGCCGACGGCGGCCGTGTCGGCCTCGACGAACAGGTCGACCGTGTCGGCGTGGAGCCCCTGCTCCAGGTCGACGAGCCCCGGCTTGTCCGCGGCGGAGGCGGCCTGCCACGTCTTCAGCCAGCCCGTCCTGACCAGCACGATGTCGCCCGGCTGGAGCGTCACGCCCTGCGCGTCGAGGATCTGCTCGACGTCCGTGCGCGTGATCGGATCGCCCGGCGCGGGCGGCGCGTCGAGGAAGCGCACCGCGTCCAGGAGCACGCCGCGCCCCACCATCGGGCGCAGATGCTCGGCGCCGAGGCGGCGCGCGCCGCCGCTGCGGACGAGCTTCTGCGACACGCCGTTGTAGAGCTCCTCGCCGTACCAGGCGTGCGCGAGCGCGTCGACGTGCGTGGTCCCGTGGACGGGCGTGAAGATGTAGTCGTCGGCCGACTTGGTGCTGTCGGCGTCCACGCCGGCCGCCCAGAAGTCGCCGGCGTCCCAGCGCATCGTGTGGATCACCGGCGGGCGGCCCGCGAACTGCGGGAGCTTGGACGCCCGGATCGGCACGGCGAGGCTGAGCACGCGTCCCTCGGTGACGAGCCCGACGGCCTGGCGCACGACCTCGGGCGTGAACAGGTTGCCCGTCCCCGCCTGGTCGTCGGGCCCCCAGCGGGCCCAGTTGCTCGTACGCGTCCCTGTGGTCATGACTCCCCTTTGGTCGGATCGAGGATCGCGGGGCCGCCCGCCTCCGGCGCGACGACGCCCTGCACGTACAGCTGGAAGAGCTCCTCGGAGGACAGCTGCGACGCCGCGCCGGTGGCGACGATGCGTCCCTGGCTGATCACGTTCACGGCGTCGGCGTAGCCGGCGACGCTGCGCGTCTGCTCGGCGACGAGGATCCCGACCTCGGCGTCATCGGCGAGCTCCCGCAGCAGCTCGAAGACCGTGACGACGAGCCGCGGCGCGAGCCCGAGCGACGGCTCGTCGACCAGGATGTAGCGTGGCCTGGCCATCAGGGCGCGCGCGATCGCGAGCATCTGCTGCTCGCCGCCGCTCAGCGTCCCCGCCTTCTGCTTGCGCCGCGTCTTGAGGATCGGGAAGCGCGCGTACGCGTTCTCCAGCCCTTCGCGGACCGCCGCCCCGTCGAGCCCGCCGCCGCCGAGCAGGAGGTTGTCGTGCGTCGTCATGCCGCCGAAGATCCCGCGTCCTTCCGGGACATGCGCGATCCGCCGCCGGCGCGCCTGCGCGGGCGTGTGCGGCCGCACGGGCGTGCCGTCGACGCGCAGGTCGCCGGTCTGCTCGGGGAGCGCCCCGATGATCGCCCGCATCAGCGACGTCTTGCCCGCGCCGTTGGGTCCGAGGATCGCGAGGATCTGCCCGGGGTGCACGTCGATGTCGATGCCGTGGAGCACCTCGCCCTGCCCGTAGCCGGCGCGGCACGACGTCAGCGAGATCATGCGCTCTCCCCGAGGTAGACCTTGCGCACTTCGGGATTGGCCTGGACCTCCTCCGGCGTGCCGTGGGCCAGCACGCGCCCGGCGTCGAACACGTAGATCCGGTCGCAGAGCGCGAAGATGAACGGCATGTCGTGCGCGATCACCGCGATCGTGATCCCGTGCCGCGTGCGCGCGGCCTGGATGACCTCGGTGAAGCGCGCCGACTCGGCGTCGCCCAGGCCCGCCGTCGGCTCGTCGAGCATCAGCAGCTCGGGCCGGGCCATCATGGCGCGGGCGAACTCGACGCGCTTGCGCAGCGGGTAGGGGAGGTCCCTGACGAGCTGGTCGCCCGTGTGCTGGAGCCCGAGGCCGTCCATCAGCTCCTGGACGCGGTCCCGGGTCTCGGCGTCGAGCCGGTGGCGCTCGGCGCGCCGATGCGGCGGCACCGGGCGCAGCCGGTGGACCGCGCCGAAGTAGATGTTCTCGGCCACCGTCTGGCGCTCGAACAGCTCGAGGTTCTGGAACGTCCGCGCGATCCCGAGACCGACGACGTGGTGCGGGCGGACGCCGGCCAGGCTCTGGTCGCGGTAGCGGATGTCGCCCGACTTGGGCGTGTAGTAGCGCGTGACGCAGTTGATCAGCGTCGACTTGCCGGCGCCGTTCGGGCCGATGATGCCGACCGTCGAGTGCTCGGGCACCGCGACGCTGACGCCGTCGAGCGCCCGGACGCCGCCGAACTCCACCACCAGGTCGGAGATCTCGAGCAGTGGCGCCGCCGTCATCGCCCCGGCCTCGGATCGACGAGCGGAAGCCCCTCGGTCACCTCGAACTCCGAGATCGCGGCCGGATGGGCGTCGAACAGCGACGCGAGCTCGTCCGCGAGGCCGTCGCCGCCCAGCTCGACGGCCGCGACCTCGTGCCACGGCGCGATCAGCGACACCCGCCGCCCCTGGACGAGCAGCGTCTGGCCCGTAATCGGCTCGGACTCCGGGCCGGCGAGGTGCACGACGATGCGCGCGATGGCCTCGGGCGACCAGTTGGCCACCTCGTCGGCCCGGAAGTCGCCGAACGACTGGCGCATCAGCGGCGTGAACGCGCGCGGCGCCACCGCGTTGCAGCGCACGCCGTAGCGCCGCAGCTCGCGCGCCACGATCATGGCGAGCGTGGCGACACCGGACTTGGCCGAGCCGTAGTTGGCCTGGCCCGGATTGCCGAACAGGCCGGCGCGCGAGGTCGTGTTGACGATCGCCGCGCCGGCGGGGCGGCCGGTCGCTTTCGCGACCGCGCGCCAGTGGCGCGCCGCCGCTCGCGTCGGCAGGAACGTCCCGGTCAGGTTGACCGCGATGACGCTGTCCCACTCCGGCTTGGACAGGTTGAAGACCATCCGGTCAGCCGTGATGCCGGCGTTGTTGACGAGCGCGTCGAGCCGGCCGTAGTGCGCGACGGCGGCCTCGATCAGCGCGTCGGCGTCGTGCTCGTCGGTGACGTCCCCCGGCTGGGCGAGAGCGCTGCCCCCGCGGTCGATCACGGCCGCGACGGTGTCCTCGAGCCCGGCCGCGTCGAGGTCGTTGACCACCACGGCGGCCCCGCTCTCGGCGAAGCGGAGCGCCTCGGCGCGGCCGAGGCCGCGGGCCGCCCCGGTCACCACGGCCACGGGCCGCTCAGATGAGCTGGGCATCGCGTGCCTCCGCGCGCAGCCGGTCGCGGTGATCGGGATGGGCGACGGCGATCAGCTCCAGCGCGCGCTGGCGGAGCGTCCTGCCGCGCAGGTTCGCCACGCCGTGCTCGGTGACGACGTAGCCGACGTCGTTGCGCGGAACCGTCACGGGCGTGCCCGGCGGGAAGCCGGAGACGATCGTCGACAGGCCCTTGCGGGTGGTCGACGCGAGCAGCGTGATCGGCCGTCCGCCGGGCGAGTGCCCCGCACCGTAGAGGAACTCCCACTGTCCCCCGACGCCGCTGTAGTGGACCGGGCCGATGCTCTCCGACGAGACCTGGCCCATCAGGTCGACCTGCACCGCGGCGTTGACCGCGACCTGCTTGCGGTTGCGTGCGATCAGCGCGGGGTCGTTGACGCTGGTCATCGACCGCATGTCGAGGCCGGGATTGTCGTCGAGGAACCGGAACAGCCGCGCGCTGCCGAGCGACAGCGCGAACACGGTCCTCCCGCGGTCCACCGCCTTGCGCGAGTTGTCGACGACGCCGGCCTCGATCAGCTCCACCATCGAGTCGAACAGGCCTTCGGAGTGGATGCCCAGGTGCCGGCGGCCGCCGGTCAGCAGCCGCTTGGCGACCTGGTCGGAGACGGCCCCGGCGCCGATCTGCAGCGTGGCCTCGTCGGGGATGAGCTCGACGACGTTGTCGGCGAGCGCGAGGTCGACGGCGGTCGGCTCGCTCGACAGCGCGTCGGAGGTCAGGGGATAGTCCGCCTCGTAGAAGCAGTCCACCTCGGAGACGTGCACCGAGACCGACCCGTGCACGCGCGGCTGGTTCGGATTGACCTCGAGGATGATCCGCTCGGTCTTGGGGGTGCGCGCCCACGCGATGCCCCAGCCGCCGAAGGCACCGAGCGAGAACCACCCGTGCTCGTCCGGCGGCGACGCGCTGCTGACGAACGTGTAGCCGCCGTGCGCCTGCGCGAGCGTCGCCGCCGCCTCGTGCGGGTGGTTGGGCCGGTACACGGCGCGCCCCGCGTGGATCGCCTCGCGGATCTCCCGGTCGAACGTGAACTCGGACACGTGCGCGAACCGGTCCGCCAGCGCCGCGTCGATGTAGTCGGGATCGAGCGCGAACGGCGCGCGCCGCATGGGGTGGATGATCGTGATCCGCTCGAGCTCGGACGCGACGAGCGCCTCGGCGAAGCGCATCGGGAAGCTCGCCGCTCCGTTGAGCAGCACGGTGTCACCCGGCCGGAGGCGGCTGACCGCCGCCTCCACCGGCTCAGGCCTGGCGTCGATCCCCGGCATCGGCTACTTCGCCCCGTCCTCGAAGTCGCTGAGCTGCTTGAACGCGCCGTCCTTGACCTCGAGGACGAGCGCCATCGTGCTGCCGGTGTGGTCGTCCGGCCCGAAGCTCACGGGCGCGGCGATCCCGCTGTCGAAGTCCTTCAGGCTCTCGATGCCCTTCACGAACGACTCGCGGTTGAGCTGCTCGCCCGCGGCGTCGAGCGCGGCGGCGACCACGCTCGCGCACTGGTAGCCCGACATCGCCCAGGTCGTGGGCTGGCCGGAGCCGCCGTCGCCGTTCTTGCTGAGCGCGTCGCGGAACGCGGCGACGCCCGGGTCGTCGGCGTCGGGCAGCTTGTATGGGGAGCCCGCGATCACGCCCTCGGCGGCGTCGCCCGCGAGGCGCAGGAACTCCGAGTCGGCCATCGTCTGCGGGCCGATGAACGGGACCTTGAGCCCGGCGCGGCGCGCCGCCTGGATCGCGCGGGCCGAGTCCGGCGTGCTGCCGTACAGGACGACGACGTCCGGCTTGGCGCCGCGCAGGTCGCTGATCGCGCCGCTGAAGTCGGTGGTGCCGGGGTCGTACTCGAGCTTGCGGACGACCTCGGCCCCCTGGGCCTTGGCCTCGTCCTCGGCGGCCTCGCCGACCTCCTTGCCGTCGGGCGACGCGTACACGAGGACGCCGATCCGCTTGGCGTTGCGGTTCTCGATCGCGTAGCGGATCGCCACGCGCGCCTGCGAGTAGTACGGCACGGTGCAGCCGAACGTCGTCTTGGCGTTCTCGACTTCGGCGTACGTGGTGCCGAGCGACACGAAGGGCACGCCGGCGGCCTCGTAGATCTCCTTCTTGGCGACCGTGGGCGCCGTGCCGAACGGCAGCGTCTCCGCCAGGATCTTGTTCTGGCTCACGAGCCGCTGGGCGAACGACACCGCGCGCTGGATGTCGAATCCGTCGTCGACCGGCTTCCAGTTGATCTTGCGACCGTTGACGCCACCGTCGGCGTTGACCGCGGCGAACTTCGCCTTGGCCGCGGCGACGTACGGAGCGGTGACCACGGCGAAGTTGCCGGTCAGGCCGGTGCTCGAGCTGAGCTCGATCGCGTCGGCGCTCACGCCCGGCCCGAGCGTTTCGCCGCCGTCCGCGGGTGCGCCGCCGCCGGTGGTCGTGTCGCCGCCGCACGCGGCGAGGAGCGCGGTCGCGGCCAGCAACACCGACAGGCTGCTGACGCCGCGCCGAACGTGGATACCTGCGAGTGGCATGGCCTTTACTCCCTCTCTCGGACGGCCGCCGCCGGGCCAGCTGGTTGAGCGACGGCGGATAGGTCCACCTCGGCGGCGCCGGCGCGCCGCGGTCGGTGCATGCGGCGCCTGATCGCCGCGGGGATGTCCATCGCGCCTCCGGGCACGACGATCAGCACGATCACGGTCAGCGCGCCGAACAGGATCGGGTACAGCCCCGGCACGTCGACCGTCAGCTCGGGGACCGCGACCCAGAGGGTGGCGCCGATCAGCCCGCCCCACAGCGACGTGACGCCGCCGACGATGATGATCACCAGGAAGGCGAGTGACAGGACGACCTGGAACGCGCTCGGGGCGATGTACCCGAGCGCCTGCGCGTACAGCCCGCCCGTCAGCGTGGCGAACGGCGCGGTGACGACGTAGCCCTGGAACTTCACGCGCTTGACCGGCAGTCCGAGCTGCTCCGCCGCGATCGCGTTGTCGCGCACGGCGCGCAGCCACCGGCCCAGCCAGCCCGCGATCATGCCCCAGGCCAGCAGCGCGGCGATCGCCACGCAGGTCCAGACGGTGTAGTAGACGAGGTTGAGGCTGAGCCGCGGGAGCACGATCCCGGAGAAGCCGCCGGTCAGCCCGTCGAACGCGCGCACGGCCTGGTCGACGAAGATCCCGAACGCGAACGTCACCACCGCCATCGCGAACTCGCTCAGCCAGTAGGCGAAGACGCCGAGCAGCGCGCCCGCTACGAAGCCGATCGCGACCGCGGCCACCAGGGCCGCGGTCAGCGAGACGCCGTGCTGCTGGAGGATCGCGGCGGTGTAGGCGCCGAGCGCCATCAGGCCCGCGAAGCCGAGGTTGAACTGGCCCCCGTGCCCGGTGAGCACCACGAGCCCGAACGCGCCGATCGCGAACACGCCCACGAGCGCGATCTGGAGCATGAGGTACGACGTCGCGAACGCGGGCGCGAAGATGACCGCGAGCGCGAGGATCGCGACGGCGATCAGGTGCCCCCGCCGGTTCGGGGTGACGACGAAGCTGCGGACTCGTGCGATCACGTCGCCGCCTCTAGATCTTCTTGATCTGCGTCCGGCCGAACAGCCCCTGGGGCCGCAGCAGGAGCACGAGCACGATGACCACGAACGCCGCGGCGTCGCGCGCCGAGGGGGCGAACGGGACGACGAGGTTCTCGATCAGGCCGAGCAGCAGTCCGCCGACGACGGCACCGACGAGGCTGCCGAGGCCGCCGAGCACGGCGGCGCCCATCGCCTTGTACATCACGAGGCTGAGCACGCTCGTGTCCAGCAGCAGCAGCGGCGCGAACAGGATGGCGGCGAGGCCGATGATCGCCGCGGCGAGCATCCACACGATCAGGTGCGCCCGGGCGACGCTGAGGCCGATCGCGTGCGCCGCGGCCGGGTCCTCGGCGACGGCCCGGATCTCACGGCCCATCTGGGATCGGTACAGCAGCGCGGAGAGCAGGCCCAGCACCACGGCGGTCGCGATGAAGATCGCCACCGCCTGTGGGGAGAGCCCGTCCACGATCACGGTCCCGGACGGGCTGTACGCGCCCGGGAAGCGATACGGCTCGTTCGCCGCCCACAGGTACTGCGCGACGCCGAAGAGCAGGAGGTTGAGCCCGATCGTGGCGACCAGGAAGACGAGCGGATCGGCGCCGCGCAGCCGCCGGAAGACCAGGAGCTCCGACGCGGCGCCCATCGCCATCCCGAGCAGCATCGCGATCAGCACGCCGGCCCAGTACGGGAGGCCGATGGGTGCGTAGATCTTCAGCGCCAGCAGCGCCACGAAGGTGCCCATCGCGCCGATGGCCAGGTTCGGGATGCCCGCCGTCCTGAACAGGAACGTGAAGGCGAGCGCCATCAGCCCGTACAGGATCCCGCTCGCGATGCCCGTGATGATGAGCAGTGAAGACACGTTCTGCCTCTTCCGTCGCTAGCTCGGTACGTCACTACGCGAGGACGCGTTCGTCCTCGGGACCGTCTCCTCCAACCAGCAGATTGTCTACGGTATGCATCTGCTTGACAAGAGTCAAGGGGAGGTCACCAAACCTCTGGAAATCCACGTTGCTGTGCGGGGTTCTGCCGAACCGACGGGTTCGCGTTCGATCCCCGTAAGCAACCTTTGACACTGGATTGTGCACTGTATGCTTTCGGTATGTATGCGGCGCCGGGTGACGCACGACCGCTGGTGGCGAGCGTCTCGGACGCGGCGACCGCGCTGATCCGGGCGGCCATCCACGACGGCCGCCTGCGGCCGGGCGAGCGGTTGAAGGAGGGCGAGCTGGCGCGGCGGCTGCGGATCAGCCGCACGCCGGTGCGCGAGGCGCTGCGCCAGCTCAAGATCGAAGGGCTCGTGGCGTCCGCGCCGAATCGCGGATCCGTCGTCCAGTCGTACGACGCGGACGAGCTGACCGACATCTACGAGTTGCGCCTGCACCTGGAAGGCCACGCGGCGCGCCGCGCCGCGACGGTGGCCACGCCGGAGTGCGTCGAAGCACTGCGCTCGAGCTGCGACCGCTTCGGCGAGCTCCGGCGCCGCGGCCGTGCCGCGGTGGCGGACCTGGTCGCCGAGAACGCGCGCTTTCACGGCCTCGTGCTCGACGCCTGCGGGAGCGCGTCGCTGCTGGCCGCGGTCCGGCGGACGATCGAGATGCCGCTGCTCTACCGGGCGTACCACTACTACGACGACGCGCAGTTCGAGGCCGCCGAGGCGCACCACCGCCGGCTCGCGGCCGCGCTGGCCGCCGGCGATCCCGAGCGGGCCGAAGTCGTCATGCGAGCGCACATTTTGGACGCACGGGACGTTGTCCTGGCGCACCTGCCGCCCTGCGCGATCTGCCGCTGACGCCTCCGAAAGCGCGTTCCAGAGCCGAACGCCTCCGCCGGCCGGGGCGCATTTGTCATTCATGACGATTGTCGTATACAGTCTGCAATCAGCAATGTTGAGTGTCGACGCGACGACGACCGCTCTCCGGCGATGACCGCTCCAGGACCGCTCGCCGGCGTGCGCGTGATCGAGCTCGGCATGGTCCTCGCGGGCCCGTTCGCCGGGCGCCTGCTCGCCGACCTCGGCGCCGAGGTGATCAAGGTCGAAGCGCCCGACCGGCTGGACCCGATGCGCGAGTGGGGCAACGGCACGCACCGCGGCCGCACGCTGTGGTGGCCGATCATCAGCCGCAACAAGAAGCTCGTGACGCTCAACCTGCGCGAGCGGGCCGGACGCGAGCTGCTGCTGGCGCTCGTCGCCGTCAGCGACGTCCTGCTCGAGAGCTTCCGCCCCGGCACGCTGGAGCGCTGGGGCCTTTCCGTCAAGACCCTGGAGGCGGCGAATCCGGGCATCGTGATCGCGCGCGTCTCCGGCTACGGGCAGGACGGTCCGTACGCCCAGCGGCCCGGCTTCGCGGCGGCGGCTGAGGCGATGAGCGGCCTGCGCCACCTCAACGGCGCGCCGGGCGAGCCGCCGCCGCGGCTCGGCATCTCGCTCGGCGACTCGCTCGCCGGGATGTTCGCCGCCCAGGGCGTCCTCGCCGCCCTCTACGAACGCGACACGCACGCCGGCGACCGCGGCCAGGTGGTCGACGTCTCGATCCTCGAGTCGTGCCTGGCACTGCTCGAGAGCACGATCCCGGAGTACGACCGGCTCGGCGTCGTCCGGCAGCCGTCCGGGACGCGGCTCGACGGGATCGCCCCGTCGAACGTGTTCCGCACCCGGGACGGCGTGCTGCTGGTGATCGCGGCGAACCAGGACAGCCTCTTCCGGCGCCTGTGCGGCGCGATGGGGCGGCCCGAGCTGGCCGACGACCCGGCCTTCGCGACCCATCGCGCGCGCGGCCGCAACCAGGACCGCATCGAGGCCGAGATCCAGGCGTGGGCGGCGGAGCGCACCGCCGGCGAGGTGGAAGCGACGCTGGTCGCGGCCGAAGTCGTGTGCGCTCCGGTCAACACCGTCGCCGACCTGGTCGTCGATCCGCACGTGCGCGCCCGCCGGCTGCTGGTCGAGCATCACGACCCCGAGCTCGGCTCGATCGCCGCCCCGGGCGTCGTCCCGCGGCTGTCGCGGACCCCCGGGAGCGTTCGCTGGACCGGCCCCTGGCAGCCCGGAGCGCACAACCGGGACGTGTACTGCGACCTGCTCGGGCGCGACGAGGCGGAGCTCGCCGGGCTGCGGGACGCCGGCGTGCTGTGACGCGCGTCGAGATCGTTGAGGTCGGGCCCCGCGACGGGCTCCAGAACGCGCCCGTCCAGGTCGCGCCCGCGGAGCGGGCGGCGCTGGTGGACCGGCTCGCGTCCGCGGGCCTGACCCGGATCGAAGCGGTCAGCTTCGTCGACCCGGCGCGCGTGCCCAGGATGGCCGGCGCCGAGGAGGTGATCGCCGCGCTCACGGACGACGTCGTCGCCTGCGGCTGCGGCCTCGTCCTCAACGAGCGCGGCCTCGACCGGCTGCTCGCGACCCGCCTGCGGTCGGTCCGGTTCACGTTCGCCGTCTCGGACGCGTTCAACCGGCGCAACTCGAACGCCGGCACCGGCCGGCTGCTGGAGGCGGCGCACACGACGCTCGCGCGCGCCCGCGAGGCCGGGCTGCGGACCGGCGTCGTGCTGGCCACCTCGTTCGGCTGTCCGTTCGCCGGCGAGGTGGAGGCCGGGGCGACCGTCGAGCTCGCCGCCGCCGTGGCGCGGGCCGGACCGGACGAGATCGTGTTCGCCGACACGATCGGGGTCGCCGTTCCCCGCCGGGTCCGTGCGGTGCTGGAGGGCGCGGCCGGCCTCGGGCCGGCGCTCGGCGTGCACCTGCACAACACGCGCAACACGGGCTACGCGAACGCGTACGCGGCCGTCGCGGCCGGCGCGACGATCGTCGACGCGTCGATCGGCGGGCTCGGCGGCTGCCCCTTCGCGCCGGGCGCGACCGGGAACATCGCCACGGAGGACCTCGTCTATCTGCTCGAGCGCGAGGGCGTGGCGACCGGCATCGACGCGGACGCGCTGCACGAGACCGCGCGCCGGCTGCGCGACGGCACGGGGCTCGTGCTCGACGGCCAGCTCCATCGCGTGCCCCGGTTCCCGCCCGCGGACGGCTGATCGGCACGGCGCGGGCGCGGAAGGCTGACGGGTACGGCGAGGGCGCCTCATGCGACCCGGCCGTCGCCGAACGCGCCCTCGCCGGCGAGCGCGTCGATCGTCTGCTCGTCGAGCCCGCACAGCTCGGCCAGGACCTCGCGCGTGTGCTCGCCGCGCGCGGGCGCCGGAGCGACGGCGGGCGGGCGGCCGTCCAGGCGCAGCGGCGACGCCACGTGCCGCACGGTGCCGAGGCGGGGGTGCTCGACCTCCATCACCACGCCGCGGGCGGCCACCTGCTCGTCCTGGAGTGCGCCGGCGATGTCGCGGACCGGGCCGCACGGGACGCCGCGCGCCGAGAGGGCCTCGATCCACTCGTCCGTCGTGCGCCGGGCGAACACGCCGCGCAGGTGCGCCACCAGCGTCTCGCGGTTGGCCTCGCGCGCGGCGAAGCCGCTGAAGCGCTCGTCGGTGGACAGCGCCGGCTCGCCGATCGCGTCGCACAGCGCCGCCCAGAGGTGCTCCTTGGCGCAGGCGACGACGATCCAGCCGTCGGCGGTCGGCAGGTTCTGGAACGGCACGATCGAGGGGTGCGCCGAGTCGGCCAGGCGCTGCGGCCGGTAGCCCGCGGTCGCCGCCCAGGTGCCGACGTAGTTGGTCAGCGCGAGCGCGGTCTCGAGCAGCGAGATGTCGCAGTCGCCGCCCTCGCCGGTCGCACGCGCCCGCCAGACGCCGGCCAGCAGCGCCAGCGCGGCGACGTAGCCCCCGCAGAAGTCGACCAGAGAGAGGCCCGACTTCGTGGGCGGCGCGTCCGGGCCGCCGGTCAGGCTCATCCAGCCGGCCATCCCCTGGATCACGTAGTCGTAGGCGCCCTCCGCCGCGCGCGGGCCGGTCTGGCCGAAGCCCGAGAGCGAGCAGCACACGATCCTCGGGTTGTGCCCGCGCAGCGCGTCGTAGGTCAGGCCCAGTTTGGCCGGCCGATCACCGCGGAGGTTCGAGTAGACGGCGTCGGACACCGCCACCAGGCGCTGCAGCACCTCGCGTCCCGCGGCGGTGCGGAGATCGAGCGACACGCTGCGCTTGCCGCGGTTGAGCGCTTCGAAGAACAGCGAGTCCTCGTCCTGCTGGTACGGCGGCACATAGCGGCCCACGTCGCCGCCCGTGGTCGGGTCCTCGACCTTGATGACGTCCGCGCCGAGGTCGGCGAGCTGCACCGTTCCCCACGGGCCGGCGCCGAATTGCTCGACGGCGACGACCCGGACCCCAGCCAGCGGACCGCTCCTCCCGCGATCCCGGCGTTGCGTTGACATTTGGCCGTACATCTTGAACCCTTGTTTGCCTCCATGTCAAGGCACCACCATCGAGATCGAGGAGCACGCGCATGACCAGCGCCGTCGACACGCCCGCGCCGAAGGAGTGGCGAGGGCGCTTCTTCGAGGACCTTCAGCCCGGTGACGTGTTCCGCAGCCGGCTCGGCCGCACGATCAGCGAAGCCGACAACACCTGGTTCACCTGTTTGACCATGAACACGAACCAGGTGCACTTCAACGAGCCGTTCGCGAGCGGCACGCGGTTCGGGCGGCTGCTGGTGAACAGCACGCTGACGCTCGCGCTGGTCACCGGGCTCTCGGTCGGGGACATCAGCGAGAACGCGACGGCGAACCTGTCCTGGACCGACGTCCTGCTCCCGAACCCCGTCTACGTCGGCGACACGATCTGGTCCGAGAGCGAGATCCTGGCCGCACGCCCGTCGGCATCGCGCCCGAGCGTCGGCCTGGTGACGGCGCGCACCCGGGGCGTCAACCAGCGTGCCGAGGTCATCGCCGAGTTCAAGCGCACGTTCATGGTCTACCGGCGGCGCGCCCCGGAGGTCACGGACGGCTTCCCGGTCACCGCCGACGCCTGGCGGGTCCAGCGATGAGCGGCGAGGCGGCGTTCGAGCTGCCGGAGGAGATCGAGGACATCCGGTCCGCGGTCCGCGCCCTGTGCGGGGCGTTCCCGCTGGAGTACTGGCGCGGCCTGGAGCCGGCGGGATACCCGGAGGCGTTCGTGCGGGCGCTCACCGAGCACGGCTGGCTGGCCGCGCTGATCCCGACCGAGTACGGCGGCGCGGGCCTCGGACTGACCGCGGCCGCGGTCATCCTGGAGGAGATCAGCGCGAGCGGCGGCAACCCGTCCGCGTGCCACGCCCAGATGTACGTCATGGGCACGCTCCTGCGCCACGGCAACGCCGAGCAGAAGGCGCGCTGGCTTCCGCGCATCGCCTCCGGCGAGCTGCGGCTCCAGGCGTTCGGCGTGACCGAGCCGGGCGCCGGCTCGGACACGACCAGCATCACGACGCGGGCACGCCGCACGGAGTCCGGCTACCGGATCGACGGCCAGAAGATCTGGACGTCGCGCGCCGAGCACTCCGACCTGATGGTGCTGCTGGCCCGGACGACGCCGCGCGCCGACGTCGATCGGCGGGCGGACGGCATCTCCGTCTTCTTGGTCGACATGCGCGCCGCCGGCGACGCGCTCACGATCCGCCCGATCAAGACGATGATGAACCACGCCACCACCGAGGTCTTCATCGACGGCCTCGACGTGCCCGCGGACGCGCTGATCGGCGAGGAGGGCCGGGGCTTCCGGTACATCCTCGACGGCATGAACGCAGAGCGCATCCTGATCGCGTCGGAGTGCGTCGGCGACGGGCGCTGGTTCGTGGAGACCGGTGCCCGCTACGCCGGCGAGCGCAAGGTCTTCGGCCGCCCGATCGGCGCCAACCAGGGCGTCCAGTTCCCGCTCGCCAAGGCGTACGCGGCCGTGCGCGCCGCCGATCTCATGCGGCTGCGGGCGGCGTCGCTGTTCGAGCGCGACCGCCCGTGTGCGGCCGAGGCGAACATGGCCAAGCTGCTCGCCTCGGAGGCGTCCTGGGAGGCGGCGAACGCGTGCCTGGACGCCCACGGCGGCTTCGGCTTCGCCGAGGAGTACGACGTCGAGCGCAAGTTCCGCGAGACGCGGCTCTACCGGACGGCGCCGGTGGCCAACAACCTCGTGCTCGCCTACCTCGGCCAGCACGTCCTCGGCATGCCGCGCTCCTACTGACCGGGGGCGCTGACGTGATCGACCGGCACGCTCGCGGAGGAGTCGAAACACGCGCGCTCGAGCGCCGCCGCCCGCTCGGCGCCGACGAGCCCGGCCGCCTTGGCCGCCAGCTCGGTCCGCCCGGCCGGGCGCCGCGGGCTGCCGCGGAAGTGGTCCTCGGCCCGCCTGAGGACGGTTCCGGAGCGGGTCCGGACCTCCACCTCGGCTCCCCACGCCGCCGGATAGGCGGCGTCGAGCCGCGCGCTGCGGAAGCACTCGACGCGCAGCATCAGCGGGGCGAGCTCCTGCGCCAGCTCGGCGGCGCGCTCGAAGTCGTCGAGCGTCGCGGAGCGGCGCGCCAGCGCCAGCGCGGCGCCGAACGCCATGCTGAACTGGGCGTCGACCTGGTTGCGGACGGCCTGTGCGGCCGGCGGCGGCTCGGCGACCAGGCTCCAGCCGGCCGACAGCACGCCGCAGCGGATGCCCTCGACGTCGGCGGGGTCCAGCTCCTCCTCGACGGCGAGGTCGAGCAGCAGGTCGATGCACCCGTGCATGTAGCGGCAGCACGGATAGTGCTTGACCGCCGTCCCCCGCAGGCCCCGCCCGATCGCGGGCTCGTCGGAGGTCGGCGGCGTGCCGTCCCCGTCCGCGGGCGCGGCCCCGGCGCGGCCGCCGAACGCGTGCAGGAAGCCGAGGCGGCCCTCGATCGCGGACGCCGGGGCGGTGTAGCCGGCGGCGGCGAGCCGCGCGGCGCGGATCCCCGCCGCCGTCGCGTTGCCGGCGTGCAGCGGCTTCGTCCACGCGCCGTCGGCGAGGAACTCCAGCAGCCCGGCGGCCATGCTGGCCGCGATCCCGACGGCATGCCGCTCCCGCTCGCCGTCGAGCTCCAGCAGCCGCGCCACGGCGACCGCGGCGCCGATCGGCCCGCAGACGCCGGTGGGATGAAAGCCCCGCCGGTACGTCTCGGCGGGGTCGGTCCGGTCGCCGAGGCCGCACACGGCGTCGTAGCCGGCCGCGGCCGCCGCCAGCGCGTCGCCGAGCGTCGCGGCACGCTCGGCGGCCACCGCCAGCACCGCCGGCCAGACGACCACGCCGGGATGCAGGCTCGCGGGCTCGTAGGTGTCGTCGAGCTCGATCGAGTGCGCGGCGATGCCGTTGACGAAGGCGGCATCGGCCGCCTCGCGGCGCTCGCCGGTGCCCACGACCGGCGCGGTGCCGGTCGCCGAGGGGCCGAACGCCGCGCGGGCCGCGGCGGCGGCGTCCGTCCGCGAGCCTCGCTCGGCGACGGTCAGGTAGTCGAACAGCAGCTCGCGAGCGCGGGGCGCCGTGTCCATGCCGTCGCCTTGTCGCATTGGTACGGCCAAATCCACGGCCTGAGTCTACTCAAGTTCTCGCGACCTGAATACCGTTCCGCTCGAACATGACCGATCCCTCCCGAACTCCCGTCGCGTACCAGATGCTGGCCGCGAACCTGCGCGAGGCGATCGCCCGCGGCGATTACGCGCGCGGAGAGCGGCTGCCCACCGAGGCGGAGCTGAGCAGCCAGTACAACGTGAGCCGCCAGACCGTCCGGCGCGCGCTGCTCGACCTCGTGACCGAGGGGCTCGTCTACCGCGTGCGCGGCCGCGGGACGTTCGCCACGAGCATCCGGCCCGGCACCCGCTACCTGCGTTCGTTCGGCTCGGTCGAGGACCTGCTCGCGTACTCGCTGGACACGACGATGGAGACGATCCAGCCGCTGCGCCGCCGCGCCGACGTCGACGCCGCGAGCCGGCTGCAGCTCGTCTCGGACGAAGTGATGGTCGGGCTCGTGCGCCGCGCGCACGCCGAAGCCCCGTTCTGCGTGACACGCATCGCGGTCTCCGTCGAGACCGGCGTGGGCCTGATCGAGCGCGGCGTCCTGCGCACCGCGGGCGACGTCACGCCGCTGACCGTGTTCTCGGTCGTCAACGAGCTGTCGCCCAACCGGATCGCCGGCGTGCACCAGAGCATCACGAGCGTCCGCGTCCCGCCCGAGTACGAGAGCCTGATCGGCTGCGAGCCCGGCGACCCCTCCCTGCGCATCGACCGCCTCTACTACGACACGCAGGGCACGCCGCTGGAGCTGGCGATCAGCTACTTCAACCCCGAGCGCTACTCCTACCGGGTCGAGCTCAGCCGCAGGTTCGACCCGTGAGGCGTGCTAGTGCGGGTGCTCGCCGCCGGTCGCGGCGGGCGGGCGCGACTCCTCGGCCAGCGACGTGAGCGTCAGCTCACCGCGGGCGGCGTCCTCGAGCACGGTCGTCGCCTCGTCGGACGAGCGCGCGTAGAGCTCGACCAGCAGGTGCACGACGATCCGCTCGTCCTCGTGCTTGTGGAACCGCACGTGGGTGAAGAACTCGCGCGTGCCGTGGTCGCCGAACGCCGCGTAGGCGAGCGCGTCCGCGGCTTCCGGGCCGGAGCAGGTCTCGACCGAGTCGGCGTCGACGGTCACCGTGCAGGACGCGACCCAGGGGGTGCCGACCACCATGCGCTCCCAGCGGTCCTCCACGGGCTCGATGCGGTCGTTGTGGAAGACGAGGTGCGGCTGGTCGTGCATGCAGTCCAGGCACTGGACGACGGCTTCCTGCAGCTCGTCCACGACGTCGGCGCGTTTGCCGGTGACGGGATCGATGCGGTGGATGCCCTCGTAATGGACCTGGACTTCGAGGTCCTGGGACCAGCAGCGGTAGCAGCGCAACCAGGAGCCGATGGGACCGGCGGTCGACATGTGCGCTCATTCTATGCTCCGCCGCGTGCGCGGCCCGCTCGTGGCTCTCGGCGCGGCCCTCGTGGTCTGCGGATGCGGCGGCGGTGGGCCGTCTGACAGCGAGCGCGTGCACGCGGTCGTGGAGGCGTTCGGCAAGGCGAGCGCGGCCAAGGACTACCAGCGGCTGTGCGACTCGCTGCTGGCGCCGAAGCTGGTCGAGGAGGTCGAGTCGGCGGGGCTGCCGTGCGAGCTGGCGCTCAAGCAGGGGCTGGGGGACGTCACGGCGCCGAAGCTCACCATCGGCACGATCCGGGTGGACGGCGACAGCGCGACGGCCGACGTGCAGTCGACCGCGGAGGGCCAGCAGCCGTCGCGGGACACGCTGCAGCTCGTGCGCGTCGGCGGATCCTGGCGTATTGCGTCTTTGAAATAGCAATCGCTGCGCATTAGGATGCGCAGGATGAACGTGCGGGTGCTGCGCGGGGACATGTCGGTGCTCGAGCTGTCGCGCCGCTCGGGCGTCGCCCGCAACACGATCGCGGCGCTCGAGCGCGGCGAGGGCAATCCGACGGTCGACACGCTGTACGCGCTGGCCGACGCGCTCGGCGTCCCGCTCGCCCACCTGCTGGTCGAGCGCTCCGAGGGGGCGCCGGTGCGCGTCGTGCGGGCGGGCGCGGGGACGCACGTCGAGGGCGCCGCGCTGGACGCGTCGCTGCTGGAGCGGATCGAGCGTCCCGGCCTGCTGGCGGAGCTGTACGCGATCCGCTTTCACCCGGGCGTGGCGCGCTCGGCGGCGCCGCATCCGTTCGGCGTCGAGGAGCGCCTGCACGTGGTCGCCGGGCGCGTGCGGGTCGGGCCCGTGGACGAGCCGGTGGAGCTCGGCCCCGGCGACTACGCCACCTACTCGGGCGCCGTCCCGCACGTCTACGAGGCGCTCGACGGGCCGGCGTCCGGCACCCTGCTGATCCTGACCCCGGGGAGGGGACGATGAAGCGTGCGTCGCGCATGGAAGGCATCGCCGGCTTCGGCATCGACCGCGTCGCCGCGGCCGTGTTCGACCCGGACGTCCTGCGGCTGGAGAACCTCGACACGGACCTGCCGCTGCCGCCGGAGGCGGTCGCGGTCACGCGCGCCGCGCTCGACGATCCCGTGTCCAACAGCTGGCTGCCGTTCACCGGCGACCTGGGGTTGCGCGACGCGATCAGCGATCACGTGTTCGCGCGCCACGGCGTCCGCTACGACCCGGTGCGCGAGGTGGTGGTCACCTGCGGCGGGACCGAGGGCGTGCTCGACGTGCTGCTGGCGACGCTCGACCCGGGCGACGAGGTGGTGCTGACCGATCCGATCTACGCCGGCCTCGTGAACCGCGTGCGGCTGGCGGGCGGGACGCCGGCGTTCGCGCCGCTGCGCGTGGTCGACGGCGAGTGGCGGCTGGACGGGGAAGCGCTCGAGGCCGCGATCACGCCGCGCACGGTCGCGCTGCTGCTGATGAGCCCGTCGATGCCGACGGGGTGCGTGCTGACCGCCGAGGACTGGGCGCTGGTCGGCGCTCTGTGTAAGGAACATGACCTGTTCTTGGTCTACGACGCCGCGATGGAGGCGCTGCTGTTCGACGGTCGCGAGCCCGCGGGCCCGCTGGCCGTGGACGGGATGCGCGAGCGCACCGTGGTCGTCGGCTCGATGTCGAAGGCGTACCGGATGATCGGCTGGCGCGTGGGCTGGATCGCCGGGCCGGAGTCCGTGGTGAGCGACGCCGGCTGGGTGCACACGTACAACACGACCGGGAACGTGTCCGTGGCGCGGCGGGCGGCGGAGGCGGTGCTGCGCGGGCCGCAGGGGCACGTGGCGGAGGCGGTGGCGGAGCTGCAGCGGCGCCGCGACGCGATCTTCGCCGCGCTCCCGGACTGGCCGCTGGTGCGGCCGGCCGGCGGCTGGTCACTGCTGGTTGACGTCGCGGCGCTGGGCACGACGCCCGCGGCCGCGTCGGAGGCGATGCTCGCCGCGGGCGTGGCGGCGACGCCGATGACCGGCTGGGGCGGCGAGGCGGCGGCGCGGCACGTGCGGTTCGTCTTCAGCGCCGAGCCGGTCGAGCGGCTCATGAGCCTCTCCTCGCGGCTCGGCGCGACCCGTCTCGCAACCTGAAAGAGTTATGCGCGATGAGCGTCGACGTCGTCGTGGCGGTTCCCGCCTTCATGGACATGACCTTCGTCGGTCTGGAAGGGCTGCCACGCCTCGGCGAGGAGCGGTTCGCGGGCGACCTGGTGCGCTCGCCGGGCGGCGGCGCGATCACGGCGGTCGGGACGGCGCGGCTCGGGCTCGCGACGGCGCTGGCCGCACCGCTGGGGCAGGACGCGGCGGGTGATCTGGTCGGGCCGCTGCTGGAGGCCGAGGGCATCGTGCTCGCGGGCCCGCGCAGCGCGCGCACGCCGGTCACCGCGGTGCTGCCGATCGGCGGCGAGCGCGCGATGGTCACGTACGACCCCGGGGTCCGCGCCCGGACGGCGGACGTCGCGGCGCTGTCGCCGCGCGCCGTGATCACGGGGCTCAGCCAGCTCGACGTGGTCCCGTCCGGGACGCGCGCGTACGTGACCGTGGGCGACGACGACGCGCGCGCGTTCGCGGGGCGCCTCCCGGGCGCGGTGTCGCGGGCCACGGGCGTGTTCATCGAGCAGCGCGAGGCGCTGGTGCTGACGGGCGCCGACACCGCCGAGGAGGCCGCGCGGATGATCGGCGCGCGCGTGAAGATCGTGGTCGTCTCGCTTGGGTCCGACGGCGCGGTGGCGTGCGTCGACGGCCGCTCGGTGACGGTCTCCGGCTACGACGTCGGGCCCGCGATCGACACCACGGGCGCCGGCGACCTGTTCGTGGCGGCGTGGGCGTGGGGCGACGCGGTCGGCCTGTCCGTCGACGACGCGCTGCGCTGGGCGACGCTCTACGCGGCGCTGTCGGTGCGCGTGCCCACGGGCGCGGGCGGCGCCACCCGGCTCGAGGACTTCCTCGCCGAAGGCGCCCGCCGTGGCCTTCCGGCCCCGCCGGCCGAGCGCGTGGCCTGACGCGCGCGGCGAAGGGTCACTTTCTGGCGGCATGCGCCGGAACGTGACCGCTCGCGCGGCGGGCTGGGCCGGCGCGATTTCCGGGGTGGGTCGTCGCCGCGGCGGTCTCGCGCGGTTGACGCGCGCGGTGAAGGGTCACTTTCTGGCGGTATGCGCCGCAACGTGACCGCTCGTCGTCCGGACGCGGCGGCGAGGGCATGGGCCCGGGTCGCGGCGCGTCTCGCCGCGCTCGCGCTCGCCACGACGTCGCTCGCCGCGTGCGGCGGTTCGCCGTCGCCGCCTCGCGCCGCCACGCCGACCGCCGCCGGCACGGCGACCGCGACCGCCACGCCGCGCGCGGCCGTGCCCGCGCTCTGCCGCCCGCTGCGCGTCCGCACGCTCGGCACCGTCACCGCACCCGGAGCGACCGAGCTCAGCGGCCTGGCGCGCACGCCTGACGGCACGTTCTGGACCCACAACGACTCCGGCGACGTCCCGCGCCTGTTCCAGCTCGACGGCCGCGGGCGGCTGCTCGCCGAGGTGCACGTCAGCGGTGCGCAGGCGGTCGACTGGGAGGACATCGCCGCCGACGGCCGCACGCTCTACGTCGGCGACATCGGCGACAACGAGGCCAAGCGGCCGAACGTCGTCGTCTACCGGATCGACGGCACCGCCGCCACGCCGATCCCGCTCACGTACGCCGACGGCCCGCACGACGCCGAGACGCTGCTGGTCGACCGCGGCAGGATCGTCGTCGTCACCAAGGACTTCAGCGGCACCGCCGGCGTCTACGTCGCCCACGACGGCCACCTGCGCAGGCGCGCCACGCTCCGGCTCGGCGTCGGCCAAGCACTCACCGCCGGCGATGTCGCGCCGCACGTGATCGTCCTGCGCAGCTACGACCGCGCGTTCGTCTTCGCCCGCAGGCGCGACGAGTCGATCGTCAGCACCCTCGAGCGCGCCCCCTGCACCGCCGGCGCCGACCTCATCCGCGAAGGTCAGGGCGAGTCACTGGCGCTGCGCCGCGACGGCCACGCCTTCTACACGCTGCCGGAAGGCCGCCGGCCGCGGCTGCGTCGCTACGAAGATGCCGGCTAGGACCCCGACGCTGGTCGCCACGCTCCAGCCGACCCCCTGCCCGAGCTGCGCCGCGATCGGCCCCGGGCACGCGTCCGCGACCGCCCAGCCGACGCCGAACAGCACCGCGCCGGCGACGTGCCGCCGCCGCGGCGCCACCGCCGTCCACGCGACCGGCTCCCGGGTCAGCAGCGTCCGCGCCTTCAACCGCCGCAGCACGCGCAGCCCGGCGAACGCCGTCACCAGCGCGGACGCGAAGAACAGCATCAGGTACGAGTCCCGGAACAGCAGCCCGTTGCGCAGCACGTCCGGGTTCGTCATCCCCGACCAGGACAGGGTCAACCCGAACACCGCGCCGACCACGAACGCCGCGAACCGCCTCACCGCAGCGCCTCGATCAGGAAGCTGACCGCGATCGCGGTGCCGAAGAACGTCCCGGTCGCCACCAGCGACGCGGGGGAGAGGACCGCGTTCCCGCTGAGCCCGTTGCCGGACGTGCAGCCGCCGGCCAGCTTCGCCCCGTAGCCGATCAGCGCGCCTGCGCCGACCAGGATCGCCGCCACGGTCCAGCCACTGAACGTCTCCGTCAGCCACCCGTAGCCGTCCAGGGACGAGCCAAAGAGCCCGAACACGACGCCCCCGACCACGAGCCCGATCCACATCCAGCCGCGCGTGTCCAACGCGCCGACGCGGCCGGTCGCCCGCTCGACGAGCTCAGACCACGCGCCGGTGGCGCCCAGCCGCTCGTTCGTCAGCCACCGCAGCGCGACGACGCAGAGCCCGAGAATCGGCCCGCCCACGTACCACGCCAGCTGCTGGTGCATCGAACATACGATACCTGATCGTCAAACACGTGATTGGGCGAAGCGGGGCAGCCCGTCGTCCGGGATCGGCGCCCACGGCGGCGCCGACGACAGCCACTGGCGCCACTGCGGCGCGATCTCCGGATCGCCGTGCAGCGCGCCGATCCGCACGCCCATCGGCCCGCCGAGCGAGCCCGAGAACACGTGCCCGCCGCAGATCGCGCAGAACGACTTCGGCATCCCGTCCGGTGGCCGCCAGGTCCGGATCTCCGACAGGCCCGCGACCACCCGCACGGCGCCCGCCGGCGCCATCGCGTTCATCGACCACGGCGCGCCCGAGCGCCGCTGGCAGCGCGTGCAGTGGCAGTAGCCGGCGGTCGTGAACGGCGCCGTGACCTCGAACCGCACCGCTCCACAGGCGCACGATCCACTCAGGGGAGACTCCACAGAAGGCATCGCGGGGTACATGGAACCCTAACGCTCCACGCGGCCAAGGCCGATACCGTAGAAAGCACGATGCACAACGCGCGGATCGACACCTCACCGGGTCTCGACGGCGAAACCGTCGTGCTCGCGGTCTTCGATCTCCCGGACGAGGAGATCGGCGCGTCCGCCCACGCCGTCCAGGCGTCGGTGACCGAGCGCTTCCGCGGCGTCGAGCTGGCGACCGACGACGTGCTCGAGCTGCGCGAGCTGACCGCGCTCGCCGACGAGCTCGCCGACCTGCTGCTGCGCCCCGGCGTCAGCACGGTCGTGATGCGCCCGCGCCGGCTGAACGCCTGGCGCGACGCGCTGACCCGCTTCGTGGAGACGCGCGACGAGGCCGAGTGGCTGCGCGAGTCCGACCGCGAGCCGCTGGCGCTCGCCCGCACGCTGCTGTGGCCGCTGAGCGACCTGTGCGCGGACGCGCTGCGGGCCGCGCTCAGCCCGCCCGCGCCGCGTCCAACGTAGCCTTCGCCGCCTGCATCATGAAGCCGCCGTCGGTCCCGACGGCGAGCAGGCGGAACCCGTCCGCCCGCGCCCGTGCGACGTCCTCGACGGTCGCGCAGAACATGCCGGCGGCCTTCCCGGCCGCGTCCGCGGCCTCGACCACGCGCGAGATCGCGTCCCGGAACTCCGGGTCGTCGAAGCGCCGGTACTTGCCCATCGAGAACGACAGATCGCTCGGCCCGACGAACAGCACGTCGATCCCGTCCACCGCCGCGATCTCCTCGACCGCGTCGACCGCCTCCGGCGACTCGATCTGCGCGATCCCGAGCGTCCGCTCCCGCGCGTGTTTGAACGCGTCCGGGTCGGTCCCGTAGCGCGCGCCGCGGTGGAAGAGCGCGATCCCGCGCCCGGTCCCGTAGTGCAGGGCGTCCGCCCACGCGCGCGCCGCCTCGACCGAGTTGACCTGCGGGCACATCAGGCCCTCCGCGCCGAGGTCCAGCGCCCGCGCGGCGCGCGACCGCGCGTCGGACTCGACGCGCACGAGCGCCGGGACGCCCGCCGCCGCGCAGCCCAGCAGCTGGCCGAGCAGCAGGGCCTCGTCCCCGCCGCCGTGCTCGAGATCCACCAGCAGCCAGTCGAACCCGGCGAGGCCGAGCGACTCCGCGGCCTGCGGCGAGCCGAGCGTCAGGAACGTGCCGATCAGCGTCTCGCCCGCCGCCAGGCGGGCCTTCAATGAACCGGTCATGGGGAATCAACCGTACCTGCGAAGCCGAGTTCTCTCCGCTGCGCCGCGGCCCCGCAGACCGGACCATCCCGGACAAGGACTTCACCCCGGCGGCAGGACGAGCTCGACGCAAGCGGTCAAGTTCAAGCGCTGATGCCGTTAGATTGACGCGACCATGCGCATCGCCCTCTTCGCTCTCGCCGCCCTGCTGCTCGCGCCGGCGACCGCGTCCGCCGCGAGCGGGCCGGAGATCACCGTCATGACCCGCAACCTGTTCCTCGGGGCCGACCTCTCGCCGGCGATCGGGGCGCCGAGCATCGCCGAGGCGGTCGACGGCGCCGGGACGGTCTGGAACGAGCTTCAGGCCACGAAGTTCTCCGAGCGGGCGGTCCCGCTGGCGCGCGAGATCAAGCGCTCCGGCGCGGACCTCGTCGGGCTGCAGGAGGTCGCGACGTGGCGCAAGCAGGTCCCGTCGGACGGCGGCGCGCCGCCGATCAGCCCGATCCCGGGGGCGACGCCGGCGACCGCGGTCGAGCAGGACTTCCTGAAGATCCTGCGCAAGCACCTCGGCTCCTCCTACCGCGTCGCCGTGGTGCAGGAGGAGTTCGACGCCGAGCTGCCGGTCGACGTCGACCACAACGACGCCACCGGCACCGGGCCGCTCGCCGCGCTCGGCGCGGACTTCGACGCGCGGCTGACGCTGCACAACGTGATCCTGGTCAAGCGCGGCAGCAAGGTGAAGGTCAGCGGGGCGAAGACCGGGCGCTACAAGGCGCGCTACGAGCCGGACGTCGGCGGCATCAAGATCCCGGTCGATCGCGGCTGGGCGTCGGTGCAGGCCCGGGTCGGCTCGCACAAGTTCCGCTTCGTGGACACGCACCTGGAGGCGTACGGCGACCCGAAGATCCGGGCCGCGCAGGCGCGCGAGCTGACCAAGGGGCCGCTGAAGGTCAAGGGACAGGTCATCCTCGTCGGTGACCTCAACTCGGGCGTCAAGCGCCACCACGAGCCCGAGCAGCCCGGCGACGACCTGGCGTTCAAGGTGCTGGAGAAGTTCGGGATGAAGGACAACGGCGCGCGTCAGAGCTGCTGCTACGCGAACCTCACCGACCCGAAGGCCGTGCTCGACCACACGGTGGACCACATCCTCACCAAGCCCGGCCTGAAGACCGTGCGCGCGTGGGTGACCGGCAAGGACCCCAAGGAGCGGACGGCGTCCGGCCTGTGGCCGTCCGACCACGGCGGGGTCGTCAGCCGTCTGCGGCTGCGCTGAGGCGCTGCAGGAGCTCGGGCTCGTCGAGCCCGGGGTCCTGCTGCTGCAGCAGCTTGAGGGCGGCGCGGCGGCCGCCGAGGGTGCGCAGGCCGCGCTCGCCGTGCTCGTGGACGAAGTCGGCGAGCGCGCCCAGGCGGCGGGCGCGGGTCCGCTTGGCTGCGAGGTCCAACTGCGCGCGGTGCGCGTCGATCGCCTGGCTGAGGCGCTCGATCCCGGTCGCGGGCGGGATCGCCCGCACGGCCAGCACCGGGACGCTCGCGGCGCCGAGCGCCTTGAGCGCCGCCTTCAGGTCCTGCTCGGCGCGGCGGGCCGGGGCGCCGAGGTCGGCCTTGGTGACGGCGAGCACGTCCGGCACCTCCATGATCCCGGCCTTCAGGAACTGCAGCGCGTCGCCGGAGCCGGGCTGGACGACGACCACGACCGTGTCCGCCGCCTCGGCGACGTCGGTCTCGGACTGGCCGACGCCGACGGTCTCGATCACGACGACGTCGAACGCGCTCGCGAGCGCCTGGGCGGCCGCGCGGGTCGCGGGCGCGAGGCCGCCGAGGCGCTCGCCCGCCGCCATCGAGCGGATGAAGACGTCGCGATCGTGCGGGTCGTGCTCGATCCGTGCGCGGTCGCCGAGGAGCGCGCCGCCGCTGCGCTTGGAGGAGGGGTCGACGGCGAGGATCGCGACGGAGCGCTTCGTGCTTCGCCAGTGCTTGAGCAGCGCGGACAGCAGCGTGGACTTGCCCACGCCCGGCGGGCCGGTGACGCCGACGATGTGGCCGGCGCCGTCGCCGGCGGCCTTGACGAGCCGCGCCGCCTCGTCGCGGGCAGTGCGCGTCTCGAGCAGGTTCAGCGCCGCGGGCGCGGCCGTGCGGTCGCGGGCGCGCAGGCGCGCGCCGAGCTCGGCCCCGCTCACACCTGCACGGCGTTGCGCTCGGCGACCAGCGCGACGATGTCGTGCATGATCCGGTCGAGCTCGAAGTCCTTCGGCGTGTACACCCGGGCGACGCCCGCGGCCTTGAGCGCGGGAACGTCCGCCTCGGGGATGATGCCGCCGACCACGACCGGGATGTCCGCGCCGTCGAGGGCCGCGATCACGTCCGGGATCAGCTCGCGGTGCGACCCGGACAGGATCGAGAGGCCGACCACGTGGACGCCCTCGTCGATCGCGCTGCGGGCGATCTGCGCGGGCGTCAGCCGGATGCCCTCGTAGACGACGTCCATGCCCGCGTCACGGGCGCGGACGGCGATCTGCTCGGCGCCGTTGGAGTGGCCGTCGAGGCCGGGCTTGCCCACCAGGATCTTGAGCGTGCGGCCGAGGGCCTCGCTCACGCGCGCGACCTCGTCGCGCAGCTGCTCGTCGGCGGCGGGGGTCGCGGCCTGGCCGACGCCCGTGGGGGCGCGGTAGGAGCCGAAGACGTCGCGCAGCGCGGCCGCCCATTCGCCGGTGGTCACGCCCGCGCGGGCGGCGGCGAGCGTCGCGGGCATGATGTTCTCGTCCGTGGCGGCGGCGACGCGCTTGAGCTCGGCGAGCTGGGCGGTGACGTCACCACGGCTCTCGCGCCAGTTCGCGATCGCCGCGCGGGCCTCTTCCTCCACGCGCGGGTCGACGACGAGGATGCCGCCGTCCTCGGCGGTCAGCGGGGACGGCTCGGTCTCGGTGAAGCGGTTGACGCCCACCAGGACCTGCTCGCCGGACTCGATGCGGGCGATCCGCCGGCGGTGGGACTCGACGAGCGCCGCCTTCATGTAGGGGACGGCCTCGACGGCGCCGCCGCGCTCTTCGACGGCGCGCAGCTCGTGTCTGGCCCCGTCGAGCAGCTCGTCCACGAGGCCGTCCATGACCTTCGAGCCCTCGAAGACGTCGGGGTAGTCGAGCAGGTCGGTCTCGTAGGCGAGCACCTGCTGGATCCGCAGCGACCACTGCTGGTCCCAGGGGCGGGGGAGGCCGAGCGCCTCGTTCCAGGCCGGCAGCTGCACGGCGCGGGCGCGGGCGTTGCGGCCGAGCGTCACCGCGAGCGCCTCGAGCACGATGCGCTGGACGTTGTTCTCCGGCTGGGACTCGGTCAGCCCCAGGCTGTTGACCTGGACGCCGTACCGGAAGCGCAGCGCGCGCGGGTCGGTGACGGCGTAGCGCGTGCGGCCGAGCTCCTCCCAGAGGATGCTCATGGCGCGCAGCTTGGCGTGCTCCTCGATGAAGCGGACGCCCGCGTTGACGAAGAAGCTGATGCGGCCGAAGACCTGGGGCATGCTGCCCTGCGGGACGCGGTCCTTGACCGCGTCGAGGACGGCGATCGCGGTCGACATCGCGTACGCGATCTCCTGCGTCGGCGTCGCGCCCGCCTCCTGCAGGTGGTAGGAGCAGACGTTGACCGGGTTCCAGCGCGGGACGTGCTCGACCGTGTAGGCGACCATGTCCGCGATCAGCCGCATCGAGGGCTCCGGCGGGAACGCGTAGGTCCCGCGCGAGAGGTACTCCTTGATGATGTCGTTCTGGGTCGTGCCCTGGAGCTGCGTGGGGTCGACGCCCTGGGCTTCCGCGGTGACGATGTAGAGGGCGAGCAGCCACGCCGCGGTGGCGTTGATCGTCATCGACGTGTTCATCTCGCCGAGCGGGATGCCGTCGAGCAGTGCCGCCATGTCGCCGCGGTGGGCGATCGGGACGCCGACCTTGCCGACTTCCCCGCGCGCGAGCTCGTCGTCCGGGTCGTAGCCGGTCTGGGTGGGGAGGTCGAACGCGATCGACAGGCCCGTCTGGCCCTTCGCCAGGTTGCGCCGGTACAGCTCGTTCGACTTCTCCGCGGTCGAGTGGCCCGCGTACGTGCGGATCATCCACGGGCGATCGCGCTGCGGCAGCCGGTGCGCCATGTCCGAAGGATATTGACTCGCGAGTCAATGTGGGGGAGGTCAGTGGGCGGACCGGTTGGTGATGGGATCTTCAGTGTTTGTGACGTGAACACTTCGCTGCTCAGCGCAATCTCTTGCGAAGCGGAGTGATTGATTGCGTCGTGGTTGTGCTGTTTCGGGGGCTTGACCAACTGGTGGGTGTCTCGAAATCGTGCGCTTGGTGGGGGCGAAGTTCTCTTCGCGCGGCCTAGAGGGGGTACGACGGCGCATCCGCGCCGTCGCGATGACCAAAGGGGGCAGCCGATGGGCAGAGGACGAGGGGCGGTGGCGGCCGTGGTGCTGCTGGCCGCGTGTGGGCTGGTGCCGGCGCGGGCGGACGCCAACACGTACAAGGTCGGCAACTGCGTGGCGGGCGGCCGGTCCTACAGCACGGAGGCGTTCGGTCACTTCCTCACGCGCGGGATGGTGATCAGCCAGCGCTGCGCGCCGCAGACGGGCCAGAAGATCCGCGGGCTCGGGATCGGGAGCGTCTCCCGCCGCGGGCGGGTCGAGCGCGGCGCGGTCGCGCAGCTCACGATCGACGCGCCGGCCGGCACCGCGTTCAAGTCCTACGCGTGGACCGGTGTGATGCAGCGGCTCGACTGCCGGTACGTCATGCAGATCTACGCCGTGTTCCCGAACGCGAAGCCGCGGCTCTTGAAGCGCGAGCACGGCAACCGGCGCTGCGGCCGGCGGGCGTCCGCCGCGGCCTACAACGGGGCCGGCGCCCCGTTTCAGGTCGACGGCGCGACCCAGATCGTGCAGCGGGTCGTGTGCGCCGGGCCGGCGCGGGGCGGGTGCGCGGCGGGGAGCGGCAACCGCATGTGGACGCAGACCGCGGTGGCGGAGCTCGAGGACGTCCAGGCGCCGACGGCGACGATTCGCGCGGATACGCCGCTGACGACGGGGCAGTGGGTCAACGGGACGCAGGCGTTGAACTACGAGGCGGCGGACAACGTCGGCGTGCGGTCGGCCACGGCGTTCAGCGGTGGGAGCGATCTCGGGGGCGATGACCGGCCGTGTCGATTCGCAAGCCCGGGGGAGACGTTTGTCGCCCAGGTGCCATGCGTCAACGGGCCTGGGAGTGTTTCCGTCAACACACAGAACATCGCCGAGGGCACGAACTCATTGGTGGTTCGCGCATATGACCCGGCCGGAAACGCCGGCGAGTCGGCGCCGATTGACGTGCACATCGACCGCACGCCGCCGAGCCGTGTGGACGTTGCCGTCGAGGGTGGGCAGGACTGGCGCAGCCGCAACGACTTCGCGGTGTGGTGGACGAACCCACCCGAGGTCGATCGCGCACCGATCGTCGCAGCGACCTACAAGCTGTGCCCCGTCGCCGGCGGCGACTGTCTGACCGGCACGAAGGAGGGCGCCGACATCGCGCGGCTCGACGCGCCCGTCCCCGGGCCGGGCCAGTGGAATCTCTCGCTCTGGCGGCGCGACGCCGCCGGGAACGAGTCGCAGGAGCTCGCATCGGTGCCGGTGACGCTGCGGTACGACCCGGAGCCGCCGCAGCTCGCGTTCGAGCCCTCCTCGCCGAGCGACCCGACGCTCGTCGCGCTCACGGTCAAGGACACGGTGTCGGGCGTCGCCGACGGCTCGATCGAGATCAGCCCGGCCGGGTCCGGCACCTGGCAGACGCTGCCGGTGACGCGCGAGGGCGATCGCTGGTTGGCCCGCATCGACGACGCCACGCTGCCACCCGGGCCGTACGAGCTGCGTGCGCGGGCGTCGGACCTCGCGCGCAACGAGGCGTCGACGAACCTTCGGGCCGACGGTCAGCCGATGCTGCTGAACCTGCCGATCCGGGTCGTCGCGACGCTGCAGAGCGCGTTCGAACGCCAGCGCCAGGTCAAGCGCAAGCGCGTGGTCGTGCAGACCCAGGCGGCGCGCGTGCTGTTCGGCGAGACGGCGACGGTCGCCGGCCGGCTCGTGAACCCCGCCGGCGAGGGCATCGCGGGTGCGCAGGTGCAGATCCTCGCGACGACGCCGATCGGCGCCGAGCAGTTGATCGACGTGCTCGAGACGGGCGCCGACGGCAGCTTCCGCTACGCGGCGGCGGGCGGCTCGAGTCGCGTCCTGCGCTTGGTCTACGCCGGCTCGCCGAACATCCTCCCGGCGCAGAGCCAGTTGACCATGACGGTGCCCGCGGCGACGGCGCTGCGGGTCAGCCGGAAACGGCTTCGGAACGGCCAGACGGTCACGTTCAGCGGGCCGCTCCGGACGCTGCCCACGCCGCCCGGCGGCAAGCTCCTGGAGATGCAGGTGCGGCTGCCCGGCCGGTGGGAGACGTTCAAGACGATCAGGACGGACGCGGACGGGAAGTGGTCGGTTCGCTACCGATTCCGCAGGACCTTCGGCGTCCAGCACTACCGGTTCCGCGCGCGCTTGCCCGCGGAGGGCGCGTACCCGTTCACCGCCGGCGTCTCGCGCGTCGTCACGGTGCGGGTGAGAGGGGCATGATGCGACGATCCGACGCCGGGGACCCGCGCGTGGGTCAAGACAGCAGCAGCGAGCCAGTCAGCGAAGGAGAGCGCGTGCGCCGCAAGTTCCGACCTCACCTGACCTACGCCAACGTCATGTCGACGCTCGCGGTCTTCATCGCGCTGGGCGGCTCGTCGTACGCGGCGGTGACGATCAGCGGCTCGAGCCTCAAGGGACGCTCCGTCTCCGGAGCGAAGCTCAAGCGCAACACGATCACGGGGGTCGAGATCAAGGAGTCCCGTCTCGGTCGGGTCCCGCGAGCGGCGCTCGCCGATCGGCTGGGGCCAAGTGCGACGCAGCAGCTGACGCAGCGCTGCCCCTCCGACACCGTTGCGGCGGCCGCCACGTGCATTGAGGTCCGCCCGCGCGGCAGTGCGCCCTACGGTTCGGCCGTCCTTGCGTGCCGCGATCTGATTCGCGGATCGTCACCGCAGCGTCGCCTTCCCACACACAACGAGCTCACGGCCGCGTTGACGCAGCAGGTCGTCGAGTTCGCGGGCGACGAGTTGACGTCGAACGTCTACCCGTCGCGGACGATCCCGAACGGCCTCGATGTCCTGTTCATCACCGACCGCGTCGGCTCGGTCGGTCTCACGACCGGCGACGCCGCTGGCGCGAAGAACTTCCGCTGCGTCGCCGACGCCACCAACCAAGGGGAGGGCTCGTGACTTCGCTGAGCGCGCACTTCGTCTCGTCGGACCACCACGACCGGCTGCGGTTTCACCCGCAGTGCCCGCGCTGTCGCGAGGAGCGGCTGAGCGGACGCCTAGAAGACAGTGCACTCGTGTCCCGCCGCACTCAGGCGGCGATCACCGCGAGCGTGCTCGCGTTCACGTCGGTCATGCCGGCTGCCGCGTTCGCCGCCGGCCCCGACGACGAGGTCGAGGGATCGGAGGCGCCGGCGCAGGTCGAGGACGTCGAAGGGGAGGCCGGGTTCGACCTGGACACGGCCGTCGACGCCGAGCCGGAGCCATCGGCCGCCACTTCGCCGCCGACCGGTGACGCGGTGGCCGCGGCGCCGGTGATCGCCGACGCGGAGGAGGCGGTGGAAGAGGAGCCGGAGGCCGCGCTGGACGAGGATGAGCCGGCCGTGGCGGGCGAGGCTCCGGCGAGCGCGCCGGTCGACGCGCCCGCCGCGGTGGTCGTTCCGGAGGTCACGAAGACGAGCGCGAAGCGGGTTCGGCGCGTCGTCGTCGGGAAGCGCGGCGTCGCGCCGAAGCGGAACGTGACCGCGCCAACGTCGACCACCGTCCAGGCACCGACACCCGCGCCGCGCGAAGCCGCCGCGCCGAGCCCGGCCGCCGCGCCGAGCCCAGCTGCCGCGCCGAGCCCGGCCATTGCGCCGAGCGAAGCCGCCGCGACGAGCGAAGCCGCCGCGCCGCGCCCAGGGTCCGCCGCGGCCGTGGCGTCGCCGCCGGCGGCCTACCCAATTCATCCGGCCCGTCCCGGCGCGAGGACCCACGTCGTCGAGCGCGGGGAATCGCTGTGGTCGATCGCCGCGGACCTGCTCGGCGACCGCGACGCGTCGCCCGCGCGGATCGCGAGAGAGGTCAACCGGCTGTGGCAGCGCAACGCGGACCGGATCGGCACCGGCAACCCGGACCTGCTCCTCACCGGAACCGAGCTGGAGCTCGCGGCGTGACCAGCACCCAGCTGGAGCGGGCCGCCGTGCACCCGTCCACGCTCGTGGACGGGCGGCCGGCGTCGGTGGGTGCGACGGCGCGGTTCCGGCGCCGGATGCAGACGCTGCTCGCCTCGAGCCGGGAGCGCGAGGAAGTGGACCTCGAGCGGCGGATTCGGGCGCAGCCCGGCGTCACGCGCTCGAACACGGTGGCGCTGATCAGCCCGAAGGGCGGCGTGGGGAAGACGACGAGCACGTTCCTGGTCGGGAACCTGCTCGCGACCCACCTCAAGCTGCGCGTGATCGCGGTCGACGCGAACCCGGACTTCGGCACGCTCGCCCGGCTCGCTCCGGACGGCCGCCGGTCGCCGAAGTCGCTGGCCGACCTGCTCGACGCCGCGGACCGCCTTCGCACGGCGGCGGACCTCACCCCGTACGTGTCGCGGCTCTCGACGGGACTGCACGTCCTCGGCGCGCCGGCGGACGCGCGGCGGGCGGCGAGCCTGGGACCGGACCGGTACGGCGAGCTCGCCGCGTTCCTGGCGACGTTCTACGAGGTCGTGCTGCTCGACCTCGGCACGGGCGTCGCCGGACCGCTGGCGCGCTTCGCGATCGAGCGCGCCGACCAGGTGGTCGTCGTCACGACGCCGGAGTGGGTCACGTCGTCGGTCGTGCTCGGCGCGCTCGAGCACCTCCAGCACGACCACACGACCGTGGCGATCAACCGCGCCCGCGCTCCGGTCACCGCGGTCGAGGATCGCTTCCGCGCCGAGCACCTGCACCGCGCGGTCACGATCCCGCACGACGACCGGCTCGCCGCGATGCTCGACAGCGGCACGTACGCGCTCGACGCCCTGCCCGGCGCCACCCGCCTCGCCATCAAGCGGCTCGGGCTCGCCGTCGCGGAGCAGCTGGCCTGAGCTGCGGATCCGGAGGGGGTGTGGCCGCCAGGTCGCCTGACAGGCGACCTGGCGGACACACCCCCTCCGGGAACGATGGCTAGGGTGGACGCCATGCGGGCGATCGATGTGCGCCACCAGGGGCGCGAGAAGGTGATCTGCTGCTGGGAGGTCGACGGCGTGCTGATCGACCCGGGCCCGGGCGTCAGCGAGCCGACGCTGCTCGACGCGCTCCGCGGCGAGCGGCCGCGCGCGATCCTGCTGACCCACATCCACTTCGACCACGCCGGCGTCACCGGCTCGCTCGTCCGGCGCTGGCCGGACCTGCCCGTCTACGTGCACGAGCGCGGCGCGCCGCACATGGCCGACCCCTCACGGCTGGTCGCCTCCGCCGGCCGCCTGTACGGCGGGGAGGAGGGACTCAAGCGCCTGTGGGGCGAGCTGATCCCCGTCCCCGAGCGCAACCTGCGCGTGCTGACCGGCGGTGAGCACGACGTCGAAGGCGCATTTCGCGTCGAGTACACGCCCGGGCACGCGTCCCATCACGTCTGCTACTTCCACGAGGCCTCGGGCACCGCGTTCGTGGGCGACGTCGGCGGCGCCCGCATCCCGCCGCACGCGTTCACGGTCGCGCCGACGCCCCCGCCGGACATCGACGTCGCCTCGTGGCGCGCCTCGATCGACACGATCCGCGCCTGGAACCCGGAGCGGCTCGGGCTGACGCACTTCGGCGAGGCGGGACCCGAGCAGCTGGACGCCTGCCTGGACGCCCTCGAGGTGCAGGTCGCGCTGGAGGCCGAGCACGACGAGGCCGGCTTCGTCGCCGCGATGGAGGAACGCGTGCGCGCCGGCTGCGGCGACGACGCCGAAGCGATGCTCCAGGCCACGCCGCTCGACCAGCTGCACATGGGCCTCGCCCGCTGGCGCAAGAAGTTCGGGCCCGCCGCGGAGTAGCGCGCGGGGGCGAGGCGCGCGGCGGCGAGCCGCGCGCGGGGCGAGGCGCGAGCGCGCAGGGCGCGGGGGCGAGCCGCGCGCGGGGCGAGGCGCGCGGCGGCGAGCCGCGCGCGCTACGCCAGCGTCAGAGGATGTCGCCCCGCTCGTCCCCGCCCGCGGCGACGGTCTCGATCTCCAAGCCCCCGGAGATGATCATGTCGTTCCACGAGTAGAGGACCGGCACCTGGTACCAGCTCGAGTAGATCGTGCGCCAGTTGACGAACTCGGGCCCGTACCAGTAGGCCTCGAAGTCCGCCTTGTCCTCGAACGTGACCAGGTGCATGAACTTGTACATGTCGTCGCGGTTGCGGTAGATGCGGTAGTCGGTCGCGCCGTAGCGCGTCGCGACGGGCGCGATCTCCTCGAGGGCGGCGGCCAGCCGATCGCCCCGCCACAACGTCGCGTACCAAGGGATCTGGACCACTCCTGCCATCTACGCTCCCACCTCCGCCCGGATCGCGCCCGGGCCGTCCGCTGTCTTGCCAAGGCCCTCGGACGCCGCGCCGACCAGCACGGCGATCTTCCCGAGGTGCTTGTTCTCGTACATGAGCTGATGCGCTTCGGCCACCTGGTCGAAGCGCAGTGTCCTCCAGAGTACGGGACGGACCTTGCCGGCCTCGATCAGCTCGTTCGCGCGGTGGCACTCCCAGGCGTTCGCGAAGTGCGATCCGATGATCCGCTTCTGGCGCATCCACAGGTAGCGGACGTCGAAGTCGAGCATGTGCCCGGACGTCGCGCCGCAGATCACCACGGTGCCGAACGGCCGGACCGCCAGCACCGACGTGGGGAACGTCGCCCGCCCCACGTGCTCGAACACGATGTCCGGCTCGCCGCCCAGCAGCCCGGCCACGTCGGCCGCGAACCGGCGCGACTCCTTGAACCGCGCCTTCTCCTCGTCGAAGGACTCGCCGCCCCGCCGCATCATGCCCGCGTAGTCGGACCGGTCGATCCAGCCGACCGCCCCCAGCTCCGTCACCAGCGCCCCCTTCTCGGGCGAGGAGACGACGCCCACGGCGTCCGCGCCCGCCAGCCGGCAGAGCTGGTGCGCGAACACGCCGAGCCCGCCCGCGCCGCCCCAGATCAGCACCCGGTGCCCCTCCTGCAGCCGCGCCTGGTCGACCAGCATCCGGTACGCGGTGAAGAACGTCAGCCCGTAGCAGGACGCCTCCTCCCACGTCAGCGCGGGCGGCTTCGGCAGCAGCTGCTGGGCCTGCACCTTGCAGAACTGGGCGAACGACCCCCAGGTCGTCTCGTACCCCCAGATCCGCTGCGACGGCGCCGCCAGGGGATCCAGCCCGTGCACCTCGGGGTCCTCGTAGGAGGCCTGGTTGCAGTGGACGACGACCTCGTCGCCCGGCTTCCAGCGCGTGACGCCCTCGCCGACCGCCCAGACCACGCCGGACGCGTCCGAGCCGCCGATGTGGTGATCCTCCGCGTGGTAGCGGAACACCGACACCGGCTTGCCCAGCGCCGCCCACACGTTGTTGAAGTTCACGCCCGCCGCCATCACGCGCACGATCACCTCGAACGCCCCCGGCCGCGGTACCTCCATCTCCTCCAGCTGAAACGCCTGCAGCGGCTCCCCCTCGCGCGCCGCGCGGATGACCCACGCCGGCATCGTCGGGGGAAGCTCGCCGGGCTCGACGTCGAGCTGCGCGAGTTGGGTGGTATCGACGGACATGGACAAACCCTAAGGACTCTCAGAGCCAGTCGTCGCGCTTGACCCAGAACACTGTGGCCAGGATCACAGTCGGCACGACGAGCCCGCCGACGCCGAACAGGAGGAAGTCCGTCAGCGAGTCGATCTGGCCGGTGAGCCATTCGAAGTTCTGGCCGAAGAACCCCGTGACGACCGTCCAGGCGACGAACACGGTGCCGATCACGGCGACCCGCGACGCGATCGCGTTCAGGCGGTCCGAGTTCGCGTTGTAGTACGTCTGCGTGAGCGCCATCAGGTCGTCGAGCTGGCGGTGGAACTCACCCGCGATCTGCGCCAGGTGATCGCCGACGTCGCGCAGGTACGGCCGCGTCCCGCGCGCCGGTCCTTCGACGTGCAGCAGCACCTCGTGCGCCGTCCGGAACTGCTCGTGCTGCGCGGTGGCGATCCGGTGCAGCCCGCGCACGCTCTGCTTGAGCCGGTAGCTGCGCCCGAGGTGCTCGCGCCGCACGCGCGCCAGCAGCTCGACCTCGAGCGCGTCGATCTCGTTCTCGACCGCGTTGATCGCGGGGTAGAACGCGTCGGTGAGCCCGTCGAGCACGCGGTAGACGAGCTGGTCCGCCTCGTGCTCGGCGCGCATGTTCGCGTACAGGTCCTCGAGCGCCTGGCAGTGCTCGCGCCGGACGGTGGCGACGTAGCCCTCGGCCACGTAGATGTGCACTTCCAGCGGGACCGCGGGCGCGTCCCGGTCGCCGGTCGCGCGCGCGGTGAAGAAGACCACCAGCAGGTGGCCCATGTACGGCTCGATCTTGGGCCGCTGGCCGAACTCGAGCGTGTCCTCGAGCGCGACCGGGTGGAGGTCCAGCGCCGTTCCCAGCCGCCGGACCTCCTCGTCGCTCGGGCTGACCAGGTCGATCCAGAAGAACTCCCCGTTGGAGCGCAGGTCCGCGATCCGCGGGGCGTCGACCTCGGTCAGCACGTTCATGGCGGGCTAGACCATGGCAGCCTCGGCCTCGGGAAGCGACGCCGCCGGCTCGTGCTCCGGCCGCCGCGGGTCGATCATGAACCACGCGACGAGCGCCGCGATCGCGGTTGCGATCGCCGCGATCGTGAGCCCGGTGCCGAGCGCGTTCACGAACGCGGACTCGGTCGCCGTCCGCACGGCGGGCGGCGCGCCGGCCGCGTCGGCGCCGGAGCCGAGCGCGTCCACCAGCCGCTCACGCGCCGCCTGCGGCACCTGGGGCAGCGACTGCGCGAGGTCGTGCCGGCCGATCGCCGCGACCAGCGCGCCGAGCGCTGCCACGCCGAACGTGCCGCCGACCATTCGGGTCATCGACAGCGTCCCGGACGCGACGCCGGCCTTCGTGCGGTCGACCGCGTTCATCGCCGCGGTGCTCATCGGCGACATCGAGAAGCCCATGCCGAGCCCGAGCAGGATGAACGGGACGACCAGGAACCCGAAGCTGGTGTCGACCTGGATGCGCGACTGCCACGCCAGCGAGATCGTCACCAGCGACAGCCCGATCACCAGCGGCGTGCGCGGGCCGACGCGGTCCGCAAGCCGCCCGGAGAGCGGCCCGGCGACCATGATCACCAGCGTCGACGGCAGGAACCGCACGCCGGTCTGCAGCGGCGAGTAGCCGAGGATGTTCTGCATGTAGAGGGCCAGGAAGAAGAAGACCGCGAACATCCCGAACGAGATCGCGAACGCGACCACGTTCGCGCCCAGGAACGAGCGCGAGCGGAAGAACTCGAAGTCGACGATCGGCGCGTGCGAGCGGCGCTCGAGCACCGCGAACGCGCCCAGCCCGATCACCGCGGCCGCGAACAGCGACAGGATCGCGGGCGAGCCCCAGCCCCAGGAGTTGGCTTCCACGAGCGCCAGGACGAGCGCGGTGAGGCCGATCGTCAGTGCGACGATGCCGGGGATGTCGACCTCGCGCGTCGCGGTCTCGTCGCGCGACTCGTGCGTGGCGAACAGGGTCACGGCGACCGCGATCGCCGCCACCGGGAGGTTGATGAAGAAGATCGCGCGCCAGCTGACGTCCTCGGTCAGCCAGCCGCCGACCAGCGGGCCGACCGCGAGCGCGATCGCGGACACGCCGGCCCAGGTGCCGATCGCCTTGCCGCGCTCGGCGGGCGGGAACGTGTTGGTGATGATCGAGAGCGTGCCCGGCATCATCAGCGCCGCGCCCAGGCCCTGCACGGCGCGCGACGCGACCAGCCAGCCCTCGGACGGCGCGAAGCCGATCGTGGCCGACGCGGCGCCGAACACGACGACGCCGATCAGGAACACCAGCCGGCGGCCGAAGATGTCGCCCAGCCGCCCGCCGGTCACCAGCAGCACGGCGAACGACAGCGAGTAGGCGTTGATGGTCCATTCGAGGGAGGACAGCGACGCGTCGAAGGTGCGCTGGATCGACGGCAGCGCCACGTTGACCACGGTGTTGTCGAGCATCACCATGAACAGCGCGAAGCACATCGCCGCCAGCGTCCACCAGCGTCGGTTCTCCTCGGATAGTCGGATCATGGGGGAGCGATCCTTTCGAGTACGGGGGACAGCGCGGTGAGGAGCGCCGCCTGCTCGTCCGGCGTGATCTCGTTCACGAACGTCGCCAGCATCGCGAGCCGCGCGTGCATGAGCCGAGCCGCGGCCGCGTGGCCGTGGTCGGACAGCGCCACCAGGCGCGAGCGACGGTCGGATGCGGATTCGCGACGCGTGACGATGCCACGCTTGATGAGCCCGTCGACCGCCCGGGAGGCGGTGGGGACAGACAGGCGCAGAGGGGCGGCGAGCTCGGAGACCGAGTGCTCGCGGCCGTCCTCGAGCAGGAACAGCATCTTCACCTGCGTGAACGACAGGTCGAGCTCCTCGATCACGCGGAACCACTCCGCCGACGAGCTCCGATTCAGGTACGACCACACCGCCCCTAGCGCTTCCGCCAGCTCTTGCGAGGTCGCAACCTTTGCGTTCACGCAACTAACGCTATCACGGCAAGAGGACGCGATTCTGAGCCGACGGGCGGGGTGGTCCGATTCGAACCCTCGCCGGGCGGATTCGGCGATCGGAGGTGTGCAGCGAGTACGTGCCCGCGCGCGGGACGACGGTCAGCCGCCCGGTCGAGCGCGGCGCGATCCGCCCGCTGCGCACGCGCACGCCGCCCGTGCCGCCGCCCAGCTCGTCGGTCTCGAACGTGACCGTCTGCGGCGTGCCGGACTGGTTGGAGACGATCAGCGTGATCTCGCCCGCGCCCGCGCGGGGCGGGGAGACCTCGATGCCGCCGGGGTGGATCGCGGCCGCCATCGTGATCGGCACCGGCGGGCGCGGGTGGTTCTCGCGCGACTCGGCGCCGCACCCGGCGAGCGCCACGGGGAGGAGCAGGACGAGCCGCCGCACGGGCGCACGGTACCCGACTGCAAGCGCCGTTGCGCCGTCCGGTGCGCGCGGGATGCTGAGCGGTCCATGCTCGAGCTGCCCCTCGCCACCGCCGAGTTCATCGCGCTCGACACGGAGACCAACGGGCTGGCCGGCGAGCGCTGCGAGCTGACCGAGGTCGGCGCCGTGCTGGTCGGCGGCGGCGAGCTGCACGACGAGTTCGCCTCGCTGGTCGGCGTCGCGAGCCCGCTCGGGCGCGGGATCCAGCGCTTCACGGGGATCTCGCAGGCGATGCTCGACGCCGCGCCGGCGCCCGAGGAGGTGTTGCCGGAGGTGGCGAAGCTGCTGCGCGGGCGCGTGCTGATCGCCCACAACGCGGCGTTCGACGTGCGCGTGCTGCGCCAGGCGTTCGCGCGCGCGGCGCTCGAGTGGCCGGCGCCGCCGGTGATCTGCACGGTGGCGCTCGCGCGCCGGTTCGCGCCGCTGCAGCGGCGGCGCGGGCTGGCGACGCTGGCGGGCGCGCTCGGCGTCGAGGTGGAGGAGGTCCACCGCGCGCTGCCGGACGCGCGCACGTGCGCGCGCGTCTTCTGCGCGCTGTTCGGGCGGCTGTGCGCGCACGCGCCGACGATCGGCGACGCGCTGAGCGCGATCCGCCCGCGCAAGGCCCGCACGCGGCCGGCGAAGGTCAAGCGGCCGCGCGGCGAGCGCCCGCACCTGGCCGCCCTGCCGCACGAGCCGGGCGTCTACATCTTCCGCGACGCGGACGGGCGGCCGCTGTACGTCGGCAAGTCGGTCGACCTGCGCACGCGCGCCCGCTCGCACTTCAGCGCCGGGGCGACGTGGGCGGCGGAGGCCGAGCACGTCGACCACCAGGTGACGGCGTCCGAGCTCGGCGCGCTGCTGCTCGAGGACCGGCTGATCAAGGCGCTGCGCCCGCCCGGCAACGTGCGCGGGAAGAGCGAGCCGGACGGCTACGTGTACCTGCGCTGCCGGCTCGACATCCCGTTCCCGATCCTCGAGGTCGCGCGCGAGCCGGCGGCCGGGCACGCCGTCTGCGTCGGCCCGGTGCGCGGCCGGGCGGCCGCCGCCGAGCTGGTCGAGCAGCTCAACTCGCTGTTCGGCCTGCGCCACTGCGGGCGGGCGCTGCCGCGGCGCGCGCACCCGAGCGCGTACGGGCAGATGGGCCGCTGCCTGTCGCCCTGCCTGCACGACCTCGACCCGAACGTCTACCGCGAGCGGCTCGACGAGGCGCTGCAGCTGTTCGTCGGCCGCGACGGCGGCGCGGCGCTGCTGGCGCGGGTGGACGAGCAGATCGCGGCGGCGAGCGCCGCGCGGCGCTACGAGCGGGCGGCGACGCTGCAGCGCCGGCGCGGGCGGCTCGAGGCGCTGCTGGAGCGCCTCGGCGGCGTCCTGCGCGCGACCCACACGGGCGCACGGCTGGTGCTCGCGCCGCACCCGGAGCAGGGCGGGCGCTTCGACGCGCTCTGGATCGCGGGCGGCCGCGTGGTCGATTGGGGACCCGCGGAAGGGGCGGGTGACCTCGCCGCGCGCAGCGCCCGCGCGCTGCGGCAGGCCCCGGCGCCCGGCGGGCTCGGCGGCTGGCTGCCCGCGGACGCGGTCGCCGAGGCGCGCCTGGTCGGCGCCTGGATCGCGGCCAACCGCCCGCCGGCGCTGGAGCTGACGGCCCGGACGGGGGCGGCGGCGCACGCCGCGTTCGTCGCCCGGGCGGGTGCGTGAAGGGACGCGCGCGGGCGTGGCCGGGGCGGTGACGGCGCGCGGCGCGGGAGGGCGGCGCTCGCCGCCCTCCCGCACGTGGCGCTACGGCGCCGTGGTGCTCAGCGTGAACGTGAGCGTCTTGGCGTACGTGCCGGTGCGCAGGGCGTCGTTCGCGCCGATGTGCTGGCGGAACGTGACCGTGCGCTGGTCGTTGGAGACCGGGCCGTCGTAGGTCACGAGCGTCGCCGGCAGCGCGCCGAACGCGCCGTCCTGCCCGCGGGCCTGCAGCGCGCTCGGCAGCGAGAACGCGCCGTTGACCAGCCGGCCGGTGCCGGTCGGGTCGGTGACCGTCAGCGCCGCGTCGCCCGCGGTCGAGACGATGTTCGCCGTGGTCGTCGCGTCGTAGTCCGCCGCCACGCCCGGCGCGAACGCGCCGAACGTCGCCGGCGCGCCGAGCACGAGCGACAGCGTCGCCGGCACCGTGCCGCCGACCACGCCCTCGGTGTTGACGGCGGTGATGATCTCCGGTGCCGCGGCGGTCTTCCAGACGGTCGCGCCGCCGTTGTCGGCGTTGACCGCGCAGTGGATCGCCTTGCCGACGTCGGCCGCGGTCGGCGTGTAGGTGTCGCCGTCGCCGACCACCTGCGAGTCCAGCCAGGTGAGGTTGTCGGTGCCGTACTGGGCCTCGGCGGGCGTCGTCTCGTTGTTGTAGTCCAGCTGCGACGGCGCGCGCAGGCGCGGGCTGCCGGCCGCGATCTGGTTGGACCGGTGCCACTTGACGAAGTACGACGTGCCCGCGGGCGCGTTCCAGGCGCCGTGGTTGCACTGCAGCGGAACGCCCTGGTAGCCCGGCCCGGTGACCGACGGCGCGGTCGTGTTGACCGGGATGTCCGCGGACGCGACCTCCTTGACCTGGATCTCGCGGTAGGAGATGCGGTCGTTGCCGCCGTGCGTCTGCAGCCCGAGGTACCCGCGCGCGAACTGGCGCGCCATCGTCGGCGGGTCACCGGCGCGCGACGCGATCTTCGGGATCGAGTTGTCGAACTGGTTCACGAGCTTGCCGTCGATCAGGATCGTGTACTGCTGGCCGATCGTGCGGATCTCCAGCTCGTGCCAGACGCCCTTCGTCAGGCGCTCGTAGGTGCCGGACTGCTTGGCGTTGAGGTTGCGGAAGCCGTAGACCGAGCCGGTCTTGATCGGGTCGGTCGACGGGTTCGGCCCGCCGCCGGTCAGCGACTCGTTGATCTGGATCTCGTGGCCGCAGTAGACCTGGGTCCAGTGCTGGTGGTTGTTCGCGCTGCCGTTGACGGTCAGCGGATTGCCGTTGAGCCCGTTGACGTCGTAGACGCCGGCCGCGGTCTGGCGCGCGCAGTAGCCGCCGGTGTAGGTGCCGGCCGGCGGGAACGGGCCGGACGCGCCCGCCCACGTGTACGTCGTGGACGCCGCCGGCTCGGTCCGCCCGCACAGCGGCAGCGCGCCGCCGCAGAGGTCGTAGTTGAACCCGGCGGGCTTGCGCGCCAGCACGTCGTTGGTGCTCGCGCACTGCGCCGGCTGGCCGTTGCCGTCCGGGCAGCTGTAGCGGATCTCCGGCGTGCGGATCATCACGCCGCCGTTGCGCGTGGACGCCGGCGTGTCCTGCACCGTGTACTGGATCCGGTAGACGACGTCGCCGAACGGCTTCACCGGGTACCAGTACGCGCCGAACGGTGAGGCGCCGACCAGGAACGCACCCTCCACCGGGTCGAGCGTCGCCTGGCCCTGGCCGCCCTGCGCGGCCTGGCGGGACTGGTTGAACGTCCCCGCGGCGAACGCCCACTTGTCGAACGAGGCGTCGGACCCCGTCGCCGTGCCGTCGAAGATGTACTGGAACCCGGGGTCCGGCGGCGGCGCCTGGTACTGCGCCGCGGCCGGAGCGGCTACGGCCGCGCCGGCGAAGGCCGCGATCCCCGCGACGATGATGCGTCGCATCCCTCTCTCCTCTCCTCCATGAAGGTCAGATGAGCGGGACGATACGGAACGGGGGGCGGCGAGCGCCGCCCCCCCGAGACCGTCTACGGGTTCGTGGTGCTCAGCGTGAACGTGAGCGTCTTGGCGTACGTGCCCGTGCGCAGCGCGTCGGACGCGCCGATGTGCTGTCGGAACCCGACGGCGACGGCGTCGTTGGACGCCGGCCCGTCGTAGGTCTTCAGCGTCGCCGGCAGGGCCGCGAACGTGCCCGTGCCGCCGCGCGCCTGCAGGGCGCTCGGCAGCGAGAACGCGCCGTTGACCAGATGGCCGGTCGCGGTCGCGCTCGGATCGGCCACGGTCAGCGCCGCGTCGCCCGCGGTCGAGACGACGTTCGCCGTGGTCGAGGCGTCGTAGTCGGCGCCGACGCCCGGCACGAACGCGCCGAACGTTGCCGGCGCGCCGAGCGTCAGGCTCAGCGTGGCGGCCACGCTGCCGCCGGCGCTGCCCTCGGCGTTGACGGCGGTGATGATCTCCGGTGCCGCGGCGGTCTTCCAGACGGTCGCGCCGTTGTTGTCGGCGTTGACCGCGCAGTGGATCGCCTTGCCGATGTCGGCGGCGGTCGGGGTGTAGGTGTCGCCGTCGCCGATCACCTGCGAGTCGCTCCACGTCAGGTTGTCCGTCCCGTAGAGCGGATCGGCCGGCGTGGTCTGGTTCCAGTAGTCGGTCGCGCTCGGCGCCCGGTAGCGCGGGTTGCTCGGCAGGATCTTGTTCGAGCGGTACCACTTGACGAAGTACGTCGTGCCGGCGGGCGTGTTCCACTCGCCGTGGTTGCAGCGCAGCGGGACGCCCTGGTAGCCGGGGCCGCTGACCGACGGCGAGGTCGTGTTGACCGGGATGTCGGAGCTCGCGACGTCCTTGACCTGGATCTCGCGGTAGGAGATGCGGTCGTTGCCGCCGTGCGTCTGCAGGCCGAGATAGCCCTGCGCGAACTGACGCGCCATCGTCGGCGGGTCGCCCGCACGCGTGTTGATCTTCGGGATCGAGTTGTCGAACTGGTTGATCAGCTTGCCGTCGATCAGGATCGTGTACTGCTGGCCGATCGTGCGGATCTCGTACTGATGCCAGACGCCCTTGGCCAGGCGCTCGTAGGTGCCGGACTGCTTGGCGTTGAGGTTGCGGAAGCCGTAGACCGAGCCGGTCTTGATCGGGTCGCTGGACGGGTTCGGCCCACCGCCCGTGAGCGACTCGTTGATCTGGATCTCGTGGCCGCAGTAGACCTGCGTCCAGTGCTGGTGGTTGTTCGCGTTGCTGTTGACCACCAGCGGCGTCTGGCCGTTGGTGCCGGCGACGTCGTGGTTGCCGTTGCGCGCGCAGTACGCGCCCGAGTACGTCCCGGCGGGCGGGAACGGACCCGCGAGCCCGGCCCAGTTGTAGACCGTCGACTCGCCCGGCGTGGTGCGGTTGCAGAACGGCACGGCCGCGCCGCAGACGTCGTAGTTGTAGCCCGTGGGCTTCTGGGCGAGCACCGCGGTGGTGTTCGCGCCCGTGTACACGAAGTACGGCGCCCGGACCATGATCCCGCCGTTCGGCGTGGACGTCGGCGTGTCCTCGATCTGGTACTGGATCCGGAACACGACGTTGCCGAACGGCTGCGGCGTGTACCAGTAGGAGCCGAACGGCGACGCGCCGACGCGGAACGCGCCCGCGGCCGTGTCGAGCGTTGCCCGCCCCTGCGTCGCGGACTGTGCGGCGGTGCCGCTGGCGAACGTCCACTTGTCAAACGACGCGTCCGACCCGGTGGCGGTGCCGTCGAAGATGTAGTGGAAGCCCGGATCGGGCGGCGGCGCGGTGTACTGCGCCTGTGCGGTCGGCGCGGCGGCCAGCGCGAACAGCGCTGCGCAGCCGACCAGGACCCTCCTGCGTTTCCCCGGCAAGTCCCCTCCTTGAATTGCTCAGCGGACCGGCGGGACTTTATGACGATTCGACGGCGGAAGTCAATGACTTCAGTCGTCTTCTGACGGCACTTCTGCTCGATTCACGAGAAGCGCGCCAGCGCGGCGCCGGACAGCTCCGCCTTGGCGATGAAGCCGCGTGCGCCGCAGTGCGCCAGCTGCGGCGGGAAGTCCGAGACGTCGCGGCTGGAGGTCAGCACGACCTTGGGCGCGCCCGCCGGGCACGCGCACAGCAGCGACGCGACCTCGATCCCGTCGAGGTCCGGCAACCCGACGTCCAGCAGCACCACGTCCGGCCGCAGCCGCAGCGCCGCCTCCAGGCCCTCACCGCCGGTCGCGCACTCGCCCACGATCGCGAACCCGTCGGCCTCCAGCAGGGCCCGAGCCGCGCGCCGGAACCCGGCGTGGTCGTCGACGATCAGGACGGTGGGGAGCATCTGCCAACAGGTTGCCCGCGCAAGTGCACGCCAAACAGCGCGGTAGCCCCCGTCAACGGGCCGGACAACCGCACCTTCACGGTGGGCTCACCCGCGGCGGCCGCCCCAGGCGAGCACGCTCAGCGGGCCGAGCGGCGCGCGCTCGCGCACGGGCGCGGGGGAGAGCGGCGGCGTGTCGTCCGGGTCGTTGGCCACCACGTGCTGCACGTGGACGCCGGTGAAGCGCGCGACGGCGCGGGGGAGGTCCCCGCGGATCCAGGTCGACGACTGGCCCGGGAGCGTCGACACGATCACCTCGTCGTGGCGCAGGGGGTCCCAGACTTCCGACAGCGCCTCGAACGGAACCGGATCGCAGACGACCCCGTCGCAGCGCTCGATGCCGGCGGCCCGCCACGCGTCCAGTGCCGCGTTCAGACGCTCGTCGGCGGCCGCCCGCTCCGCGCGGCCGGGTCCGGCGGGCATCACCAGCGTCGCGTGAATCGGCCCGCGCTCGCTTCTGTGGAGAAGCGCCTGGATCAGCTCAGGCGCCGCAGCGGTGCGGTTGGCGAGCACGAGCACGTGAGCGGCCATCGGCAGCTCCCTTCTGGTGGTGATTACTTCGACTCTACCGCGCGAACGGGACGTCAACGATGAGTCCCGTGGTCCCGTCCACGGTCACCGTGTCGCCCGGATTGGCCTCGCGCCGGACGAGCGCGAGCGCGATCGGGCCGTGGTCGGGGGAGACCACCACCGAGCCGAGCTTCCCCACGACCTTCTCGCCCAGCCGCAGCTCCGTGCCGGACGGGACCGGCTCGCTCAGCCGCAGCCCCAGCAGGCGCCGGTTCGGCTTGCCCCGGTAGTACAGGCGCGCGACCGTCTCCTGGCCGACGTAGCAGCCCTTGGTGAACGAGACCGCGCGCTCGTTGAGCCCGGCCTCCTGCGGGATCACGCTGTCGTCGAGGTCGATGCCGTAGCGCGGGCGGCCGTGCTCGACGCGGATCACTTCGGCCGCCGCCTCGTCGCCGTCCGGGAAGTCCAGTGCGGCGCGCACCGCGTCGCGGTCGACCGCCGCGAAGAAGACGTCGGTGCCGACGTCGGTGGTCACCGCGATCACGTCCGCGCCCCCGAGCGCCACGCGCGCGTTGTCGTGCTCGTCCGGGCCGGCCAGGGCCGGCGCGTCCGGTCCGATCACGGACAGCAGGCCCAGCTCGAGTGTCCGCTTGTGCAGCTCGACGGCGCGCCCGAGCTTGTAGCGGCGGATCATGTTGAACAGCTCCTGCAGCGCGACCCGCTCGCAGTCGAGCAGCAGCTCGTCGCCGAGGTCGAAGACGCGCAGGTCGCCGAGCATCTTGCCCTTGTGCGTGAGAAACGCGGCGTAGCAGCCGTGCCCGGGCGTCAGGCCGACGATGTCGTTGGTGACCTGCCCGTGCAGGAAGTCCTTGGCCTCAGGCCCCGTCAGCGCGAGCTTGCCGCGGTCGGAGCGGTCGACGACGAACGTGGTCACTGACGAAACGTTAGCGGGGCTCTTCGAGTCGTGCCAGCCGGCGCCGCACTTCGCGCTCGAGCTCTTCGAGCACGCGGTCGCGCGGCACGCCCGCGGCCAGCGCGGAACGGACGACCGCCGCCTCCTCGGCGCCGTCGAGCCGCTCCAGGAGGGCGAGCAGGCCCTCCAGGTCAAATGGGATCTCCTCGGCCATGTACGCTCTTGGGCGCAATCATGCCGCTTGCCGACGACTTTCAGGAGATTCTCGACGCGCTCCCGTCCGATTGGACGGATCTGGAGCTGGATCTGCGCGTCCAGGAGGATCGTTACATCGACGCCGCGTCACTGGTCGTGACGTGCAACGCGCAGCCGTATTCGCACCACGACTGGCACTTCCACATCCTCGTCGCCCACCGGTTCGGGCACGCCGCCGCCGCGGAGGCGGTGCTCGGGTCGATGCGCCTGCTCGACGAGGCCGGGATCGCCGGCGAGCTGGTCCTGCGCGAAGTGCGCGAGGGCCGCGTGGAGACGGTCCAGATGTGGGGCCGCCCCGAGTCCGTACGCCAGGAATTCCGGCGAATCCGAGCTCAGTAGGCCCCGATCATCCGGCCTCGAGGGCCTCTCGGGCGATCGTCGGGTCGCGCCCCGGGCCGGCGTCCAGCTGGCCGAAGTAGGGCGCGCCCGCCGTCCACGTCGAGGACACCTGGTCGAGCTCGGCGCTCAGCCGCCGCAGGTCGGTCCCCGGCACCTGGGTCTGGATCGCCGCGACCGCCGAGTTGGGCTCCAGCTGCGCCTGCCGGTACCCGCGCGCCAGCGCCCGCGCGACCGCGAGCACCTTCGGGCGCTCGTCGCGCAGGATCACCTCGTCGGCGCACAGCACGACCTTGGCCGGGCGGACGATCGCCTGCACGGCGACGCAGCCCTTCGGCGGGTGCTCGGTGAGCCGGAAGTCCGCGGCGCCGTCGCGCGTGAGGCGCAGCGTCACGCCCTCGGCGGTGTCGTAGCCGCGCTCGGTCGCCAGGTATACGCCGGCTTCGTCGGCGCGCGGGGTGGCGTCGAGCGCCAGCGTCACGTCGCCGAACGAGGTGCCGGTCTGGGCGCCGCCGCAGCCGGCGAGCGCGAGGAGGGTCAGGAGGGCCGGAATCCGCACCCCGGTATCGTGGCGAACGGATGCGCCGGGTCACGTTTTCGCGCAACGTCACGCTGTCGCTCTCGCGGACGTGCAGCGCTCACTGCAAGTACTGCTCGTTCGCGACGCACAAGCCGCACCTCCACGAGCCCGAGGAGGTCGAGCGGCTGATCGACCGCGCCGCGCGGCGCGGCGTCAAGGAGCTGCTCGTCCTGACGGGCGAGAAGCCCGCCGTGCAGGCGCGGCTGGACGCGCTCGGGTTCCCCGACTTCGTGGCCTACGTGGTGTGGGCGTGCGAGCGGGCGCTGGAGCGCGGGCTGCTCCCGCACACCAACCTGGGCACGCTCTCCCGCGAGGACCTCGCCCGGCTGCGCGAGGTCACGGCCTCGCAGGGGCTGATGCTCGAGTCCACGAACCCGGACCTGATCGCGCACCAGGGGTCGCCGACCAAGCATCCCGCCGTGCGGCTGGAGACGATCAAGGCCGCGGGCGAGCTCAAGATCCCGTTCACCAGCGGGATCCTGGTCGGCATCGGGGAGTCCGAGGACGACCGGATGGCGGCGCTGGAGGCGCTCGTCGGCCACGACCACGTCCAGGAGATCATCCTCCAGAACTTCGTCCCGCACCGGCGCTACTACGGCGAGGAGCCGGCGGACATCGCGACCGAGGCCGCCGAGCGCTTCTGGGCGACCGGGATCAGCGACGCCCCGCACCGCGACCTGCCGAAGTGGGCGTGCCCGGTGTCGATCGCGGACATGAAGCGGCTGGTGGCGGAGACGCGGCGGCTGATGCCGGACGTCGGCATCCAGATCCCGCCGAACCTGGCCGACTGGTGGCCGGAGCTCGTGCAGGCGGGCGCGACCGACCTGGGCGGGCTGTCGTCCAACGGCGACCACATCTCGCCCGAGCACCCGTTCCCGTCGCCCAAGCAGGTGCGCGAGCGCCTGCAGGGGATCGCGGCGGTCTCGGAGCGGCTGTGCGTGTACCCGCAGTACATGACGAGCGAGTGGGTCGCGCCGCGCGTGCTCGACGTGATCGAGGACCGGTTCCGGACGTTCATGCCGCGGCGCCGCACGGCGGCGACCACGCCGGACGCGATCCAGCGGGCGCGCGACGGCGCCTGGCTGACGCCGTCCGAGCTGGAGGCGATGTTCGCCGAGAGCCGGCCCGAGGTGATCGAGGACATGCGCCAGGCGGCGGACGAGCTGCGCGCCGAGCTGGCCGGCGACCTGGTCACGTTCGTGGTCAACCGCAATATCAACGTGTCCAACGTCTGCACGGTCGGCTGCGCGTTCTGCGGCTTCGGCGTCGGGCGCCGCCACCCGGACGCGTACGAGCACTCGCAGGCCGACTTCGTGCGCCGCGTGCGCGACGCGGTGGACTTCGGGGCGACCGAGATCTGCATGCAGTCGGGCATCCATCCCGACTGGGGGCTCGACGACTACCTCGGCTGGCTGCGGCTGGCCAAGGAGACCGCGCCGGGCATCCACCTGCACGCGTACTCGCCGATGGAGGTCGCGCACATGTGCGACGTCAGCGGCCTGGCGCCGCAGGCCGTCTTCGAGCGGCTGCGCGAGGCCGGCCTCGGCTCCGTGCCCGGCACGGCCGCCGAGGTCCTGGAGGACGGCGTGCGTTCCCGCATCAGCCCGAACAAGCTGCCCGCCGCCCGCTGGGTGGAGATCATCGGCGCCGCGCACGAGGTCGGGCTGCGCTCGACCGTGACCGTGATGTTCGGCCACATCGAGACGCCCGCCGAGCTCGCCGAGCACATGCGGGTCGTCCGCACGCTGCAGGAGCGGACCGGCGGCTTCACCGAGTTCGTGCCGCTGAGCTTCATCCCGTTCCAGACGCTGCTCGGGCGCACGCACGGGATCGCCGAGATCTCGCGCGAGGAGAACCTCAAGCACACCGCGGTCTTCCGGCTCGCGCTCGGGCGGACGATCCCGTCGCTGCAGGCGAGCTGGGTCAAGATGGGGCTCGACGCCGCCACCGAAGCGCTGCGCTGGGGCGTCAACGACCTCGGCGGCACGCTGATGGAGGAGTCGATCAGCCGCATGGCCGGCGCCGACCACGGCGTCAAGCTCGACCCGGAGGACCTGGTCGCGGCCGCCCACCGTGCGGGCCGCCCGGCCGCCGAGCGCTCGACCCTCTACCGGGTGCTGCGCCGGTACGAGGTCGCCGCCGCCGCGTAAGCCCAACGCGGTCTTCGCGAGGGCTTAAGACACATTCCTGCAGGCGAGGTCATATTCAGGTAGCGAACCGTTCGGAGCCGCTACGCACCACGTGACCAGAACCGACGCAGATCTGCTCGCCGCGGCGAGCAAAGATCCACTCGCCTTCCGCGAGTTCTACGACCGCTACGCAGCGTGGGTGCGGTCGTGGTTCGCGCGCCAGACGGGTTCTGACACGGCTGCGCTGGATCTGACGGCGGAGACGTTCGCGCAAGCTTGGCACGCGTCGAAACGCTTCAAAGACATGGCCGACGGGTCGGGCGCGCCCTGGCTGTTCGGCATCGCGCGCAACCTGTTGCGCCAATACCACAAACACAACCGCATCGAGAGCGCCGCGCGCGAGCGGCTGGGGATGCCCACGGCGTGGGCAGAGTGCGAAGACTACGAGGCCGTCGACGACCGCATGTTCGCGACCTCACTGGCGCCGCGGCTCGCGCACGCGGTGCGCGCGCTGCCGGCCGAGCAGCGCCGAGCCCTTGAGCTGCGCGTCGTTCAGCAGCTGGATTACGAAGAGGTCGCGGGCGAGCTGGGGTGCAGCCAGAACGCCGCGCGGCTGCGCGTCTCGCGCGCCTTACGCGCACTGGGACTGAAACTAGGAGGAGTTCAAGCATGACCGCACCCGCTGTTGCCGACCACGCCCACGCGCGCCGAATATCGGAACGCACGCGGTCGGCGCGCCTGATCCGGGACTCGATCGGCCTGTTGAGCTCGAAGTGGTCCGTGGACGTCCTGCTCGCGCTGGGCGACGGCACGCGCCGTTACCACGAGCTGCTCGAGGATCTCTCGCCGATCTCGGAGAAGGTTCTCACGCAGACGCTGCGCGCGATGGAGCGCGACGGCCTGCTGCTGCGCCGCGTGCACGCGGAGGTCCCGCCGCGCGTCGAGTACGCGCTGTCAGCGCTCGGCGCCACGATGGCGCCGCCGCTGAAGGCCCTGGGCTCCTGGTCGCTCGCCCACGGCAAGCGCGTCGAAGAGGCGCGCGAGCGGTTCGACGTCCGCGCCGCGGCGCGCGTCCGCGCGGCGTAGCCGCAGACTGCGACGGCGCCTGGAGAGGGGGCGCCGATCGCCGCGGGCGAGAGGGTCGTCAGCGGAAGAGATCGTCGGCCGGTGCGCGCAGCAGCGCGCCGACGCCGGGGCCGTCGTCGGCGATCACGTGCCGCTCGAGCCCGCGGATCCGGATCGCCGGCTCGCGCGAGTCCTTGGCCCGCACGAGGTCCGCGGCGGAGGCGGCCTCGTCAGCGATCGCGATCACGGTCGCGTGCAGCTCGCGGCCACGCGAGTCGACGCGCCCGCGCCAGTCCTCCAGCGGTGCCAGCCCGGCGACGCCGATCGCGATCTCGCACTGCCCCTGGCGCCAGGCGCGCCCGAACGAGTCCGTGATCACCACGGCGGGCCGCCCGGGCAGGGCCGCCCGCAGCGCCCGCGCGGAGGCGTCCGGGTCGACCGGCAGCAGGATCAGGGTGTCCGGGCCGGACGCGTTGGACGCGTCGACGCCCGCGTTCGCGCACACGAACCCGTGGTGCGTGCGGCAGATCAGCCGGCCGGCGTCGGCGCGCACGAGCTCGGCGGTCTCGCGCAGCACGACCTCGACGTGGCGCGGGTCCTTGTCGTGCTCGGCGGCCAGGGCGAGCGCGCGCTCGCCGGGCGTGACGTCGGCCAGCCGGACGACGCGTCCCTCCGCCTTGGACACGATCTTGTGCGCGACCGCCAGCACGTCGCCCGGGCGCAGCTCGACCAGCGACGCGAGCAGCGCCGCGAGGTCGTCGCCGGGCCGGACCTCCGGCACCCCGGCGACCGCGGTCAGCTCAAGCAACCGCGGCTTCCCCGAGCAGCGCGCGCGTGCGCGCCGCGCCGCCGGGCCGCGCCGCCAGCGCGCGCCGCAGTGCCGCCAGGTCGTCCGGCGTGTCGACGTCGAGGCCGAGCGACGGCACCGACGCGAGCCCGACCGCGACGCCGGCGTCCTCGCCCAGCCCGCGGTGGCGCGCGCAGGAGCCCTCGCCGAACGCCGGCGGCATCACGTCCGGCGGCGTCAGCAGCAGCGCGTTGGTGCCGGTGCCGTGCCGGTCGGGCACGATCACGACCGGCTCCGCGCGGGTGAGCAACGAGCGCACCTCGGCGGGGTCGAGCGTCGGGCAGTCCCCGGGCACGAGCAGGACGCGCTCGGCGCCGCGCTCCAGCGCCACGGCGATCCCGCGCAGGGCCGCCGGCGACTGCCCGGTCTCCGCGGGGTCGGGGACGATCCGCACGCGCGTGTCCGCGCTCACGGCCTGGGCGGTGACGACGATCACCTCCTCGATCTCGCTCACCGCGGTCAGCGCGTCGATCACGTCGGCGACCATCGCCGCGGCCAGGCTCGGCCGGTCGGGATAGCCGCCGGTCAGCCGCTGCTTGGCGCGGCCGAACGACTTCACGGGCAGGATCGCGAACGTCCGCATCAGGCCGGTCACGCTAGCGCGGACGCGAACTCGAGGACTTCGCGGGCGACCCGGCGGCGCGCGTCCGCGTCGTCCATCCGCACGTCGGTCTCCAGCGTCGGCACGTGCTCGGAGCGCTCGTCGGCGACGAGCGCGTCGATCAGCCCCTCGTAGTGGTCGACGATGCCGTCGGAGTCCAGCGTCCGGCCGGCCCAGCGCAGGCATTCCGCGGTCGGGCCCTTCAGCACCGCGCCGCCGACCAGCGGGGAGACGGCCACGACCGGCGCGTCCGCGGCGCTCAGCTCGAGCTGCAGCACGCTCAGGATCGGGTCGATCGAGAGCACCGGGTTCGACGGGCCGATGATGATCGTCGACGCCTCCTGCAGCGCGCGCACCGCCTCGGGCGCCGGCTTGGTCTCGCCGCGGTACTCGACGTCCTCGATGCGGCCCTGGGCGCGGTCGCGGATCATGAACTCCTGGAACGTGCGCCAGCGGCCGCCCGCCTGCACGTACGTGCGCAGCGCGTCGTCGGTCGGCACCAGTACGCGGGCCGGGACGCCGAGCGCGCGCCGCAGGTCGTCGAGCGTCTGCGTCAGGCGCTCCCCGCGCGCGAGCCGCATCGCCCGGTGCAGGCCGATCGCGAGGTCGCGGTCGCCGAGGTTGAACCAGACGTCCTCGCCGAGCTCGCGCAGCTGGTCCATCGCGGCGAACGTGTCGCCGTCGAGGCCCCAGCCGCGCTCGTCGATGCGGTCGGCGAGCCAGAAGGTGACGAGATCCGGGTCGGGGCTGACGTGCGCACCGTAGATCTCCAGGTCATCGCCGACGTTGGCGATGACGGTCAGGTCGGGGCCAAGCTCTTCCAGCAGGCCGCGAGCAAGCTTCGCGCCTCCGGTGCCCCCTGCGAGCAGGACGACGTGTGCCACAGCGGCGGGCAGGCTACTAAGGTGAGCCGCCGCATGCGGCTCGCGCCACTCACGACGCTCCGGCTGGGCGGGCCCGCGGAGCGGCTGGTCGAGGCCCGCAGCGAGGACGAGCTGGTGGCCGCGGTGCGCGCCGGCGCGGTGCTCGTGCTCGCCGGCGGGTCCAACGTGGTGATCGCCGACGCGGGCGTCCCGGGCACGGTGGTGCTGGTGCGCACGACCGGCGTGGCGCGCGAGGGGGACCTGCTGGTCGTCGCCGCCGGCGAGCCGTGGGACGGCGTCGTGGCGCGCTGCGTGGCGGAGGGGTGGCAGGGCGTCGAGTGCCTGTCCGGCATCCCCGGCTCGGCCGGGGCCACGCCGATCCAGAACGTCGGCGCCTACGGGCAGGACGTGGCGGAGACGGTCGAGTGGGTGCGGGTCTACGACCGCGAAGCGGACCGGGTGCTGACGCTGCGCGCCGCCGAGTGCGGGTTCGGCTATCGCCGCAGCGTGTTCAAGCACCGCGACCGCTGGACGGTGCTCGCGGTCGCGTTCCGGCTGCGCGAGTCGCGGCGGTCCGGCCCGGTGCGCTACGCGGAGCTGGCGCGGGCGCTCGGCGTGTCCGTCGGCGCGAGCGCGCCGCTGGAGGAGGTCCGCGACGCGGTGCTGGCGCTGCGCCGCGGCAAGGGGATGGTGATCGACCCCGCCGACCCGGACTCGGTCAGCGCCGGGTCCTTCTTCACCAACCCGATCTTGACCGAGGCGCAGTGGCGGGCGCTGGACGGCGCGCCGGCGTTCCCGGAGCCGGACGGGCGGATCAAGACGTCGGCGGCCTGGCTGATCGAGCGGGCCGGCTTCAGCCGCGGGTACGCACGCGGACGTGCGGCGATCTCCAGCAAGCACACGCTGGCGCTGGTCAACCGCGGCGGCGCCACGACCGAGGAGCTGCTGGCGCTGGCGCGCGAGATCGCGGCGGGTGTCCGGGAGCGCTTCGGGGTCGAGCTCGTGCCCGAACCGGTGCTCGTCGGTCAGGCGTGGAACGGTTGAGCACTTGCGCCGCCGCGCCGGCTGTGTTGGGCTAGGCACCACATGCGCTCCGTCCTTCCCGTCCTCGCCGCCGCGGCGGCGCTGCTGAGCGCGCCGGCGATCGCCGCCGCCGCGCCGCCGGACAACGACAACTACCTGTCGTCGCTCCCGGTCGACAACCTCGAGTTTCGCGCCTCCGTGGACACCACGGAGGCGACGACCCAGCCGGACCTCTTCAATCCGAGCCGGACCGGGGCACCGCTGTCGGGCGGCGGCGCGGAGCCGCTGGACTGCAACGGCACGGCGTTCGGGAAGACGGTCTGGTACGACCTCGCGCCGGCGGTCGACGGCGGCGTGCAGCTGCGCGCGACGGCCGGGTTCCAGACCGCGGTCGCGGTCTACGAGTGGGACGGCTCGGAGACCTCGCCGACCGCGTCGAAGATCAAGCGGCGCGTCGCGTGCTCGCCGAACGCGGGCGTCGACGACCTGCTGTTCGACGTCAAGGGCAAACGCAACTACACGATCCAGGTCGGGGGCGTCGGCGGCGCCGGCGGGCCGGTCGCGCTGTCGGTCGACTTCTTCGCCGACCGCGACGGCGACGGCGTGCTCGACGCGCTCGACAAGTGCGTGAAGGTCCCGGGCGTCTCCCGGTACGGCGGCTGCCCGCCGCAGCTGCAGGTCGCGCCCAGCCTCGGCTTCGACGCCGGAGGCGGGATCGCGATCACGCGCCTGAACGTGGACCGGGTGCCCAAGGGCGCGAAGGTGACCGCGCGCTGCACGGGCTGCGGGTCGCAGACGGTCAAGGCCAAGCGCTTCGGGCGCGTGTCGCTGAGCAAGCTGGTCGGCAAGCGGGTCGCGGCGGGCGGGACGGTCGAGCTGCGCGTGACGCTCGGGCACAGCGGCAAGGGGCAGTACAAGTTCGGGGCGACCGGGGCGTACTTCAAGTGGCCGGTGCGTGCCAACGGGCTGGGGCCGCGGCTGACGCGGTGCCTGAACGTCAAGAGCGCCAAGATCGAGCGCTGCAAGTGATGCGGGCGCGGGCGGTTGCGGCGCTCGCGGCGCTCGCGCTGGTGGTGCCGGCGCAGGCGCGGGCCGCGGTGGCGCCGCCGCCGACCGTGCTGACCTTCGAGGAGGCCACCGACCCGAACGTCGACGGTGACGTCTACGCCGGCGCCGGCGCGACGCTGACCGCGCCGCCGAGCGGCGGCGGCAGCAGCTTCTGCGGGGACTTCGCGCCGCGCGCCGCCGCCGCGGCCGCCGCAGCGCCGCTGGAGTGCGCCACGATCACGTCGCCGGGGCGCGACAGCGAGCAAGCGCTGACGGTGACGTTCGGCGGCGAGCTGCAGGTCGCGTTCGCGGCGCCGCAGCGGACCGTGTCCATGTGGGTGTCCTCGTTCGGGTCGGTGACGCTCGAGGCCTGGTCCGGGGCGCCGGAGACCAGCACGCTGGTCGGGACCCTCACGGTGCCGAGCTCCAGCGCGTTCGGGCGGGCCGCGGTGCTGACGGCGCCGGCGGCGAGCATCGGCAGCGTGCGCGTGTCCGCGAACGACAGCTTCACCGTCGACGACATCAGCTTCAGCCCGGTTCCGCAGCCGGACACGGAGATCGTGAGCGGGCCGGCCGCGGTGTCGACGTCCGGCGACGCGGCGTTCGCGTTCGCCGGCAACCAGCCGGACACCGGGTTCGTCTGCTCGCTCGACGGCGGCGCGGACGTGGCCTGCCGGTCGCCGTTCGCGCTCTCCGGGCTCGCGGCCGGGCCGCACACGCTGGCGGTGGGGATGCGCGACCGGTTCGGGACCGTGGACGAGACGCGCGCGGTCTGGCGCTGGACGGTGGATCTCCGCCCGCCCGCGCCGCCGCCGCCACCGCCGGACGCCGACGGCGACGGCGTGCCGGACGCGTCCGACAACTGCCCGGCGGTGGCGAACCCCGGGCAGGCGGATGCCGACGGCGACGGGGTCGGGGACGCGTGCGAGATGGCGGCGCCGGGCGACCTGCCGCCGGTGACCGGGCAGCGCGTGGTGGTCGAGGTGCTCAGCGGCGAGGTGTTCATCAAGCTGCCGGCGGCATCGGCGCGCCGGCTCAAGCAGACGGGCGCGCCGATCTCCGGCTTCGTGCCGCTGAAGGGGCAGGCGGCGGTGCCGGTCGGGACGATCGTCGACGCGCGCCGCGGGCGGCTGTCGCTGGCCTCGACGGTCGACGGGCGCCGGATCGGCTCGGGCGGACGCCGCCAGACCGCGACGCTCGCCGCGGGCATCTTCCAGATCCGCCAGCGCAAGCTCGCGTCCGGCTCCCTGAAGCGGATCCCGACCGACCTCGTGCTGCGCAGCGCACCCGGCGCCGAGGTGGCGTGCGTGAAGACGGGGACGACCGGCCCGATCAAGGGCCGCGGGCGCAACCCGGTGCGCGGGCTGACGGCGACGATCGCCAAGGGCAGCTACCGCGTGCTCGGCGAGGCGGCGGTCGTGAGCGCGGCGAGCGCGACGTTCGCGACCGAGGACCGTTGCGACGGGACGCGCACCGACGTCGGCAAGGGCGCCGTGCGCGTGCTGGCGCGGGCGACGGGGAAGACGACGACGGTCCGCGCGGGCCGCTCGTACCTGGTCCGCGCGCGGCTGTTCGCGGCGCGGAAAGCGCGCGGATGAGGGCGCGCGGCGCCGCGGCGGCGAGGACGCGCGTTGCCGCGGCGCGGCGCCGCGCCCCCGCCGGGCCCGGCAAAGGCCGGGCCGCTCGGCCCGTCCTCGCCCGGCTTGCGCTCGCCGCGCTCGCCGCCCTCGTCCTCGCTGCGCCCGCCCACGCTCAGGCGCCGGTGGGGCTCGACTTCGCCGGCTTCGCCGGGAGTGGGACGTACGGCTTCACCGGCGCGGACTTCTCGCCGAGCGGCGGCAGCGGCGCGGTGGTCGCGACCGGCGGGCGCGACGGCGGGCCGTTCCTGCGCGTCACGCCGGTGAGCTCGGCGCCGCCGCGGCTGATCGTCACCTTTCGCGACGCGCCGGCGCTGATCGAGCTCTTCGTGCGCACGGCGGGCGCACCCGCCGACGGGATCACGCACGTGCAGGCGTGCGGGCCACAGGTCTGCGGCGGCGACGATCAGATCGCCGCCGCCGAGACGCCCGCGACCGGCGCGTGGACGCCGGTCGTCCTGACCGCGCCCAAGCCCGCCGCCACGCTCCTCATCACCACCGACGGCCAGGCGCTCGACGTGGACGACATCTCGTTCTCGCCCTCGACCGACAACCCGGAGACGCTGCTCGACGGCGGCCCGCCGTTCGGCTTCGCCACCACGCAGCCGTTCGGCGCGTCCTTCTTCTGCGCGCTCGACGGCGCGCCCTCCGCGGCCTGCGCGAGCCCGTTCAGCCCCGCCGCCGCGCCCGGCGCGCACACGCTCAAGGTCGTGGCGGTCGACGTCTACGGCCGCGGCGATCCCACCCCGCCGAGCCTCGCGTTCACCGTCCCGGCGCCCCCACCGCCGTCCGACGCGGACGGCGACGGCGTCCCCGACGCCGCCGACAACTGCCCGGCCGCGCCCAACCCGAGCCAGGCGGACGCCGACCACGACGGCGTCGGCGACGCCTGCGACGAGCTGCCGCCCGGCAACGTCCCGCCGGTCGCCGGCAAGACGGCGGTCGTGCGCGAGCTGTCCGGCGAGGTCTTCGTGAAGCTCCCCGGGCGCCACTTGAAGCAGGACGGCGGGTTCGTCCCGCTCAAGGGCGTCGCGTCGATCCCGATCGGCTCGACCGTGGACGCGCGCCGCGGCGAGCTCGAGGTCACGTCCGCCGCCAACGGCTACGCGGCGTCGAACACGCGCGCCAAGCGCCAGACCGCGCGCATCAAGGCCGGCATTTTCGCGCTCAAGCAGAAGCGGCTCAAGCGCGGCGCCGCGAAGGCCGCCTCGATCTCCACCGACATCGGCCTGCTCTCGCCGCCCGGCGCCGAGACGCAGTGCCGGAGCCCGCGCGCCAAGGGCATCGTGCGCTCGCTGACGATGACCGCGAAGGGCTTCTACCGCGCGCTCGGCGGCGCCAGCACGGCCACCGCGCGCAATGCCACCTTCGCCACCACCGACCGCTGCGACGGCACCGTCACCGAAGTCGGCCACGGCCGCATCACGCTCAAGGTCAAGGGGCGCAGGCAGCCCGTGACCGTGCGCGCCGGCCAGGCCTACCTGGCGAAGGCGAAGCTGTTCGCCGCCCGCAAGGGCAAGCCGGCTATCGCCCCTTGAACTGCGGCTGCCGCCGCTCGGCGGCGGCCGTGACGCCCTCGCGCACGTCCTCCGTGCGCACGCACTGCTCCTGCGCGGCCGCCTCCAGCTCGAGCGTCGTCGACAGCGTGGGCCGCGCCGACGCGTCGACCAGCCGCTTGGCCAGCCCGACCGCCACCGGCGCGCAGCCCAGCAGCTCGTAGACCAGCTCGTCCGTCGCCGCCGCGACGTCGGCCGCGACCCGGTTGGCCAGCCCGTAGCGCTCCGCGTCGGCCGCGCCGATCACGCGCCCGGTCAGGATCAGCTCCTTCGCTCGCCCGACGCCGACCACCTGCGGCAGCCGCGAGGAGCCGCCGAGGTCCGGCACCAGCCCGAGCCGCGTCTCCGGGAACCCGACCCACGCGTCCTCGGCCAGCACGCGCAGATCGCACGCCAGCGCCAGCTCGAGCGCGCCGCCGAGGCAGACCCCGTGGATCTGCGCGACGACCGGCTTGGTCATCTCCTCGCACAGGTTCCAGACCTCCAGGCAGCCGCGCCGGAACGCGCGCAGCCGCTCGGGCGCCGCGCCGATCGCCGCGAGCGCGGCGACGTCCATCCCGGCGCTGAACACCGGCCCGGCGCCGCGCAGGACCACGCAGCGGACCGCGGCGTCGTCAGCGGCGGCGCGCAGCGCGACCCCCAGCGCCGCCACCAGCTCCACGTTGAGCGCGTTGCGCTTGTCCGGGCGGTTCAGGACGACGTGGCGGACCGTCTCGCGATCCTCGGTGACGACGAGGTCGGGCACAGCGAGCCAGCCTATACGCTTGCGGCGATGCGCTTGGTGGGCGGCCTCCGAGAGCTCCTGCGCCCGCCGCCGCACCGCGGGCCGCTGATCGCCGCCGGTGCCGTGACGCTCGGCGCGGGCCTCGCGCTCGCGCAGCTGCGGCTGGGCGGCGCCGCGCCCGTCTTCCTGCTCGCGGCGGGCGCGCTGAGCTTCTGGCTCGGGGCCCAGGCGCCCAACGAGGACGGCATGCCTCCGGCGTACCAGTCGGTGCTGCTCGTCACCGGCGCCGCGCTGCTGTACGGCGGCCTGCTGGCCGCCGCCCACGTGCTCGGGGCGGACTTCGGCACGTTCCCGGCCGGCGCGCTGACGTGGACGTCGCTGCTGGTCGGCCTGCTGTTGCTGTGGCCGGCGTTCGAGCGCAACAGCGCGATCTCGCTGCTGATCGCCGCGATCCTCGGCGGCGTCGCGCTGCTGTGCGCGTGGCGCTGGCTGCTCGGCGCCGACCCGTCCGCACCGTACCGCTGGCTACTCGCGCTCTACGCGGCCGCGCTCGTGCTCTGCGGCCTTGCGCTGCGCGAGCCCGCGCGCCGCCACGCCGAAGTGCTGATCGACGCGGCCGGGCTGGCGATCGCCGGCATCGCCCTGTCCGCGCTCCTGGGGACGGGGCTGCCCGGCGCCTGGGAGATCGTCGTCCTCGGCGCCGGGTTCGGGCTGATCGCGTTCGGCGCGCTCGACCGCTCGCCCGGTCCCGCGTACCTGGGCGTGGTCAACCTGGCGGCGTTCATCGCGATCGAGGGCGCCGGCGACTCGCTCTACTGGTGGCCGCTGATCCTGATCGCGGGCGGCGCCGCGATGCTCGCCGCCGGCCTGCGCCCGCGCCGCCCGCTGCCGCCGGAGCCGAAGCCCTACCGGGCCGGCGAGGCGCCGCTGGCCGCGCGCGCGGGCGACGAGCGGTCACCGACGACCCGTAACGGCCGGTAAGTGACCGCTCGGCGCGCCGCCGTCAGCTCCAGCGCGCCCGCAGGCGCGGCAGCACGTCGCGCGTGAACTGCTCGAGGAAGCGCCGCTGGTCGGCGCCCGGCCCGTGGAAGACGAGCTCGTCGAACCCGAGCTCCACGTACGGCGCGATCCGCTCGACCACCTCGTCGGGATCGTCGGAGACGATGAAGCGAGACGCCGCCCGGCCGGGGTTGGCGTCCGCCAGCCGCTCGAGCTCCAGCGGGTCCTCGGTGCCCTGCTTCTCCTCCGGCGTCAGCGCCAGCGCGCCCCACCAGTCGCACGCCCGCTCGGCCCGCTCGCGGTCGGTGTCGTAGGAGACCTTGATCTCGATCAGCTTGCCGATCGCGCTCGCGTCGCGTCCCGCCTTCTCCGCCCCCTCGGCGACGGCGGCCAGCAGCTGCGTATAGAGCTCGGGCGCCTTGCCGCTGGTGCAGATGAACCCGTCCGCCGCGCGCCCCACGAGCTTGGCCGCGAGCGGGCCCGCCGCGGCGACGTAGATCGCCGGCGGCTCGTCCGGACGCTCGTAGAGCGTCGCCCGCTCGGTGCGGTAGTACTCGCCCTCGAAGTCGACCCGCTCGCGCGTCCACAGCGCCCGGATCAACTCGATCGCCTCGGCCAGCCGCAGCCGCCGCTCCTTCGCGCCCGGCCACGTCATCCCGGTCGCGGGCCGCTCGTTCATCGCCTCGCCGGTCCCGATTCCCAGGAACACCGGCCCGGCGGACAGCCGCGCGAGCGTGGCGAACGCCTGGGCGACGATCGACGGGTGGTAGCGCAGCGTGGGGGTGAGCACGCTGGTCCCGATCCGCGCGCCGTCCGCGGCCTGCGCGAGCGCGCCCAGCCACGTCAGCGCCGCCGGCGCGTGCCCGCCGTGGTGGCGCCACGGTTGGAAGTGGTCCGACACGGCGATCGTGTCCAGGCCGCGGCGTTCCGCCTCCAGCGAGAACTCCAGCAGCTCGCGGGTCTCGAACTGCTCGGCGGACGCCTTGTACCCGTAGCGCATCCCGGCTCCTTTGTCGCTTGACGTGAAAATCGTATCCGATATCCTGACTACGAAACGGAGGGAGAAGAGAGCTGGTGCAGACCACCGCGGTCGAGTTCTTCAGCGAGGGCGCGCGTATTTCCGCGCTCTGGCGCACACCGGATGTCGTCGACGGGCCTTTGCGGGCGATCGTCCAGGGTCCCGGCTGGCTCGGGCTCAAGGACGCCAAGCTGTACGTCCGCTACCACGAGGCCCTGACCGCCGCCGGCTACGGCGTGCTGGTCATCGACTACCGCGGGTTCGGGGACTCCGGCGGCCAGCGCGAGCTCTCACCGCATCGCCAGCTCGAGGACCTCGTCAACGCCGTCACGTACCTCACGACCCGCGACGACGTCGACGCGGACGCGGTCGGCACGTTCGGCACCGGCGGCACCGGCGGCGGCAACTCGATCCTGCTCGCGGCCGCCGACCCGCGCGTGCGCGCCGTCGTCAGCCAGGTCCCGGTCGCCGACGGGCGCGACTGGCTGCACCGGATGCGCTCGGAGTCCGACTGGCTGGCGTTCCTGGCCGCGCTCGACGAGGACCGCCGGCTGCGGGTCACCACCGGCGCCGGCCGCGCCGTGCACCCGCGCGAGGAGATCATGGTCCCGACCGCCGAGCGCCGCGCGACCACGGTCAAGGCCGACGTCGACGACCGCATTCCGAGCGCCGTCTCCCTGGCCGCCGCGGACGAGATCCTGGCCTACCGCCCGCTCGACGCCGCCGAGCAGCTGACCACGCCGCTGCTGGTGATCGGCGTCGAGGGCGACGCGACCACGCCGACCGACCACGCCGTCGCGCTCTACGAAGCCGCGCGCGGGCCGCGCCGGCTCGTCATGCAGCGCCACACCACGCATTACGCGGCCTACGACCGCTACTGGACGACCGTGACGCCGCTGATCGTCGACTGGTTCGACCAGCACCTGCGCAACGGCGGCGTCGTCGTCCGTAGCGCCGACGGTCTGCCCGACACCATCGACATCAGAGAGGACAGCGGACATGGGGATTGATCTGCGGATCGCCGGCGGCGAGGTCGTCCTGCCCGGTGGGCGGCGGCGCGCCGACGTACTCGTCGACGACGGCAAGATCGCCGGCATCGTCGGCCCGGGCTTCGAGCTCGCCGACGTGGGGCGGACCGTCGACGCCGCCGGCAAGCTCGTGCTGCCGGGGATGGTCGATCCGCACGTGCACACGCGCGAGCCCGGCTTCACCCACAAGGAGGACATCACGACGACCGGGCTCGCCGCTGCGGCCGGCGGCGTGACGACGATCTTCGGGATGCCGAACCTGCAGCCGCCGACGTCGAGCGCCCGGCTGCTCGACGAGGTGCTGGCGCTGTACGCCGAGAAGTCGGTGGTCGACTACAACCACAACCCGGCTGCGACCGACCCGGACGAGATCCTCCCGATGGCCGAGCGCGGCATCCGCGCGTTCAAGATCTTCATGGTCGTCGACACCGGCCGCACGTACCCGCACCCCGCGGGCACGGGCATGCACAACCACGGCGACCTGCTGCGGACGATGGACCTGATCGCGCCCACCGGGCTGCCGTTCATGATCCACCCGCACGACCAGGCGCTGATGGACTACATCGAGGGCGAGTTCCTCGCGCGCGGCGAGAACACGCCGCAGGCCTACGCGCAGGCGTACGCCGCCCGCCAGGGCGTGATCTGGGACACCGCGTGCGACGTGCTGATCCGGCTCGCCGAGGCCAGCGACTGCCACGTGCACCTGATGCACATGCAGACCGTGCGCTCGATCGAGGCCGTCCGCCGCGCCAAGGCGCGCGGGGTCAAGATCACATGCGAGGTCAACCACTGGGCGCTGTTTCTCGCCACGTGGGAGCTGGTCGAGCGCCTCGGCCCGTACGTGCTCAGCTACTGGGTCCCGGACGACGCGCGCGCCGCGGTCTGGGAGGGCCTCAGCGACGGCACGATCGACATGCTCTCCTCCGACCACGCGCCGCACACGCGTGAGGAGAAGGAGGTCGGCTGGGAGAAGATGTGGAGCGCCCACACGGGCACGCCCGGCATCCAGTACCAGCTGCCGCTGCTGATCGAAGCCGTCGAGCAGGGCAAGCTCTCGCTCGAGCGCGCGGTGGAGCTGACCGCGAGCCGGCCCGCCGAGGTCTTCGGGCTCGGCCAGGTCAAGGGATCGCTCGAGGTCGGGCTGGACGCCGACGTCGCGATCCTCGACCCGGACGCGCCCTGGACGATCACCAACGACGCGGACCTGTCGCGCTGCGGCTGGACGCCCTACGACGGCCGCGAGTGCCGGGTCGCGGTCGACCGCACGTTCCTGCGCGGCACCGAGATCTACGCCGACGGCGTCGTCACCGGGGTTCCCGGCGGCGGACGCATGGCGACCGCACCCGCCGTGGCCACCGCCGCCAACTGAGGAGAAGAGACTTAATGAAGTTCGGGCTGCTACTGCCGCACTTCGGCGTCTACGCCGACAAGGACCGCCTGCTCGACGGCACGCGGCTCGCCGAGGACCTCGGGTTCGACTCGGTGTGGGTTCGCGATCACCTGATCTTCGAGCCGCACGGCGAGATGGAGGACCCCAACCGCTCCTTCTACGACGCGCTGATCACGCTGACCGCGATCGGTGCCGTGACCAACCGGATCGAGCTCGGCACGGGGTCGCTGATCCCGTTCCGCCACCCGCTCGAGGTCGCGCTCTCGGTCGCAACCATGACCCAGCTCGTGGGGCCGCGCGTCATCCTGGGCTACGGGGCCGGCACGTTCGACCACGAGTTCGAGGCGATCGGCATCGACCCGCAGATCAAGCGCTGGCACCTGGTCAAGAGCACGGCGCTGATCCTCAAGAAGGTGTGGCAGGAGAACAACGTCAGCTACGCGGACGACTTCTACTCGTTCGAGGACGTCACGATCGAGCCCAAGCCAGTCGGCGGCCCGGTGCCGTTCTGGTACTGCGGCAACACGCCCGCGTCGGCGCGGCGCGCGGTCGAGTACTGCGAGGGGTGGATGCCGGGTCGCATCTCGCTCGCCACGTTCCGCGCGCGTGTGAACAAGATGGCCGAGCTGTCGGAGGCCGCGGAGCGCAAGCCGCCGACCGTGGCCGTGATCCCGCCGACGTCGGTCGAGGCGACGCGCGAGGAGGCGCTGCGCGACGTCAACGTCGACGGCCTGCTGGCGTGGGCCAACAACGCCAAGTACTGGGTCAAGCCCCCGTCCGGGCGCTTCGAGACCTGGGAGGACCTCGAGGGCACGCTGATCGCCGGCAGCCCGGAGGACGTCGTCGAGGAGTGCCGCAAGTTCGAGGCCGCCGGGTGCGAGCACCTGGTGTTCGACTTCCGCTTCAAGTTCGATCGCTTCTTCGAGCAGATCGAGCTGCTGGGCAAGGAGGTCCTGCCGCACCTGCGTACCTCGGAAGTCCCGGCCTAACCATGCGGTACGGCTCCGACGTCGTCGTCGAGTTCCTGTCCGCGGCCGGGATCGAGCACGTCGCGCTCAACCCGGGCGCGTCGTTCCGCGGCCTGCATGACTCGCTCGAGGAGGCGCGGACGCCGAACGCGATCGTCGCCCTGCACGAGGAGGTGGCCGTGGGCATCGCTCACGGCTACGCCAAGTCGGCCGGGCGGCCAATGGCGGTCTTTGTGCACGACCAGGTCGGCCTGCACCACGCGGCGATGGCGCTGTTCAACGCGTGGGTCGACAGCGTGCCGATGCTGGTGATCGGCGGCAGCGGCCCGCGCGACGTGACGCGCCGGCGGCCGTGGATCGACTGGATTCACTCCGGGCACCCGGAGTCCGCGGTCGTGCGCGACATCGTCAAGTGGGACGCGGAGCCGGCGAGCGTCGAGGCGCTCGGGGAGACGCTGGCGCGGGCGCTGCGGATCGCCGTCACGCCGCCCGCCGGGCCGGTGTACGTGGCGGTCGACGCGCTGCTGCAGGAGCAGGAGACCGACGTGCGGGCGCCCGCACCGGTGGACCCGGCGCCGGCGGTGGCCGCGCCGGGCGCGGTCGTGCGCGAGCTGGCCGACGCGCTGCTCGCCGCCTCGCGGCCCGTGTTCGTCATCGACCGCGGCGCGCCGGGCGCCTCGGTGCCGCTGCGCGCGCTGGCCGAGCGGCTCGCGGCGGCGGTGGTCGACCTCGGCGGCCGCAGCTTCCCGGCCGACCACTGGGCCGACCACGGCGTCGATGCGCTCGCGGACGCCGATCTGGTGCTCGCGCTCGAGCTGCGCGACCCGACCTGGGGCCTGACGACCGTCAACCTCGAAGACCGCTCGACGACGCCCGTGACCGCGCCGGGCGCGCGCGTAGTCGCGGTCGGCCTGGCCGAGCTGCGCGGCCGCGGCTTCCTCGAGCCGGAAGCGTTCGCGCCGGGCTTCGAGCGCGTGACCGCGGAGCTGACCGGATTTCTGCGCGACCTCGACGCGGCGGTGGCCGCTCGTGAGGGGGCGCCCGGCGAGCCGCGCGCTGCCGCCGGCCGCGGCGACTCGCGCGCGTCCGATCGCGCCGCGCGCCGCGAGCGCCTCGCCGCCGCGCACGCCGCGCAGCGCGAGCGCTGGGCCGCGCAGGCGCGCGCCGTCGCCGGCGAGCGCCCGATCGCGCCCGCGCACCTCGCCGCCTCGCTCGGCCGCGCGCTGGACAGCGGCGACTGGCAGCTCGCCAACGGCCTGCTCGCGGGCTGGCCGCGGCGGCTCTGGCCGCTGCGGGATGAGACGTCGTACCTCGGCCGCTCCGGCGGCGAGGGGCTCGGATACGGGCTTCCGGCCTCGGTGGGTGCCGCACTGGCCCAGCGCGACCGCGACTGCCTGGTGGTCGACGTGCAGGCCGACGGCGACCTCATGTACGTGCCGGAAACGCTGTGGACCGCGGCGCACCACGAGCTGCCGCTCCTGATCGTGGTCCACGACAACCGGACGTACGGCAAGGACGAGTTGCATCAGGCGGAGGTCGCGCGCACGCGGGGCCGCACGGACGCTCCCCCTCCGCGGGGGATCCGCATCGAGTCACCGGCGATCGATTTCGCCGGCCTGGCGCGCGCTCAGGGCGTGGAGGGCATCGGCCCGGTGGAGGACCCGGCCGAGCTTGACGGCGTACTGGCCCATGCCGCTGCGCGGGTGCGCGAGCGGGGCAAGCCGGTCCTCGTCGACGTCGTGTGTGGACGCTAATTGGACCCTTGATCCAAGAAGTGAATATTGGATACCATATCTCGGAGCCGGTCAGACCGACCGGCCGAGGAGAAGGGGAGAGCGCATGGCTGAGGTAAGTCGGCGGGAATTCCTGCACCGCAGCGGCATCGGCGCCGGAGGCCTGATATCGCTCGGCGGACTGTCCGCCCTGCTGGCCGCTTGCGGCGACGACGACAGCACGTCGTCCGCGAACGCGGGCGGCAAGGACAGCAGCGGCGGCAAGGTCAACCCGAAGCCCAAGATCGGCCTTTCGAGCACGCCGCAGCCGTCCTACCTTCCGGTGATCGCCGGCCCGGTGATGGCGGGCGGCAAGTACGGGCTTTCGATCGCCAAGAAGGACGTGACCGTCCTGGATTCGTCGACGACGCTGACGCAGTCGACGCTGTCCGGCCAGGTCGACATCGCCGGCCAGTCCACGATCGCACACCTGCTGCTGATCGATCGCGGGCAGCCGTTCAAGATCTTCGCGACCTACAGCCTCTCGGACGACTTCGTGATCGCCTCGCGCGGCAACGTCACGGACATCCAGCAGCTCAAGGACCCGAAGGTCGTCGTCGCGACCGACTCGCCCGGCGGTGCCGGGCAGGCCGTGTTCGACGCGATGCTCAAGGCATCCAACGCGGGCTTCCTGGTGACTGACATCCCCAAGAAGGTGATCGTCGAGTCCTCCGGCGAGCGCGCGTCCGCGCTGGCCTCGGGCGACGCCGACGCGACCGTGATCCACGTCGTGCAGGCGAACGCGATCCAGAAGGAGAAGGGCGACGTCCACGTCCTGGCCAAGCTTTACGGGCAGGTCCCGGACTTCATGAAGGAGGCGTACGCGGCGCGCAGCGACTGGCTCGACAAGAACCTCGAGACCGCCGCCGCCGTCACCGCGAGCGTGATCCAGAGCAGCCGAGACCTGATCGCCAGCTACGACGCGTTCGAAGCGGGCTGCAAGCAGATGATCGACGAGCCGCCGCCCGCGTCGGACCTCAAGCAGGTCTACGAGATCATCAAGGAGAACCCGGTGTATCCGACCGACGGCGGGCTCACGGACGCCCGCATCCAGTACATGATCGACCTGGGCAAGGAGGAAGGCATCCTCAAGACCGACCTCACGCCCGACAAGGTCCTGGACCGCCGCGTCATGAAGCGCGCGCTCGAGCTGGTGGGTTCCTAGGCACATGTTCCTCGAGCTGGAATCCGTCGGCCGCACGTTCGTGATCGAGCGGCGCCGGAGCGTGCAAGAGCTCTGCGTGCTGGAGGACGTCTCGTTCGGCGTCGCCGAGGGCAGCTTCGTCGCCATCTGCGGCCCCAGCGGGTGCGGCAAGTCGACGCTGCTGCGGCTGATCCACGGGCTCCAGAAGCCGGACAAGGGGGAAATCCGGGTTCGGGGCGAGCGCGTGCTCGCCCCGAACCTGGACCGGGGCATGGTGTTCCAGCATCACAACCTGATGCCGTGGCGCACCGTGGTCCGCAACGTCGAGCTCGGTCTGGAAGCGCAGCACCTGCCCAAGGACGAGGTGCGTCAGCGCGCCAAGCTGTGGCTCGACAAGGTCGGGCTGAGCGAGTTCGCGACCTACTACCCGGCACAGCTGTCGGGCGGCATGCAGCAGCGCGTCGGCCTCGCCCGCGCGCTCGCGATCGACCCCCAGATGCTGCTGATGGATGAGCCGTTCGGCGCGCTCGACGCGCAGACGCGCGTGCTGCTCCAGGAGGAGCTGGAGCGCATCTGGGAAGCGAACGCCAAGACGGTCGTGTTCATCACGCACGACATCGAGGAGGCGCTCTTCCTGGCCGACCGCGTGCTCGTCATGTCCGCTCGCCCCGGGCGGCTGATCGCCGACATCGCGGTCGACGCACCGCGCCCGCGCCGGGACGCCTGGCGTACGGCGCCCGAGTTCGCCCAGCTCAAAGGCGACATCTGGAAGCTCCTGCGGACCGGGCAGTCGGAAGTGCTGCTCGAGGGCGCGGGCACGTGACCCTGTCGACCCACAACAAGTGGGTCCAGCGCGCGATCGTCTGGGGCGCGCTGCTGGTCATCTACCAGCTGGCAGCACTCGCCGCCGGCGACTTCTACCTGCCGACGCTGCAGGGCCTGGTGGACGGGTTCGTCCAGATCGTCCAGGATGGGCGCCTGGAGGTGGTCGCCAAATCGCTCGAGCACCTGCTCGTCGGCTTCGGCCTGGCGGTGTTGATCGGTGTGCCGGTCGGCGTCGCGATGGGCCGCTCGTTCGTAGTCGACCAAGTGGCCGGCATGTACGTGCGCGGCCTGTTCGTCACGTCGCTGGCGGCGCTGTTGCCGCTGCTGATCATCATCTTCGGCGTCGGCTTCCGCTTCCAGGTCGCGGTCGTCTTCCTGTTCTCGGTCTTCTTCGTGATCGTGAACTCCGCCGCCGGCGCGCGCGACGTGCCGCGTGCGCTGATGCGCACCGCCGAGGCGTTCTGCGTGCCACGCCGGCGGCAGTTCACCGGCGTGGTGCTGCCGTCCGCGCTGCCGTACATCGTGATCGGCCTGCGACTGGCGATCGCCAACGCCTACACGGGCATGGTGCTGGCCGAGCTGTGGGTCGGGGTCGGGACCGGAGGGATCCTCAAGAACATGGGCCAGAACCGCGACCTGCCGAAGTTCTACGCGATGGTGCTGCTGATCACGCTGCTGGCGGCGCTGTCGTCGTACGCGATCCGGTTCGCGGAGCGGCGTCTGATGCCGTGGGCCGACGAGGTGCGGGCATGACGCAGCGACGCCGCAACGTGATCCTGCTCCGCCTGGTGTCGCTGGCGGTCCTGCTGGGGCTGTGGCAATGGTACGGGTCCAACCCCGTTCACTTCGCGACCCCGCCGCCGACCGACGTGTTCCCGGCGCTCTGGGACGGCCTCGTCCACGGCCACCTGCTCAAGGCGACCGGCGGGACGCTGCTGACGCTGACGGTCGGGATGGTGATCTCGATCGTGCTCGGCCTCGTGCTCGGGTTCGCGATCGCGCTGTTCCCGTGGGCGCGCAACACGATCGACCCGCTGGTCGACGCCGCGTACGCGATGCCGGTGACGATGCTGATCCCGGTGATCGGCGTCTACACCGGGCTCGACTTCCGCGGGCGCGTGTTCATCGTCGTCACGTACGTCGCGCTGGTGATCGTCATCAGCACGTCGACCGGCGTGCGCGACGTCCCGCGCGACCTGCTGGAGACCGGCCGGGCGTTCGGCCTGCGCGGCCGCCGCCTGTGGCGCCAGGTGATCCTGCCGTCCGCTACGGCGCACATCGCGTCCGGCGTCTCACAGGGCGTCGCGCGCGGCATCCGCGGCGCCGTCACGGCCGAGCTGCTGCTGATCGCGGCCGACCTCGGCGCCTACATCCTTTCCGCCCAGGCGCAGCTGCTGACCGACCAGTTGCTCGCCGGGATCCTCTGGACGCTCCTGCTCGGCTACGTGCTGTACGCGGGCGCCCTCTGGCTCGAGCGCCGCTCTCTGCGCTGGCGCACCCTGGGAGACGAAGCATGACGACCATCGTCGACGTCGACGCGCACTACCTGGAGGATCACAAGGTCCTCGCCTCCTACCTGCCCGAGCCGCTGCGCACGCGGATCTCGCGCACCGCGCCGGGGCGCCTGCTCCCCGGCAGCACCGGCGACCGCGGGGTCTCTGGCCGGATCGTGCGCCCGGACATCCACTACCCGCAGGAGCCGACGCCGCCGGAGGAGATCCCCGAGATCATGAAGTTCCTCGGCGTGGACATCTCGGTCCAGCTGCCGAACCGCATGCTGGCGCTCTCCACGACGTCGCAGCGCGACGTCGCGGTCGGGCTCGCCGAGGGCTACGCGCTGTACATGGCCGACCGCGTGATGGACCCCAAGAACGGGATCTACTCGATGATCATCGCGCCGGTGCAGGCCCCGCGCAAAGCGGCCGAGATCATCCACAAGCACGCCGGCAACCCGGGGTTCGCGGCCGTCTGCCTGATCACGGCGGGCGCCGAGCCACCGCTCGGGGACCCGTTCTACGACCCGATCTACCAGGCCGCCCAGGACGTCGAGCTGCCGATCGTCTACCACTCGGCCGGCTCGGGCATCGACGACTTCGTCATCAAGGGCTTCCAGCGCTTCATCGAGACGCACACGCTCGGGTTCGTGCTCTTCAACATGGCCACGATCGTCTCGATGATCGTGCAGGGCATCCCGGAGCGGTTCCCGCGGGTGAAGTTCGCGTTCCAGGAGGCCGGGCTGTTCTACATCCCGATGCTGATGTTCCGGCTCGACGCGGAATTCCGCAAACGGCGGGCGGAGGCGCCGCTGCTCAAGCGGCTGCCGAGCGAGTACATGCTCGATTTCTTCTACGGCACCCAGCCGCTCGAGGAGCCACCCAAGATCGACTACCTGGCGGACGTCTTCAAGATGATCGACGGCCCGAACACGCTGACGTTCTCGACGGACTATCCGCATTGGGACTTCGACATGCCGAGCGTGATCACGGACCTGCCCTTCCTCAACGACGGCGAGAAGGCCCAGGTGCTGGGCGGCAACGCGATGCGGTTCTTCCGCTTCGAGGGTCGCTGATGGCCGAGGTCAGCATCCCCACCTTCGCCGCCGGCGAGCGGCGCACGGTCGACCTCGACGGCACCAGCGTGACCGTGTTCAACCTCGGCGACCGGTACGTCGCCTATGTGGACCGGTGCCTGCACCAGGGCGGCCCGGTGTGCTCGCGCGGGACGCTGCACCCGCTGCTGACGGCTGCGATCGAGCCCGACGGCGAAGTGCGCGAGTACTTCGCCGAAGGCGGGCGCGTGATCGCGTGCCCGTGGCACGGCTGGGAGTACGACCTCGACACGGGCGAAGCGCTGTGGAACCGCGCGCGCAAGCTGCGCCCGGCCACGGTTGAGGTCGACGGTGACGCCCTCCGCGTCCGTCTCTGAGTACGACGTCGCGGTGGTCGGCGCGGGCAGCGCCGGCCTCGCCGCGGCGGTCGCGGCCGCGCAGGCCGGCGCGCGCCGCGTCGTCGTGCTGGAGAAGGCCGACCGCGCAGGCGGGAACGCGGCCTTCTCGCACACGGGGTTTCGCGCCGTCTATCGGGGGCCGGACACGATCCGGGCGTTCGTGGGCGATGTGGACGGCTACGAGCTGCCGGGCTACTCGGCGGCGGCCTTCGCCGCCGACCTCGACGCCGCGACCGGCGGCCGCATCTCCCCGGCGCTGCGCGACCGGCTGGCGGCCGGCTCGGGGCCCGCGCTGGAGTGGATGCTGGCGCTCGGGATCCCGTTCGGCTTCAACCGCTCGCTGCACGGGCGCTTCGAGCCCGGGCTCGTCCTGGCCGCCGACGGGCTCGTCGAACAGTGGCTGCGGCTGGCCGCCGCCCACCGCGTGGAGCTGCGGCTCGGCGCCGCGGTCTCGCACGTGGAAGTCGGCCGCGGCGTCGTGGTCGGTGGCACGCTGGTGCGCTCGCGCGCGGTGATCGTCTGCAGCGGCGGCTTCCAGGCCAGCGCCGACCGGCGCCGGCGGCACCTGGGCACGGCGGCGGGCGTGGTGCGCGGCTCGCGCCACGACACCGGCGAGGTGCTGGAGGGGCTGATCGATCGCGGCGCCGCGCGTGCGGGCTCGTGGTCGGAGGCGGTGATCACGCCGGTGGACGCGGCGTCGCCGCCGGCCGAGGGCGGCAACCGCATGAACCGCTACAGCTACCTGTACGGGATCACGGTCGACCTCGACGGGCGGCGCTTCTTCGACGAAGGCGCGGGCGGGCTGGCCGAGACGTACGGCAGCGTCGGCCGGCGGATCCTCGCGCGGCCCGGCGGCGTCGCGTTCCAGCTCTTCGACGCCGTCGGCGAGCCGCTGCTCAAGCACTACGCCTACCGGCACGCGCAGCCCGCGCGGGCGGCGACCGTGCGCGGGTTGGCCGAAACCCTGGGCGTCGACGCCGACGCGCTCGAACGCACGGTGGGCGACTACAACGCGGCCTGCCCGGAGCGCGCGCCGTTCGATCCCACGCGCCCGGACGGACGCGCCACGAGGGGTCTGACCCCTCCGAAGTCCAACTGGGCGGTGCCGCTGTGCGAGCCGCCGTTCAGCGCCTACGCGGTGACCGGCGGGGTGACGTTCACGCTCGGCGGCGTCGCGGTCGACGACCGCGCGCGCGTGCTCGATCGCGAAGGCCGCCCGCTGCCAGGTCTGTTCGCGTCCGGCGACGCGCTCGGGCTCTTCCACGGCGGCTACCCGTCCGGCGCCGGGCAGACACGCAACGTCGTCTTCAGCCGGCTGGCGGGGGCGGGGTCGGCCACGGTGCGGGCCGGACGTGCGCGGAAGTGACCTCGCCCGGCGCGGTCACGCCGAGCAGCGCGAACGTGGCGTCGAGCTCCCGGCGCAGGCGCTCGAGCGTGTCGACCAGCGCGTCCTCGCCGCCCGCGGCCAGCGACAGGCACATCGCCTTGCCGATCAGCACGGCGCGCGCGCCGAGCGCCAGCGCCTTGACGATGTCGCCGCCGCGCTCGAAGCCGCCGTCGACCGCGACCTCGATCCGGCCGTCGACGGCGTCGACGACCCCCTCCAGCACCTCGATCGCGCCCGGCTGGCCGTCCAGCTGGCGGCCGCCGTGATTGGAGACGACCACGGCCGCGGCGCCCGCTTCGACCGCCAGGGCCGCGTCGTCCGGGTGCGTGATGCCCTTGAGCAGCAGCGGCAGCTCGGTCCGCTCGGCCAGCCACGCGACCTCGGTCCAAGTCAGCGTCGCCTGCAGCTCACGGCGGTCGTACGCGGCGCCCAGGTTCGGGCGGTCCTGCATCGAGCTGCGGTCGAACCGGTTGCGCAGGTCGCGCTCGCGGATCCCGTCGACCGCGCTGTCGACCGTGATGCAGAGCGCGCGGTAGCCGACCGCTTCCGCGCGCCGGAACAGCTCGAGCGTCCAGTCGCGGTCGCCACGCACGTAGTGCTGGAAGATCAGCGGCGCGTCCGCCGCCGCGGCGACCTCCTCCAGCGACGGCACCGACAGGATCCCGACGAACGCAGCGACCCCGGCGCGTGCGGCGGCACGGGCGCACGTCGCCGCGCCGCCCGCGTCGAAGAGCCCGATCGTCCCGATCGGCGCCAGCAGCACCGGCAGCGCCAGGTCGATGCCCAGGAACGTCGTGTCCGTGCGGCGCGCGGAGACGTCGCGCAGCACGCGCGGCGCCAGCAGCAGGGCGTCCAGCGCCGCGCGGTTGCGGCGCAGCGTGACCTCGGTCCCGCCGCCGCCGGAGACGTAGTCCCACACCTCGGGCGGCAGCGCGGCACGGGCCGCGTCTGCGACCTCGCCGGCGGTGGCGAACCTGCTCATCGGGCGACCTCCGCTTCGCGATGCCTGAAACCTGCGGTCGGGGTCACGTGGCGCTGGCCAGGCTCGTCATCGGACCGCGATGTTCACAGCTTTGCTGTGCGTGCACTGCTCGAGGTCGTCGAGCAGGCTCTGCTCGCTCCCCAGCCCGGACTGCTTCCAGCCGCCGAACGGCACGCCGGTGTAGCGCGTCTCGACGTCGTTGACCCACACGTAGCCGGCCTCGAGTGCGTCGACCGTGCGCAGCGCGCGGTCGATGTCGCTCGTCCAGACGCTCGCGGTGAGCCCGTAGTCGGTGGCGTTGGCGAGCGCGATCGCGTCCGCCTCGTCGGTGAAGTCCATGATCGCCAGCACCGGGCCGAAGACCTCCTCGCGCGCCAGCCGGTGCTCGGGCGTCACGGCGCCGAACACGGTCGGCGCGACGTAGGCGCCGCCGGCCAGCACCGGGTCGGCGGGAGCGCCGCCGCCGGCCAGCAACTCGGCGCCGTCGGCGCGCGCGTCCGCGACGAAGCCGAGCACGCGGTCGCGGTGCTCGGGCGAGATCAGCGAGCCCATCTGGGTGCCGTCGGCCTCCGGCAGCCCGATCGCGATCCGGCCGACGCGCGCGACGATCTCCTCGGCGACCGCGTCGCGGACGTCGCGGTGGACGATCAGACGCGACGTCGAGCCGCAGCTCTGACCCTGCACGCGCATGAAGTTCATGCCGCGCACGGTCGCGTCGGCGGCCTGGGCGGGGTCGGTGTCGGGGAAGACGAGGATCGGGTTCTTGCCGCCCAGCTCCATCTGCACGCTCTTGATCCGGCCCGCGTCCGCGATCGTCCGCTGGACGCGCAGGCCGGTGGCGACCGAGCCGGTGAACGAGACGCGCGCGACGTCCGGGTGCGCCACCAGCGCGGCGCCCGCCTCGGCGTGGCCGGGGACGACGTTGAGCACGCCGGGCGGCAGCAGGTCCTCGGTCAGCGACGCGAACAGCAGCGTCGACAGCGGCGCCTGCTCGGACGGCTTGATCACGATCGTGTTGCCGGCGATCAGCGCCGGGCCGCTCTTCTGGCAGGCGTAGAGCGTCGGGTGGTTGTAGGCGGTGATCGCGCCGACGACGCCCCAGGGCGCACGCCGCGTCAGGTGCCAGCCGCTGGCCGAGGCCGGGATCGTCCGCCCCTGCAGCTCGAGCGCGACGCCCGCGATCTGCTTGAGGTAGAGCGCGCCCTTGCGCGCGCCGGTGGTCATCGGCGTCAGCGGGCTGCCGGTGTCACGCGAATCGAGCCGGCCGAACCGCTCGGCGGCGGCCAGCACACGGTCCGCCAGCGCTTCGATGCGCTCGGCGCGCTCGCGGATCGAGAGCGCTGCCCACGCGGGCTGCGCGGCGCGGGCGGCGGCGACCGCCGCGTCGACGTCGGCGATGCCGGCGAGGACGACGCTCGCCAGGCGCTCGCCGGTGGCGGGCGCGTGGTCATCGACCCGCGGCCCGGCGGCGTCGGCGAAGCGCCCGCCGATCCAGGGGCGCGCGGGTGCCGCGGCGACCAGCGTCGCGGTCGAGATCTCCGGTGTCGCGGCCTGTGCCTGCACGGGTCGAGCCTCCTCACTCCGACGGATGCAACTGATAGTATCCAAAATCCAATCGTATGCTGCTGCCGACCGACTTCGAGCTGCACCGCCCGACCACCGTGGCCGAGGCCGCGGCGCTGCGGGCCGAGCTCGGTGACACGGCCGCGCTCTACGCCGGCGGGACGGAGCTGCTGCTGGCGATGAAGCTCGGCGTGCTCGAGTACGAGCACCTGATCGACGTCAAGCGGATCCCGGCGCTGCGCGGGATCGAACGCCGCGACGGTGAGCTGCGCATCGGCGCCGCGGTCACGCACCGCGAGCTGGAGACGCTGCCGGACCTGCCGGCGCTCGCGCACCTCGAGCGCCACGTCGCCAACGTGCGCGTGCGCGCCGCGGGGACGCTGGCCGGCAACCTCGCGTTCGGCGAGCCGCACGCCGACCCGCCGGCGCTGCTGGTGGCGCTCGGCGCGCGCGTGGCGCTCGTGGGCGCGAGCGCGAGCCGCGAGCTGCCGGTGGAGGACTTCCTTACCGGCCCATACGAGACCGAGCTCGGCGAGGACGAGCTGATCGAGGCCGTGATCGTGCCGGTCGACGGTGCGGTGCGGGCCGCGTACCGCAAGTTCCAGGTGCTCGAGCGCCCGGCGGTCGGCGTGGCCGCGGCCGGGCGGCTCGACGGCCGCGTCTTCGACGGCGCACCGGTCGTCGTCGCGGGCGCCGTCGACGAGCGCCCGGTCCGGATTCCCGCCGACGCCCTGGCCGGCGCGGCGTACGACGATCCGGACGCGCTGGCGGCGCTGGCCGCGGCCGCCGCCGAGGCGGTGGAGCCGGTCGACGACCTGTCCGGCAGCGAGGCGTACAAGCGACACCTGACCGGCGTGCTGGCCCAGCGCGCGGTCCTGGCGCTCAGGGGAGAGGGATGACCGCGACGACGATCACCGGCCGCATCAACGGCCGCGAGCTGACGCTGCGGGTCGACAACGCGACGCTGCTGCTCGACCTGCTGCGCGACATGGGGCTGACCGGCGCCAAGCCGAGCTGCGAGATGGAGATCTGCGGCGCGTGCACGGTGCAGCTCAACGGGCTGCCGGTGAGCGCGTGCACCACGCTCGCGGTGGAGCTCGACGGCGGCGCCGTGGAGACGGTCGAGCATCTCGACGCCGGCGGCGAGCTGCATCCCGTCCAGCGGGCGTTCCTGCAGCATTCCGCGCTGCAGTGCGGGTTCTGCACGCCCGGCATGGTCATGACCGCGAAGGCGCTGCTGGAGCAGAACCCGAGCCCGACGCGCGAGGAGGTCATCCACTGGCTCGAGGGCAGCATCTGCCGCTGCACGGGCTACGAGCCGATCGTGGACGCGATCCTGGCGGCCTCGGCATGAACGTCGCCGGCACGTCCGTCCCGCGCCTGGACGGCGAGGTGAAGGTCACCGGCCGCGCGCGCTACGCGCTCGACCTCACGGTGCCGGGCATGACGCACGGCGTCGTCGCCCGGGCCGAACGTGCGCACGCGCGCATCCGCTCGATCGACACCGCCGAGGCGGAGGCCGTCCCGGGTGTCCTGGCCGTCTGCACCGGCACGAACGTCGCCCCGCTGGACCCGCGCTTCGGCCACGTCGTCCGCGACCATCCGGCGCTGGCGATCGACACCGTCCGCTACCACGGCGAGCCGATCGCGCTCGTCGTCGCCGAGACGCGCCGCGCCGCCGAGCGCGCCGCGCGGACGATCCGCGTCGACTACGAGGACCTGCCCGCGGTGATGGACGCCGAGGCGGCGCTCGCCGACGGCGCGCCGCTGCTGCACCCCGAGCGGGTCGCCGGCACGCGCGACGAGGGGCTCGACAGTGGCGGCGACGGGCTCGCCGGCAACCTGTGCGCGGCCGCCGAGTACGGCTGGGGCGACGTGACCGCCGCGTTCGAGGCGGCCGACCTGGTGCTGGAGGGCGAGTACCGCTACCCGATGCTCTACGGCTACGCGATGGAGCCCTACAACAGCATCGCCTCGTTCGAGGAGGGCTCGCTGGTCGTCTACTCGACCGCCCAGCACCCGTACATGGTCCGCGAGGACCTGGCGCGGATCTTCAGCCTCCCGCTGGCCCGCGTGCGCGTGGTCGTGCCGTACGTCGGCGGCGGCTACGGCACCAAGTCGTACACGAAGGTCGAGCCGCTGGCGGCGCTCGGCGCGTACGTCACCGGCCGGCCGGTGCGGGTCGCGCTCAGCGTCGAGGAGTCGATCCTCACCACCCGCTCCGACGGCGCGCGCATCCGGGCGCGCAGCGCGTTCGCCGCCGACGGCACACTGCTGGCGCGCGACTTCGACGTCGTCATGGACTCCGGCGCCTACACGGACAACAGCCCGGTCGTGTGCGCCAAGCTCGCGAACCGCTGCTTCGGGCCCTACCGCATCGGCGCGGTCCGCGTGCGGGTTCGTTCCGTCTTCACCAACACGGTGCCCGCGTCCTCACTGCGTGGGTTCGGGGCGCCGCAGGGCAACCTGGCGGGCGAGCTGCAGATGGACGAGGCGGCCGACCGGCTCGGCCTCGACCCGTTCGCGATCCGGCTGCACAACGTCGTGCGGCCCGGTGAGGAGATCCTGCCGGGCAAGCGCGGGATCGACGCCGACCTGCCCGCCGACCTCGAGCTGCTGGCACGCTCGCTCGGCTGGCCGGACGCGCCCGAGGGGCGCGGGATCGGGTTCGGGATCTCGGCGTCGGACGCCGGCGCGCACCCGACCTCGGTGGCGATGGTGCGTCTGCACGCTGACGGTTCCGCGTCGGCGGCGGTGGGGGCGACCGAGCTCGGCCAGGGGTCGCGCACCGTCCTCACTCAGATCCTCGCCGAGGAACTGGACCTGCCGCTGGAGAAGGTGGCGATCGTGGCCGCTGACACCGGGGTGACGCCGTACGAGCGGACCACCGGCGCGAGCCGCACCACCACGTTGGTCGGGCGCTCGCTGCAGGCCGCCTGCGCGGACGCCAAGCGCCAGGCGCGCGAGCTCGCCGGCGGCGAGGACGTGCCGTACGAGGTGGCGATCAAGCGCTTCTTCGGCGCCGGCGGCGAGATCATCGGCGTCGGCACCGTGCGCCGCCACGGCGAGTTCCAGGCGATGCCGCCGTTCTGGGAGATCGGGTGCAGCGGCGTCGTCGCGGCGGTCGATCGCGAGACCGGCCGCGTGCGCGTCGAGCAGCTCACGACGGTCGGTGACGTGGGCTTCGCGATCAACCCTGCGCTGGTCCACGGGCAGGACCTCGGCGCGGCCACGATGGGGCTCGGCGCCGCTCTGTCCGAACGGCTTGTCTACGATGGCCAGACGCTGGCCAATCCAAACGTGGTGGACTACAGAGTGCCTCGGTGCAGCGATCTTCCTGAACGGTTGGATCAGATCGTCGTCGAACGTCGCGACGGCATCGGCCCCTACGGTGCCAAGGGCGCCGGCGAAGGATCCTTGAACCCGGTCGGGGCGGCGGTGGCCGCCGCGGTCGGACGCGTGCTGGGCCGCTACCCGCACGAGCTCCCATTGACCCCGGAGCGCGTGTGGCGGCTGGCGCAGGTCGAGGCGTCCCGTGTCTGAACCCGAGATCACCCTTGACGGCGAGCGCTTCCGCTCGATCGTCGCCCGTAACAGCCGCCAATTCCGGACCGTGGGCGACATGGTCTACGAGGTCCTGCGCGAAGGCATCCTCAAGGGCGTCTTCCAGCCCGGCGAGCGGCTGCGCCAGGACCAGCTCGCGGAGGCCATCGGCGTGTCGCGGATCCCGGTCCGCTCGGCGCTGCTGCAGCTCGAGGCCGACGGGCTGATCACGTTCAACCCGTACCGCGGCGCGGTGGTCAACAAGCTCTCGCCCGACGAGATGCGCGAGATCTACGAGCTGCGCGCGCTGCTGGAGGCGCACGCGCTGCGCAAGGCGATCACGGCGATGACGCCCGAGCGCCTGGAGCACCTCGAGCAGCTCGCGCGCGAGCTCAACGAGATCCAGGACGGCGAGGAGTTCCTGACGCGCCGCAACGAGTTCTACGCGGAGCTCTACGACGGCGAGCACCACGCGCGCACGGTCGGGCTGATCGAGCGGCTGCGGGCCGAGGCGGGCCGCTACTGGCTCGAGCGCAAGGTCGACTACGTCAGCCGCCCCGGCCAGCGCGACCACCTGCACCTGATCGAGTTCATCAAGTCCGGCGACATCGACAGCGCCGTCAACTGGCTGCAGTCGCACCTGCAGCACGTGTGCGACGAGCTCGTGGCGCTGATGGAGGAAGACGCGCAGACGCCGGCGTAGGCGATGGCCCGCGCTCGCGCCTACGTCTGGCTGGCGATCGCGGCCGCGGTCGGGACGCTGTTCGGCGTCCAGGGCATCGCCGCGGCGGTGCCGGCGCTCGGCGCCGACCTCGACATCTCCGACGCGCAGCTCGGTCTCTTCACGGCGGCGTACATGCTGCCGGCGGTCGTGTTCGCCGTCCCGCTCGGCTACGCGGCCGACCGCTACGGCCGCCGCCGCGTGTTCGTCACGATGGCCTTGCTGTACGCCGTCGCGGGCGCGGCGCAGGCGCCGCTGACGGACTACTGGGCGCTGCTCGGCCTGCGGTTCCTGCAGGGCATCGGCTTCGGCGCGCTGATGCCGCTGAGCATGACGCTGATCGGCGACGTGCTGCACGGGACGGCACAGCTGCGCGCACAGTCGCACCGGCAGGTGGCGCTCTCGGTCGGGGAGTTCGTGCTGCCGCTGGTGGGCGCGGCGCTGGCGACGCTCAGCTGGCAGGCGGCGATCGGTGCGCAGGGCGCGCTGGCGCCGCTCGCGCTGGCGGGCGTGCTGATCCTCGACGACACGCGCGCCGAGGTGGCGAACGCCGACTACGCGCGCGAGCTGCGCGAGGCGGTGCGCCAGCCGGGCATGCCGGGCGTGCTGGTCGCGGGGTTCCTGCGCTTCGTGTGCAAGTTCGCGCTGATCGCGTACCTGCCGCTGCTGCTGGTGGACGCGACCGGCGCGTCGCTGGCGCAGGGCGCGCTGGTGCTGAGCGTCGCGTCCGGCGTCGCGGCCGCGGTCAACGTCGTCGTCGTGCGGATCCTGCAGCGGGCGCCGGCGTCGCTGCTGTTGTGCGCCGCGGTGGTCGTGCTGGCGTGCTCGCTCGGCGCCTTCGCGCTGGCGCCGAGCTGGCAGGTGGCGCTGCCGATCGCGGTCGCGTTCGGGCTCGGCGACGGGATGCTGACCGTGGTGCAGAACGCGCTGGTGACCGAGGCGGCGCCGGCCAGCGTGCGCGCCGGGCTGGTCGCGGTGAGCGGGATGACGCGCAACGCGGGCAAGCTGGTCGCGCCGCTGGCGATGGGCGCGCTGATCGTGGCGGTGCCGGTGCCGGCGGCGTTCGCGCTCGTCGGCGCGGCGACGCTGGCGACGGTGCCGCTGCTGCGGCCGATACGGCAGCTGGACCCGCTGCTGTCGCGCCGCGCCGCACCCGATCGTGTATGATCGTATCCAATATCCGAATCGGGAGGTCGACGCTGTGCGCCAGGAGTTCCAGGAGACCGTGCGGCTCGCCGCGAGCCGGCCCGCGGTGTGGACCACGGTCAGCGACATCCCGACCGTGCTCTCGTGGATCTCGATCGTGGGCGCGGCCGAGACGGTCGAGCCCGGCGAGCGCTACACCGCGCTGCTCGAGGACCGCATGGGACCCTTCAAGTTGCGCGCCGACCTCGACATCGGCGTCGGCGAGCGCGTCGAGGCGGCGCTGCTGCGCGCGCACGCCGACGGTGAGGACCGGCAGATCGGCTCGCGGCTGACGATCGAGGTCACGCTCGCGCTCAGCGACGACGGCGAGGGCACCGCGGTCGACGTGCACGGTGCGTACGAGGTCACGGGGCGGCCGGCGTCGCTCGGCGCCTCGTCGATCCGTAAGAAGGCGTCGAAAGTGCTGTCGGAGTTCTTCGCCAGCGCGGAGCGGGCGCTGGCGTGAAGCGCACCGGGGCGCTGCTGGTCGCCTTCGGGGCGGCACTGTGGGGCACCGACGCGCTCTTCCGGCGCGGGCTGGCGGCCGACCTGCCGGCGGTCGAGGTCGTGTTCTGGGAGCACGTGCTGCTGGGCGCGGTCGCGCTCGTGCTGGTCGTGCCGGCGTGGCGCTCGCTGCGCGTGCTGGGCGCGCGCGAGTGGCTGGCGGTCGGGCTGATCGGCGGCGGCTCGTCGGTCGCCGCGACCGTGCTGTTCACGGAGGCGTTCAAGCACGGCGACCCGACGACGCCGCTGCTGCTGCAGAAGCTCCAGCCGGTGTTCGCCGCGGGCGCGGCGTACGCGCTGCTGGGCGAGCGGCTGCGGCCGCGCTACTTCGTCTTCTTGGCCGTGGCGCTGGGCGCCAGCTACCTGGTCGCGTTCGCGTCGCCCGGGGACGCGTCGGTCGAGCAGCTCGTGCCCGCCGCGCTCGGCGCCGGCGCGGCGCTGCTGTGGGCGCTCGGGACCGTGCTCGGGCGCTTCGCGGGCGTGAAGGTCGCACCGGCGCAGCTGGCCGGGCTGCGGTTCCTGTGCGGGCTGCCGGTCGCGTTCATCCTGCTGGTGGCGCTCGGCGACGGCGTGCAGGCGAGCGCCGGCGACCTGCCGGCGCTGGTCGGGCTGGCGCTCGTGCCGGGGCTGGCCGCGCTGCTGCTCTACTACCGCGGCCTGCGCTCGACGCCGGCGGCGACCGCGACGCTGCTCGAGCTGGCGTTTCCGCTGACCGCGCTGGGCGTCAACGCGATCGCGTTCGGGACCGTGCCGAGCGGGACGCAGCTGCTCGGCGCCGCCGTGCTGGCGGGGACGGTGGTCGCGCTCGGCCTCGCGGACCGGCGCGGGGCGACCGGCGTCTGGGTGGATCTCAATACGGCGAAGCTGGCGAGGGGGAGCGGATGGGCATGACCGAGGACGTCCTGGCGCGGGTGGAGGAGAGCCGCGAGGACCTGGCGGAGCTGGCGCTGCGGCTGGGCAACACGTACTCGCCGTGGGGATCCGAGCGGATCCTGGCCGAGGAGGTCGTCGCCTGGTACCGCGAGCAGGACATGGCCGCCGACCTGGTCCCGATCACCGCGACGCGCGCGAACGCGGTCGCGCGGCTGCGGGGCAGCGGCGGCGGGCGCACGATCGTGTTCAACGCGCACCTGGACACGGAGGCGTCCGGCGACGAATACGACCGGCTGATGGCGGTGCCGGACCCGAACCGGGTGGGCGGCCGCCGCGAGGGCGACCGGTTGTTCGGGCACACGGTGCTCAACGACCGCGGGCCGATGAGCCTGTTCATGATCGCGGGGCGGGCGCTGCGCGACGCGGGCGTGGAGCTGCGCGGGGACGTCGTGCTGACCTCGGTGGCGGGGGAGACCGGCGCCGCGCCGGTCGACGAGTACACGGGCGTCGCGTACGAGGGCAAGGGCTTCGGCTCGGACTACCTCGTGCGCCACGGCGTGCGCGGGGACTGCGCGCTGGTGGCGGAGACGACCGACTTCGGCCTGTGCTGGTTCAACTGCGGCGCGGCGTACTACAAGATCACGCTGAGCGGGCGCAACATGTACACGCCGCGGCTGCGCCGGCCCGGATCGCTCGCGGACCATCCGAACGCGATCGTCAAGGCCGCCGCGGTGGTCGAGGCGGTCGAGGCGTGGGCGATCGCGATGGAGGAGCGCCGCAGCCGCGAGACCGCGTGCGGGCCGGTCCGGCCGAAGGCCCAGGTGGGCGCGATCCGCGGCGGGCTGCCGTGGCGCCCGAACCGGTCGTCGCCGTACTGCGCGCTGTACGTGGACGTGCGGACGCTGCCGGGGGAGGACGTCGACGAGGTGACGGCGTCGCTGCGGGCGGCGGTCGACGCCACGGGCACCGGCGCGGACGTCTCGCTGATCATGGCCAAGCCCGGGTTCGAGGCGGGGGACGAGGTGCAGCCGCTGGCGGACGCGGTGCGCGCGGCGCACCGGGCCGTGCGCGGGGCCGAGCCGCCGCCGCAGGTCGAGACCGCCGTCGTCTCCATGTGGCGCGACACCAACGTGTTCAACGGGCACGGGATCCCGTCGCTGACGTTCGGCCCCAGCCGCGGGCGCGCGGACGTGCAGGGCGAGGGCTTCTTCGCGCTCGACGACCTCGTCGACGCCGCGAAGATGTACGCGCTGGTGGCGTTGGAGGTCGCGGCATGACTCGGGCAGAGCGCTCGCACGCCGCGCGCGAGCCACTTGGGGAGGCAGAGTGAAGGTCTGGTCGCCGGACTCGCTGCCGCGGCCGCACGGGTACAGCCAGGTGGCCGTCGTGCCCGCGGGGTCGCAGGTGTGGGTGTCCGGCCAGGTCGGCTCGGCGCGCGACGGTACCGTGCCCGTGGGGATCGAGGCGCAGGCGCGGCTCGCGTTCGAGAACGTCGGCCGCGCGCTGGCCGCGGCTGACGCGGGCTGGGCGGACGTGTTCAAGCTGACGACGTTCCTCGTGGACATCTCGGGCCTCGCCGTCGTGCGCGCGGTCCGCTCCGAGTTCGTGGCGGACGGCGCGCCGCCGGCCAGCACGCTGGTCGAGGTCTCCGGCCTCGTCCGGCCGGAGCTGCTGATCGAGATCGAGGCCGTCGCCGTGCTCGCCTGAGCGAAGCTCTAATGTCCTCGCCGTCTTGCCCGAGCTCGCCTTTGCCGGTGCCGCCCGCCACGCGTCGCTGATCGCGGCCGGCGAGCTGACCTCGCGCGCGCTCACGGAGCTCTTCCTGGAGCGGATCGCGCGGCTCGATCCACAGCTGAACGCGTTCCGGATCGTCCTGCGCGAGCAGGCGCTCGCCGAAGCCGACACGGCCGACGCGCGGGTCGCGGCGGGCGAGCGGCGGCCGCTGCTCGGCGTCCCGATCGCGATCAAGGACGACATCCACGTCGCCGGCCAGACCACGCTGTACGGCTGCGACTGGGACCCGCCGGCGCAGCCCGCCGACTCCGAGGTCGTGCGCCGGCTGCGCGCCGCCGGCGCCGTGATCCTCGGCAAGACGCACGTGCCGGAGATGATGGCCACGGGGTTCACCGAGTCGCCGACGTTCGGCGTCACGCGCAACCCGTGGGACCCGCGGCGCACGCCGGGCGGGTCGAGCGGCGGCAGCGCGGCCGCGGTCGCCGCGGGGCTCGCGAGCGCGGCGCTCGGCAGCGACGGCGCCGGGTCGATCCGGATTCCGGCCGCGTGCTGCGGCCTGGTCGGCGTCAAGCCGCAGCGGGGCCGGGTGCCGTCCGCGCCGGACGTCGACCCGCACCGCGGGATGGCGGTCTTCGGCCCGCTGACGCGCACGGTCGCGGACGCGGTGCTGCTGCTGGACGCGATCGCCGATGGCGACGTGCCGGTGCCCGAGCCGGGGGCGCTGCGGGTCGCCGTCTCGGTCGGCCTGCCGCCGCTCGGCGTCAAGCCGGACGCGGAGCAGCGCGGCGCGGTCGAGTCCACGGCGGCGCTGCTGCGGACGCTCGGGCACGCGGTCGGCGAGCGCGAGCTTGACTGGGGCCTCACGCTCGGCAACCGGGTGCTGACGCGGTTCGTGCGCGGGGTCGGCGACATGTCGCTGACGATCGGGCACCCGGAGCGGCTGTCCCGGCGGGCGCGGGGGATGGCGCGGCTCGGGCGCGCGATCCCGTCGCGGTTCGCCGACGCCGCGGGAGCCGCCGCGGCCGACGACGCGACCCGCTTGAACGCGATCTTCGAGGAGTGCGACGTGGTCCTGACCCCGATGTTCACCCGCCGGCCGCTGCGCGTCCGCGAGTACGACCGCGCGTCCGCCGCGCGCACGCTCGCCGGGCAGGTGCGGTGGGCGCCCTACGCGGGCGCGTTCAACCACACGGGGCAGCCGGCGCTGTCGGTGCCGGCGGGGCTCACGGGCGACGGGTTCCCGCTCGCGGTCCAGCTCGTCGGGCCGCCCGACGGCGAGGGGCGGCTGCTGGCGCTGGCGGGCCAGCTGGAGGCCGCGCGCTCGTGGCCGGAGCAGGTCCCGGGAGCGTTCGCGTGACCGCCGGCGAGCTGCGGGCCCTGGCGGAGTCGGTCGCGCGCGAAGCCGGCGCGCTGCTGCGCGAGGCCTACCGCGGGCCCGAGCTGCGCGTGTCGGCCAAGAGCACGCCGACGGACCTCGTCAGCGAGGCCGACCACAACGCCGAGCGCCTGATCCGCGACCGGATCACCGCCGTCCGTCCCGACGACGGCATCCTGGGGGAGGAGGGCGGCGACCTCGCCGGCAGCTCCGGCGTGCGCTGGGTCGTCGATCCGCTCGACGGCACCGTGAACTTCCTGTTCGGGATCCCGCAGTGGGCAGTCTCGATCGCCGCGGAGGATCCGGAGGGCACGCTCGTGGGCGTCGTCTACGACCCGCTGCGCGACGAGCTGTTCTCGGCTGCCCGCGGCGGCCGGCCGACGCTCGACGGCCGCCCGATCACGCCGTCGGGCAAGCGCGATCTGGCGACCGCGCTGGTCGCCACCGGCTTCGGCTACGACGCCGAGGTGCGCCGCGCGCAGTCCGTGCTCGCCGCGCGGCTGCTGCCCGAGGTGCGCGACCTGCGCCGCTTCGGCGCCGCCGCGCTGGACCTCGTCTGGACCGCGTGCGGGCGCCTGGACGCCTACTACGAGCACGGCCCGCAGCACTGGGACCTCGCGGCCGGCGGGCTGATCTGCGCGTGCGCGGGGCTCGACGTGCGCCCGCTGGAGCCGGTCGGCCCGTCCGGGCCGGGCGTGCTCGTCGCGCCGGCCGCGCTGGCCGACGCGCTGGAGCCCTGGCTGAGCTGACGCGCGCGTGGCCTGCACTGCTGGCGGGTAAGGCGCAGCCATGCTTCTCGCCGCCATCGTCGCCCTCTGCCTGATCATCCTGGTGCTCGCGTTCCTGTTCCCGCGGCTCTCGCGGCACCCGCAGCAGGGGACACAGAAAGCGATCGGCGCCGGCGGCCGCGGCGCGAGCCACGCGCCCGGTCGGCTCGGCCGCTGGTTCAGCAAGCCGTTCACGACGTCCAACAAGGCGGTGTCCAAGAGCGGCAGCGCCGGCCGCCGTGGCCGCGGCAAGCTGCCGTTCTGAGCGAGTGCCCGGGGCGGGATTCGAACCCGCACGCCCGTAAGGGCAGAGCTTTTTGAGAGCTCCGAGTCTGCCGTTCCTCCACCCGGGCGGGCGGCGCTACATCTTAGGCGGGCGCGGGTTCGAGCGTGCGCTCGACCTCGACGTTCCAGCGCTGGCGGAACCCGACCAGCGCCGCGAGGATGAGCCCGACCTGGAGCACGACGAGCAGCACGCAGAGCGCGCCGAGTACCGAGGAGGCCAGGCCCGGATCGGTGAACCCGGTCTTGTCGCGCGCGAACCAGCCGGGCGCCGCGACCACGCCGAAGACGCCGAGGATCACCGCCAGCGCCGCGATCATGGGCAGGACGCCGCGCGCCCAGCGCGCCACGAACAGCGCGAACACGAAGTAGACGGCGATGTAGGCGATCTGGATGCTCTTGGCGCCCTCGATCGTGGCCCACCCGCCGACCGTGACGATCAGGACCACCGCCGCCGAGGCGATCAGCAGCGCGATCACCAGCACCCGGGCCAGCTGCGCCGCGGGTTGGGCGCGGTTCGGGTGCTCGATCACCACCTGGTCGGCCATGACGGCGCGACCATAGCGCTCGGGGCGAGCGGCTTGCGCCGCCCGCCCCGAGTCCCAGCTCATGGCCGTTGCTTGCGTCCCCAGCTCGCGCGTCCGCGTCTCATCCGATCGCCTCCGGGGCCGCGGGCGGCGCGGGCGCGGGCGGCGCCGGCGCGGGCGGCGCGGGCGGCGCGGGCTCGTCCTCGACCGGCTCCGGGTCGACGGGGATCGGCGTCGCGAGCGTGGTCTCCTCCTCGGTCTGCTCTTCGATCGCCCGCTCGTAGGCCGCGGCCTCCTCGGTCGCGTCCTCGCCGACGCTCGACCAGGAGCTGCGGCTCCAGGAGCTGCGCGTCGGGTCGATCCCGTTGCCGCTCGACGCGCAGCCGGCGCAGGACCAGCTCGAGCGCGCCCAGCCCGCCGACAGCGCGCCCGCGGCGGCGCTCCAGGAGGAGCGCGTCCACTGCGCGCCCGTGCGCAGGACGACGTCGGTCAGCAGGTTCGGCACCAGGTTGCGGTTGACGTTGAACGGGAGCGCCGGCGTATAGAGCGCCTGCTCGACGTCGATCACGCCCGCGCCGAGCTGCCCGCGGACCGGGTGGTCGGTCTGCGTGAGCAGTGTCTTGACCTGGTCCGGCGTGAGGTTGGGGCGCGCCTGCAGCAGCAGCGCGACCGCGCCGGAGACGACCGGGGCCGCCATCGACGTCCCGCCCGCCTTGAAGTAGTCGCCCGCGATCGAGCACGCCGGGCACAGCTGCAGGAACGCGCTGCTCGGCGCCGCGACCGAGACGATGTGCGCGCCGGGCGCCATCACGTCCGGCTTGTTCAGGCCGTCCTGCGTGCGGCCGGTGCTCGACCAGGCCGCGCGCTCGCCCAGCGTGTCGTCGGACCCGCCGACCGAGATCACGTACGGGTCGTTGGCCGGCGCGTACTGGACGGCGTCGGCGCTCGTGCCGCGGTTGCCCGAGGCGACGACGACCACGATCCCCTTCTTCCACGCGTACTCGACGGCGGCGTCCAGCGGGTCGGTCTTGTAGGACTGCGGCGTATCGGAGCTCAGCGACAGGTTGACGACGCGGATGTTGAACTCGGCCTTGTGGTCGACCACGAACTGCAGGCCGTTGATCACGTCCAGCACGGTCGAGTTGCCGGCCTCGTCGGCCGCCTTGACCGCGACCAGGTGCGCGTCCGGCGCAATGCCCATGTAGCGCCCGTAGAGCGGGTCGCGGCGCGACCGGTACTGCGAGTTGCCGGCGATGATGCCGGCGACGTGCGTGCCGTGGCCGAAGCCGTCGCCCGCGGTGGTCGCGCTCGCGGACGTGACCGCGTTGGCGACGACGCGCGAGACGCCGCCGCCGTCCTGGAAGTCGATCGCGTCGCCGGCGACGCCGGTGTCGATCACGGCCACGCCGACGCCGCGACCGGTGATGCCGCGGTTCCACAGGCGGTCGGCGCGGATCGTCCGCGGGTAGGTGGACGCGAGGATTCCGTCCGCGAGCCCGGTGCCGTGCACGCGAGCGTTGAGCGTCAGGCCGAGGACGTTGCGGTCCTTGGCCAGCGCGCGCGCCTGCTTGGCGGGGAGGCGGACGGCGAGGCCGTGGATGAACGGCACGCGGCTCGTGACCTTCCCGCCGTGGCGAGCCACGAGGGCCTTGGCGCGCGCCTCCGACAGGCGCGGCTTGAACTGCACGATCGCGGTGACCTTGCGCTTCGGTGCCCGCTTGGCCACCGTTGCCAGGCGCGCCTGCGCGGACGGCGCCGCTTCAGCGACGCCGGTGCACGGCACCGCCACGGCCACGAGGGCCACGGCGAGCATGCGCGTCTTGAACAGCTTGGACAACTCAGGGCACCTCCGGTGCTCGTCTTCGAATTCCATTTCGAAGCTGGCGGCCGAGCTATCTCCCCCTCGGAGACCTCTAGCTTTGCGTCCCCGCCTCGCGACGGGTATGCCGTTTACAGCCCTGTTGTCCGGTGGATCGGCTGCTGGTTATCCGGTGTTTAGGCCTCTGGACGGACGTCTGACTCGAGCTGACGGGCCCCGTCGACCGCCCGGCCGATGATCTGCTCGACGTCCGGCAGCAGGCCCGCGCCGCTGTAGGACGCCAGCCGGTCGCGCGAGTCCTCGATGTCGAGGTTGCGCATCGTCAGCTGGCCGATCCGGTCGCCGGGCCCGAACGCGGCGTCCTCCGTGCGCTCCATCGACAGCCGCTCCGGCTGGTAGGTGAGCGCGGGGCCGGCGGTCGAGACGAGCGTGTAGTCGTCCCCCCGCCGCAGCCGGACGACGACCTCGCCGGTGACGGCGCTCGCCACGAAGCGCTGCAGCGGATCGCGGAGCGTCAGCGCCTGGGGGTCGAACCAGCGGCCCTCGTAGAGCAGCCGCCCGAGCCGCCGGCCCATCGTGCGGTAGTTGTCGATGCTCGCCTCGTTGTGGATCGCCGTGACGAGCCGCTCGTAGCCGATGTGCAGCAGCGCGATCCCCGGGCCCTCGTAGATCCCGCGGCTCTTGGCCTCGATGATCCGGTTCTCGATCTGGTCGCTCATCCCGAGCCCGTGGCGGCCACCGATCGCGTTGGCCTCCTTGACCAGCTCGACGAGGTTCGGGAACGCGTTGCCGTTGATCGCGACCGGCCAGCCCGCCTCGAAGGTGAGCGTGACCTCTTCCTCCTCGATCTGCACGTCCGGCCGCCAGTGGGCGACGCCCATGATCGGGTCCACGATGTCCATCGCGGTCTGCAGCGACTCGAGCGTCTTCGCCTCGTGCGTGGCGCCCCACAGGTTCGCGTCGGTGGAGTAGGCCTTCTCGGCGCTGTCGCGGTAGGGGAGGCCGCGCTCGAGCAGGAACGCGCTCATCTCCGCGCGGCCGCCGAGCTCGTCCACGAAGCGTGCGTCCAGCCAGGGCTTGTAGACCCGCAGGTTGCGGTTCGCGAGCAGCCCGTAGCGGTAGAAGCGCTCGATGTCGTTGCCCTTGTAGGT
>DATMGH010000094.1:0-16290 GCA_035555675.1 Solirubrobacter sp. | reverse complement strand
TGGACGCTCCGTCGGGCACCGCCGCGCGCACGGCCGCGCTGATGGAGACCGACGACGTGATGGCGCGCATCGACGCGGTGTCGCTCGACGACGTGCGCAGCCTGGTCGACGAGCTGTGGGCTCCGGGCGGGCTCTCGGCGGCCGGGATCGGGCCCGACGAGGACGCGTTCTGCGCGGCCGTCGAGGGCATCGCCGGCGATCCGATCGCGGCATGATCAACGTCGCCGTCGCGGGGGCCGCGGGACGGATGGGGACGGCGACCTGCGCCGCCGTCGAAGGCGCCGAGGACCTGCGGCTCACCGGCCGGGCCGATCCGACGCTCGGCGTCACGGTCGCCGACGTGCTCGACGGCGCGGACGTGCTGGTCGACTTCACGATCCCCGACCAGGTGATCGGCAACGCCACGCTGGCCGTGCACGCCGGCGTGCACGTCGTGATCGGCGCCACGGGGTGGGACGAGGCCGAGCTGCGCGATTCGGTCGCGGGCGCCCCCGGCAACGTCTTCGCCGCCCCGAACTTCGCGCTCGGCGCCGTGCTGATGATGCGCTTCGCCGCTGAGGCGTCGCGCCTGCTGCAGGCGGCCGAGATCATCGAGTACCACCACCCGGCGAAGCTGGACGCTCCGTCGGGCACCGCCGCGCGCACGGCCGCGCTGATGGAGGGCGACGTGCCGATCCACTCCGTGCGCCTGCCCGGGATCGTCGCCGACCAGGAAGTGATCTTCGGCGACGCCGCGCAGACGCTCACGATCCGCCACGTGACGACCGACCGCACGAGCTTCATGCCCGGCGTCCTGCTCGCGGTCCGCCGCGTGGCCTCGCTGCCCGAGACCCCGGTGATCGGGCTCGAGCGGCTGTTGTGGCCCTCGTAGCGGTCACCGACCACGCCGTCGAGCGCTATCTGCAGCGGGTCCGCGGCGCGCTGGACCCGCGGAGGGAGATCGCGGCGCGGGTCGCGACCGCGCTGGAGGCCGGGCGCGTCGAGCCGGGCGCGCGCGGCGCGCGGCTGGTGCGCGACCTCCAGCGGACGGACCTCGTGTTCGTGTGCATGGAAGACGTGCCGCGCGGGGAATTGATCGTCGTGACGCTGTGGGAGGAAGGGGAGGAGGCCCGGGTGCCGAAGCGCTTCACCGACGCGCTGCGCTGATGCCCGAGGTCACGCTCTCCCACCCCGACAAGGTCCTGTTCGAAGCCGACGGGATCACCAAGGCCGAGCTCGCCGAGCACTACGCCCGCGTGGCGGACCTGATGCTCCCGCACACGCGCGACCGCCCGATGAACCTGTGGCGCTACAACCGCGGGATCGGGCACGACGTGGTCGTGCAGCAGGCGCTCCCCAAGGGCGCGCCGGACTGGGTCGCGCGCTGCGAGGTGCCGCGCCGCAAGGGCGGCGACATCGTGCACGCGATGATCAACGACGCGGCCACGCTGCGCTGGCTGGCGCAGCTGAACTGCATCACGCCGCACGTCTGGAACGCGCGCTGCGACCGCCGCGACCGGCCGGACCGGATCGTGTTCGACCTCGACCCGTCCGACGACGACTTCACCGCCGTGCGCGAGGCGGCGCTGGTCACCGCGGACGTGCTGCGCGACCTCGGGCTCGTCCCGTTCGCCAAGGTCACCGGCTCCCGCGGAATCCACATCCTGGCGCCGCTGCAGCGCACGCGCACCGCCGACGAGGTGCGGGCGGCGGCGGGCGCGATCGCCGAGCGGATCGCCGCCGAGCGGCCGGACACGCTGACCACGTTCTGGCGCAAGGACAAGCGCGAGGGCCGGATCCTGGTGGACGTCGCCCGCAACACGTACGGGCAGACGATCGTCGCGCCGTACGCCGTGCGCGCCCTGCCCGGCGCCCCGGTCGCCATGCCGGTGCAGTGGGAGGAGGTCGAGGATGCCGCGCTGCGTCCGCGCCAGTTCACGCTGCGCGGGCTCGAGGCCCGATTGAAGGCCGGCGACCCGTGGGCGGACCTGCCCGCGCACGCTCGACGTTTGTCTAGTCAACTCTGAATATTAAGTCACAATGAATTAGTTCTAAAGCCACGAACGCAGTCGACCGATCATGTGAGCCATCGTGACCGGATCAACAAGGAGCTCGTGGTGAACACCACGCATACGACATCCCCGGAGACGGGGAAACGCCGGCCCGACCACAGGTTCGGGCTCCGGGCGAAGCTTCTGACCGGCGCGGCGGTGCTGCTGGCGTTCACCGCCGTGGTCGGTGTGCTGGGCATCCGCACGAACTCGCGAGCCAACGCGAGCGCGGACAAGATGTTCACGGTGTCGGTCGAGCCGCTGGCCCAGCTGGGCACGGCGCGGGCCAAGTTCAATGAGAGCCGCGCCTTCACGAGCAACCACGTCCTCGAGACCGACGCGTCGGCGAAGGCCGACATGGAGCGCAAGCTCAAGGAGAACGCGGGGATCATCGACGCGAACCTGGCCAAGGTCGGCAAGTCGCTGTCGACCGAGAGCGGCCGCAAGCTGTACGCCGACCTGCAGCGCAACCTGGCGGCGTACCGCGAAGCGCGCGCCAAGGTGCTCGAGCTCTCCGACCAGGGCAAGCAGGCGGAGGCCTACCGCGTCGACAAGGCGTCGGTCCTGCCGGCCGTCAACGCGGCGGCCGCCAACTTCACCGACCTGTTCGACTCCAAGGTCGAGGTCGCCGAGGCCGAGAACCAGGCGATCGACCGCGCGGCCGCGTCCTCCAAGCAGCAGGCGATCCTGCTGCTGATCGGGGCGCTGCTGGCCGGGTTCGGGATGGCCTGGTGGTTCTCCGGGCGCATCCAGAAGACGGTCCAGGAGATCCTGTCGCGGATCGCGACCCTGCGCGAGCGCGACACGACCGACCTGCGGCGCGCGCTGGAGTCGGTCGCCACCGGCGACCTGACGGTCGACGTGACGCCGGTCACGCCGCCGCTGACGCGCACCAGCAACGACGAGATCGGCGACGTGGCCGAAGCCGTCGGGCTGATCCGCGACAACACGATCGCCTCGGTCGAGGCCTACAACGCGATGCGCGTGCAGCTGGCCGAGACGATCGGCGAGCTCGCCAGCGGCGCCGGGACCGTCGCGTCCGCGTCGCAGCAGATGGCCGCGACGTCCGACGAGACCGGCCGGGCGGTGTCGGAGATCGCCGCGGCGGTCACCGAGGTCGCACAGGGCGCGGAGCGACAGGTCAAGCGCGTCGAGGCGACGCGCGCGGCGGTCCAGGGCGCGGCGCGCTCGGCCAGCACCAGCGCGTCGGTCGCCGACGCCACCGCCAAGGCCGCCGAGGAGGCACGCACGGTGGCGCTGCGCGGCGTCGACGCCGCGGTCTCCGCCAGCGCCGCGATGCGCGAGGTCGCGACGTCGTCGGCCGCCGTCGGTGACGCGATCCAGGAGCTGACCGAGCGCTCCGAGCGCATCGGCGGCATCGTGGTCACGATCACGGGCATCTCCGAGCAGACCAACCTGCTCGCGCTCAACGCCGCGATCGAAGCGGCGCGGGCCGGCGAGCAGGGCCGCGGGTTCGCGGTCGTCGCCGAGGAGGTCCGCAAGCTGGCCGAGGAGTCCCAGACCGCGGCGGCGGAGATCTCCGCGCTGATCCAGGAGATGCAGCACGAGACGTCCCGCGTCGTCGCCGTCGTCGCCGACGGCACCGAGCGCACGCAGGACGGCGTCTCGACCGTCGAGCGCACGCGCGAGGCGTTCGAGGCGATCGGCGGGGCGGTCGACGACATGGCCGCCCGCGTGGCCGAGATCACCGAAGCGGTCGGCGACATCTCACGCGAGGCCGGGCGGGCCGAGACCGAGGTCACCGACGTGGCCGCGGTCGCCGAGCAGTCCTCGGCCTCGGCCGAGCAGGTCTCGGCCTCCACCCAGCAGACGAGCGCCTCCACCCAGGAGATCGCCGCGTCGGCCCAGACCCTCGCCTCCACGGCCGAGCAGCTGAACTCGCTCGTGCGGCGGTTCAAGGTCGCGGCGTAGTGACGCGTTCGCCGTTCAGCACAGGGGCTCGCCGCCGGCCGGGTGCCGGCGGCGAGCGGTCACACCCAGACGCTCGGCCAGGGGGGCGCGAGCGTCTCGGCCTCGCTCGGACGGCCGAACAGGTAGCCCTGACCGACCTGGCAGCCCGCGCGCCGCAGCCACTCGGCCTGCTCGGCCGTCTCGACGCCTTCGGCGACGCAGGTCAGCCCCAGGTTGGCGGCCATGGCGAGCACCGCGCGCGTGATCTCGGCGTCGTCGGCGTCGGCGTGCTCGCCCGCGACGCCGGACACGAACTCGCGGTCGATCTTGAGCACGCTGACCGGGAAGCGGCGCAGGTAGGTCAGCGACGAGTAGCCGGTGCCGAAGTCGTCGAGCGCGAGCTGCACCCCGTGCCGCACGAGCGCGGCCAGCGTGTCGACCACGGTGCGCTCGCGCTCGATCAGCATCCGCTCCGTCAGCTCGATGCCGAGCGCGCCCGACGGCAGGTCGTGCCGCTCCAGCGCCTCGATCACGCGCGGTGCGAAATCGACGTCGACGAGCTCCCGGGCGGTGACGTTGATCCAGACCGTCACGCCGTCGGCGCCGGCGTGCGCCCAGCGCGCGGCCTGCTCGGCGGCGGAGTGCAGGACGTACGCGCCGACGTCGAGGATCAGCCCGGTCTGCTCCGCGATCTCGATGAACTCGCCCGGAAGGAGCAGCCCGCGCTCGGGATGCCGCCAGCGCACGAGCGCCTCGAAGCCGCACAGGGCCCCGTCGGCGAACGTGATCTCAGGCTGGTAGAAGACGGTGAGCTCGTCGCGCCCGAGCGCGTCGCGCAGCTCCCGCTCGACCGCCAGGCGCGTGGCCGCGCGGCCGACGACCTCGTCATCGAACAGCACGACGCGGTCGCCCGCCGGCTTGGCGCGGTACATGGCCGTGTCGGCGTCGCGCAGCAGCGCGTCGAAGTCGCGCGTCTCGTTCCCGCCGGCGTCCGCGACCACGACGCCGATGGACAGCGTCACGACCACCGACGTGGTGCCGAGCAGCACGGGCTCGCGCAGCGCGTTCCTGAGCCGCTCCGCCAGCTCGAGCGCGAACGCCGCGTCCTTGACGTCCTGGCACAGGACCGCGAACTCGTCGCCGCTCAGGCGGGCGACGGTGTCGACGTCGCGCGTCAGCGCCGACAGCCGGTTCGCGACCTCCTGCAGCAGGGCGTCGCCGGCGGCGTGGCCGAAGCCGTCGTTGACGAGCTTGAAGCGGTCGACGTCGCAGAAGAGGATGGCCACGGTCCGGCGCTCACGCCGCGCCGCCGCCAGCGCGAGCGCGCCGCGATCGCACAGCAGCGCGCGGTTCGCCAGCCCGGTCAGCCGGTCGTGCAGCGCGAGGTGCATCAGCGCGCGCTCCATCGCCTTGCGCTCGGTGATGTCGCGCGAGACGCCGATCAGCCCGAGGACGGAGCCGTCCGCCGCGCGGCAGACGGCCTTCGAGGACAGCATCACGCGCGTCCCCTGCCCGTGCTCGCCCGGGACCTCCTCTTCGAGGATCGTCGGCTCTCCCGTGGCCATCACGTGCTCGTCGGCCCCGCGCAGCGCCGCGGCGGTGGCGGCGTCGAACACGTCGAAGTCGGTCCTGCCGATCAGCTCGGAGACCGGCGCTGGAATCAGGGCCGCGGCGCGCTCGTTGAGCGCGATGTACCGCAGATCCTCACGGTCCTTGACGTAGACCGCATCGTTGGTCGACTCGAACACCGCGGTCAGCATCGCCGCCTGGTCGCGGGCGCGTTCACGGGCGTGCTGGCGCTCGGACGCCACGATCCCGAGCAGCAGCGCCGTGATCGAGAGCGTGATCAGGAACAGCTGCACGCTCTCCGGCGAGGCCCGCTCCACGGACAGCGCGACGGCCAGCAGCGCGACCGCGCCCGAGGCGGTCGCGGCGCCGGCGAGCCCGAAGCGCAGCGCGGTCCACGCGACCGGGACGAAGCACAGATAGAGCGCCCGGTACTCCTCGTCGGGATCGGTGCGGAACGCGATCCAGGTGACCGCGAACGTGGCGGCGGCCAGCGCGGCGACCTCCAGGACGCTCGACCAGGGGACCGTCCGCGGCCGCGGCCCGCACCGCAGCCGCGCGACCGCGAGCATGATCGCCGGTGTCAGTGTCAGAACACCGATCGCGTCTCCGACCCAGAAGCTGCGGATCGTCGTCCAGAGCGCCTCCGGCTCCACGAGCCCCATGCGCTCGAACTCGCTGACGATCACCAGCGCGCTCAGCAACGGTGCCGCGACGGCGCCGGCGACGATCAAGCGGGTCGTCGCGCGCAGCGAGGACAGCGTGAGATCGAGCTGCAGGCCGCGCGTCAGCACGTACGCGGCCAGCGCGTAGCACGCGGTCAGCGACAGCTCGACCGGGACCAGCTGCGCGGCCGAGAGCGGCAGCGGATGGGTGACGCCACCGACCAGCAGCGTGGCGAGCAGCACGACCGGGACGAACCGCAGGCCGCCGAGCAGCAGCAGCGCGAGCGTCAGGCCAGGGGGCAGGTAGAAGACCGAGACGCCGTGCGCGATCGCCAGCTGCGCGCTGAACTCGTCGGCCGCGAGGTAGGCAGCCAAATAGACGGCCGCAACCGCCAGATATCGCGCGGCAGGTCGTTTCATGACGGGAGGCTACAGGCGGGGACCGGGCCGTACTGGCGCCCGATCCCCGCGCTGGATTCAGCCTACGAGCTGGAAGCGGCCGACCAGTCGGTTGAGCTGCTCGGCGGTGCCGGCCAGCGACTGCGCGGAGGCGGCGATCTCCTGCGTCGACGCGCTGGTCTGCTGCGTCGACGCCGAGACCTGCTCGGTCGAGGCGGAGGACTCCTCGGCCACCGAGGCGACCTCGGCCACGTCGGTCTGCGCCCGCTCGGCCTCGGCGTTGATCTGCGTCACCGCGGCGGCGATCTCCGCGACCCGCTCGTTCATGGTCTCGACGGCGGCGCCGATCTGCTCGAACGCGCCGCGCGCCTCCTCGACGGTGGCGACGCCCTCGTCGGTCCGCCGCGCGCCGTCGGCGACGACGTCGACCACGCGGTGCGTCTCGGCCTGCATCTCGGAGATCAGCTCGGAGATCTGCGCGGCCGCCGCCTGGGACTCCTCGGCCAGCTTGCGCACCTCCTCGGCCACGACCGCGAAGCCGCGGCCCTGCTCGCCGGCGCGGGCGGCCTCGATCGCGGCGTTGAGCGCCAGCAGGTTGGTCTGCTCGGAGATCCCGGTGATCGTGTCCACGATCCCGCCGATCCGCTCCGACTTGGTCGACAGCGCGTCGATCGCGCCCCCGATCTGGCGCGACGCGTCCGCGACCTCGCGGATCGCGTGCGTGGCCTTGCCGGCGGCGCTGACGCCGTTCTGGGCGACCTCGCGAGCGTGGCCGGCGGCGTCGGCGGTGGCCGCCGCGGTCTCGGCGCTGGCGGTCGCGGCGCGCGCCGCCTCGCGGACGGCCGCGCGGGTGGACTCGACCATCCGCACCTGGCGCTCGGCGCCCTGGGCGACGTCGGAGATCGCGGCCGCGATCTCGCCGACCGCGCGCCCGGTCTCCTCGGACGTCGAGGCCATCTGCTCGGACGCGGCCGAGACGGTGGAGGACTGGCGCGACAGCTCGCCGACGACCTCGCCGAGGTCGCGTACGAGCCGGGCGCACGCGTTGCCGAGCAGGTCGCGCTCGGAGCGCGGCCGGACCTCGACGGTCAGGTCGCCGCCGGCGACCCGGTCCGCCGTCCCGGCCATCTCGCGCAGGTACTCGATCATGCGCTCGAAGGCCTTGCCGGTCTCACCGAGCTCGTCCTTGCTGCGGATGTCGATGGTCTGCTCGACGTCGCCCTCGGCGATGCCCTCGGCCGCCTTGAGCATCTGCCCGACGCCGCCCGTGATCGAGCGCGAGATCAGGTACGCGATGCCGAAGCCGAGGCCCAGCGCGATCACGATCAGGATCACCGACGTGCGCGTGGTGGAGGAGACCGTGGAGTCGATCGCCTTCTGATCGGTCTTGGCCAGGTTCACCTTCGAGTCATAGAGCGCCGTGAACTCGTTGGTGACGTCCGTGGTGGCCTTCAGCGCGTCGCCCAGGTAGAGCTGGTAGGCCTTGGCGCCGTTCTGGGTGCGGGCGACATCGAAGACCTTCGCCCGCGCGGCCTTGTACGTCTCGATCTCGTTGCGCACCGCCTCCAGCGACGCCTTGCCGTCGGCGGTCTGCAACGTCGACTCGACGGCGCTGAGCCGCTCACCGATCACCTTGTCGTTGGCTTCCATCTTCCCCTCGAGCTCGGTCCACTTCGAGGGGTCCGTCTCCAGCATGAACCGCGTGGCGAGCGCGCGGTTCTCGTTGAACAGCGCGCGTGCCTGGCCAAGATCCGACAGCGGCACGACAGAATTCTTGTACATCGCATCCGACCGCTCGCTGATCGCCGATGTGCCTCTCAGGCCCAGGGCACCGACGACGATGAGCAAGATCAAGACGACGCCGAACGCGCCGAACAGCTTCGTGCGCACGCTTGCGCGCATGGGAATGCCTCCTCGAGCAGGGAACGGAACTCAGTCCTCTGAATCGGCCCCGCTTGATGAAGGTTTAAGGAATCGGCCGAAAGTCCCGAGGCGTGGTGCGCTCGCGGGCCGACCGCCGCGCGTGCCATCCTAAGCCGCATGCGTCCCTACGAAGGCCTCCTCACGGCCATGGTCACGCCCTTCCGTGCCGACGGCTCCGTCGACGAGGAGGGGGCGGTCGCCATCGGCCGGCACCTGCTCGCGAACGGCTCCCACGGCCTGGTGGTGGCCGGAACCACCGGGGAGGCGGCCACGATGACCGACGAGGAGCACCTCGGCCTGATCGAGCTGATCGTCAATGAGCTCGGCGACGAGGGCACGGTCATCGGCGGCACGGGGTCCAACGACACGCGGCACGCGATCCACCTCACCGAGAAGGCGGTCGAGGCGGGCGTGGACGCGGTCCTGTCGGTCACGCCGTACTACAACAAGCCGAACCGGCGCGGCCTGCTCGCCCACTTCTCGGAAGTGTCCAAGGCGGCGGGGGACACGCCGATCGTCCTCTACAACATCCCGGGCCGGACGGGCACGAACATGCCGCCCGACCTGCTGGCCGAGCTCGCGCAGCTCCCGAACGTGGAGGCCGTCAAGCAGGCCAACTCGGCCGAGCTGCAGCTGATCGACGGGCTCGCGGTCCTCGCCGGCAACGACGACATCTACGGCCGCTGCCTGGACATCGGCGGCGTCGGCGGCATCTGCGTCGCCAGCCACGTCATCGGCAACCAGATGCGCCGGATGTACGACGAGCCCGCGATGCGCGCGGAGCTGGACGCGTCCCTGCATGACGTCTACGACGTCATGTTCATCACCGCCAGCCCGGCGCCGGTCAAGGCCGCGCTGAAGCTGCTCGGCCACGACTGCGGCCCGCTGCGGCTGCCGCTGGTCGAATGCGACGACGCCGAGCGCGCCGCGGTCCAGGACGTCCTGGCCCGCCACGGGCTGCTCGCCGGGGTCACGACCGCGTGAGTGGCACGCTGCGGGTCATCCCGCTCGGAGGCGTCGGCGAGATCGGCAAGAACCTGACCGTCGTCGAGTACGACGGGCGCATCGTAGTGGTCGACTGCGGGCTGCGCTTCCCGACCGCCGAGATGATGGGCATCGACCTCGTCCTGCCCGACTTCACCTATCTGCGCGAGCACGTGGACGCGATCGAGGCGATCGTGATCACGCACGGCCACGAGGACCACCTGGGCGCCCTGCCGTGGGTGATCCGCGACCTCGGCCAGGACAAGATCCCGGTCGTCTACGGCGGCCAGCTGACGGTGGCGATGGCGCGCTCCAAGCTCGACGAGCACCGGCTGCGCGACGTCAACCTCGAGGTGCTGCCGATCGGGGCGACCGTGCAGGCCGGCCCGTTCACGCTCGAGCGCATCCACCTCACGCACTCGATTCCGGACGCCGGCGGCGTCGCGCTCACCACGGAGCTCGGCACCGTCCTGTTCACCGGCGACTACAAGTTCGATCAGACGCCGGTCGGCGGCGCGCCCGCGGACATGGCGCGGCTCGCCCAGCTCGGCGCCGACGGCCTGCTGCTGCTGTGCGGGGACTCGACGAACGCCGACCGCCCGGGCATCAGCGACAGCGAGTCGATCGTCGGTCCGCACCTGGACCGCGTGTTCGCGCGCTGCGCGGGCCGCATCGTCGTGACGTGCTTCGCGTCGAACATCCACCGCGTCCAGCAGGTCGTGCACGCCGCCGGCCGCAACGGCCGCAAGGTCGCGCTGGTCGGTCGGTCGATGCGCAAGAACGTCAACATCGGCCGCAGCCTCGGGCACATCGACATCCCGGAGGGGATGCTGCTGCAGCCGCGCGAGGTCGACCAGTTCGCCGACGACAAGATCGTGGTGATCTCGACCGGCAGCCAGGGCGAGCCGCTGAGCGCGCTGCGCCGCATGGCGTACCGCGACCACCCGCAGGTCGAGCTCAAGGCCGGCGACACGGTGGTCTTCAGCGCGACGCCGATCCCCGGCAACGAGCGCGCGGTCAACGAGACGATCGACCGGCTCTACCACATCGGCTGCGAAGTGGTGACGGCGCGCGACGCGCCGATCCACGCGTCCGGCCACGGCTACGCGGAGGAGGTCAAGATGATGATCAACCTCACGCGGCCGAAGTACGTGATGCCGGTGCACGGCGACTTCAAGCGGATGCTGATGCACTCCGAGCTGGCGCAGGCCGTCGGGATCCCGGCGGGCAACATCTTCCGCACGGAGAACGGCACGCCGCTGGAGATCGACGCGGACGGCGCCCGCTTCGGCACGCCCGTGCCGGCCGGGATGGTGTTCGTGGACGGCGTCGACATCGGCGACGTGGCCGACGTCGCGCTGCGCGACCGCCGCATGCTCAGCGCCGACGGCATCTTCATCATCGTCGCCACCGTCTCCGAGCAGGACGGCTCGTCGGTCGTGCCGCCCGAGGTGCTGGCGCGCGGCGTCCCGTTCCTGGACGGCAACAGCGCGTTCATCGAGGAGCTGCGCGAAGCGGTCGAGGACTCGCTGGACGGCGCCGCCGAGCAGCGCATCACCGAGACCGACGTGCTGGAGTCGCACCTGCACGACGATCTCGCGCAGTTCATCTACGACCGGCTCAAGCGACGCCCGATGGTGCTTCCGGTCGTCGTTGAGGTCTGAGGCCCACGACCGGCCGCACGATCGCGGCCAGGGCCACCAGCGCCAGGATCCCCGCGCCGGCGATCGCGAACGCGCTGCGCGGGGAGCCGATCGCCACGATCAGGCCGCCGGCCAGGAAGCCCACGCCGGGCATCGCGGCGCCCAGTGACTCCAGCAGGCCGGACATGCGCGCCTGGAACTCGCCGGGCGTCGCCTCCTGCAGCGCGGTCATGACCGCCACCCACTGCACGCCGTTGCCGGTGCCGCCGACGACCGACATCGCGCACGCCACGAGCAGCGTCTGGGCCTGCGCCATGCCGAGGTAGGCGAGGCCGACCGCGGCGCTGGAGAGCAGGATCATCGCTAAGCCCACGCGGTTGCGCAGCCACAGGAAGACGAGGCTGCCGAGCACGATCCCGGCGCCCCAGGAGGACATCAGGATCCCGAACCCGGCGCTGGAGGTGCCCAGGCTCTCCTTGGCGTAGATGACCTCGATCGGGACCACGATCGTGAAGCAGATCAGCGCCAGCGCCTGGCCGATCAGCAGCGTCCGCACCGGCTTGTGGTCGCGCGCGAACTCGAGCCCGTCGCGGAAGCGCTGGCGCCACGGCGTGCGGTCCACGTGGCCGGGGTCTGGGAGGTCGCGCGCGACCAGCAGCACCGCGGCGATCGCCAAGAACGACGCCGCGTCGACCAGCAGCGCCGCCGAGAGGCCGAACGCGGAGATCAACCCACCCGCGAGTGCGGCCCCGAACACCGAGGACGCGGCGAACCCGAGGTTCATCAGCGCGTTGCCTTCGGTCAAGAGCTCCTTCGGCTGCAGCAGCACCGCGACCGCGCCGCGGGTGAGCCCGCGGCCCGTGATGGCCAGCGTCCCGTCGAGCGCGCCCAGGACGAGCACCAGGGGCAGGAAGAACCGGTCGCCGGTGGCCAGGAACGCCAGCACCGCGAAGACGAGCGCTTCGGTCGCGTACAGCGCCGGGAGCGTCCGGCGCAGGCCGTAGCGGTCCAGGTGCGCGATCAGGCCGGTCGCCAGCAGCGCGGGCAGGAACTTCGCCACCAGGAAGAACCCGGCGGTGGGGGCGACGGACTCCGTGCGGTCGTACACCAGCACCGACAGCGCGACGACGCCGATCGCGTCGCCCAGGTCATTGACGGTGTAAGAGGCGAGCAGACGGCCGAACGGCCGGACGCGCAGTGGTTCCAGACGACGCCGCCGCACGGCCGGAAGACTAGCTGGGGAACGTTGAGCGCGCTGTGCCCTTTGCCGCAAGGCGCGTTGGCGCTCAACGCCGGGCGCGTTCTGCCGACTATCCGGGATGTGTGTAGGCAGCGCTGCATCACAGCGGCGGTCTCCGGCGTGCTCCTGGCCGTCGCGACGACGGCTGCGATCAGCACGAGCCGCGCCGCCGACTGGCAACCCGCGGCGCTGCTCGGCCTGCTGTTCGTGCTGGCGGCGGGCAGTGAGCTGCTGGCGTTCGAGATCAAGGGTCTGCGGCTGTCCGGGTCGTTCCTGTCGATCGTGCTCGCCGCCGCGCTGCTCGGGCCCGCGCCGGCGGTGGCGCTCGCGCTCGGGTGCACGCTGGTCGACGCGCTGGCCTCGCCGCGCTCCTTCGACCGCCTGCTGATCAACCTGGCGACGGCGGCCACGTTCCCGCTGGTGTGCGGGCTCGGGATCCACGCCGTCAGCGGGGACTTCGTGGCCGGCGACGAGGACGCGCTGTGGTTCGCCGCGGTCGTCCTGATCGCGTTCCTGGCGACGAACACGCTCAACTTCCTGATGGTCGCGACCGCGTCGCACTTCGCGTACGGGACGCCGGTGGGGCTGATGCTGCGGTCGTTCGTGACCGCGCTGCCGTCGGAGTTCGCCACCGGGCTGCTGACCGCCAGCGTCGCGTTCACGTACGGCTACCTCGGGATGGCGTCGGTCGGGCTGGCCGCGGTGGTCCTGTTCGTCTTCCTCTACATCCTGCGCACCAGCGTCCAGGCGGACGACCGCGGCGAGCAGCTGGCCAAGCGCACCCGCGAGCTCGCGTCGCTGCAGATGGGCCTGCTCTCGACCGTGTTGCAGACGCTCTCGATGCGCGACGCCATGACCGCGCGCCACTCGGCCGCGGTCGCGCGCTACGCGCGCGAGGTCGCGGCCATGATGGGGCTCGACGAGCGTGACCAGGACCTGATCCACACGGCCGGGCTGCTGCACGACATCGGCAAGTTCATCCTGCCCGACAGCGTCCTGTTCGCGAACCGCAAGCTCACGCAGGACGAGTGGGAGCTGGTCAAGCTGCACCCGGAGCAGGGCGCCCGGCTGGTCGAGCGGATCGAGGGCTACGGGCCGGTCGCGGAGATCGTCCTGCACCACCACGAGCGCTTCGAGGGCGGTGGCTACCCGACCGGGATCGCCGGCGAGCGGATCCCGCTTGGCTCCCGGATCATCTCGGTCGCCGACACCTACGACGTGATGACCTCGCGCGACTCCTACCGCCGGCCGGTGAGCCGCGAGGCCGCGCTCGCGGAGCTGCGGCGCGTGGCCGGCACGCAGCTGGACCCCGCGGTGGTCGAGGTCTTCGAGCGGATGATCCTCGAGGGCCGGGTGGCGTTCAGCCACACCGACGGGGCGGACTTCGAGTCCGAGCTGGCGTTCGAGAAACGGGTGGCCGACTACGCGCGGCCGCGGCTGGTGGCGGCCTAGACGGACGTTCGATTCAGGTGCCCGGCGGGGGTGCCGTTAACGAGAACGAGCGCCCCAGCAGGCGCCCGCTCAATGTGTGTGACGAAAGCTGCTTAGACGCGCCAGGTCATTGCTCGCTCCTTAGGTCGCTTCCGAGGCCCGCCCGGCAAGGCGGTGGCCAAGGAAGTGGTTGAACCGTCCGTGACGGGACCCATGGTCGCGTCTGGACACTGTTCCCTTAATCGAACAAGCGTCCATTTCTGATTGAAATGCTTGTGCAAGGGATCACAAAACTGTCCGCCCCGCCCGCTAAAGGGGAGGCGCGGGCGCGCCGAGAGAACCCGCGGGTGCCTCGGTCACGCTTCATCGCTGCCGCTGCGCTGCTGGTGCTCGCGTGTGCGGCGACGGCCGCGCTCGTCTCCCCGGCGGCCGCGCTGCTGCTCGCGATCGCGGCCGGGGGAGAGGTGTTCACGGTCCAGCTGCGCGGGATGCGGATCTCCGGGTCGCTGGCGGCGCTGGTGCTGGCGATGGCGCTGCTCGGGCCGGTGCCGGCGGCGGCGATCGCGGTCGCCGCGGCGCTGTTCGACGCGGCGGTCACGCGCGGGTCCGTGCGCTCGGCCGCGTTGAACGGCGCGATGTTCGGGCTGCTGGCGTTGGGCGGCGGTGCGCTGCTGGAGCGGTTCGAGCCGTCGCGGCTGATCGCGTTCGGCGCCGCGATCGTGTGCGTGTTCCTGCTGTCGAGCGCGCTGAACTTCCTGGCGGTCGCGGCGGGGACGCGCGCGCTGCGGCTGCGCGAGGCGTTCGCGACCGTGTACCGGACGCTGCTGCCGTTCGACCTGGCGACGGCGCTGCTGACCGCCGGCGTCGCGGTCACCTACGAGGCGATCGGGATCTCCGCGATCGCGCTGCTGGCGGTCGTCCTGCTGGTCTTCCACCAGCTCGCCAACACCGCGGTCAAGGCGTTCGACCGGGGACGCGAGCTGATGCGGCGCACCGAGGAGCTGGGCGCGCTGCAGGTCGGGCTGCTCGCGACCGTGCTGCAGACGCTCTCGATGCGCGACGCCATGACCGCTCGCCACTCGGCCGCGGTCGCGCGCTACGCGCGCGAGGTCGCGGCCATGATGGGGCTCGACGAGCGCGAGCAGGAGCTGATCCACACCGCCGCGCTGCTGCACGACATCGGCAAGTTCATTCTGCCCGACAGCGTGCTGTTCGCGGACCGGCGGCTGGACGACGACGAGTGGGCGCTCGTCAAGCTGCACCCGTCGCAGGGCGCCGAGCTGGTCTCGCGGATCGAGGGCTACGGGCCGGTCGCGGAGATCGTCCTGCACCACCACGAGCGCTTCGAGGGCGGTGGCTACCCGACCGGGATCGCCGGCGAGGCGATCCCGCTCGGCGCGCGCATCATCGCCGTCGCCGACACCTACGACGTGATGACCTCGCGCGACTCCTACCGCCGGCCGGTGAGCCAGGAGGCGGCGCTGGCCGAGATCCGCCGCGTCTCCGGCACCCAGCTCGACCCGGCCGTCGCCGAGGTCTTCGCGCGCATGATCGTCGAGGGGCGCGTGCGCTTCAGCCACTCCGACGAGGCCGACTTCGAGTTCGAGCTCGACAGGCGTTCGATCAAGGCGCGCGGCGTCCGGGCCGATCATCCGATTGAGCTCCCCGCTTACGCGCCGCGCGGCAACGCGGCCGTGCAGCGGCGTTGAACCGTCCGTGACACGCCGGTTCCGGAGCTTCCTCCTTATGACGCTGCTCCGCCCCATCGCCGCGACCCTCGCCGCCGCCCTCCTCGCCGCGGCCCTGTCCGTCGGCGCGGCGCTGGCCACGGACCACCCGGCCGCCGGTACGCACTTCACGCCCACGGGCGTGTGCCTGCTCGGCGACGCCGCCGCGCGTCCGTCCCGCTGACCGAGTGGCGCCGTTCCGGCGCAGGGCGCCAGAAACCGACCACTCGCCGCGCCAACGAGCGCCAACGCGCCACGTCCGCGCGTCCGTGCCGCGAGGCCCGCGGAGACCGTGGCGGCCCGGCGCCCCTCGCGGGCGAGCGGAGACCGTCGCGGCCCGGCGCACCTCGCGGGCGCGGAGACCGTCGCGGCCGGCGCACCCTCGCGGGCCCGCGGAGACGCGTCCCCGGCCGCGGGGCTTCCCGCCTCCCTCACCTGCGCCGTTCGCCGGCACCACCACGCCCACTGCGGACGACGACCCCGCGCGGCCAGGGGTCACGTTCCGGCGCAGAGCGCCAGAAAGTGACCGCACGCCGCGCCATCGAGCGCCAACGCGCCACGCCCACGCGTCCGTGCCGCGAGGCCCGCGGAGACCGTGGCGGCCCGGGGCATCTCGCAGGCCCGCGGAGACGCGTCCCCGCCGCGGGCCTCTCGCCTCCCTCATCTGCGCCGTTCGCCGGCACCACCACGCCCACTGCGGACGACGACCCCGCGCGGCCAGGGGTCACGTTCCGGCGCAGAGCGCCAGAAAGTGACCGCACGCCGCGCCAT
>DATMGH010000093.1:0-19071 GCA_035555675.1 Solirubrobacter sp. | reverse complement strand
CGGCCCGCACGAGCTGCTGATCGACCGCGTGCTGGTGCGCGGCCACGGCCACCCGCTGACGATCGCCGTGATCCTGCAGGAGATCGGCCGCCGCGCCGGCCTGCCGGTCGGCATCGTCGCCGGCGAGGCGGGCGTGTTCGTCGCCCATCAGCGCCTGACCGAGCCGCTCGTGCTCGATCCCGCGACCGGCCGCCTGGTCGACGCGGACCGCCTCGGCACGCTCGTCTGGCAGTGCGGCCACCAGGTCGCCGCGCTGCTGCTGGACGCGCTCGAGCCGCGGTACGAACGCGCGGGCGACCTCACGCGCGCGCTGCACGTCGCGCGGCTGCGCTGCACGCTGCCGTTCGCCGACGTCGGCGTCGCCGCGCAGCGCCTGCGCCGGCTCTCCGCGCGCCTGAACTAGTGCGCTTCGCGCCGCACGCCGGCATCCCCGAGGGCACGGGCTGGACGACGGTCGGCGCGCTCGCGACCCGCGCCCGCCTCGAGCCCGCGCTGGACGACTGCGGCGCGTCGTTCGGCACCGACCGCCGGGACATCCAGGGCCAGCGCCTGGTCGAGGTCGTCACCTGGTGCCTGGCCGTCCCGGCCGCCCACGCGCTCCTGCACGAGCAGCCGACGCCGGACCTGAGCGCGGACAACGCGCTGGTGTGGATCGGCCCCGACCCGCCGGACGGCGTCGCCGCCGCGCTGCGCACGCCGCGCGCGACGGACACGCCCGCGCGCGAGCTGCTCGACGCGCACCTGCAGCCGCTGATCGAGGCCGTCCACGCGGCCACGCAGCGCCCCCGCAAGGCGCTGCGCCGGGCGGTCAAGGACCGCGTCGACGCCGCCGTCGCCTGGGTCGCGGACCTGACCGGCACGCGCGAGCGCGCGCTCGCGCTGCTCGCCGAGACCGCCGACGTGCGCGTGTTCGACGCCGGCACGCACGACACGCTGCTGCACGTCCGCCAGGGCTGCTGCCTCTACTACCGCACGCCGGCGGCGGTCAAGTGCTTCGGCTGCCCGCTGCTCAGCGACGACGACCGCCGCCGGCTCGTCGCCGGCGGCGGCCAGTAGTCGTCAGCGGGCCAGCGTCAGCGTCTTCGCGACCGCCTTGCCCGACGCGGGCTTGAGCGTCAGCCGGACGCGCAGCGAGCGCCGCGACTTCAGCAGCGTCTTCGCGTCCTTGGACAGCGCCAGCCGCACCGTCGCGGTCCGGCCCGCCGCCACGCGGTACTTGGCGCTGCGCGCCAGCGTCACCAGGCGCTTGCCCTTCTTCCTGCCCACCTTGACCTTCGACGCGCTGCGCAGGGTCACGGTGCCGTTGCACGCGGCGCCTCCGCCGCAGCGCAGGCGCACGGCCACGCGCTTGGACGCGACCTTGAGCTTCGTCGAGCGCACCGCGACCGCGACCGTGGGCGCGGGCGCCGGCGTCACCGTCGGCGCCGGCGTGGCGTGCGGGACCGGCGCCACGGTCGCGGCCGGCGTCGCCGTCGGCACCGCCGTGGCGGTCGCGGTCGGCGTCGGCGTCGGACTGGCGGCGGAGCGCAGGATCCGCGCGAACGGATACGGGTCGCCCGTCCCCACGTGCGTCAGCGCCAGCGTCCTCCGCTGCCCGCCCACGGTCGCGACGAGCGACAGCGAGCGCGCGGTGCGCAGGTCGATTCCCTCGTCGGTCGCCGCGGTCCAGGTCGAGCTCGGGACGCCGAGCACGATCACCGTCGGTCCCGTGTCGTCCAGCGACACGGTTCCGGTCACCGGCAGCACCTGCGAGCCCTCGACGCTGCGCGCGCCGTCGACGGTCAGCGAGGCCCCGATCGACGCGTCGGTCGCGTCGCCGAGCCACGCCTCACGCTGCTCGTCGGTGAGCTGCAACCGCAGGACGGTGCCGCCGAGCGTCGCCCGCTGGCCGAGCCCCGCCCGCGGCGGGCCCTGGTTGGGCAGCACGTCGGCCTCGACCGGATCGGCCAGCGGCGCGCCGTCGACCGTCCCGGTCCAGCCCGGAACCCGGAACACGCCGAGCGTCCCGGGCAGCCAGTCGATGAATCCGAGCGCGCTCGCGTCCCCGATCCCCTGCAGGCAGTCCAGGTCCAGCCGGACGTCGCCGCTCAGGGTCGCCCTGACGTAGAGGCTCCCGCGCACGCGGACGTCCGCGCCGTTGCGCCCGACGGGCACGGGGGGCAGACCGTCGCCCAGCGCCTGGCGCACCTGGACCTCGCCGCCGGCCGCGGTCCACGTCAGCTCGGGCAACGAGGCGGCGACGACGGTCAGCGTCGAGCGCTCCTCGTCGACGACGCCGTTCGGGGTGAGCTCGACGTGCGCGTCCGCGACCGTCGTGAGCGGGATCGGCCCCCGCACGCCCTCGACGGTGTTGGTCGCCTCCAGCGCCAGCCACGCCTGGATCGGGATCTCCGAGTCGCCGAGCGGGATCATCTGCGCGTCGTAGGCGAACGGGAGGATCCACTCGGGGAGCGTCGCCGAGAGCTTCCCGCCTCGCAGGCGCACCGTGTCACCGGCCTTCAGCCGAGCGCCGGACGCCAGCTCGGCGCCGGCGCCGTCCACCAGGGTCCCCTGGAAGACCATCGGCACCGTGCGCCAGTAGGCGTCCACGCTGTACCGGCAGACGTTGTCGAACACCGCCGTCGGGAACGCGGCGGCACTGCTCGCCGGCGCCGCGAAGGCGCCGGCGAGCAGGAGGAGCGTGACCGTCCGTCGCACGCGGCTACGACTTGAGGGTGAGCGTCGCCGTCACCGGCGACCCGCCGGCGGCCGGCTTCAGCGTCAGCTTGACCTTGAGCGACTTGCGCTGCTTGAGCAGCTTGCGCGCCGTGCTGGAGAGCTTGACGCTGACCGTCGACGCGCCCGGCTCGAGCGTCACGGTCTTGGCCGAGGCCACCGTGATCGTGCGCTTGCGCTTGCTCTTGCCGACGCGGTACTTGCTCGTCGTGGCGATCGAGACGCGGTACTTCGCGCCGCCGGCGTTCGGGTTGGTCAGCTTCAGCTTGACCGTCCCGGTGCGCGACGGCTTGAGCTTCGACCCGGACGCGACCTTGACCGGCGCGTCGGCGGTCGGGGCCGGCGTCGCGGCCGGTGCCGGGGTCGCGACCGGCGCCGGCGTCGGGGTCGGGTTGACGCCCGGCTGCTCGGTCCCGAGCGCGGCGGTCGCGATCGGCGCGGCCGGCGTGAAGGCGAAGCCGTAGCGGCCGCGCTGGCCGGTCACGTTCTGCAGGCCGCTCTGCGTCAGGTACTGGCCCGGGGTCCCGGGGCTGCCGAGCTCGGGGTCCGGCGTGACCGGGTCGGCGTCGGCGAACAGGAACGCGGCCTGGCTGCTCGGGTTGATCGACGCGTCGACGAGCGAGATCGCACCCGGGATGCAGTCGTTGCTGGCGCCGTAGGCCTCGGTCTGCGCGCGCACGTAGACGCTGCCGAACGGCCGGACGTTCAGCGGCGCGTTGTAGCCCACGCGGTCGTAGCCCTTGCTCTCGACCTGGATCACGCCCATCTGGCGCGGCTCGGCGACCGTGAACTCGACGGGGCCGGCGCCGGTCGGCGTCCAGTCCGTGCGCGGCAGGTCGAGGACGACCTCCGGGACGGTGGCGACGACCTCGTCGTTGTTGTAGTTCGCCGGGTTGGCCGGCGTGCCGGGCGTCGCGTCCTGGATGTTGATCGTCCAGTAGCCCTTCACCGGCAGCGTCTGGACGCCCTCGACCGTGTTGGAGGCGGCGACCGTCACCCACGCGTCGAGCGGGAACTGCGAGTTGCCGGTGTGCGAGAGGTAGCGGTGCCCGAGGCCCGGCGTCGGCGCGGCGTAGTACCAGGTGGTGTTGGCCGGCGTCGCCGCGTCGCGGACCTTCGGCGGCTCGTCGGGGTTGGCCGCGTCGAGCTGCTGCACGTACACCGTCGCGCCGGACGCCGTGTAGGACCAGTAGGTCTGGTTGTCGTCCGGGTTGACGCGCTTGGCGAGCGTGCGCGTGGTGTTGTCGACCTGCGTGTAGGGGATCACGCTCGAGTAGCTGAGCGTGATGCCGCCGGTGCGGCGGTACATCTGCTCGGCCGGGCGGGTGTCGGTGAACTTCAGGCGCAGCCGGAGATCACGCAGCGGCAGCCGCTGCCCGGCCACCGCCCTCAGCGGCTGGTCGTCCGCGCGCGTGACCGAGATCGCGAGCGAGTCCAGGATGCGATCCGGCGCGGGCGGATCATCGGGGTACGTGCCGTTGGTGTAGTTCGCGAACGGGCTGATGCACGACCACCCGTTGCCCGCAGCCGATGCTGGACTCGCGGCGACACCCGCCGCCAGAAGCGCCACGGGTAGCAGAATGCTGCGTCGATTCATTCACTGCTCCGAAAGATCAGGGGCCCGGAAGGGCCCGACGGTGTTCAGAACAGGAGTCGACGCCTGCGGTGCCAAGCGCCCTACCCCCACTTTGTCAATCACACTTGGCGATGACTTCGCGGAGTATATGACAGTCGTCGAGATCTGGCAGATCGACCTCACCGCGCCGGTGGCCGGCGCGGTCGCGCTGCTGTCCGCCGACGAGCGCGCGCGGGCCGCCCGGATGGCCGCGCCGGAGCGCTGGATCGCCGCCCGCGCGGCGCTGCGCGTCGTGCTCGCCCAGCGGCTCGACACCACCCCTCAGGCCGTCACGATCACGACCACCGCGCACGGGAAGCCCGAGCTGCCCGGCCCCGGCGCCCGCCTGCGCTTCAACCACTCGCACTCCGGCGACCGCGCGCTGATCGCGCTGGCCGAGGCCGTCGAGGTCGGCGTCGACGTCGAGCGCACCAGCCGCCGCTCGAACGCCGTCGAACGCGCGCTCACGCCCGGTGAGGCCGCGACGCTGCACGCCGCCGGCGACCGCCACCTCGCGCTGCTGCAGACGTGGTGCCGCAAGGAGGCGCTCGCGAAGGCCCGCGGCGACGGCCTCGGCTGGGCGCCGCAGGACGTCGACACCACCACCGCGGACGACCACGTCCTGCTCGACCTGCGCCTCGACGCCGGCTACGTCGGCGCGCTCGCGGTCGCGGCCGCTCGCGCGCGCGTGAGCTACCGGCGCCTCTAACCCCGCCGCGGCACGGTCAGCGCGACCAGCCGCGACACCAGCGCCGCGACGTACGCGACCCCGGCGATCTGCTCGATCATCACCAGGCTGCGCGCGAACCCGGTCACCGGCATGACGTCGCTGAGCCCGGTGCTCGACAGCGTCGTGAAGCTCATGAACAACAGCTCCATCCACGTGCGCGGGGCCGAAGGATCGATCGCGGCGGTGAAGCTGTGCGGCTCGATCGCCTGCCAGACCACGTACGTGTACGCGAACCCCCAGGCCACCAGCGTGAACGTCGCGCCGACCGCGAACAGCTCGTCGCGCGTGATCTCGTGGTCGGCCAGCATGTACGCGATCAGCGCGCCCGCGGCGTAGAAGTACAGAACGGCCTCGAGCGCGCTCGAGTACGGCAGCAGGTCGTCGGACCCGGACGCCGCCTGGAGCGCCAGCAGCACCGTCGCCGGGACGCCCAGCAGGATCGCCACCCACGTGAACGCGGGCGTGCTGTGCACGGCCAGCACGACGAACGCGAGCACCAGGATCCCGAACACGCTCAGCAGCGCCCGCCCGCCCGTGTTCTCCATGAACGGGTACAGCAGCAGGCCCGCCAGCTGCACGGCCAACAGCAGCGCCGAAGGCTCCGATCGCAGGACGCGCAGCACGCCACGACGGTACCCCCCGCTCCGGCGGCTACTGTGACCCCCGTGCCAGAAGGACTGGAGATCCGCGAAGGCCGCCACGGGCGCGGCGTCTACACGACGCGCCGGTTCGTCAAGGGCGAGTCCGTCGAGTCCTGCCCGACGCTCGAGCTGCCGGGCGACCAGGTCACCGGCCGGCTCGGGGACTACGTCTTCGGCTCGGCCGAGGACGAGAGCGAGGTCATCCTCCTGCTCGGCTACGGCATGCTCTACAACCACTCCTACGAGGCCAACTGCGAGTACGTGCAGGACGGCCCCAGGACGATCACGTTCGTCACCCTGCGCGACGTCGCGCCGGGCGAGGAGCTGACGATCGACTATGGCGAGGAGTGGTGGTCCACGCGCAACCTGGAGCCCGACCCATGACCTATGTGACCGCCGAGGCCCGTCAGCAGCTGCTCGACGACCTCGCGGCGGCGATCGACGAGCTCGCGACCGCGCTCGCCGTGCTCGGCGCCGCCTACGAGCTGCTCGACGAGCGCACCGCGGACCGCCTGGAGGCGGAGCTGTTCCGCGGCGTGCAGACCGCGTACGGCCGCGCGCAGCGCACGCACGCCGCGTTCGCCGCCCGCTACGACCTTCCCGGCCGCACGTTCACCCAGCCGAGCGCCGGCCTGCCCTCGCAGGGCGCGCGCCGCTTCCTGGAACGCGCCGGCGAGGCGATCGACGCGGCCGACGTGGAGCTCGCCGAGCTGCAGGACTCGCTGCTGCCGGTCGAGGTCGGCGACCCCGAGCTGCGCGCCGGCCTGGCCGAGGTGCGCTCGCTGGTCGCCGACCTGCAGGGCCGCGCACGCCAGTTCGTGCGCACGTTCGGCCGCTGAGCTACTCGCCGGTGTCGTACTTGAACGAGATGGCCAGGCGCACGCGGTAGTTGACGATGCCGCCATCGCCGATCGTCACGTCCTGACGGACCACCTCGGCCACGCGCAGGTCGCGCACGGTCTTGGCCGCGGTGTCGACCGCCGCACGAGCGGCCGCCTCCCATGACTCACTGCTGACGCCGATCACCTCGGTGACCCGGTAGACGCTGTCGGCCACGGCACTCTCCTCACGGCTCGGGTGCAGGTGTCCGAAGTCTACGGCGCCGGCCGCTTTCGCGGCCGGCGCCGGACCGTCACCGCGCTACGGCTGCGTGGTGGACAGCGTGAACGTCAGCGTCTTCGCGTACGAGCCCGTGCGCAGCGGCTCGGAGGCGAGGATCGTCTGGCTGAACCCGATCGTGACCGGATCGTTGGAGACCGGGTTGGTCCAGCTCGCCAGGTGCGTCGGCGCGGCGGAGCCGCCGACGTCGGCGAACGCGCCGGCGGGGCCGGCGGCCGGGCTCGAGGCCTGCGCCTTGAGCGCCTGGTCGAGCGCGAACGAGCCGTTGACCAGGTGGCCGGTGGCGGTCGCCGAGGCGTCGGAGACTGACAGCGCGGCGTCGCCGGCCGTCGAGATCACGGACGCGCTGGTGGACGCCGTGTACTCCTTGCCGACGCCCGGCGTGAACGCGCCGAAGTCGGCCGGCGTGCCCAGGCTCAGCGACAGCGTCGCCGGGACCGTGCCGGCGACGTCGCCGTCGGTGACGCCGCAGACCGCGGTCTGCGTGGCGGACGGATCGCTCTCGGACGTCGCGGTCAGCTGGACCTGGCCGTTGGCGGAGGCGCCCGCGGCCTTGGTGATGTAGACCGGGACCTTCACCGAGTCGCCGAACTTGACGGCGGTCAGCGCGTTGAGGACCTTCGCGCTCCAGCCGGTGCCCGTGGCCGAGGCCGACAGGCGGTAGACGTCGCTGGTCAGGAACGACGTCTCGTCCTGCGGGTGCAGGGCGGGATCGGTCGCCGCGGCGGCGCCCGTGTTCTTGAGCGTGAACGTGCAGGTCGACCACTGGCCGGCCGCGACCTCGGTGCCCGTGCCCGACTGCAGGGCGACGCCGCGCTGCTGCGGGCCCGCGCCGTCGAGCGACTTGACGGCGACCTTGTAGTGCAGGACGCCGCGCGAGTCCGTGGACTTGTCGATCACGTAGAAGTGCAGGCGGTTGCGCTCGTCGACCCACTCGTAGGAGGAGCCGGAGTCCAGGCCCGCGTTGAACGACGCGTCGTTGAGCTGGCGCTCGTCGCCGAGCGTCGCCTTCTTCGGCGTGCCGTTCGGGTAGACGAAGTCGACGTGGTCGATGTCGTCCGGATGCGAGTCGATGACCCACGCGAAGCAGGACGACCCGCCGCAGCTCGACGAGCCGTTCTTGACCTTCGTGATCAGCACGCCGTGGCCCGGGTCAAAGGAGTCCGAGCCGATCTGCTGGACGACCTCCATCGTGTACGCGTTGTACTTGCCGGTGATCGTCGAGCCCGAGGTGCGGACGCCGTCGCAGCGCCAGTCGGTCCGGTAGTCGCACGGCGCCGAGTTGTCGCCGACGGAACCGTCGAGCTCGATGCGCACGCCCGCGACCTCACCGTCGGAGTGCGGGACCTCACGCGCGGTCACGTCCGCGACCGCGACGCCCGAGTCCGCGAGCCCGTTGCGGTTGAGCCGCACCAGGTCGTTGTCGCCGATGAAGTTCAGGAAGCGCTTGTTGCGCACGTTGTGCTGCGAGCCGAGCGAGGAGCCCTGCGTCGGCGGGATCAGGAAGCGCGTGTGCGGACCGCCCGGGCCGTTGAACGTGCCACGGCTCATCATGTCCCACATGCCGGTGAACCCGCGCTGCTGCGTCGCCGCGTACGGGTTGCCGTAGTTGTCCGGGATGCTGAGGTTGTGCGACAGCTCGTGCGCGTACGTCGACATGCCGGAGCTCTCGCCCTCGATCGACGTGTTGCCCGAGGCGTTCGGCCAGATCGTCGAGGCCGAGGCCCACGACGTCCACGAGACGTAGCGCGTCGGAGACCAGTTGGTCTGCGTCAGGTCGCCGTAGGCCTTGGGACCGAAGGCGTCGGTGACGTCGTCCTGCGAATTGAACTTCATCTCGCCGAACTCCTGCCAGGTCGAGGACTGGTCCTCACCCGCGGAGACGTAGAAGATGTTGTCGTAGGAGCCCACGACGGTCTGGCCGACGTCGGCCAGCCACGCCGCCTTGGCGTCGGTGCGGAAGTTCTTGTTGCACGGGTAGTTCGCGGCGTCTGGGCAGTGCGCCGCGCCGCCGTAGCTCTGCTCGAAGTACTGATAGGAACGGCCCGGCATCTGATACGGGCCGAACGCGTCCAGCTGGACGCCGTACTTGCCGAAGGAGTCCTCCATCCAGTACCGGTTCATGGTCTGGTAGTGGTTGAGCGCCTGCGGCTTGTTCAGGTAGTCGCGGTAGAACGCGGGCACCTGATCGCGCGGGATCGTGTTCGCTTCGCTCGTCGGCGTGCCGAAGATCGTGCCGCCCTGCGGCTGCGCGATCGTGAACCCCTTGTCGGGGAAGTCGGCCACGACCAGCGCCACCTTCCACTTCTTGACCGTCGGCTGCACGTCCGGGTTCGAGTAATCGGTCCCGGGCAGCGCCTTGTAGTCGTTCCACGTGAGCTCGTCCTGCCAGGACCAGTTCTGCGGATCGATCGGCGCCGGCGCCGTATCGGCGGCCAGTGCGGCCGTCGGCGCGGCGAGCGCGACAAGCGCCGCAGCGAACGCGACGCGGGTACTTCTCATCTGATCAGACCCTCCTATTAGACCCCGGCGGCATCGCTGCCGCCGCCGACTTCATCGTGATGTGCGCTTTAGAAAGCGTCAAGGCGGCCTCCGTGGAAACCCCTCCACGAAGGCCGCACATGAGGCGCCGATCTACGGCGTGGTGGTGGAAAGCGTGAACGTGAGCGTCTTGGCGTACGTGCCGGTGCGCAGCGGATCGCCGGAACCGACCGTCTGCTTGAAGCTCACCGGGACCGCGTCGTTGGACGCGGGGCCGTCGTAGGACTTCAGCGTCGCCGGCAGCGCCGCGTACGGCCCGTCGGTCGAGCCCGCCGCCTGCAGTGCCTGCGGCAACGAGAACGCCCCGTTGACCAGGTGGCCCGGCGCCGTCGCCGACGGGTCGGCGACGCTCAGCGTCGCGTCGCCCGCCGTCGAGACCACGGTGGCCGTGGTCGACGCGTAGTAGTCCTTGCCCAGGCCGGGCGTGAACGGCCCGAAGTCGGCCGGAGCGCCCAGGTTCAGGGCGAGCGTCGCCGCGACGGTGCCGCCGACGGTCGAGTCGGCGAGCGTGCAGACCGCGCTGGCGGTCTTGGACGGATCGCTCTCGGAGACCGCCTTGAGCGTGACCGTGCCGGTCCCGGTGCCCTGCTCGATGTAGACCGGGACGTGGACGGACTCGCCGAACTTCGCGGTCGTCAGCGCGCTCTTGACGTACGCGTTCCAGCCGGTGCCCGACGCGGACGCCGTCAGCCGGTACACGTCGCTGTTGAGGTACGCGGACGCGTCCTGCGGGTGCACGTTCGGCGTCGCCGCGGCGGCGCCCGTGTTGGTCAGCTTGAACGTGCAGGTGCTGTAGCCGTCGGTGCTGCCGAGCTGCGGCGAGGCCAGCGCGACGCCGCGCTGCTGCGGGCCGGCGCCGTCGAGCGACTTCACGCCGACGGTGTAGTGCAGGATGCCGCGGTCGTCGGTGTGCTTGTCGACGATGTAGAAGTGCAGCCGGTTCGGCGCGTCCTCGTACTCATAGGACGAGCCGGAGTTCAGGCCGGCGTTGAACGACGCGTCGTTCTTCTGGCGCTCGTCACCGATCGTCGCCAGCTTCGGCGTGCCGTCCGGGTAGACGAAGTCGACCTGGTTGATGTCCTCCGGGTGGGCATCGACGACCCACACGAAGCAGCTGTAGCTGCCGCAGGACGAGTTCGCGTTCTTCGTCTTGGAGATCAGGACGCCGTGGCCCGGGTCGAACGAGTCCGAGCCGATCTGCTGCACGACCTCCATCGTGTAGTTGTTCCACTTGTTGCCGATGGTGCCGGCCGCGTTGCGCGAGACGCCGTCGCAGTTCGGCGACGTCAGCTGGCCGTTGACGTAGCACGGCGGCTCGTTGTCGCCACTGCCGTCGAGCGCGATGTTGACGCCCGCGATCTCCCCGCCGGACGGCGCGACCTCGCGCGCGGTCACGTCGGCGACGGCCATGCCGGACTGCGCCAGCCCACCGCGGTTGAGCCGCAGCAGGTCGTTGTCGGTCAGGAAGTTCAGCACGCGCTTGTTGCGCACGTTGTGCTGGGAGCCGAGCGACTCGCCCTGCGTCGGCGGGATCAGGAAGCGCTGGTGCTGGCCGCCGGGCCCGTTGAAGGAGCCGCGGCTCATCATGTCCCACATGCCGGTCGCGGTGACCTGCTGGACGGTGCCGAACGGGTTGTTGTAGTTGTCCGGCAGGCCCAGGTTGTGGGTCAGCTCGTGCGCGTAGGTCGCCATGCCGGAGGCCTCGGCCTCGATCGACGTGTTGCCCGACGCGTTCGGCCAGATCATCGAGACCGACGCCCACGAGGACCACGGCACGTAGCGCGTGACGGCCCAGTTGGTCTGGGTCAGGTCGCCGTAGGCCTTGGGACCGAAGGCGTCCGGGACCTCCTCCGGCGTCTTCCACTTCATCTCGCCGAACTCCTGCCAGGTGGCGGACTCGTCCTCACCGGCGGCGACGTAGAAGATGTTGTCGTACTCGGCGATCTTCGCCGCGCCGACGTCGGCCAGCCAGGCCGCCCGCGCGTCGGTGCGGAAGTTCTTGTTGCAGGGGAAGGTGGCCGCGTCCGGGCAGTGCTGGTCACGGTTGGCCGCGCCGCCGAACTCGGTCATGAAGTACTGGTAGGCGCGGCCCGGCATGCGGTAGGGGCCGAAGGCGTCGAGCTGGACGCCGTACTTGCCGAAGGAGTCCTCCATCCAGTACCGGTTCATCGTCTGGTAGTGGTTGAGCTCCGAGGGCGTATTGAGGAACTCGCGCAGGAACGCGGGGACCTGCTCGCGCGGAACGTCGTGCGCCTGCGTGGTCGGCGTACCGAACACCGAGCTGCCGGCCGGCTGGGAGAGGTAGAACGGGCGGTCCGGGAAGTCCGTGACCACGAGCGCGACCTTCCACTTCTTGACGGTCGGCTGGATGTCCGGGTTGGCGTAGTCGGTCCCGGGCAGCGGCTTGTAGTCGTTCCAGGTCAGGTTGTCCTGAAACGACCAGTCCTGCGGGTCGATCGCACCGGGTGGACCCGCGGCCGCCGTCGCCGGCCACGCCAGCGCCAGCAGGGCCGCCATCCCGGCGGCGTGCTTGATCCTCACTCGTCGTTCCCTTCCTCTAGACCCTGCGGCATTCCTGCCGCCCCAGGCGATGCATATCGCGCGCCGCGCGCACGGGTCAAGCACGTCGCCTGAACGCGAAAAGCCCCGCTGTGCAGGGCTTTCCGTCACTTGCTCACTCCCCGCCGCGGACTTTCCGCAGCGTTGATGAGTCTTCGCTGTGCGTGCGCTGAGCTCAGTCGATGAGGGAGCGATACAGGCGCGAGGTCTGCTCCGCGATCGCCGGCCAGGCGAACGCGGCGACCGCGCGCTGGCGGCCGGCGCGGCCGAACGCCGCCGCCCGCTCGGGGTCGTCGAGCAGCGCGTTCACGCGCTCGGCGAAGTCGGCGGCGAAGCGCGCGGGGTCGCGCGGCGCGCCGGTCCCGTCGTCGCCGGGCTCGATCGGCACCAGGAAGCCGGTCTCGCCGTCCACCACGACTTCGACGATGCCGCCGGTCGCGGTCGCCACCACCGCCGCCTCGCAGGCCATCGCCTCCAGGTTGACGATCCCGAGCGGCTCGTAGATCGACGGGCAGGCGAACACGGTCGCGTGGCTGAGGATTCCGATCACGTCCGGCTTGGGCAGCATCTGCTCGATCCAGAACACGCCGTCGCGGGTGGCGCGCAGCTCGGCGACGCGGCGCTCGACCTCGGCGCCGAGCTCGGGCGTGTCCGCGCTGCCGGCGCACAGGACGAGCTGCGCGGCGGGGTCGAACGCCTTCGCCGCCTCGAGCAGGTACTGGACGCCCTTCTGGCGCGTGATCCGGCCGACGAACACGACGCTCGGCCGGTCCGGGTCGATGCCGTGCCGGCGCAGCACGTCGGTGCTCGGGTCGGGCGCGTACTCGGCCGTGTCGATCCCGTTGTAGATCACGTGCACGCGCGCGGGGTCGATCTCCGGGTACACGCGCAGGATGTCCTTGCGCGTCCCCTGCGAGACCGCGATCACGGCGTCCGCGTGCTCGAGCGCCGTGCGCTCGCAGAAGCTCGACAGCCGGTAGCCGCCGCCGAGCTGCTCCTCCTTCCAGGGGCGCAACGGCTCGAGCGAGTGCACGGTGCAGACGTGCGGGATGCCGTGCACGAGCTTGGCCAGGTGCCCGCCGAAGTTCGCGTACCACGTGTGGCTGTGCGCGAGGTCGGCGCCGGCCGAGCGCGCCGCCATCGTCAGGTCGATGCTGACCGCGCGCAGCGCCGCCAGCTCGGGCGCGTCGCCGGCCAGCGCGTCCCAGGCGACGTGCGGCACGTCCCCCGTCCCCCACGCGTGCACGGTCACGTCCTCGAACGCGCGCAGCTCGCGCGCCAGGTACTCGACGTGCACGCCCGCCCCGCCGTAGACGTCCGGCGGGTACTCGCGGGTCATCAGCGCGACCTTCATTCCAGCACCCGCTGACCCTTGGGGATGACCACGATGCCGCCGTCGGAGACGTGGAAGCGCTCGCGGTCGCGCTCGGGGTCGACACCGATCTCCACGTTCTCGCCGATGTAGACGTTCTTGTCGACGATCGCGCGCCGGACGATCGCGCCGCGCGCCACTTCGACGCCGTGCATCAGGATCGAGTCCTCCACCAGCGAGTAGCTGTGGACGTGCACGAGCGGGCTCAGGATCGAGCGCCGGACCGTGCCGCCGGAGATGACCACGCCGGCGCACACCATCGAGTCCAGCGCCTGGCCGCGGCGGCCCTTCTCGTCGAAGACGAACTTGGCCGGCTGCGTGATCTCCGGCCACGTGTGGATCGGCCACTCGTGGTTGTACATGTTGAAGATCGGGTGGACCGAGATCAGGTCCATGTGCGCGTCGTAGTACGCGTCGAGCGTGCCGACGTCGCGCCAGTAGCCGCGGTCGCGCTCGGTCGCGCCCGGCACCTCGTTGGACGCGAAGTCGTAGACCTGCGCGTCGTTCTGCGCGACCAGCGCGGGGATGATGTTGCCGCCGAGGTCGTGCTTGGAGCCGGCGTCGGCGGCGTCCGCCGAGACCGTGGAGACCAGCGCCTCGGTCGAGAACACGTAGTTGCCCATCGACGCGTAGACCTCCTCAGGCGCGTCCGGCAGCCCGACCGGGTCCGACGGCTTCTCGCGGAAGCGGGCGATGTCGCACCCGTTGGGCGCCGTCTCGATCACGCCGAACTGGTTGGCCTGGTCGATCGGGACGCGCAGGGCGGCCACGGTCACGCCCTTGCCGGAGGCGATGTGCTGGTCGACCATCTGGCGCGGGTCCATGCGGTAGATGTGGTCGGCGCCGAAGACGATGATGTGCTCCGGGCGCTCGTCGGCGATCAGGTTGTAGTTCTGGTAGATCGCGTCGGCGCTGCCGACGAACCAGCGCGGGCCGAGCCGCATCTGCGCCGGCACCGGCGTCACGTAGTTGCCGAGCAGCGGGCTCAGGCGCCAGGTCTTCGCCACGTGCTGGTCGAGGCTGTGGCTCTTGTACTGCGTCAGCACCACGATCTGGTGGAAGTACGCGTTGACCAGGTTCGAGAGCGCGAAATCGATCAGGCGGTAGTTGCCGCCGAACGGCACCGCGGGCTTGGCGCGGTCGACGGTCAGCGGCGCGAGCCGCTTGCCCTCGCCGCCGGCCAGCACCATCGTCAGAACCCGGGTCATACGAGGATCCTCCGTGCGTCGTCGATGATCCGGTCGAGGTGCTCCTCTCCTAGCAGGGACTCGGCGTAGAGCTTGTAGATGTCCTCGGTGCCGGACGGGCGGGCCGCGAACCAGCCGTGCTCGGCCACCACCTTGACGCCGCCGATCGGCGCATCGTTGCCCGGCGCGCGTGTCAGGACGGCCTCGATCGGCTCGCCGGCCAGCTCGGTCGCGGTGATCCGCGGGTCCAGCAGCTGTGCCTTGCGCTCGGCGTCCACGGGCGAGTCGACGCGCTTGTACGCCGGCGCGCCGAAGCGCTCGGTCAGCCGCGCGTAGCGGCGGCCCGGGTCCTCGCCGGTGACCGCGGTGATCTCCGCCGCCAGCAGCGCCAGCAGGATGCCGTCCTTGTCGGTCGACCACGGGCGGCCGTCGCGGCGCAGGAACGACGCACCCGCGCTCTCCTCGCCGCCGAAGCCGAGGCTGCCGCCGAGCAGGCCGTCGACGAACCACTTGAAGCCGACCGGGACCTCGACCAGGCGGCGGCCGAGGTCGGCCGCGACCCGGTCGATGATGCTGCTCGAGACGAGCGTCTTGCCGATGCCCGCGTCCGGCCAGTCGCGGTGCGCGAACAGGTACTCGATCGCGACCGCGAGGTAGTGGTTGGGGTTCAGCAGGCCCGCGCTCGGGGTGACGATCCCGTGGCGGTCGGCGTCCGGGTCGCAGGCGACCGCGACGTCGAAGCGGTCCTTGTAGGCGATCAGCCCGCTCATCACGTACGGCGACGAGCAGTCCATGCGGATCCGGCCGTCGTGGTCGAGCGGGACGAAGCGGAACGTCGGATCGACGGCGGCGTTGACGACCGTGATGTCGAGGCCGTGGCGCTCAGCGATCGCCTGGAAGTAGGCGACGCTCGAGCCGCCCAGCGGGTCGGCGCCGATGCGGACGCCGGCGGCGCGGATCGCGTCGAGGTCGATCACGTTCGGGAGGTCGTCGACGTACGCGGTCACGTAGTCGTGCGGCGTGGTCTGGGGCGCGGCGGTCGCGATCTGGGTGCCGAGCAGCGCGTTGGCCTCGTCCTCGATGCGCGTGGTGACGTCGGTCGGCGCCGGCCCGCCGCTCGGCGGGTTGTACTTGTAGCCGCCGTCCTCGGGCGGGTTGTGCGACGGCGTCAGCACGATGCCGTCGCTGTCGGGGTGGGTCAGGATCGCGTGGCTGAGCGCGGGGGTCGGCGTGTAGCCGTCGCGCGCGTCCACGCGCACGTCGAGGCCGTGCGCACTGAAGACGGACAGCGCCGTGTGGAACGCGGGCTCGCTGAGCGCGTGCGTGTCGCGCGCGACGAACAGCGGGCCGGTGGCTTCGCGGTGGCGGCAGATCGCTTCGCTGATCGCCAGGACGTGGGCTTCGGTGAACGTGCCCTTGAGTGAGGTGCCGCGGTGCCCTGAGGTGCCGAACGACACCGGGCCCCGCGGTTCGCGGCGGTACGCCGCACGCAGTTCGTCGAGGTCGACGAGCTGGTCGGCGGACGGAAGGGAGGGGCGCACGGCGCGAACGATGCCACGTGGACCGCTAGTGTGCGCGCATGCGGCAGCTCACCAGCCTCGACGCGCAGTTCCTGGCGCTCGAGAACTCGCGTCAGACCGGCCACGTCGGGAGCCTCGCGATGCTCGACGCGTCGACCGCTCCGGGCGGAGAGTTCGGCCTCGATCAGGTGACGGGGCTGCTGTCCGAGCGCGCCGCGCTGCTGCCGCCGCTGCGCTGGCGGCTGGCCGAGGTCCCGCTCGGGCTCGACCACCCGTACTGGGTCGAGGAGGAGGAGATCGACCTCGGCTACCACGTGCGCGAGCTGGCGCTCGCGTCGCCGGGCACGGACGCGCAGCTGGCCGAGCAGGTGGCGCGGATCATCTCGCGGCCGCTGGACCGTGCGCGGCCGCTGTGGGAGCTCTACGTCATCGAGGGCCACGAGTCCGGCTACGTGAGCGTGCTGACCAAGATCCACCACGCGGTGATCGACGGGCTGTCGGGCGCGGAGATCATGGCGCTGCTGCTGGACCTCTCGCCCGAGGGGCGCGAGGTCCCGCCCGCGCCGGAGGAGCGCGCCGACGCGTCCCCCAGCTCGCTGCGCATGCTCGGGCTCGGGATGCTCGGGCTGCCGCGCTACCCGGTGCGGATGCTGCGCGCGCTCCCGAAGGCGCTGCCGAACCTGGAGGACACGCCGTTCGGGATCTTCCCGGGCGCGAGCGTGCTCTCGCGCGTCGCGGGGACGGTGTTCCGGGGCGACGTCGAGCGCCCGGAGCTGACCGCGCCCAAGACGCTGTTCAGCGGGCGGATCACGCCGCACCGGCGGTTCGTGTTCGGGCAGCTGTCGCTCGACGACTTCAAGGCGGCCAAGAACGCGCACGGCGCGACCGTCAACGACGTCGTGGTGTCCGTCTGCGCGGGGGCGGTACGGCGGTGGCTGATCGAGCACGACGACCTGCCGGACGTGCCGCTGGTGGCGCAGGTGCCGGTGTCGGTGCGCACCGGGGAGCAGTTCGGCACCTACGGCAACCGGATCCTGCTGATGGCGGCGCCGCTGTTCACGGACATCGCGGACCCCGTGGCGCGGCTGCAGGCGACGCACGAGGCGCTCAGCGACATGAAGGAGCGCCACCGCGCGCTGCCCGCCGAGCTGCTGCAGGACGCCAACAACTTCATCCCGCCCGCCGTCTTCGCGCGCGCCGCCCGGCTGACGTTCGGGTTCTCGACGTCGCGGCCCGGGCGGCCGACGTGGAACCTCGTGATCTCCAACGTGCCCGGGCCGCAGTTCCCGCTCTACATGGCGGGCGCGCGGCTGCAGGCGAACTACCCCGTGTCGGTGATCACCGACGGCATGGGGCTGAACATCACGGTCATGAGCTACATGGGGCACATGGACTTCGGCATCGTCGCCGACCGCGAGCAGATGCCGGACCTGGAGGTCCTGATGGAGTACCTGCGCGAGGAGCTGTCGTCGCTTGAGCCCTGAGAACCGGCGGGAAGTGGAAGCGGGCGTCACGCGCGACCTGCGCGGGCGGCTGACGTACGCGGGCTACCTGCACCTCGACAAGCTGCTGGACGCGCAGCATCCGCTGAGCTCGCCCGAGCACCACGACGAGCTGCTGTTCATCATCCAGCACCAGACGTCGGAGCTGTGGATGCGGCTGATCATCCACGAGCTCGACGGGGTGTTGGCGTTCCTGGCGGCGGACGAGCTGGGGCCGGCGCAGAAGGGGCTGGCGCGGGTCAAGCAGATCCAGCGGCAGCTGTTCGAGCAGTGGGGCGTGCTGGCGACGCTGACGCCGAGCGAGTACGCGCGCTTCCGCTCCGTGCTCGGGCCCGCGTCCGGCTTCCAGTCGCTGCAGTACCGGATCATCGAGTTCCAGCTCGGCAACAAGAACCGGGACATGCTCGAGGTGTTCGCGCACGACGAGGCGGCGTACGAGCGGCTGCGGGGCGTGCTGGAGGCGCCGAGCCTGTACGACGAGTTCCTGCGCCACCTGGCGCGACGCGACTACGCCGTGCCGCCCGACTGCCTCGAGCGCGACTTCTCCGTCCCCCACCGCCGGCGCGCCGACCTGCTGCCGGTGTTCAAGACGATCTACGACGCGCCGCGGCGCGACTGGGAGGCGTACGAGCTCTGCGAGGAGCTCGTCGACGTCGAGGAGAGCTTCCAGCTCTGGCGGTTCCGGCACATGAAGACGGTCGAGCGGATCATCGGGCACAAGCGCGGCACGGGCGGCTCCTCCGGCGTGGGATTCCTGCGCGCCGCGCTGGATCTGACCTTCTTCCCCGAGCTGCTCGACGTCCGCACCGAGATCGGGACCTGACGCGCGCCTCACCGCGAACGAACGGCGCCGGTGAGGGAGGCGGCGGCCCATCGCCGCGCTGCTTCGCGGCCGCCGGGGCAGGCACGGAACGAGTCCGGCCTCACGGCCACCCCGGCACGACGACGCGCCGCGAAAGGCCACATTCGTGCCGCAACCGCCAGAAAGTGACCACTCGCCGCGCAACGACACGCGGCAACGCACCGCCCCGCGGAGACCACGCGGCCCGGCGGCACTCCCCGGAGACCGCCACGCGGCAACGCGCCGCGCCGCCCCGCGGAGACCGCGCGGCCCGGCGCACCGCTCCCCTCACCGGCGCCGTAACCGCACCGCACCCCCACACCGAAGACGGACACGGCGCGACGAGAGGCCACGTTCGCGCCGCAACCGCCAGAAAGTGACCACTCGCCGCGCAACGACGCGCGCGCGACGCGCGGCAACGCGGAGACCGCGCCGCCCCGCGCACCGCTCCCCTCACCGGCGCCGTAACCGCACCGCACCCCCACACCGAAGACGGACACAGCGCGACGAGAGGCCACGTTCGCGCCCCATCCACCAGAAAGTGACCACTCGCCGCGCAACGACACGCGGCAACGCACCGCGCCGCGGAGACCGCGCGGCCCGGCGCACCGCTCCCCCTCACCGGCGCCGTAACCGCACCGCACCCCCACACCGAAGACGGACACGGCGCGACGAGAGGCCACGTTCGCGCCGCAACCGCCAGAAAGTGACCACTCGCCGCGCAACGAC
>DATMGH010000092.1:0-3738 GCA_035555675.1 Solirubrobacter sp. | reverse complement strand
GCGGCCCATCACGCCCGCGCCGACGCGCGAGACGACCGCGTCGATCCAGTCCGAGTCGACCCCGCGCTCGCCACCCTCCCGACCGTGCTGGGCCCGCCACGACTGCGCGGCGAGCGCCCACTCGTGCAGCTGCTCTCCGCCAGCGCCGAGCGGCGCTTCGAGCGTCGGGTTCGGGCCGGCGACGTAGCCGTCGAGCGAGATGGAGAGGTTCGCGATGATCATGGGGTGTGGACCTCGGTCGGATGCGGAACTCATCGCGCATGATCGACCTTGCGCGCGAGCTGTGGATCACCACCCGGATGACGCACGTGTTCGCGCTCGGCGAGCGGCAGCGGGTTCGTCTACCACGCGCTGCAGGCGACGCTCATCCCGCGGGTTCCGCTCGCGCCGTCGCTGGCGGCAAGCCTCCGGGCGGCGGGGTCAGCGCCGCCGCGGTGATCACGAGCGCGAACGCGGCCAGCCGGACGGCGAGCGCGAGCGGGTCGTCCGGCAGCGGCTCCTGGAAGACGAGCGGGCCGGCGGCGATCGTGATCACGTTCGCGGTCGCGCTGGTGAGCGCGATCACGGGGACGACGGGGCCGATCTGCAGCGAGCGCGCGGAGACGAGCAGCCCGACGAGGCTGAGCACGACGATCACCAGCGCGAACGGGTGGACGGCGACCGCCAGGCCGAGGTCCGACGCCTTGCCGCTGAGCGCCTTGATCGTGATGTCCGACCCCGCCCAGAACAGCCCGGCGCTGACGGCGAGCGCGGGGCCGCTGTGCGCGCGGCCGGCGAGGACGAAGCCGGCGACGGTCGCGCCGCCGACCGCCGTGTAGAGCACCAGCGCGTCGTAGTCGGCGTGCGCGGAGTCGGTCGTGCCTTCGAGCGTCGCGGCCAGGAACGCGAGGCCGGCGGCGGTCAGCGCGACGCCGATCCATTCGCGGCGCGTGACGCTGTGACCGAAGACGCGGTCGGCGACCACGGTCACCAGCACGAGCCCGCCGGCGATCACCGACTGGACGACGCTGATCGGCGCCAGACCGAGCGCGAGCACGTGAAAGCCCCAGGACGTGGTGGCGACGACGCAGCCGAGCGTGTAGACCGGCTCGCGGAACAGCGCGATCGTGCTGTGGAGCGGGCGGCGCCACTGCACCGGCGGCGCCTGGACGGCGCCCTTGTGCTTGAGGAAGAAGCCGAGCACGGAGCCGAGCGCGGTCAGGAACGCGAAGACCAGTCCGAGCTGAACCGAGAGCGGCACGGCCGCACAGGGTATGAATCCAGGTGGATGCGCTACTTCGAGGACCGGTCCCCCGGCACGGGGTTGCGCGCTGCTCGGGCCTGGGTGGGCGACGCGGTGTCGCTCGCCGGCTCCTGGGCGTTCCGGCGGGGCGGCGAGCCGGCGGACTTCGTCGACCGCGACTTCGACGACCGCGACTGGGAGCGCGTGCCGGTCCCGGCGGCGTGGGCGGGGGAGAGCGCGCTGGGGCTGGATCCGCCGTTCGTCCCGGACGACAACGAGACGGGCGACTACCGGCGCTGGCTCTCGCTGCCGGCGGGCGCACCGTCGCTGCTGCGCTTCGAGGGCGCCGGCGCGTGCGCGCGCGTCTGGGTCAACGGCGAGGCGGCCGGGACGCTGCTGGGCGGCTGGGGGGAGCTCGACGTCGGCGCGCTGCTGATCGCGGACGCGCCGAACCTGGTGTGCGTGCGCGTGCACCGGCTGGCGTCGGCGTCCTACGTGGACGGGGCCGGTGAGGCCGGGCTGTACGGGGATGTGGTGCTGGCGACGGACCCGGGGGACGTGTTCGTCCACGCCGACTACGACCACGTGACGGGGGAGGGGCTGCTGACCGTGGACGCGGCCGACGGTGCGCCGGTCGCGGTGCCCGAGCTGGGCGTGACGTGCGTCGCGGGCGAGCTGGTGCGGATCGCGCGCGTGGAGCCGTGGAGCGCGGACGTCCCGCGCCTGTACGAGTGCGTGGTCGGCGAGGACGTGGTGCTGCGGATCGGCTTCCGGCGCGTGGCGGTGGAGGACGGGCTGCTGGTGGTCAACGGGCATCGCGTGCAGCTGCACGGGGTGCGTGCCGGCGAGGACGTCGCCGCGTTGAAGGCGGCCAACGTCAACGCGGTCTGGGGGCGGTGCGACGCGGGGTGGCTGGACGCCTGCGACGAGCTGGGGCTGTACGTGATCGGCGAGGCCCGGGTGGACACGAGCGCGTTCGCGGCCGTGGGCTGGCGCGGGAACCCGGTCGACGACGACGCGTGGGAGCCGATGCTGGTCGACCGGATGCGGCGGCTGGTCGAGCGCGACAAGAACCATCCGTGCGTGATCGCGTGGTCGCTGGCGGCGCCGAGCGGGGTCGGGGCCGGGCTCGGGGCGATGGCGCGCTGGGCGCGGCGGCGCGACCCGTCGCGGCCGCTGGTCTACGCGGGCGACGACTCCTGCCGGGACGTCGACGTGTATGCGCGCGCGTTCGTGGGCGTCGAGGACGTCGACGCGATCGGGCGCGGCGAGGAGCCGGCCTTGCCGGACTCGGGGCTCGACGCGCGCCGGCGCCGGCTGCCGTTCGTGCTGTCGGCGTACGGGCCGGAACGGCTGGAGGCCTATCAGGACCAGTTCTCGCGGCACCCGCGCTGTCAGGGCGGGTTCGCCCGGGGTTCGCTGGAGACGCTGCGGCGGGTCTTCGCGCCGGTGCGGATCACGGCGGGGTTCGACGGGACGGTGCGGATCGAGAACCTGTACGGCTTCCGCGACCTCTCGCATCTGCGGTTCGAGTGGGTGCTGGAGGACGAGGGCGTCCCGGTCGCCACGGGCGCGCTGCGCGTCGGCCCGTTGCCGGCGGGCGCGGTCGCCGAGCTGCCGCTGTCGTCGGTCCTGCCGCCAGTCGCGGGGGAGTCGTGGCTGACGGTGCGCGCCGTGCTCGCGGGCGACGAGCCCTGGGCGCCCGCCGGCCACGAGGTCGCCTGGGGCCAGCTCGCGGCCGCCCCGTCCGCGCCGGCCGAGCCGCCGCGCGACCTCGCCGTCGCGCCGCCGAGCGGCGCCGCTGCGCCCGAGCCCGCCCGGCTCGTCCCGGCGCGCGGGCTCGGGGCGATCGTCCTCGGCGGTGGCCGCTTCGACCGGCGCACCGGCGAGCTGCGGCGGCTCGGGGAGGTCGAGCTCTCCGGGCCGCGGTTCGAGGGACTGCTGCACCGGACGCTCGCGGTCGAGGCCGGCGAGGCGCTCGTCGTGCGCCAGCGCCTGCTTCCGGCGGGGTCCGACGTGGGGCTGCACGCCACCTACACGTGGACGGTGGACGGCGGGTTGACCCTGGCGCTCGACGTCGTGCCCGACCGCGACTGGGTGGCGACGCCGTCGGTCGTCTTCTCGGTGGGGTTCGAGCGCGTCGAGTGGTTCGGGCGCCGCGGCGACGGGCGCCTCGGCCGCTACGGCGACGCCGTGGGGACCGACCTGCGCTGGGCGCGGCTGGATGACCGCCTGCGGATCGGCGGCCATCCGGTGTTCGACCTGCGCGCGGACGAGGGCCGGCTGCGCTTCGCGGTGCCGCGCGCCGGCCTCGTCCTCACGTTCAGCTGACGTACGCGGCCAGCGCGCTGGCGGCGCCCTGGCAGTCGTAGAGCGTCACGCCGTCGACGTCGACCTGCTTGCAGGTGGCTTCGACGGCCGCCATGGCGACGCTCGCGCCCGCGCGGCCGTCGTTGAAGCGCCCGCCTCCGCCGGGGCCGTCGGCCAGGACCCAGCGGATCTTGCCCGCCGCGACC
>DATMGH010000091.1:0-33018 GCA_035555675.1 Solirubrobacter sp. | reverse complement strand
GGCGTCGAGCTGATCGGCCCGCACCTGCCACGCGAGCTTGCCGCGCACCGCCAGGTTCGCGTAGCGCAGGTCGGGCTCGCGCAGGGCCAGCAGCTCGGCCAGCCGGTCCGCCCATCCCCGGAATCCGCTGCCGTCGGGGAGCGGGTCCATGAGGCCTTCCGTGGTGCTGTCGCCGAGGGCGACGAATCGCCGGTAGCTCATGGATCCAAAAGTACCGGCGGCGCGCCGGACTGGGAGGAGGTCAGTCCGGCGCGCCGCGCCCGCCCACTGCGGGCTATCAGGTGACAGTGATCGGCGTGCCCACGCCGACCAGCTTGTCGAGCTTGCGAATGTCCGCGTTCTTGAGCCGCACGCAGCCGTGCGAGATGCGGCCCGGGATCAGGTTCGGGAGGCTGGTGCCGTGAATGCCGACGATCCCGCCGCCCGGCCAATCGGTCAGCGTGTCCGACGTCGCGCTGGTCACGAACGCGAGCGGCCCGTAGAACGGGTCCTTGTACCCGGTCAGCTTGGCCCGGATGTAGAACTGGCCCTTGGGCGTCGCCCACTGCGGCTGGCCGACGCCGATCGACGCGCTGAAGACCCGCTTGCCGTTGCGGATGACCGTGGCCTTGAACGTCTTGGTCGAGATCTTCAGCCACGTGTCGACGGGCTGCAGCTCGCTCACGGCGCTCTCCGGGACCCAGCCGGTGGTGCCGTTCGGCCGGACCGGGAGGCGCACCTTCAGCCACCCCTGGTCCTGGTCGTCGGTCGTGCGCGACAGCACGAGCACGACGTCGTCGGTGCCCTCGCCGGTCTTCTTGGTGAGCTTGCCGACGGTCTTGGCCGACGCGTCGGGCTCCGCCTTGGCCTTCGCGGCCTGCTCGACGTACGCGAAGTAGGAGAGCTTGCCGAGCTTCTGCAGGCTCTCGACCTTCGCGGCGCGCGCAGGCGCCGCCGCGATCAGTGCGATCGCGGCGGCGCTGACGAGGACGCGGCCCAGCACGTCAGCCGGTCACCCGCGGCGCCTTCGAGGCCACCGTGCGGCGGGCCGGGCGGATGCTCACGCGGGCGACGTCCGAGCACTTGGCGGCGCGGATCGACGCCTTGCCGGTGCGTGTCGGGCGCACCCGCAGCGTCGCGACGCCGTTCTTGTCGGTCTTGGCCGTCACCTTCTTGCCGCCCGGCAGCGTGATCGTGACCTTCGTGCCCGCGTCGATGCTGCGCGTGCGCACCTTGATCGTGTTCAGCTGGCCGGCGCGCACGGTGATGCCGCTGGGCGGCGCCACGTCGCACGGCGCCTGGTTGACGCTCTGCGGGCGGACCGAGCTGACCGGGGTGTCGGGAGCGGTCGGCGGCGGCGAGTTGAGCACCGGCGGCGGCGGCGCGTCGAGCACCACGGTCCAGGTGTCGGGCGGCGAGCAGACAGGCCGTTTCGTGTCGTCCGGCACCCGGCTGTAGGCGCACGCGCGGGCGGTGTTGACGTAGGTGCCCGCGGTCTGGTGCAGCGTGCTGCAGGTGTACGTCCACGACTCGCCGTTGGACAGCACGCCGTCGCCGTTGTCGCCGCTGGCGTAGGTCGGGTTCGCGCACAGGTCGTCGGAGACGGCGACCCGGTCCATCGGCACCGTCGTCTGGCTCGTGTTCGTCACCACGTACGTGTACGTGACGTTGGCCGGCGCCTGCCCGGTCACGATCGAGCCCGTCTTGTCAATGGTGAGCGAGGGGTTGGTCACCGTGAAGCCGATGTCCTTGACGATGTTCGCGAACGTGCGGTCCGGGTCGGTGTCGTGCAGCGTGCCGCTGACCCGCGCCAGCGCGTAGGCGTAGGTCACGCCCGGGTTGAGCTTGACGACCCAGTCGAAGGCGCCGATCTGCTTGAACGCGAACCCGCTCGCGAACGTCTGGTTGGACACGACCGTCGCCGTCGGCGAGTTCGCGTCGTACTGGCCGTTGGCCTGCGGCAGGTGGATGCCGACCGAGGCGCCCGTGATGTCGCACGGCAGGCCGAGCAACGAATTCGTGTTCTGCACGCCGACCAGGAACGTGATCGTGTCCCCCTGGCGCAGGACCTGCGCGGTCTTGGCCAGGGTCAGGTCGAGGCCGTTGGCGCGGCAGCCGTCGGGGCTCGGGTGGGCCGAGGCTGGTGCGGCGACGACCATCGTCCCGGCTACGGCCGCCAGTGTCGCCAAGAATGTCCTTCGCTTCATGTCTCCCCCGCCCGGTGTGTCCGTTTCGCCCGGGGAAGCTATACGGAAGATCAGTGACGTAGTGGGGACGTGTCCCCACGCAGTCACTCCATTTGTTGGTCGATCGCGCGTATTGGCAATGCACCGGTTCGATCACTCGGCGTCGATGCAATGCACCTTTCGTCTGCAAATGTCTGGCTTCTGACGTGGATCCGTCAGAGCGCCGGTACTGTCTTGGCCAAATGACCGATCCTGAGGACCGGGACTGGGGGCTGCGCACGCGTGCGATTCACGCCGGCGCGCGCCCTGATCCGACGACCGGGGCGCGGGCCGTGCCGATCTACCAGACGACCTCGTTCGTGTTCGAGAACACCGAGGACGCGGCCGACCTGTTCGCGCTGCAGAAATACGGAAACATCTACACGCGGCTGGGGAACCCGACGGTCGCGGCGCTCGAGGAGCGCGTCGCGTCGCTGGAGGGCGGCATCGGCGCCGTCGCCACCAGCTCCGGCCAGGCGGCCGAGCTGCTGCTGTTCACGCAGTTGTGCGACGCCGGCGACCACATCGTGGCGTCCAGCGCGCTCTACGGCGGCACCTACACGCTGCTGAACGTCACGCTGCGGCGGCTCGGCATCGACACCACGTTCGTCGCGCCCGACGACCCGGCGGCGTTCGCGGCCGCGGTCGAGCCGGGGCGGACCAAGCTGCTGTACACGGAGATCGTCGCCAACCCGGCCGGGACGGTCGCGGACCTGTCGGCGCTGGCCGAGATCGCGCACGCGGCCAAGGTCCCGCTCGCGGTCGACTCGACGCTCGCCTCGCCGTACCTGTGCCGGCCGCTGGACTTCGGCGCCGACATCGTGCTGCACTCCGCGACCAAGTACCTCGGCGGGCACGGGACGTCGATCGGCGGCGTGATCGTGGACTCCGGCCGCTTCGACTGGGCGAACGGCAACTTCCCGGTGATGACCGAGCCGGTCGCCACGTACGGCAACCTGCGCTTCTGGGACAACTTCGGCGAGTACGGGTTCGCCACCAAGCTGCGCGTCGAAGGGCTGCGCAACCTCGGCGGCGTGCTGTCGCCGTTCAACGCGTTCCTGATCCTGCAGGGGATGGAGACGCTGCCGCTGCGGATGGAGGCGCACGTCGCCAACGCCCAGGCCGTCGCCGAGTGGCTGGAGGCGGACCCGCGCGTGAGCTGGGTGCGCTTCGCCGGCCTGCCGTCGGACCCGAACCACGCGCTGGCGGCCAGGTACCTGCCGCGCGGGCCCGGCGCCGTGTTCTCGTTCGGCCTCGAGGGCGGGCGCGCAGCGGGCGAGGCGTTCATCGGCCGGGTCGAGCTGTGCTCGCACCTGGCTAACGTGGGGGACACGCGGACGCTTGTCATTCACCCCGCGTCGACGACGCACCGCCAGCTGTCCGAGGAAGCGCTCGCGGCCGCCGGCGTCCTGCCCGAGCTGGTCCGGATCAGCGTCGGCATCGAGGACGTCGACGACATCATCTACGACCTCGACCGGGCGCTCGGATGAACGGCGCGTGGACTCCCCCGACCGCCGCGGACCGCCGCCGCTTCCTGCGCCGGGCGCGCACGATCGCGGTCGTCGGCGCGTCCGCCAACCCGGCGCGCGCGTCGAACTTCGTGCTGACCTACCTGCTGTCCTCGAGCGCGGACTACGAGGTCTGGCCGGTCACGCCCAACGAGACGGAGATCCTCGGCGTGCCGGCGTACCCGTCGCTGGAGGCGCTGCCCGGCGTGCCGGACATCGTGGACGTCTTCCGGCGCCCGGACCAGCTGCCGGCGGTCGCGCGCGAAGCGGTCGCGATCGGCGCCGGCGTGTTCTGGATGCAGCTCGGGCTGCACAGCGACGAGGCGGCCGAGATCGCGCACGGCGCCGGGCTCGACGTCGTCTCGGACCGCTGCGTGAAGATCGAGCACGCGCGGTTCCACGGCGGCCTGCACCTGGCGGGATTCGATACGGGCGTCATCTCCTCCAAGCGCACGCGTGGCTGAGTCGCTGGTGGTGGAGGACGGCGTCCGGCTGGAGTCGGGCGCGCGGCTGGCGCCGCTGGAGATCGCGTACGCGACGTACGGCGACCCGGCGAACCCGGCCGTCTACATCTGCCACGCGCTGACCGGGGACGCGGAGGCGGCGGACTGGTGGGCGGCGCTGATCGGGCCGGGCCGGCCGGTCGACACCGACCGCCACTTCGTGATCTGCTCGAACATCCTCGGCGGGTGCAAGGGCACGACCGGGCCGGGCTCGCTGAACCCGGCGACCGGCGAGCGCTACGGGCGCGACTTCCCGCTGTTCACGGTCCGCGACATGGTCGCGGTCCACCGGGCGCTGCTGCGCGAGCTGGGCGTGACGCGGCTGCACGCGGCGGTCGGCGGGTCGCTCGGCGGGATGCAGATCCTGCAGTGGGCGCTCGACCACCCGGACGAGATCGGCCACGCGGTGCTGGTGTGCGCGACGGCGCGGCTGACGGCGCAGAACATCGCGTTCTCGAAGGTCGCGCGGCACGCGATCCTCACGCACGACGCGATGGACGTGGCGCGCATGATGGCCCACATCACGTACGTCAGCGACGAGAGCCTGCGGCGCAAGTTCGACCGCTCCCGGCGCGTCCCCGAGGCGGGGATGACGCTGCGGTCGGACTTCGAGGTCGAGCACTACCTCGACCACCAGGCGGCGATCTTCCTCACCCGGTTCGACCCCGACACGTACCTGTACCTGTCGCGCGTGATGGACTACTTCGACCCGTTCGGCGAGCCGGCGGGGCGCACGCCGTCGACGCGCTTCCTGCTCGTGTCCTTCGACAGCGACTGGCGGTTCGGCACCGAGCACTCGGTGTTCATCCGCGAGCAGCTGGCCGCGCGCGGGGTCGACGTCCGCCACCACGACGTCGTCTCGCCCTGGGGGCACGACTCGTTCCTGATGGACGTGCCCGAGTACCACGCGCTGGTGCGGGACTTCATCGCCTGACGTATCAGGCGGCGCGCGGCGCGCTCTGTGTGGCACATGCCTGCCACCGAGCTGTGTCTGATCCATCCTGGCGGCCTGTCCGCGTCCTGCTGGGCGCGGATGGCGTCGCACCTGCCGGCCGGGACGCCTGTGAAGGTGCTCGAGCTGGAGGCGGTCAACCGCTTCTGGGCGGACGACCCGGAGCTGACCGTCGCGGCGCTCGCCGACCGCCTGCGCGGGCGGCTCGGGACGCCGGGCCTGCTGGTCGGCTGGGGCGCCGGCGGCGCCGTGGCCGACGCGCTGGCCCCGCCGCCCGCCCGCGTCGTCGTGCTCGACGGGCTCGCGCCGGGAGCGCTGAACGAGGCACCGGACACGGCGGCGCGGCTGCGCTCGTTCGCGATGTTCCTGGGCGCGCGCCGCGGGCGCGCGCTGGACGGCGCGCCGCGCGACCTCGACGACGTGCTGGAGGCGGCGGTCAGCGCCGGCGCCCTGCGCGCGGAGACGTCGCGGGCGTCGCTGGAGCGCTGGTACGCCGAGCACGAGCGGCGCGTGCTGCGCGACCACCGGCTGACGCAGACCCACGCGCCGTCCGGCGCGCCGCTGACCGTGGTCAAGGCCGCGCGCAGCCTGGCGCCCGAGGCGCCCGCGCTCGGGTGGGACCGCTTCGGGCCGGTGGAGCGGCTCGGCTCGGGCGGCGACCACTACTCGATGCTGACCGACGGCGCCGCCGTCGCGCACCTCGCGCTGCTGCTGCGCCGCTGGCTCGCGCCGGCGTGCTCGACGGCCGCTTAGACCAGCGCCGAGCGCGGCTGGTAGCGGGCGACCGTGAAGCCGATCAGCAGCGGCACGTGGACGGCGTAGACGACGAGCGACAGCGTGAGCACGACCAGCTGGCCGCCGCGCGTGCCGTCGTTGACGAACACGAACAGCAGCATCCCGGCCGTGATCCCGTAGGCCAGCGCGGCCCAGCGGGCGACCAGGAAGAACAGCGGCCAGTTGAAGCCGGGCACCCGCGCCAGCGCGACGCCGTTGATCACCAGCAGCAGCGCGGACGCGGCCAGCAGCGCGATCGCCGGGCCGAGCGGCACCCGGTTCGGCAGGTGCGCGGCGAGGTAGATGCCGGCGGCGACGATCAGCGCCATCGACGCGACCGCCATCTGGGTGACGGGCGGCAGCTTCATCCGACGGCGATCCTGGTCATGATCACGATCGTCGCGATCTGCATCGCCCCGGTGATGCCCGCGGTGTAGATGAAGCGCTTCATCAGCTGCCCGATCACGGCGGGGTCCGGCCGCTCCTTCTTGAGCTCGAACAGCACCGCGACGTTGGCCGGCTCGAGCACGCCGAGCGCGATCACCGCCATCACGCCGACGACGATGTAGGAGGCCACGAGCCAGCCGTGGTGGTAGTAGCTGCTGTCGACGGTGCCGAGCAGGCGCCCGAGCTGCCAGCCCGACGCGAGCGTGCAGGTGACGATCGTCGGCATGATCAGCAGCAGCTTCGGCATCAGCTTGGTGGTCAGCTCGATCCGCGCGGGGATCGCCAGCGAGCCGAGGATCGGCCCGAGCACGAAGCCGAGGAAGAGGTCGAACGACGTCCACAGCGCGCCGGCGCCGACGTGGAAGAGCTCCAGCGCCCAGAGCTTGTTGACCGCGATCGCGACGATCAGCGCGATGAACACCGCGGCGACGATCGGCAGGCCCTTGAGCGGAACGATCTGGAAGTCGCGGCGCGCCGGAGCCGGGGGCGCCCCGGCGGCGACCGGCGGCGGGACGGCGATGTCGGCCATCGGCCGAGCATACGCCTGCGGGCGCTCGGTGAAAACCGCCTGGTCAGCTCCAGCGCGCGGCGAGCGCGCGGTCGGCGTCGGCCGCCGCGATCAGGGCCGGGCCGAGGTCGTCGGTGACGCCGGACTCGATCGCGCGCAGCCGCGCCGCGAGCCGCGCGATGCCGAACCCCGCGCTCGGCGAGCGCAGCGCGTGCGCCGCCGTCCGCCGCGCCTCCGCGTCGCCCGCCGTCCGCAGCGCCGCGACCCGCTCGGGCAGGCTGGCGCGGAACACGGCGAGCATCTGATCGACCAGCGCCCGCCCGCCGAGCGACTCCGCCAGCTCGTCCAGCAGCGCTTCGTCGAGCACGGGCGCGATCCGCCGGTCCAGCGCGTCGCGCAGCGCGCTCAGGGAGACCGGCTTGGCCAGGTGCCCGTCCATCCCGGCCTCGCGGCAGCGCTCGACATCCTCGGCGGCGGTGTCGGCGGTCAGCGCCAGGATCGGCAGGTCCGGGTCGCGGGCCCGCATCGCGCGCGCCGCGTCGAGCCCACCCAGCACCGGCATGCGCAGGTCCAGCAGCACGGCGTCGAACGTCGTGCTCGCCGCCGCGTCGACCGCGGCGCGCCCGTTCGCCACCAGCGTCGCGACGGCGCCAAGCCGCTCGATCTGGATGCCGATCAGCCGCCGCAGCGCGTCGTCGTCCTCCGCGACCAGCACGCGCGCGCCCGCCAGCGTCGGCGCCGGGACGGCCGCGCCGGCCGCGACCGCCGTGCCGATCTCCAGCGGCAGCTCCAGCGTGAACGCCGACCCGGCGCCGAGCGCCGAGCGCGCGGTCACGTCGCCGCCCATCGCGCGCGCGAGCCGGCGCGCGATGCTGAGCCCGAGCCCGGTGCCCGCCCAGGCGCTCGTGTGGTTGCGCGTCCACGGCTCGAACAGCCGCGCCAGGTCCTCGGCGGCGATCCCCGGCCCGGTGTCGGCGATCGTGATCAGCAGCCGTTCGCCCGCCACCCGCGCGCCGATCGTGGCGTGCCCGGACGCCGTGTACTTGACTGCGTTCGACGCCAGGTTGAGCACGATCTGGCGCACGCGCGCCGCGTCGCCGCGCAGCGCGGCCGGGACCGCGTCGTCGACCTCCACGCGCAGCTCGAGCGGCCGCCCGCGCAGGCTCGGGCGCAGCACGCCCGCGACCGACGTCAGCAGCCGCCGCGGGTCGTAGTCGGCGGCCTCCGGCTCCTCGCGGACCGCCTCGGCGCGGGTGACGTCGAGCACGTCGCGGACGAGGTCCCCGAGCGCCTGGGCGGCGTCGGAGATCACCTCGGCCAGCTCGTGCTCGCGCGCCGGCAGCGCCGCGCCGCGCAGCAGCTCGGCCGCGCCCGCGATGCCCGACAGCGGCGTCTTGATCTCGTGGCTCATCGTGGCCAGGAACGCGCGCTGCTCCTGCTCGGCCAGCTTGAGGTGCGTGACGTCGCGGAACGTCCACAGCCGGCCGCCCTCGTCGAGCGGCACGTGGTCGACGCTGATGCGGCCGCCGTCGGCGCGGTCGAAGTGCACGAAGCGCGCGTCGGCGAGCGCGGTCGCGTCCTCCAGGTCGACCAGCAGCCGCTGCAGCGCGCGGTCGATCACGCCGGCCTCGCGCCCCGCGAGCGCGTCCGGCCCCGCTTCGAGCTCCAGCAGCGAGCACGCCTGCTCGTTGATCGCCGCGATCCGCCCGACCTCGTCGATCAGCGCGATCCCGTACGGCGCGCCCGCCAGCAGCGCCTGCAGCCGGTCCGACAGCCGGCGCCCGCGCGTGACGTCGCGGCCGACGACCTCGATCGCGACCGCGGTCGCCCCGTGGAAGCGCAGCGTCGCCTGGCCTTCGACCCAGACCCAGTCGCCGTCCGCGCGGCGCAGGCGCAGCTCCACCAGCGCCGTCCGCGGGTCGTGCGGCGAGGCGGCCGCCAGCGCGGCGCGCAGGACCGGCACGTCGGCGGGGTGCGTGAGCGCCCGCCACAGGCGGCCGATGAGCTCGTCCTGGCGCACGCCGAGCGCCGCGGCCAGCGCCGGGCTGGCGTACTCGATCTGCCCGCCGGCGTCGAACATCCACACCAGGTCGGGCGAGTCGTCGACCAGCATCGCGATCCGCGCGGACGCCCGCGCCCGCGCCTCGGCGCGGGTGATCGGCGTGCACGCCATCACGATCGTGCCGTCCGGCAGCGGCGCCGAGCGGGCCGACAGCCAGACGTGCCCGCCGTCGGCGTGCGGCACGCCGAACTCCTGCTCGACGCACGTGCCCGTGCGGGCCACGCGGGTCGCCGGCAGCTGCTCGGGCGGGATCGTCCCGCCCTCCGGGGCCAGCAGCCGGTTCGGGTCCGACGGGTGGCCGATCAGCGCCTCGACGGGGACGCCGATCAGCCGTGCCATCGCCTCGTTGGCGCTCAGCACGACGCCGTCGGGATCCCAGACGAGGACGCCCTGCTCGAGCGCCTCTGGCAGTGCGAGCTCCGTGGTCACCGCCCCGGGCCCATGCGGTACCCGACGCCGCGCACGGTGCGAACGAAGTCGGGCGAGCGCGGATCGTCGGCGAGCTTGCGGCGCAGGTTGGAGATGTGCACGTCGACCAGGTGGTCGTCCCCGAACCAGTTCTCGCCCCACACGTGCTCGAGCAGCTGCGCGCGCGAGAACGCCACCCGCGGCTGCGCGCTGAGCGTGTCCAGGAGGTCGAACTCGATCCGCGTCAGGTCGAGCGTGTCCCCGTCGAGCCTGGCCTCGCGCGCGGGAGCGTCGATCGTCAGCGCTCCGAACCGCCGCACCTGCGAGAGCCCGGCCCGCCGCCGCACGGCCTTCACGCGCCCGGTCAGCTCGGCGACGCTGAACGGCTTGGTGACGTAGTCGTCGGCGCCGGCCTCGAACCCGACGACCTTGTCGAGCTCGGAGTCCTGCGCCGTCAGCATCAGGACGTGCGCGTCGCTGAACTCGCGCACGCGGCGGCAGACCTCGACGCCGTCGATGTCCGGCAGCCCGAGGTCGAGCACGATCAGGTCCAGCGGCTGCCCGCTGGCGGCGCGGACGGCGGCTTCGCCGTCGGCGGCCTGATCCACGGCGAATCCCTGCTGGACCAGCAGCGCGCTGACCAGCATCCGGCTTTCTGGGGCGTCGTCGACCACGAGTGCGCGGGGCATCACGTACCGGGTGATCGGCAGCGGCGCGAGAAGATAGAACTCTCAGACGTGCTATTGACCGGATTGCAGACCCCTGACGGGCGCGAGGCCGTGCGCGTGGGCGACCGCGCGCTCACCTACGCGCAGCTGGCGGACGCCGCCGGCGCGGTGGCCGAGCGGCTCGCCGGCGCGCGCCGCGTGGCCGTGTGGACCGAGCCCGCGCTGGAGACGTGCGTGGCCGTGGTGGGCGCGCTCTGCGCCGGCGTCCCGATCGTCCCGATCAACCCGAAGGCGGGCACGCGCGAGCTCGAGCACATCCTGCGCGACTCGGCGCCCGACCTCGTGCTGCGCGACGTCGACGTCGGCGCGCGCGGCGCGCTGCCCGCCGCCGAGCCGGAGGGCGAGGCGCCGGCGATCATCGTCTACACGTCCGGCACGACCGGGCCGCCGAAGGGGGTCGTGCTGCCGCGGCGGGCGCTCGCGAGCACGCTCGACGCGCTCGCCGGCGCCTGGGACTGGACGGGCGAGGACGTGGTCGCGCACGGGCTGCCGCTGTTCCACGTGCACGGGCTGATCCTGGGCGTCCTCGGCCCGCTGCGGCTGGGCGGCGGCGCGTGGCACCTGGGGCGCTTCTCCTCGGAGGCGGCGGGCGCGGCGCTCGCCGACCGGGCGACGATGCTGTTCGGCGTGCCGACGATGTACCACCGGCTGGCGGCGGACCTCGAAGCGTCGCCCGCGCTCGCGCGCGCGGTCGGGCGCGCGCGGCTGCTGGTGTCCGGCAGCGCGGCGCTGCCGGCCGCCGACCACGCGCGGATCGCCGCGGCCTGCGGGCAGGCGCCGGTCGAGCGCTACGGGATGAGCGAGACGCTGATGAACACCGCGATCCGGGCCGACGGCGAGCGCCGGCCGGGGACCGTCGGGCCGCCGCTGCCGGGCGTCGAGCTGCGCCTGGTCGACGAGGCGGGCGCCGAGCTGGACGTCGTCGACGACGAGACCGTGGGCGAGATCCAGGTCCGCGGAGCGAACCTCTTCCTCGAGTACCTCAACCGGCCGGACGCGACCGCGGAGGCGATGCGCGGCGGCTGGTTCGCGACCGGCGACGTCGCCACGCGCGCCGCCGACGGCTACGTGCGGATCGTCGGCCGGCGCGCGACCGACCTGATCAAGAGCGGCGGCTTCAAGATCGGTGCGGGGGAGATCGAGAACGCGCTGGTCGAGCACCCCGCGGTGGCGGAGGCCGCGGTCACCGGCGAGCCGGACGCCGACCTCGGCGAGCGGATCGTCGCCTGGGTCGTGGTCGAGCCGGGCGCCGCCCGGCCGAGCGAGCGCGAGCTGGCCGACCACGTCGCGCGCCTGCTGACGCCGCACAAGCGGCCGCGCGCGGTTCGCTACCTGGACGCGCTCCCGCGCAATGCGCTCGGAAAAGTCACGAAGGCGACGCTGCGGTAAAGCGCGCGTCCCGGTGACCGACCACCGGGGTGAATGCAGGGGAAGCGGACCATCCTGACCGCCGCGGTCGTCGCCGTCGCGGCCGCGGTCGCGACGCTCGGCATCGGGCTGCTGCACCATCGCGCCACCGACCGGCGCGAGCGCTACGAGCACTTCGTGCAGATCGAGGCCAGCGCGGACCGCGTGAGCGCGCTCGAATGGGAGGCCAGCGCCCGCCGGCAGGTCCCGCTGATCCTGCAGGCGCAGCTGGGCACGACGCTCGACCACATGCAGCGGCAGCTGCTCGTGCTCGAGCGCAGCGGTGCCGCCGGCGGCGTCCGCGGCCTGCGGGGCTTCCTCGCGCTGCGCCCACGGATCGAGCGCGCGGTCGCGCTGCGCCGCGCGCGCTCGTTCGCGGAGGCGGAGGCGGCGGACGCCCGGCTCGCGCCCGAGATCGCGGCGCTGCGCGCGGACCTGCGCGCGAGCGCGGAGCGCAACCGCCGCGTCGCCCGCGACAGCGACCGCGCCGCCTGGTTCGGGACGATCGTGGTGATGACGCTGCTGGCGATCGCGCTGACCGCGCTGCTGGCGCTGCTCGACCGCGCCGGCCGCCGGCGCGCGCACGACGCGTCGCTGCGCCGGCTGGCGTACCAGGACTCGCTGACCGGGCTCGGCAACCGGCCGCTGTTCGAGCGCCGGATCGCCGAGACGCTGGCGCGCGACGAGCCGGCCGCGGTCGCGTTCCTGGACCTCGACGACTTCAAGCAGGTCAACGACTCGCTCGGCCACCCCGCGGGGGACCGGCTGCTGGAGATCTGCGGCGAGCGGCTGCGCCGCGCGGTGCGCGCGGGCGACGTGGTCGCGCGGCTCGGCGGCGACGAGTTCGCGATCCTGGCCCGCGGCGTCGACGACATCGACACGCTGACCGCGCGCGTGTTCGACGTGCTGGCCGCGCCGGTCATGCTCGAGGGCAAGCGGCTGCACCTGCACGCGTCGGTCGGCGTCGCCACCACCGAGGCCGGGCCCGACCTGCTGCGCAACGCCGACCTGGCGATGTACGCGGCCAAGGCCATGGGCAGCAACCGCTGGGCGATCTTCACGCGCGACATGCACGTCAACGCGGTCGAGCGGCTGGATCGCCGCGAGGAGCTCGAGCGCGCGATCGAGAACGAGGAGCTGGTCCTGCACTTCCAGCCGATCGTCGACCTCGATGGCGGGCACGCCGAGGGGTTCGAGGCGCTCGTGCGCTGGAACCACCCGCAGCGCGGCCTGCTCGGGCCGGGCGAGTTCGTCCCGCTGGCCGAGGAGACGGGGCTGATCGTCCCGCTCGGCCGCTGGGTCCTGCGCGCGGCGGCGCGCCACGCCGCGGCGTGGGCGGGCGCGCCTTACCTGAGCGTGAACGTGGCGGGTGCGCAGCTCGAGCAGCCGGCGTTCGTCGAGGAGGTCGCCGAAGCGCTGGCGGGCGCCGGCCTCGACGCCGCGCGGCTCGTGCTCGAGGTCACCGAGTCCTCGCTGGTCGGCGCGGCCGAGGCAGAGCGGCTGCAGGCGCTGCGGCGGCTCGGCGTGCGGCTGGCGATCGACGACTTCGGCACCGGCTACTCGTCGCTGAGCTACCTGCGCCGGTTCCCGATGGACGTGCTCAAGATCGACCGCTCCTTCACGCGCGACGCCTGCGAGGACAACGCGCTGCTGCGGGCGATCGTGGCGATGGGCGAGTCGCTCGGGCTGGTCCTGATCCCCGAGGGCATCGAGCAGCCGGAGCAGGCCGAGGCCTTGCGCGCGCTGGGCTGCCGGCTCGGGCAGGGCTTCCTGTTCGGGCGCCCCGTCCCGGCCGGCGAGCTCACCGGCGTGGCGTCCTAGGTGCCGAGGCCGCCGGCGCCCACGAACGTGAAGTCCATCGTGGTGCCCTGGACCGCCGCGCCGGTGCCGTTGATCGACACGTCGGCGCTGACGTCGACGCGCAGCCCGGCGTCCTGCACGCCGCCGTCCGCGCCGAACGTCACGTAGACCCCGTCCTTGACGGTGGTGTTGGGGCCGAAGCCGGTCGGGTTGCTCTGGGCCTTGGGCCCGGCGAAGACCGTCGTCGTGGCGTTCGAGCTCGTTCCGAAGGGCCGCAGCCCGCTGGGCGTGCTGCCGGGGCTGTGCGTGATCTGGGCGAAGCCGCCGAGCCAGCCCGGCGTGCTCAGCTCGAGGCTGGCCTCCTGACAGCTGATCGTCACGGTCGCCACGGTCAGGTTGGCCTGGAACCCGATGTCGCGCAGACCGGCCGGGCAGCTCGCGGAGTCCGGCAGGCCGGGCGGCGCGTACCCGGCGCCGTCCGGCTCGCTGGGCGGCTTGTAACAGCCGCGATCCCAGTCGGTGATCGAGCCGGTGAGCGCGAGGACCTGCAGCAGCGAGGCGAGGTGAATCGCCACCTTCTGGTCGGCCTCGACCATCAGCACGCGGTGCAGGGCCGGCTCGGCGACCGTGGCGGCGATCGCGGTCCGGTAGCGGTACTCCGCGACGGCGTACTCGCGCATCGTCCGGTCATAGGCGACGATCTGCAGGTAGAGCGCGTCGCGCAGGGCCGGGACGCAGAAGGCGTTCTCGCCGGTGTCGCCCGGCGTCTCGAACGCCGCCGAGCGCGCATGGGACATCTGCTGCCACGCCGTGCGCTCGGCTTCCGCCAGCCGGCGCAGCTCCGGGTCGGGCGCGGTGGTCCCGGTGAGCCGGCTGGCCGCGAGGACCGCCGCGAGCCGCTTGGCGGTCGCGGGCGGCTTGTTGCTGAGCGCGGCGTTGAGCGCGAGGGTCGCCTCGCCGTCGGCCAGCGCCAGCGCGCTGCTCTGCTCGAAGTTGGCGTAGTACGCCGCGGCGAGCGAGTCCGACAGCGCCTTGCCGCGGGGCGTCGTCGCCGGGATCTCGATGTCGGGCAGCGTCGGCGCGGTGCCGTGCGCGAGGTCCAGCAGCTCGCCGGCCGGCTTCGGCGGATCGCCGGGCGTCGCCGGCTGCCGGCGCGCGGCGGCGATCAGCGTCCGGTGCGCGGCGGCGACCTTGCCCTGGCAGAGCTCGGCGTGCGCCTGGTTGCGGCGCGCCTCGGCCAGCAGCGGGGCCTGGCGGATCGCCTTGGCGAGCTCGCGTCCGGCCGGCTTCCAGCGCCCCTGCGCGAGCAGCGCGTAGCCGCGGTTGTTCGCCAGCGCGGCGCTCGGCCGGATGTCGAACGCGCCGCTGCGCCGCAGCTTCGCGGTCGCCTTGCCGTCGGCCCGCGCCAGGAGCGCCAGCGCTTCGTTGGGCTTTTCGAGCTCGACCAGGACCGCGGCGGCCGAGATCAGCGTGCCGGGATCGCGCGGCTTGAGGTGGTGCGCGCGCAGCAGCGCCGCCAGCGCCCCCTTCGGGCGGCCCTGGGCGAGCGCGCCGGCCGCGGCGCTCATCGCACGCGCGTGGGTGCGGCCGTCGGCGCTGCGGCTCAGCCGCTTGGCGCCGCGCGCGTTGCCGGCCACCCGGCCGGCGGTCCGCAGCGCCGCGGTGAACTTGACCGTGCGCGGCTTCGTCACCCGTTTGCACATCGCCGTGCGCTGCGCGGCCAGCAGCGTCTCGCCGTTCGCGGTGCTCCCGGCCGGCGCCACCGACGCGACGTCCGAGAGCGCGCGGACGGTCGGCGCCGCTTCGGCGGCTGCGGGGGCGGAGAGCGCGAACGCGAGCGCCACGCCGAAACATCCCTGTCTGGTGCCCATGGCCGGCAGTCTGCCGGCCACGGCCGCGCGCGCACCCCAGGGTTAACCCCGGGGTTAGGGATGCGCTGATCTTTTCGATAGTGGCTCATCCCAATCGAGGGTGTAGGTGGGGTCTGAAGCCGCCGGTCTCGAGGGTGGCGTGGTCGATCGCTGGGCCGAGCGGCCGGTGACGAGGTTCGAGCGCAAGGGGACCTGCCGCCGGCCGCGGCATCGCCGACCTGCGGTACCGACGGACAGCCTGACCGACCGGGCGCAGCGCGGATCGGGTAGGTCAGCCGCCCCCGGCGATGTTGACCAGCCACGAGGTCCCGAACCGGTCGACGCACATCCCGAACTCGTCGCCCCACGGCTGGGTGGCCAGCTCGACCGTCACGGTCCCTCCGTCCGAAAGCGCCTGCCAATAGCCGCGCAGTTCCTCGGTGTCGTCCCCGCCGAGGCTGACCGCGAGGTTGTTCCCGGGCCGCAACGTCTCGCCCGGCAGCATGTCGGCGGCCATCAGCGTGAGGCCAGACGCTGTTTCCAGCTGGCCGTGCATGACCTGGTCGCCCATGCCGTGATCGTCGGTGCCGAAGTCGCCGAAGTGGTTGATCGTGAGATCGCCGCCGAAGACGTCCTGGTAGAACGCCAGGGCGGCCGAGGCATCACCCGCGAAGCTGAGGTAGGGGTTCAGTCGAGTGGTCATGGACCGACGATAAAGGGCTCATCCCAATCGAGGGTGTAGGTGGGGGGTCTGAAGCCGCCGGTCTCGACGGCACCAGCCGTCCGGTTCGACGACCCGGCACGCGAGGACTGCACGATCCGGGGCCAGGCGCTGCCCAGTGACTTCGAGGCCGAGCTCGTCGAGCCGGCAGAACGTGGTCAGGTCAGGGCTGGTGAAAGGTAGCGTCAGGCACGTCGAGGTCTTCCAGATGGGGAGTGTCAGAACTCCCATCCTCGGGAGACCTCGACACCTATCCCTGGACCGACGCGCGTCGATCACCTCACATGACCGCTACACCCTCAACTGGGAAGAGCCTCGATAGTTCGGGCCCGGTCTCGGTGAGTCGGGTGCGCTGGTCCTGGATCCGCGAAATCATGGGGTCATGGACAGCGACCAGGCCAGTTTCACCGACATCGAGTACGGCAACCGGCGGCGGGTGTCGCGTCGTGAGGAGTTCCTGACCACGATGGACGCCACGATCCCGTGGCAAGTGTGGGTCGGGTTGATCGAGCCGCGCTACTACACCGACAGGCCGGGCAATTGGGGCCGTAAGGCCAAGCCGGTGGAGACGATGCTGCGGATGTATCTGCTGCAGGTGTGGTTCTCGCTCTCCGATGAGGGCGTGGAGGAGGCGATCTACGACTCCTATGTGATGCGGCGGTTCATGGGCTTGGACTTCACCGTGGAGCAGGTCCCCGACGCGACCACGCTGCTGCACTTTCGGCACCTGCTGGAGAAGCACAAGCTCGGGGAGAAGCTGTTCGCGGCGCAGAACGAGATCTTCGAGACCGAGGGCTGGATCATGCGGGGCGGCTCCATCGTGGACGCCACGATCATCGCGGCACCGTCCTCGACGAAGAACGCCACCGGCACCCGGGACCCGCAGATGCACCAGACCAAGAAGGGCAACCAGTGGTACTTCGGGATGAAGGGCCACATCGGGGTTGATGCCGGCACCGGGTATGTCCACTCGGTGAGTGCGACCGCGGCGAACGTGCATGACCTGGACGAGGCAGCCCACCTGGTCCGTGATGATGACGCGGTGGTCTATGCCGATGCCGGCTACCAAGGAGCCGAGAAGCGTCCCGAGATCGCCGACGACGAACACCTCTCGAACATCGAGTGGCGGGTCGCGGCACGCAAGTGGAAGTTGAAGGCGATGGCTGAGCCGGATCGGGCTGCACAGTCACGTCAGGCTGGGGTACGGGCGAAGGTCGAACACCCGTTTCTGATCCTCAAGCGTGACTTCGGGTTCGCCAAGACCCGCTACCGCGGGATCGGCAAGAACCTCAACCATCTCCATGTCGCGTTCGCCTCGGCGAACTGGCTGATGCGAGCCCGTGCCGTCACCCTGATGGGGTGACGGTCAGGCGTCAGCCTGCCCGAAACCGCCTGACGGGCCCGCCGCCGGGGCCCGGAAGGGCAGCGGGAGCCTGTCAGCAGCACCGCCGAGACCTGTCTCGCCGGCCGCAGCGCGTCGCCGCGCGGAATGGCCGATAGATCAGCGGTTCCTTAGGCGTGCGTCTTCGTGGGCTCCGCGCGCAGCGACAGCACCGCGGTCAGCACCAGCGTGCCGGCGATCACGATCAGCGAGAGCCAGATCGGCACGTGCCAGACGTCGATCAGCAGCATCTTGGCGCCGATGAACGCGAGGATGAACGCCAGGCCCTGGGTCAGGTAGACGAAGCGGTCCATCAGCCCGACCAGCAGGAAGTAGAGCGCACGCAGGCCGATCAGCGCGAACGCGTTGGCCGCGAAGACGATGAACGGCTCCTGCGTGACGGCGAAGATCGCCGGGATCGAGTCGACGGCGAAGATGATGTCGGTCGACGCGATCACGACGAAGACGGCCAGCAGCGGCGTGGCGACGCGCTTGCCGCCCAGCCGGGTGAACAGCTTCTCGCCGTCGTAGTCGTCGGTCATCGTGACCCGCCGGCGCAGCAGCTTCAGCAGCGGGTTGTGCTCGGGCTCGACCTCGGTGTCGTCGTGGCGGGCGAGCTTGTAGGCCGTGTAGAGCAGCAGCGCGCCGAACACGTAGAACGTGACGTGGAACGCGTCCAGCAGCGCGGCGCCGAGCAGGATGAAGATCAGCCGCAGGCCGAGCGCGAGCATGATGCCCCAGGCCAGGACCTTGCCCTGGACGCGCTCGCCGGGCACGGCGAAGTAGCTCAGGATCACCGCGAAGACGAACAGGTTGTCGAGCGAGAGCGAGCGCTCCAGCAGGTAGCCGGCCAGGTACTGGGAGCCGGCTTCGCTGCCCTGCCACGACCACAGCAGCGCGCCGAACGCGAGCGCGACCACGATCCAGCCGATCGACCAGAGCGTGTTCTCGCGCACGCTCGGAACGTGTCCGCGCGCGTAGACGAACAGGTCGAACGCGAGCATCACGGCGATGATCGCGGCGAGGATTCCCCAGGTGCCGAGGGAGATGTCCAGGTTCAGCTTGTCGACGGCGGCGAGAGGCAAGGGGGTCTTCTCCGGTTGCAGTGGAGAAGGTTTCGTCCGCCTCGCGTACGAGGCCGGTGGCGCCGGGCCTCTCGGCCGTGCTGACGTACGCCACCCGTCGGGACTACTTCCCTTCGCGTGAGGACAGCCTAGCCGACCGGCTTCATCACGATCTCATTAAGAACCGTGGCGGCGCGCCGCAGGTCCTCCGGCGCGTGCGCGGCGGTCGCGACCAGGCGCAGGCGCGACGTGCCCGCGGGGACCGTGGGCGGGCGGATGGCCTGGGCGAACACGCCGGCGCGCAGCGCGGTGGCCGACGCGTCCACCGCCGTCTCGGGCGCGCCGAGCACCAGCGGCACGATCGGCATGGCGGTGACCTCGAGGCCGAGCGCCGCCCGCAGCGTGCGCGCGTTCGCGTGCAGCCGCGGCACGCGCGCCGGGAGCAGCTCGAGCGCCCGCAGCGCGGCGCCGACCGAGGGCGGCGGCAGCGCCGTCGAGTAGATCAGCGTCCGCGCGCGGTTGACGAGCACGTCGGCGGTGCGCGCGTCGCAGCACACGAACGCGCCGTAGCTGCCGAGCGCCTTGCCGAGCGTCCCGACCGTGATCACGTCCCGCTGCAGGCCGAGCTCGTGCACCAGCCCGCGCCCGGTGGCGCCGATCACGCCGGTCGCGTGCGCCTCGTCGACGATCACGCGCGCGCCGGTCTCGACCAGCGCGGCCAGGTCCGCGACGTCGCCGTCCATGCTGAACACGGCGTCGGTGACGATCACGTCGGCGCCGCGCGGCACGTCGCCGTGCGCGTAGACGACCGTGCGGGCGCGGGCCAGCCGGCAGCCGTCGATGATCGAGGCGTGGTTGAGCGCGTCGCTGGCGACCACGCCGTCGGTCGCCAGCGCGGCGATCACGCCCGTGTTGGCCAGGAAGCCGGAGCCGAACAGCACGCAGGCCTCGGTGCCCTTGAGCTCGGCCAGCCGTGCCGCCAGCTCGCGGTGCGGCGCCATGTGCCCGCTCACCAGCGGCGAGGCGCCCGCGCCGGCGCCCCAGTCGGCCGCGGCGCGCGCGGCCGCCTCGCGGACCTCCGGGTCGCCCGCCAGCCCGAGGTAGTCGTTGGAGCACAGGTGCAGCACCTCGCGCCCGTCGAGCGTCACCTTCGGGCCCTGCGCGCTCTCGATCGTCCGCAGCGACCGGTGCAGCGCGGGGTCGATCACGGGCAGCGGACGCACCGGGCCGTGTAGCCGGTCGGGAGGATCTGCACGGCGAGCTTGCGGCCGCAGCGCGCGCAGTAGCGCGGCGTGTCGGTCGCGCCGCCGCAGTGCGCGTGGGCGACCACGGCCGCGGGCCGGCCGCAGCCGTCGCAGTAGGGCGCGAGCGCGAGCCGTTGCGCTTCGGTGATCACAGCGTCTTCGACAGCTCCTTGACCGGCATCGACAGCGACGCCAGCAGGTCGAGGTCCTCCTGCGGGTCGCGGCCGAGCGTCGTCAGGTAGTTGCCGACGATCACCGCGTTGATGCCGCCGACCATGCCCTGGCGCGCACCCAGGTCCCCGAGCGTCAGCTCGCGGCCGCCGGCGAAGCGCAGGATCGTGCGCGGCAGCGCGAGCCGGAACGCCGCGATCGTGCGCAGCGCGTCCTGCGCCGGCACCGGCTCGAGGTCGGCGAACGGCGTGCCCGGCCGCGGGTCGAGGAAGTTCAGCGGCACCTCGTCGGGGTCCAGCGCGGCGAACTGCGCCGCCAGCTCGGCGCGCTGGGCGAGCGTCTCGCCCATGCCGATGATGCCGCCGCAGCAGACCTCCATCCCCAGCTCGCGCACGAGCTGCAGCGTCTCCCAGCGCTCCTCCCACGTGTGCGTGGTGACGACGTGGCCGAAGTGCGAGCGCGCCGTCTCCAGGTTGTGGTTGTAGCGGTGGACGCCCAGCTCGGCCAGCTCGACGCCCTGCTCGCGCGTGAGGATGCCGAGCGAGCAGGCGACGTTGATCTCGACCGCGGCGGTGATCGCCGCGACGCCCTCGCGCACCTGCGCCATCAGCCGCTCGTCCGGGCCGCGCACGGCGGCGACGATGCAGAACTCGGTCGCGCCCGTCGCCGCGGTCTGGCGCGCGGCCTCGACCAGGCTCGGGATGTCCAGCCGCACCGCGCGCACCGGCGTCTCGAAGCGGCCCGACTGCGAGCAGAAGTGGCAGTCCTCCGGGCAGCCGCCGGTCTTGATCGAGACGATCCCCTCGACCTCCACCTCGGGGCCGCACCAGCGCATCCGCACCTCGTGCGCGAGCTCCAGGGCGGCGTCGACGTGGTCGTCTCCCAGCCGCAGGACCTCGAGCGTCTGCGCCTCGTCGAGGCCGACGCCGCGTTCCAGCACCTGCTCGCGGGCGATGTCGAGGATCATGCGGGGATCTCCAGTCTGGGGGCCCGTCCCTCCGGGAGCCGGCCGAGGATGGGCGCGATCGCTTCGAGGTCGTCAAGGTTGCACAGCGCGGCCAGGTCCGGGTCGCTCGGCCAGCTGCCGATCACGATCCCGAGGCAGCGCAGGCCGCGGCGCTCGATCGCCTCGACCGTCAGCGCGGTGTGGTTGAGCGTCCCGAGGCCGGCGCGGGCGGCGACCACCAGCGGCGCGTCGAGCAGCGCGGCGACGTCGGCGATCGTCCCGCCGTCGCCGAACCGCACCAGTAGTCCGCCGGCGCCCTCGATCACGACGTGGCCGTCGAGGGTGGACACGAACGCGGCGATCTCGCTGGGCGTGATGCACGGCACGCCCGCGCGCGCCGCGGCGCGCTCCGGCGCCAGCGGGTCCGGGTAGCGGGCGAGCGTGTGGGTCGTGGCGCCGGACAGCGCGCGCACGGTCGCCGCGTCGTCGTCGTCCCCCGTCTGCGCCGCTTTGACGTAGGTCGACCGCGGGGTGCAGAGCGCGGCGGACACGTACGTCTTGCCGACGCCCGTGTCGGTCCCGGTCACGACGACGCGCATGCCACCATCGCCGCCGCGATCCGCGCGACGTCCTCGTCGGGCGTCACGTACGGCGGCATCGCGTAGATCAGGTTCCGGAACGGGCGCAGCCAGACGCCGTGCTCGACCGCGATCGCGGTGGCGCGCGCGACGTCGACGGGGTGGTCGAGCTCGATCACGCCGATCGCGCCCTTCACGCGGTGCGGGACGCCCCGCAGCCCGGCGGACAGCCCGCGCTCGATGCGCGCGACGTCCGCCGCCCACGACCCGTCCTGCAGGAGACCGGTCGACGCCAGCGCGGCGGCGGTCGCGAGCGGGTTGGCCATGAACGTCGGCCCGTGCATCAGCGGTCCGTCGATCCGCTCCGCGACCGCCGCCGTGCAGAGCGTCGCCGCGAGCGTCATGTAGCCGCCGGTGAGCGCCTTGCCGAGGCAGAGGATGTCCGCGTGCTCGGCGGCCGCGAACAGCGTGCCGGTGCGCCCGAACCCGGTCGCGATCTCGTCCAGCACCAGCGGCACGCCGTGCTCGTCGCAGAGGTCGCGCAGCAGCTGCACGCACTCCGGCGGGTGAAAGCGCATGCCGCCCGCGCCCTGGACGATCGGCTCCACGATCACGCCGGCCAGCGTGTGGCGCTCGAACAGCTCGCGCACCGTCGCCTCCCACTCCGGCGTCCACTCGGGCAGCGGGGCGAAGACGTGCTCGGCCAGCGTCCCCTTCCACATCGCGTGCATCCCGCCGTCCGGGTCGCAGACCGCCATCGCGCCGAACGTGTCCCCGTGGTAGCCGCCGCGCCACGTCAGCAGCGTGCGCCGCTCGCCGTGCCAGTACTGCAGGACGAGCTTGATCGCGACCTCCACGGCCACGCTGCCGGAGTCGCTGAAGAACACGTGGTCGAGCCCGGTCCAGTCGGTCAGCCGCTCGGCGAGCCGGATCGCGCCCTCGTGCGTGAGCCCGCCGAACATCACGTGCGCCATCCGGTCGAGCTGCTCGCGCACGGCGGCGTCGAGCGCCGGGTGCCGGTAGCCGTGGATCGCGCACCACCAGGACGCCATCCCGTCGATCAGCTCGCGCCCGTCGGCGAGCGTCAACCGGACGCCGGAGGCCGACACGACCGGCAGCGGCGGCACCACCGCGGGCAGCGGCCCGTACGGGTGCCACACGCGGCGGCGGTCGATCTCCAGCAGCTCATCCCACAAGGCGGGGATGACCCTACCGATCACACCCGGACGCTCGACCCCCCGCCGTTGTCGACTCACTCGCCGGGATCGAGGCGCTCGCGGCGCGCGGAGGACGAGCCCGTGCCCGGGTCGATCGAGACGAGGTCGGCGGCCAGCGGCTGGAACGACGGCTCGAGCGTGAAGACGAAGCGGGCGATGCCGAGGCTCGTCCCCTCGGTCAGGTTGCCGGTGCCGCCGGCGCCGATGCTGCCGCCGTTGATCACCGTCACCCCGGGCTGCTGGGCGAGGTCGGCCCGGTGCGTGTGGCCGACCAGGAACACCAGCGGGCGCGACGGCGGGTCGGTCTTGAGCACCTGCAGCGCGGGCGCGATCAGCGCCGGCTCGTGCACCATCACGACGTCGACCTTGCCGATCAGCGGCGCCAGCCAGCCGGTGAACTTGTCCTGCTCGGCGGGGTCCGGGACGTCGGTGTAGCGGTCGCGGAAGGACTCGGCCGAGCGGCGCTCGTACGGGTCGTCGTAGCCGGCCACGCGCAGGCCCTCGATCGTGTGCACCAGGCGGTGGTCGGTCGAGCCGTCCTCGCGCATCCGGCCGGTGCGGGTGAGCACGATCGCGCCTTCGCCCGCGAGCGCGCGCGAGAGGTAGTCGGAGTCGTGGTTGCCGGACACGAACACGAACGGCTTGCCGCTGTGCGCGACGCGGCGGACGAGCGACGTCTCCAGCTGCGAGCCGCGGTCGGTCAGATCGCCGACGAAGAACACCGGGCCGCCGCCGGACAGCCGCTCGAGCACGCCGAGCCCGACCGTGTTGTTGTGCAGGTCCGACGCGACCGTGATCACGGGCTGGTCGGCCAGCGAGCGGCGCCGGCCGGGCGCGACCACCAGCCGGGCGAGGCCGACGAGCTGCGCGTCGAGCTCCTGGTCGAGCACGCCGGACGTGCGCCGGGCGGCCTCGACCGCCTCCAGCGCGCGCGGGATGTCCGGCCCGTGGGCGTAGTACTGCGGGTCGGAGATCTCCCCGCGCGGCGGGATCAGCACCACCAGGGCGACGCCCATGCCGAGCGCGGCGACGATGCTCAGCAGGCTCGTCCAGCGCAGCCGCAGCGCGCGCGAGCGGATCGCGAACGCGACCAGCAGGCCGAGCAGCATCCCGGCCGCGACGACCAGCGCGATCAGCCGGCGCAGGTAGTCCGCGAGCGCGTTGCGGGCCTCATCGCGCACCTGCTGGACGTCGAGCGACCGGCCCTGCGCGAGCCCCTGGGCGACGTCGCGGTCGATCGTCTGCAGGTCCACGCGCAGGCGGACGGGCGCGCGGATCGCCTCAAAGCGCGCCCCCCAGTCGACGAGCGGCACGTAGACGTCGAGCGCGCCGGTGTGGCCGGGATCGATCGACATGCGGATCTCGCCGACCGAGAGCCGGGCGTCATCGTGGTAGCCGACGAGTGCGAGATAGCCGCCGGCGAACGTCGCGATCAGGACGACCGAGAGCGCGAGCAGCCGGCGAGAAAGTCTCGCAATGCGTGTTCTTCGCTCCAGAAGGCCAGGTCCTGCCATGGGATCTCGTTCGGCGCGAACGCTCGGACCTCGAGCGCCTCCTCCGTGAGGGAGGGGGTGCCCCGGGCCGACGCCGCATAGACCACAACCACCGTACGATCCTGCTCGCGCGAGTACACGCCGATCAGCCGGGTCAGCTCGATCCGAAGGTCCAGTTCTTCCCGTACTTCGCGGATCGCGGCGGCTTCGACGGTCTCGCCGAGGTCGACGAACCCGCCGGGAAGCGACCAGTGCCCGCGCCGCGGCTCGAAGCCCCGGCGCATCAGGATGATCGCGCCGTCCGGCGTGACGGGGATGGCGGCCGCGACCGGCTTGGGGTTGTAGAAGGCGGCGTAGCCGCAGGCGTCGCAGCGGATGCTGCGGGGTGCCTCGACGTGCGGTGGGGCCCCGCAGCGCGGGCAGAAGCGGACGTCGTCGAGCGCCGGGTTCAGGCTCACCGGCGGTGCTCCCACAGCTCCATCGGGCCCAGGCGCTTGAGCCCGAGCCGCTGGTAGAGGCGCTCCCCCAGCTCCGTCGCCTGCAGCGTGATCGTGGTCAGGCCGTGGCGCTTGGCGTCCGCGAGCGCGCTGCGCATCACCTGGGTCGCGAGGCCGTGGCGGCGGACCTGCGGGGCCGTCGCCACGAACGAGATGCCGCAGTCGTCGCCGTGGTGCAGCGCGAGCGCGACCGCGCCGGGCGCGCCGTTGAGCTCGGCCTTGTAGCCGCGCAGGACGCCCTCCTCGAGCGTGCTCAGCGTGCGCTCCAGGCGCGCGTCGATGTTGCCGTAGGCGAGGTCGTTGACGCGCCCGACCGTGCGCAGGCCCGCGTTCGGGCGCTCGTTGGCGGTGGAGAGGTCGAGGCCGAGCTCGTCGATCACGGCGCCCATGCCCGGGCTCGCGGAGGCGACGATCAGGCCCTGCGCGCGGAACGCGGCGGTGACGTCGCGGGCGGCACCGTCGACCCAGATCGCCCAGCGGCGCACGCCGGCGCCGCCGTAGGCGACCTCCAGCTCCTGGAGCGCGTCCGGCGCTTTGTCAGGCTCGAGCGCGACCGCGGCGTTGAGCGCGGGCGAGTCCGGCGCGCTCGGGACGATGCTGGCGACGAGGCCGGGGCGTTCGAGCACGCGGCCACGGCGGGCGCTCGAGCCGAGCAGGGTCTGGAGGGCGGCGAAGCCTTCCCAGAGGCGGCGTTTGAGCTCCGCGTCGTCCACGAAGCGCGCAGGCTATAGCGGCGGAGCCCGGGTGGCTCCGCCGCTATCGCGAAGATGGCTGCGTTGGCGTGGTCTTACACCAACGCGGGGCGCGGCATGGCTGCGCTGCCATGTCCGCTACGCGTCGACCGCCGGTTGGGGAGCGCATTGGCGGCCGCGGCGATGCTGGGGAGCGGAGAGGAGGTTCGCTTCAGCACGGGACGTAGCTTGCTGGTTCGGGCGGGGAGGTTCGGCGCGGGCAGCCGGTGGATCGCGGTGCGGCTAGCGCGAGACGTGGATGTGGTGGTAGTGCCAGGATGCGGGGGTGCGCAGCACGCGGTGGTACGGCGTGGACGACCTGCGGGCCTTCGGGCACCGGTCGCGGACGTTCCAGATGGGCTACGACCGGGCGGACTTCGAGGGCAAGCCCGTGATCGCGGTCGTCAACACGTGGAGCGAGATCAACCCGTGCCACACGCATCTGCGCTCGCGGGCGGAGGACGTCAAGCGGGGCGTCTGGCAGGCGGGCGGCTTCCCGGTCGAGGTCCCGGCGCTGTCGCTGAGCGAGCCGTTCATGAAGCCGACCACGATGCTCTACCGGAACCTGCTGGCGCTGGAGACCGAGGAGCTGCTGCGGTCGTACCCGTTCGACGGCGCCGTGCTGCTGGGCGGGTGCGACAAGACGACGCCCGGGCTGGTGATGGGCGCGCTGTCGGCCGAGCTGCCGTTCGTGTTCGTGCCGTGCGGGCCGATGCTGCGGGCGCGCTGGCGGGGTGCCGTGGTCGGTTCGGGATCCGACGTCTGGCGGGCGTGGGACGAGCGGCGGGCCGGCGCGCTGTCGGATGCGGAGTGGTCCTCGCTCGAGGAGCGGATCGCGTCGACGCCCGGGCACTGCATGACGATGGGGACGGCGTCGACGATGACGTCGGCCGTCGAGGCGCTGGGGCTGACGCTGCCGGGGGCGGCGTCGATCCCCGCGGCGGACGCCGCGCATCCGCGGATGGCGGTGGCGGCGGGGCGCCTGGCGGTGTCGTTGCCGCGGGTGACGCTGACGCGGGCGGCGTTCCTGAACGCGGCGCGGGTGGTGCTGGCGCTGGGCGGGTCGACCAACGCGGTGATCCACCTGGTGGCGATGGCGGGGCGTGCCGGGGTGGCGTTCGGGCTCGACGACTTCTCGCGGCTGGACGTGCCCGTGCTGGCCAACGTGCGGCCGTCCGGGAAGTACCTGATGCAGGACTTCTTCGAGGCGGGAGGGCTGCGGGGGCTGATGGCGCGGCTGGCGCTGGAGCCGATCGACACGGTCGTCGGGCCGTTGTCGCTGGAGGACGCGCCGGTCTGGGACGAGGACGTGATCCGGCCGCTGTCGGATCCCGTGGCCGCGTGTGGGCTGGCGGTGCTGCGGGGGTCGCTGGCGCCGGACGGGTGCGTCATCAAGCCGAGCGCGGCGTCGTTGCGGCGCCACACGGGGCCGGCGGTCGTCTTCGATGGGTACTCCGATCTGGCGGCACGGATCGACGATCCGGCGTTGGCGGTGGACGCCTCGTCCGTGTTGGTGCTGCGCGGCGCCGGGCCGCTGGGCGGGCCGGGGATGCCGGAGTGGGGGATGCTGCCGATTCCGCGGAAGCTGCTGCGGGCCGGCGTGCGCGACATGGTCCGCGTGTCGGACGCGCGCATGTCCGGGACCGCCTACGGGACGTGCGTGCTGCACGTGGCGCCGGAGGCGTTCGTCGGCGGGCCGCTGGCGCTGGTGGAGTCCGGGGACCTCGTGTCCTTGGACGTGGACGCGGGCCGGCTCGATCTGCTGGTCCCGGAAGCGGAGCTCGCCGCGCGCCGTTCTGTCTGGGTGCCGCCCGTCTTTCCCGCTTCGCGCGGATACGTCCAGCTGTTCGCCCGCCACGTGACGCAGGCCGACCGCGGCTGCGACTTCGACTTCCTGGAGGGCGCCGGGGGCGTCGGGGAGCCGGCGATCCACTGATGCTCTGGGACGTCGTCGTGGTCGGGGGCGGGATCCTCGGGCTCGCCACCGCGCGCGAGGTGCTGACGCGCACGCCCGACGCGCGCGTGCTGGTGCTCGAGCGGGAGCGTGCGTTGGCGGCGCATCAGACCAGTCACAACTCGGGGGTCGTGCACGCGGGGATCTACTACGCGCCCGGGTCGCTGAAGGCGCAGCTGTGCACGGAGGGGCGGGCGCGGCTGTACGCGTACTGCTCGGAGCATTCGATCCCGGTTGAGCGCTGCGGGAAGCTGATCGTCGCGCGCTCGGCGGCCGAGCTGCCCGCGCTGGCGGCGCTCGAGGAGCGGGGGCGGGCGAACGGGGTGCCGGGGCTGCGGCGGCTGGCGGGGCCGGAGATCGCGTCGATCGAGCCGCACGCGGTCGGGGTCGCTGCGCTGCACTCGCCGTCGACCGGGATCGTGGACTTCGCGGCGGTGGCCCGGTGCATGGCGGCTGAGCTGGGGGCGGCGGGTGCCGTCATCCGCACGGGCGTGGCGGTGTCCCGGCTCTCGCGGTCGGGGGACGCGACGGTCGTCCACACGTCCGAAGGGCCGATCCCGGCGCGGCGGGCGGTCGCGTGCGCCGGGCTGTGGTCGGACCGGCTCGCGGTCGCGTCAGGCTCGTCGGGTGACCCGCGGATCGTTCCCTTCCGCGGCGGGTACCTGCGGCTGCGCCCGGCGGCGCGGGAGCTGGTGCGGGGGTTGATCTATCCGGTGCCGGATCCGTCACTGCCGTTCCTGGGGGTGCACCTGACGCGGACGATCCACGGTGAGGTCTGGCTCGGCCCGACCGCGCTGCTGGCGCCGTCGCGCCGCGCGTACTCGCTGCGGACGCTGTCGTTCTCCGATGTGCGGTCGACGCTGTCCTGGCCCGGGACGTGGCGGATGGCGGGGCGCTACTGGCGCACGGGACTCACGGAGATGGGCTTCGCGGCGCGCCGCCGCGCGTTCGTCGCGGCGTGCGCGGAGTACGTCCCGGCGTTGACGGTCGATGACGTGTTGCCCGGCCCGGCGGGCATCCGGGCCCAGGCGATCTCGCGCTCCGGAGCCCTGCTCGACGACTTCGCGTTCGCCGCGGGGGAGGGCGCCCTGCACGTCCGCAACGCCCCGTCGCCGGCCGCGACGTCGTCGCTGGCGATCGCGCGGGTGATCGTGGATCGCCTCGACGCGGCGTAGGCGCTACCCTGCTCGTCCTCGCCCTCTTAGCTCAGTTGGTAGAGCACTTCCATGGTAAGGAAGGGGTCGCCGGTTCGAGTCCGGCAGAGGGCTCTCACGAGATCGCTGCAAACGCAGGGATTTCGGCGTTAGGGAGCGCCGCGGCGCCAAGCTCGATTTCCCTGTCGATTTCCCCAGCGGCCCGTGCGGCGGTCGTCGCGGTCGGGACGGGCCCCGAGCGATCGCCAGAGCCGGACCAACGAGAAGCGCAAGCCGAGACGCAAGGCGCGGGGAAGATAGCTCGCTCGGCCGGCTCACGCCACTGATCCTTGCCTTTCGTCCGGGTCCTTGCACACGAGCACTGCAACCCGGTCGACAAGCCCGGACCGTATGTCGGCTCGGGGAGGCGGGGACCTCCTGGGTCACATCGCTATTGCTCGAGCAAGCCCGCCGTAATCTTCAGCCGTTCGTAGGCGCCGGCATGATCGTCCACGGGCTCGTCGGCATGCACCACGCGGCGGCCTTCGTCGCTCGTCTGGTGCGTCTGGGTCGCCGGCATCCTCGGCTCAACCTCTCCCGTGACGTTCTCCGTTCGGCATGCATCGCGTCGACAGCGACGATGGCTCGCCGCGCGGATTCGGCATGCGCACTGACACGGAAGCGACTAGGTCGTAGGACGCTGTGGATCGCAGGTTCGCCGGCACCGACCGGAGGCGATCGTATGTTCTCAGGGGAGATGACTCCGGACGAGCACTCAGGTGACGACGCTGGTGATCGTCCCAGCAACGCCAAACCGACCAAGAACACGGGAGGCGGCGGGTTCGCCTTTGAAGATCGAGTCGGCGCGGCGCTGGCCGCGTTCATGCTTGCTGGCGAGGCGCCGCTGAAGCCAGAACTCGGGCCGCCGGCCCGCCTGGACTTCCAAGTCGAAGCGGACGGCTGGCTGCTTGATGACGTGCTCATCCACTGGGCCACGCCGTCCGGTCAGGTCAGATGCTGCTGCTCGATCAAGAGCTACGACATGCTCCAGACCACCGCTCTAGCGAGCTTCGTAGCGCTCGCTTGGCGCCAGATTCTGCGACAGGAATTCGTCGAGCAGCGCGACCTGGTCGGACTGGTTACGGCGACGCCCAGCCAGACCCGCTGGAAGGATCTCCAAGCGCTCATCCAGGACGCTCGATCGCAAACACCTGAGGACCTGAGCCGACGGTCCCAGACCGGGATCTACAGCGCGAGCAAACTGAAGCTCTTCAACAGTTTCCGATGCCCCGAAGATCTGGCACTCGAGCATGGCGTGGACGCCGCAACATCACCAGCCCGGCTGCTCGACAGGCTGGTCACGCTGCGCTTCGACTTCGAGGACGCAGTCTCCCAAGACGATGCCGCGGCCGTCGGGCGGTGTGCCCGAGCGCTCGCCCATCCAGGTCGAGAGCAGGAGCTGTGGGAAGCACTTCAGATCTGGGTCCGCGAACTTCGAGGGCACGCCGGGCACGTCACTCCAGCCCGGCTCGCCGAGCAGTTGGGCGACCGATTTGCGCTGGCGGTCCCGCAGCACCTCAGGGCAGTTTGGAAAGCGATCGCCCGTTACACCGAAGACGCGCTCGACCTGGTTCCGACGACGATTGCCGGTCGAGTCGAATTGGATCGCGATGCCGAGGCTGAAGCCCTGCGCACAGCCGCAGCGGGTCATCGCAGCGTCGCCGTGCTCGGGCCGTCCGGAGCCGGCAAGAGCGCGCTCGCCAAGAAATGGCTCTCCGATAGCGAAGGTTCGTTCGCCGTCTGGCTTCACGCTCGCGACCTCGCGGGTGGATTGCCGCAGTTCGAGAGAGTGCATCAGTTCTCAGAGCCACTTCGGGACTCCATCAAGCGCGCCCCCGGAGAGGTTCGGATTGTCATCGACGGTCTGACCGCGCGTTTGACGACGCGACATTGGCGGCGGCATCGCAGCTGATCCGACTCGCGTACGCGCGCGACGGTGACCAACCGTGCGTTCGTGTGGTCGTGCCCTGCCAGGAGGCGGAATGGGCGCGAGTGAGCGCGCGGCTGGCTGATTTCAACGTCCGGAATCCGTTCAAAACCGTGTCGGTCGGCGACGTCGCGCTCTCGGAGTTCGCGGAGGTAGCTCGCGAGTTTCCGCAACTCGATGCACTGCGTGTACGGGTGCCTATGTCGGGCGCGCTGCTACGCCCCAAGGTTCTTGATCTGTTGGCCGGTCGTACCGATTTGTCGGTCGAGTTGCCAGGCGGGGCCGATGAGGCGGCGCTGGCGCGTTGGTTCTGGACGCGGGCGACCAGCCCGGCCGACGGGACTGGCCTCGAGCGGGCCCTCGTTCTCACGGAACTCGCGCGGGTGCAGGCCGAGCGTCTCAAGGCGACCGTCCCGGTGCGTGACCTGCCGTACGCCGTAACGCAGGCTGCAGCGATCAAGGCGCTCCAGCTTGACGGGCTGATCGTGGTCGAGCAGGGGGCGCTGAGGTTCGTCCACGACCTGTTCGCTGACTGGGTGCGTTACGCGGTGCTCCTCGAGAACCGCGCTGGGTTGCCGGAGTTTCTCGATGCGACGGGTAGCTCTCCGCTTTGGCATCGCGCGCTCCGGCTCTTCGCGCAGGGGCTGCTCATTGAGCCCGCCGGCGTGCAAATCTGGGCTAGCGAACGAGAGCGGATCTCGGGGGCCGGCCGTGAGCTGCTCGGAGACATCTTCCTTGATGCCGTCTTCGAAGCCGACGACGCCTACAGCACGATCGGTCGTGCGTGGCCGCATCTGACCACCGGGCATGGCTCCATGCTCGCCCGGATGCTGAGCCGCTTCGTGCATGTTGCCACGTTCCCCGACCCCAGAACCGTCGGGCTGTTTCAGGCCACTGATCCGGCGCTGGAGACGTACGCCGCTGCGATCCACCGGCTCCCGATCGTGCCGTTGTGGTTGCCGGTGCTCCGGGCGCTGCGAGACCACGCCGACGACGACGTGCTCGAACGCCTCCTGATCCCGATCGCCGAGGTCGCCGCGCTCTGGCTGCGGGGCACGCCGGACGACTTCCCACTGAGAGACGTCGCCGCGACACTTGCCCTGGAGACGGGGACACGGACGTTGGCTGCTCTGCAAGCGGGGGTGCATTTCCGCGACGAGGCGGACGAGAAGGCGTGGCGTTACGCGCTGTCGGCGGGCGCCGAACGGCCTGAAGAGACACTTGAGCTCGTCAACACGGCGCTAACCGGTCGCTACGACGAGTCGATCGGCGAGTTCGACCTCGAGTCCTTCGATCCGGATGACGAATCCGACGGGCTTCCGGGCCTCAAGGGTGCGGCACAGGAGAGCCTGCGAAAGGTTCTGCTCGACACGGACGTGCTTGTCCCGGTGATGGCTCGTGCGCCCGCGACGGCAGAGGAGATCCTGATCCGGGCAAGCCTGGGCCGGCCATTGCCACGTCGCGGCCGCGAGTACGCGCCGCCGGTGCCGTTGATGATGGCCGCCGACGTCACAAACGCGCCGCGTTGGCACGTTCCGCTGCCGGTCCGCGGCCCGTTCCTGGCGTTCCTCAAAGAGGCACCCGAGCACGCGATCACCGTCATCCTCGCGCTCGTCAAGTGCGCGACGCGGGCGTGGGCGGCGCGCGAGCGCGACAACGGTAACTCCGTGAGGACCATCGACATCGGCGTCGACGACCCGGACATCTGGACCGGTGATGCGGGACTGCTGTTCTGGCATCGCGGTCACGGGCACGACTCGACAGTGTTGGCCAGCGCGCTGATGGCGTTGGAGCGCTGGCTCTACGACGAGCGAGACGTAGGACACGACATCACCGCCGTCCTCGACCGCTTGTTCTCCGAGACGAAGTCCGTCGCGATTCTCGGAGTCCTCACCGAGCTCGCATGCCGAGAACCCGCGCTGCTGAACGGCCCACTGAGGCCTCTGATGGCATCGCTGCAGCTGCTGCATTGGGACCGCCAGGGCAAGGTCCTCGGCGAGTTTTCGGTTAGTGCCCACGTCTATCTGAGCTCAGGGCTGGAACCCGAATGGATCGCGAAGGCGCATCGGGAGTGGAGCCAGCTCCCGCATCGTCGCCGCGACCTCTATGACCTGGCCATCCACACCGTCGTCCAGACCGACGAGCTGAACGACTTCTGGGCTTCGGTGCGGGCCCGGTGGACGGATCGGCTCGACGGGGGCGACCCGGAGATCGGCTGGTACCGACTCCAGATCGCGGTTTTTGACCCGGCCAACTATCGGCGGGTCGAAGTCACACCGGGACAGATCGGGTTCGAGTTCGTCGCTCCGCATGAGCTGCAGAACGCGGTCGCGGAAATGAATGACGGGGCTCGGCAGGCGCGGATCGACCTGTTCTGGTCGTCGTTCCCGATGCAGGCACGCGGCTTGCTGGACCGGCATCAGCAGCTCACTGAGGAGGAGCTGGAAGCGTTCTGGACGCAGATGGCAGGGGCATTGGACGACCCACAGGTCGCTTCGGGCGAGCAGTCCAGCCTCTCCAGTCGCGCCGACCTGGAATGCGGTGTGGCGGCTGTGCTTATCGTGCGCGGTCACGGATGGTTGCGTAACCACACCGATCGCGCGGATTGGGAGGCTGTCCGACGAACTGTGTGTAGGGGCGTCGTGACTGGTGGTTGGTAGTGGTGGCGTCTAGCCGGGGTAGCGGTCTCCGAAGTGGATCTTCAGCGCGGCTCGTGGCGCGCTCCAGGTGCGCGAGCGTTGCCACTTGGC
>DATMGH010000090.1:0-28348 GCA_035555675.1 Solirubrobacter sp. | reverse complement strand
CAGCTCGGCTGCGCGCGCGTCGTCGCCCGCCTGCAGCGCCAGCAGGCCGCCGTCGTGGTCGGCCAGCGCGCCGAGCTGCCGCGAGCCGAGCCGGCGCGCGAGCTCCCGCTGCCGCTCGTTCGCGGCGCGCGCCTCGGCGTGGCGGTTCAGGCGCGCGAGCACGCCGGCACGAACGCCCTCCATCTGGAGCTCGATCACGGGTACGCCCGTGACGAGCCCGCGCTCGGCGAGCGCGAGCGCCCGGCCGAGCCGCCCCGCCGCGGTGGCGATGCAGGCGGCGTTCGCCCAGCCGCCGTACGCGAGGTCCGGGCGGCCGGCACGCTCGGCGATCGAGCCGGACTCGGCCAGCTCGCGCTCGGCCTCCTCGAGCCGGCCTTCCGCGAGCGCGATGAAGCCGCGGACGTGATGCATGTGGTGCGTGCGCAGCGGGTCGGGCTCGAGGTCGAGGTGATCGACCTGCGCGAGCGTCGCGTAGGCGTCGCTCGCGGTGGTCGCGACCGCTTCCGCCCAGGCGCGGACGAGCAGGAGCTCGGCGCGGGTCTCCACGTCGGCGTCCGGGCAGGCGAGGCCTTTGCGGGCGGCGTCGAGCGCACCCGCCGGGTCGCACAGGCCGCCGCGGAACCACTGGGCGGCGCGCAGGTGGTGGTGAGCGCCGTGCGGGCCGGCGCGGGCGAACGCGGCGCGCGAGCCGTCGCGGTCGCCGAGCAGCGCGAGCGTGTTCGCCAGCTCGAGCTGCGTCTCCGGCGTGGGATGCAGCTCGGTCGCCAGTTTGAGGAAGTCGGCCGCCTGCTCGAGTGCGGTGGCGCGCGTGGCGTCGGCCGCGGCGCGCACGAGCAGCTGGGCGGCGAGGTCGTCGCGACCCGCTTTGGCCAGATGGTGCGCGCGTTCGGCGGCGTTGCCGAGCGTGTGGCCGAGCGTCTCGTGGTGCGCGCGACGGCGGGCGGCGTCGAGGTCCGCGTAGACGGCGTCGCGCAGCAGCGCGTGGCGGAAGCCGAAGCGACCGTCGGTGAAGAGGCCGCTCTCGGTGGCTTCCAAGACGGCCGGTGGCGTGGTGATCGCGGCCAGCTCGGCGTGCTCGAGGTCGCGGCCGGCGACCGCCGCGAGCTCCGTGGCGCGGCGCGCGGGCTCGCTCAGCGGGACGATCGCGGCGCGCACGAGGCTCTTGAGCCCGTTCGCCGCCGGCGCCCGGGCGCTCTCGAGCGCCAGCAGTGGATTGCCGTCGGCGGCGACGATCACGTCGGGGCGGCGGCCGACCAGACGCTCGACGTCGTACGACGTGAGCGGGTCGAGCTGGAGCTCGATGGTCGGCAGGTTCGACGAACGGGCAAGCGCGTCGATCGCGTCGCGGCGCGGATGCGGCCGCCTGGTCAGCACCAGTAGGACGGGGAGGTCTCTGACGCGGCGGGCGACGTACGCGGTCAGCTCGAGCGTCGAAGGGTCGGCGGCGTGGGCGTCGTCGAAGAGCAGGACCAGCGGGCGGGTGGCGGTCGCGTACTCGGCGAGCTCGACGGCGGCCTCGAACAGCCGCGCGCGGGCGAGGTCGGGCGGGACGTCGTCGTGCGGGCGCGGCGGGCGGCCGAGGCGGCGGGGCAGCGAGGGCGCGAGCCGCGCAAGCTCCTCCGGCCACTCGACCGTCGCGGGCGGAGGCTCGAGGTGGCGCGCGAGCTGTGCGAGCAGCTCGGACCACTGGCCGAAGGGCGGCGCGCCGCCGCCGAGGTCGAGGGCGGTGGCGTGGGCGGTCAGGGCGCCGTCGGCCTCGGCGTGGGCCAGCAGCTCGGTGGCGAGGCGCGTCTTGCCGATGCCGGGCTCGCCGGTGATCAGGGCGAGGGCGCCGGTGCCGGCGTGGAAGAGGCGGAGCAGGGCGGCGAGCTCGGGGTCGCGGCCGATGAGCGGCGGGTGGCGCACGTTCGAGCGTAGCTCGACGCGAGCGTCCGTGTCGGGCTCGTCCGGCGCGCTCGAGTGCACGGCCACCGCGTGCCCGCGCTGCACCGGCTCATCGCGTGGCCACCACCCCTCCGGATCCACCACGGTGCGGATCGCCGCCGCGAGCGCGCGCGTCTCGGCGGACGGCGCGAGGCCCAGGTGCGTGCGCAGGCGGGTCGCGAGGCGGTCGTAGGCCGCGAGCGCGCCCGCGCGATCGCCCGCGTCGGTGTAGCAGCGCATGAGGTCGCGGGCGGCGTCCTCGTCGAGCGGGTCCAGCGCGAGCCGGCGGCGGGCGTACGCGACGGCGTCGGTCGGATCGGACGCCGCGGCCGCGAGCCGGGCGAGCGCGCCGCCGAGACGTTCCGCGTGCTCGTCGCGGGCCTCCAGCACCCAGTCGTCGTCGAGGTCCGCCAGCAGCGGGCCGCGGCAGAGCGTGACCGCCGGCTCGAGCTCGCCAGCGGCCACGTGCGCGTCGAAGCGCGCGAGGTCGGTCTCGCAGCGCAGGCCGATCCGGTCACGGCCGGCGCTCAGCGCATCCGTGTCCTCGCCGAGCGCGCGGCGCAGCGCCCAGACGGCGCTGCGCAGGGACGCGCGGGCGCTCGTGTCGAGCACGTCCGGCCAGAAGCGGGCGGCGACCGCGCCGCGCGGATGCTCGCCCGGGTGGAGCGCGAGCCAGGCGAGCAGGGTCCAGGCACGGCGGCTCGGCGGTGGGAGGACGGAACGGCCGTCAACCTCCGCTTGCAACTCCCCGAGGAGCCGCACGTACAACACGATTGCCAACCCTACCTTTGCGCGATGTTGACGGTGTGATAACGGTGCAAGTGGAGGATCGGCGCCATGACCACTCTTGACGCCGCCCTGCGGGGCGCCTACTCCGCGCGCGACACCGACGCGCTGCTCGCGCTGTACGCCGACGACGCGACGGTCGAGATCGTCGATGCCGTCCACACGCCCAGCCACCCGATCCTCCTGCGGGGGCGCGATGCCCTGCGGGCGCACTTCGCGGACGTGTTCGCGCGTGACATGACACATGAGATCGATGCCGTGGTGACGGGGCCCAACTCGCTCGGATACTCGCTGCGCTGCGGCTATCCGGACGGCACCAAGGTGGTGTGCGCGGCCACCGCGTCGCTGGCCGGCGGCACGATCACGCATGAGCTCGGCGTCCAAGCGTGGGACGCGTGAGCTAGAACCACAGGTGTGGACCTGCTCGAGACGCCGCGCCTGCTGCTGCGCCCATTCGGGCCGGGCGACGCGGCGGTCGTGCACGGCGTCTACTCCGACCCGGTGGTGATGCGTTACGTCGCGACCGGGCCGATCAAGTCGCTTGCGGTCACCGAACGGCTGCTGCTGGACTACGACGCACATCAGGCGCGTCATGGCTACTCCTTCTGGGCGGTGATCGAACAGGCTTCGGGATCGCTGATCGGGGACGCCGGGCTGTACCGCACGCCTTCGGGTGAGGTTGAGCTCGGGTACACGCTCGGTGCGCGGTGGTGGGGGCGCGGATACGCCACCGAGGCCGCGTCGCGCTGGGTGGCGTGCGCGTTCGGTGAGCTGGGGATCCGTGAAGTGGTCGCGCTCGCCGAGCCCGCCAACGTCGGGTCGCTGCACGTGCTGGAGAAGCTGGGGATGCGGCGGGACGGCGAACGGCTGGCGTTCGGCCGGCCGCACGCGGTGTTCCGCGTCTCGCGGGCGGCCGCCGGAGCTCCGGTGGCCGGCGGCGTGGGCTGACGGGCAGCGGCGTCCGGCGTGGGCCGATGCGTGGGCGTTCGGCGGGCGCTCGCGGACGGCGCCTGGCGGGCGCTCGCGGACGGCGCCTGGCGGGCGCTGGCGGAGGGCGCCTGGCGCGTGGCGTTCAGCGCTGCGCATACCAGCGCCCCTCGATCAGATCGCGGAAGACGACCAGATCCCGGCCGTCTCCGGTGACCACTTCCCAGTAGCGCCGGCGCAGCGGAGCCTCCGTCCACCAGCGGTCTTCCACCAGCCAGGACTCGCGCACGGCGTCGACCTCGCGCTTGCCGATCGTTCGCGGCCGGCCCGTGTCGTCGGCGACGACACGGACCGGCTTGGGCTTGGCCAGCCGCCTCGGTCCGCGGCTCGCCGCGGGTTCGATGCCGGTTGGCGCTCGCGGATCTCCGCCACGGGCCTGCTTCCCGTTGTCGGGCGGGGGCACACGGCGCGGGCCGCCGTGACCCGGGGGCGGGCCGGCGGGCGGGCGGCTCGGCGGATGACCTCGTTCCGCGCTGCTCATGGCTCCCAGGGCGTGAGCGCGAGGCGACGCTCGGGCACACGCGAGTCGGGGTCGACGGCGAGGATGCGCAGCGCGGCGTCCGGGCCAGCGGCGGCGCGGGTCTGACGGACCGCCTCACGCAGGCGCGCGCGGCGGACGGTCGCCGGCTCCGGCAGCAGCGAGCGCTGATCGCCGCCCGGCGGGCCGAACGCTTCGACGCGCAGGCGCAGTACGTCCGCCGGGGCGGGAAGCTCCGTCAGGCGGCCGGTGATCGCGAGCCGCATCCGGCGAGGGTCCGCCAGCGCTTCGCGAAACGTCATCCGCGAGCGCCACGTCCCCTCCCCCACGAGCTTGGCCGAGAGCACGACGGCGCGCACGGTGCGACCGCGCCGCTCAGGGCGGGCGAGAACACGATCGATCAGCAACCCGAGGGCCCGCTCGAGCTGAGGACCCGCCGCCGACTCCGGCAGCTCGAGCACCTCTTCCAGCCGTTCCGCGGGCGAGCGGGGGCGTAGCGGGGTGTCCTTGCCGCGGGCGAGGTCGCGCGCGAGCAGGCCCGCCGGGCCGAAACGGTCCGCCAGGTGGGCGCGCGAGAGCTTGGCGAGATCGCCCAGCGTGGCGATCCCGAACCGCTCCAGCGCGTCGGGCAGCACGGCGACCTCAGGGCGGAAGCGCAGCAGCGACACCGGGAGCGGAGCCAGGTAGGCCGCGAGGCGCGCCGGCGTCTCGGGAGCGATCTCCGGCCGCCGTGCGCGCGCTCGATGCGCCGCGGCCAGAGCGGCGAACCGCGAGGGCGCGACGCCGATGCGTCCCCCGATGCCGCCCGATCCGGACCGCGCCGCATCCAAACGAGCAGGCCCCGGTCCCTCCCCTGCCCCGCCGCCCCGGCCCGCACTTGATCCAGCGCCGCCGGGCCTTGCCCAGGCCCCGCCGGGGCTCGCTGGGCCGGACGTGGCGCCGGATGCCCGCCGCGCAAGTGCCCGGCGCGCCGCGGCGACCACGCCCTCGGCCGAGCCGCCGTGGAGCCCACGCAGGCCGCGTTCCTCAAACCAGGCGGTGCCGGGACGGTCGACCTCGACGGCGGCGCCGATGCCTTCCAGCGCGGCGATGACGCGCTCCCAGGCATCGGCGACCCCGGCGGGATCCGGCGCCACGAGCCGCAGCGTCGGGCAGCGCGCAAGCGCCTCCCCCAGCCGCAGGCCGGCGTGGACGCTGTAGGCCTCAGCCGCGGCCGAGGTCTCGCCGATCAGCGGCTCGCGGCCCACCTCCGGCGCAAGTGCGAGGGGCCCGGCGGCAAGGGCTTCGAGACCGCCGGCGGCGATCGCAAGCTCGAAGCGCGGGACAAAGATGCAGACCACCATAGGCGAACACATGTTCGCATGGAGTTCGGATGGATGGGCCGCTCGACGTCAACGATCGGACATAGGAGAGGCCCCGGTCTCCCAGGGCCTCTCCCGTAGCGGATCTATAAGCCGGATTCTGTCGAGAGCAGTCATCCATCTCTGCGACCGACCTGGACCTTGGCGGGCAACCTGCAAACGGTCCGGCTTGGTCTTGCATCAGGTGGGGTTTGCCTGGCCGTCGCGTCACCGCGACGCCGGTGCGCTCTTACCGCACCATTTCAACCTTGCCGGGCCGCCCTTTCGAGCGGCCTTAGGCGGTGTCTTTTCTGTGGCACTTTCCCGCGGGTTTCCCCGGGTCGGCGTTACCGACCACCTTGCCCTGCGATGTCCGGACTTTCCTCGAAGGCCGAAGCCCCCGCGACTGCTCGATCCGCCAGGTGAAGGTAGCCGGTCGTGAAGGTATGGTGATCTCAAGCCCGGAAGCCGTCCGGGCCGCCGAAGATGCTGGAGAGCATGTACAACGTCGTCTATATCGACGCGCACGGGGAAGAGACTCCGGTGGCGCAGCGGCTCGACGACCGGAAGGACGCCGCGGAAGTCGCGCGGCAGGCCGCCGCGGAACGCGGGGCCGGCCGGATGGTCCTGCCCGGTTCGAACCGTCTGCCGAACTGCGTCTGCGTGATTCCCGTGCCTCCCGAAGAAGCCGCGTAGCCCGGGCCCACCGGATCTGCACGGCGATCTCCGCGAGCGCGGAGAGTGGGGCGTCGGCCGCTCGGCGCGCAACCTCGTCCGCTAGGTTCTCCCGCCATGCGAGTTGGAGTGATCGGCGGTGGCCTGATGGGATCCGGGATCGCGGAAGTGTGCGCGCGGTCCGGCGTCGACGTGACCGTCGTCGAGGCCGACGAGGAGCGAGCGGAGCGAGCTCGCGCGGCGATCGAGCGCTCACTGGGGCGCGCGGTGCGATCCGGCAAGCTCGACGAGGACGGCAAGGCGGCGGCGCTCGAGCGGCTCGCCGTCACCTCCGCGTTCGAGGACATCGCGGGCTCGGACGCGGCGATCGAAGCCGTGATCGAGAACGAGCAGCTCAAGCGCGACGTATTCCGGCGGCTCGACGAGCTGCTCCCGGACGCCAAGTTCCTCGCGTCGAACACATCGTCGGTGCCGATCATGAAGCTCGGGGCGGAGACGAAGCACCCTGGGCGCGTGCTCGGCATGCACTTCTTCAACCCGGTGCCGGTGCTCCCGCTGGTGGAGCTCGTGACGTCGATCATGACCGAGCCGGAGACCGTCGAGGCCGTCCGCGCGTTCGCCGAGGGCACGCTCGGCAAGCAGTGCATCGACTCCCAGGACCGGGCCGGCTTCATCGTCAACGCGCTGCTGATTCCGTATCTGCTGTCGGCGATTCGCATGTACGAGTCCGGGTTCGCCTCCAAGGAGGACATCGATCACGGCATGGTGCTCGGGTGTGCGCACCCGATGGGGCCGCTGCGGCTGTCCGACCTGATCGGCCTCGACACGCTGCTGGCGGTGTCCGAGTCGCTCTATGACGAGTTCCGTGATCCGGCGTCCGTGGCGCCCGCGCTGCTGAACCGGATGGTCGAAGCGGGCCTGCTCGGGCGTAAGTCCGGGCGCGGTTTCTACGACTACTCGAAGTAGCGGCTATCCGAGGATCGACGAGTGGCGGGCGACGACCTGCCACCCGTTGAGCCCGCGGGCCCAGACGTCGGTCAACCGGAACACGTTCGACAGGTTGTTCTGATCCCAGCTCGCCACCTGTGAGTAGCGCGCGTGGATGACGGCGGTGTCCCCGAACAGATCGATGTCCATCCGCTCGAACGCGAACGACGTGATCGTGTAGCCCTCGCGCGCTGCGCCCATCCACTGGTCGCGCGACATCGGCTCGGGATACAGGTGGATCGCGGTGAACCGGAACCCGAGAGCGACGAGCTCCTCGAGGCGGTCCATGTCGCGCGCCTGCATCGCCGCCATCCACTCTTCCTCGAGGCGGGCCAGTTCGATGCGGTCGGCAGCTTCGCTCATTGCGCGCGCAGGCTAGTCGATCGTCGTCCCGCAGGACGTGCACCGGCCCTGCAGCGGTCCGTGCGACGCGGGCACGACCTCGCCGTGGCAGACCGGGCACGCCGCGGGCATCCCGGTGGCCAGGCCCTCCCAGGCACGTGACATCACGTCGTCGAGCGTCGGTCCGCTGACGGGGGCGCGCGACGCGCGCACGGCGTCCCCCACCGCTTGCTCGAGCGCGATGAGCTCCTCGGCCGCGGGGCGAATCGGTGCGCCGGCCGGCGCGGCGCTCGCGGTGGGCGCGTCGATGGCCTGCGGCGGCGACACGTTCGCCGCGGCGCCAGGCTCCGTGGGCGGCGTCGCGTCGAGCGCGGGCGGCGCGGCATCAGCCGGCGGAGACTCCCAGGAGGCCGGCATGCGCAGCGGCGCGGGCGCGAACGCGTCGTCGCCGAACAGCGATCCCTGGTTGTCGTCATTCTCGAGCGGGCGTCTCCGCTCAACCACGAGCGTGGACATTAGGCCACCTTCCGTAGGACTCCAACGACGCGGCCGAGCACCCGTACCTCGCGCGAGCGGATCGGCTCCATCGTCTCGTTCTCAGGCTGCAGGCGGATGTGATCCGCCTCCTTGAAGAAGCGCTTCACGGTCGCCTCCTCCCCCACCAGGGCGACGACGATCTCGCCGTCCTGCGCCGTGTCCTGCCGCCGGACCACGACCCAGTCGTCGGGCAGGATGCCGGCGTTCTTCATCGATTCGCCGCGCACGCGCAGGAGATACTCGCCGTCCTCGCCGCCGGCGATGTCCGGGATCTGAACGTAGTCCTCGATGTTCTCCTCGGCGAGCAGGGGCTCGCCGGCCGCGACGCGGCCGAGGACGGGGATGCCGGACGGCGCGACCGCGGACTTCATCGCCTCGACGGCCGAGGAGGCCGTCGCGGTCGCGCGGTCGAGCAACTCGATCGCGCGTGGCTTCGATGGGTCCCGCCGCAGCAGCCCGACCTTCTCGAGGTTGGCCAGGTGCGCGTGGACCGTCGAGGACGACGCGAGCCCGACCGCCTTGCCGATATCCCGCACCGTCGGCGGATAGCCGTAGCGCGCGGAGTAGCGCTTGATGAAGTCGAAGATCTCCTGCTGGCGCTTCGTCAAATCCTTCCCAATCTCCATGCGCTCCGCGGCCTCCTCGATTCGAACGAACGTGTGTTCGTAAAAAGTATCCGGGCGGCCGGACGGACTCAAGCCGCGAGCACGGGGCTATACTCGCCGTCGCCCTCGCGCCGATGGCGGAATTGGTAGACGCGCCAGGTTGAGGGCCTGGTCCGGGATAACCGGGTGGAGGTTCGAGTCCTCTTCGGCGCACTGCACGAAAGCCCCGCACCGCGGGGCTTTCGGCGTTTCGGCGGTCGTGTCGCCCGCAGGGGCCAACACTGCGTGACAACGCCTCTGGCAACTGGAGAACAGCTCGTGTTCTCCGGTGTCTCCATAGCCACGAGCGCCCACTACGACCGTTCCCGTGACCGCTGGATCGTGCGCTGGCGCGAGAACGGACGCCAACGAGCGCGACGTTTCGTCACTGAGGCGGAAGCCGTCGACTTCGACCACGCTGGTCTTTCCCCGTTCTGCCGGACAGGGTTGGGCTTTCGGGTTCTAGCTGTTGCCACACCGCGAGTGAACGCTCGTGGACATCGCCCGTAGCTGACCAAGTTGACGGATGAGATGTTGTTCGGCGACGTCTGAGCGCGTCCCGGTTCTCGCCGCGTAATCCACAGCCTGATCAAGGTCGCCGCCGTGACCTCGCAGGATCTCACGCGCGTGGCGAGCGGTGTGCTCGATCTCGACACGGAGACGAGCGCGAACAGCGCGATGCCGGCGAACCCCGCGCGGCCGAGGATCTGGGTGGCCGCGTCGAGGTCCAGCTCGACCACGCGATCGACGCCAGCGCCACGTAGATTTGTCCGCGGCGGCGAGCGTGGGCGACGCGACGGACACGCGCGACAGGGATAGCGGCCCGGGCGGCCCGCGCGGGGCCGCCGCGGTCAGGCGCGCGTCACCCGCCGCGCGGTGCGAAGCCGTCCGACGTCAGCTCGACCTGCGTGAGGTCGCCCTTGAACGTCTTCAGGCCCGCGGCGCGAGTGGCTTGCGCCTGGGCGGCGCGCGCCGCCGCATCGCCGTTGGCGAACTGCACCAGTTGGACGATCGTGACCGTGTTCAACCGCTCGGTGGCGATCTGCTTGCCGCGCGCGGACATCCTGCGCATACGGGCGTTCGCCATCAGCTTCTTGACCAGCGCCTCCTCGACCTTGTAGGCGCCGAGCCGCTGGGTCGTCGAGAAGTCCTCGATCGCGATCTGGTTGGCGATCATGTAGGAGGACACGGTGTACGCGGCGACCGCGTCGGCGTAGTTGGTGTCCGACCAGCCGAGCGGCTTGATCACCGCGCGGAACGCCTTACGGAACGTGCCCTTGTCCGCCTCCTTGATGAAGCGGGCGCGGTCGAAGTTCCCCGCGCCCAGCCGCTTGGCGAACACCGACGCCATCTGCCGGTTGGCCGTGCGGCTGACCCTCGCCGAGCGCGTGTAGCCGAGGATCCGCTGCTCGCGCGTGGGCTTCGGCTGGCCGCCGCCCGTGCTGCCGCCGCCGGACCCGGGCGTCGTCGACGTGAGGTTCAGCGGCGGGTAGTACGGCGGCGGCGGGTCGTACGACGGCGCCGGCGGCGGGTAGTAGTAGCTGGACGGGACGTCCTGCATCGTCGTCGGGTTGTAGAGATCAGCGGATGCGACCGCCGGCAACGCCACCGCCACCAGCACGCCGAGGGCCCCCGCCATCGCGTTTCTCACCATCGTCGGGCAGACCATATCGACCACTGCTGAGTGGATGCGCCACTTCCGGCTGCAAGCCGGCGGTGAACGCTTCGATCGCGTCGACGACCGCCTCGAAGCGCAGCGAGCCGAACACGTCGAACGAGTGCTGGCCGCCGGGCAGCTCGGCGTAGACGACGGGCCGTGTCGCCACGCCGCGCAGCCGTTCGACGAAGTCGCGCACGATGCCGACGAAGTTCGGCGAGAACGTGTCCGCGTCGCCCTGGACGACGAGGAACGGCGGCGCGTCGGGGCGCACGTGGGCCGCCGGCGAGGACTCGGGGCCCTGCCCGTAGTAGCGCCCGAGGTAGGGGTACAGGCAGATCGCCGCCGCGACCGATGTGTCGGCGGCCTCGAAGCCGGGCTGCAGCGCGGGCTCGCCCGCCGTGAGGCCGGCGAACGCCGCCAGGTGGCCGCCCGCCGAGCTGCCGGCCACGACCACCGTGCGCGGGTCGGCGCCGTAGCGGTGGCCGTGCTCGCGCACCCAGGCGATCACGCGCTTGACGTCGATCAGGTGCTCGGGGAACGTCACGTCGGGGCGCAGCCGGTAGTTCGCGCTGATGCACGTCCAGCCCTGGCGCGCGAGCCGGTGCAGGAGCGGGCGCGCCTCGCGGCTCTTGCCGCCGCCGGAGTACCCGCCGCCGTGGAAGTGGATCAGCGTCGGGCCCGCGGACGTGCGCGAGCGGCGGCGGTAGACGTCGAGCCGGTGGCGACCCGCGTCGCCGTACGCGACGTCCCTGATGCGCTCGACCCCCGGGGGACGCAGCGGGAACGGCGCGAGCAGGATGCGGCCCAGGCGCCGGCGGGGCAGCTCGACGGACGGGCCGAGCGCGGCCGCGAGCGCCGCGCGCGCCCGCGCGGCGCGGCCGATCAGCAAGGCGAGCCCGATCAGCGTCAGCGCGGCCAGCGCGACCACGGCGTAGGCGCCCGGCGAGCCGATGTCGCCCTCCCCGAACGCCAGCGCCGTGGCCGCGACGAGCACGGCCAGGCACAGCGGCGAAAGCTCGTTCACGACGGCGCTCGAGAGCCAGGCGGCCCGGGCCAGCGCCCGCGGGCGCCGCGGCGCCGTCAGCGACAGCGCGGTGCCCGCGGCGAGCACCGCGACGGTGAACAGGTAACCAAACGGCATCCTCTCGGCCTACCCGGGCGCGCGGCCACGCACGCGGTCAACTCGTCCGGCGGCGGACGTCCACGATCCGCAGCCGGACGCGTCGATGCTCGGCGCCGTGGCCGGGCAGCCTTCGGCGCGCAACAAGGCGATCTCGTCGCTGCCAACTCACCAACAACAGCCGCCAACGAAGCCGGGCGGCTCAGCCCAGCCCGAGGTTCGCCGTGACGCGACGAGCCTGGACTTGGACGGTCTGCGGAGCGCGGCCGACGGCGTCTACTCGCGGAATCGCAGTGTGCCGGGGACGTCCATCCTCGCCACGCGGCGGAATGCGAAGATGGTGGCCAGCGCGGTCGCTCCGATTCCGAGGCAGAGTGCCAGCGAGATCGAAGCCGCAGTCAGGTTGAGCGAGATACCGACCTCCGGGAAGGACTCCTTGAGCAGGGAGTGGACGGTCCACCAGCCCACGCCGACGCCCAAGAGCACCCCCAGGCCGGTGCCGAGCAGGCCGGAGGTGAGATTTTCCCATAGCGCCATCCTGCGCGCCGACGCCCGGCTGACCCCGAAGGCGAACAGCGTGGCGAACTCGCGGCGGCGCTCGTCGAGCGTGAGGCTCGCCGCGGTGAACGCCACGAGCAAGCCAAGCCCGAGCGTCATGACCACGACGATGCGGATCGCTCCGGTGAACTCGTCGACGGCGTTCTCGAGCGCCTCGGCCTCGGCCCGCACGGAGGTCACCGAGGCGACGCCGGGTGCACCGAACAGCGCGCGCTGCACCTCGCCTGCGGAGCCCGGCGCAGGAACCACGTCGACCTCGTTGACGGTGTCGCCGAGGCCGAGCGAGCGCAGCGTCTCGGTGTTGACGTAGGCGAACGGCGCGATGGGGTTGGCGTGGATGCCCGAGACCTTGACCGTCTGCGTCGTGCTCGGAAGGCTCAGCGTGACGTGATCGCCGACCTCGACGGCGAGGTCGTCCGCGGCGCGCGCGGAGAGCAGGACGCCGCGCTCGGTCTCCGACCCGGAGGCGAGGGCCGGCTGCCAGATGCTGGAGTCCGGGGCGTAGCTGCTCAGCAGCAGCTGGCTGGACCGGCCGTTGGCCGTGGCCTGGGTGCCCAGCGACAGTCGCGTCTCGGACGCGACGACCCCGTCGGCGTTGCGCACGAGCTGGACCGGCCGGGCGTCCGGTGCATGCATTGACGTGAGCGCGACCTCGAGCCGGTTCGGCGAGCCACTCAGCAGTGCCGTGCGCTGCGCGTCGGCGGATGCGCCGATCGAGTCGACCATCGCAAGCACGCTGACGACGGCGGTCATGACGACGGCGAGCCCGACGATCGTCATCGTGCTCCGGCGCGGTGCACGCAGCAGGTTGCGCACGGCCAGCCTGAAATTCCATCCGCCAGGCAGCGTGCGCGCGGCCTTCGACGAGAGCAACCGGCTGCCCTTTCCTCCCCCGCGCTCGACCGTTGCGATCGCGTCGACCGGACGCATCTTCAGCGCCCGCCGGACGGGGAGCACCGCGGCCGCCAGCGGGGTCAACACCGCGATCGCGACGGCCACCGCGTACAGACCGGCGGGGAAGCTGGAGTCGTCGACCGGCAACGGCATGGCGCTGGTCATCAGGCCCTTGATCTCCGCCGCCAGCCAGAGCCCGAACGGCACGCCGAGCAGCGCCGCCAGCACGCCGATCTGCGCCCCCAGCGTGAGGGGTCGGCGAGCGATCTGAACGCGGGGAGCGCCGAGCGCCATGCCGATCCCGATCTCGCGACGCTGCGAGTCCACGACGCGGGTCACGAGCATGAACGCGGCGAGTGCTGCGCCGGCAACCAGCAGCAGCGCGTAGAGGGTATTCGTCTTCTGGTCGTTGGCCGCGTCCTGCGCGATCATGCGCTGCGCCGGCTCCTGGCTGCCGGTCGTGATCTCAAAGCCCGTGCGCGGGAACGCGTCGTGGAGCTGCTCGCGCAGCGCCGCGGCGAGCGCACGCTCGGACGTGCCGGCGACGCCGCGTACCAAGAGCTGATTGACCTGGCCCTCGTGCCCAGAAGCCTTCTGGGCCGTGCTGAGCGGCAGGTAGACGACGGCCAGCGAGGACTCCGCTCCCGAGACCCCGGCATCGCTGAGGATCAACAGGTACTGCGGCGAGAGGCCGGTCGCGACGTAGGTCAGCTCCCCGTACCCGGCCAGGCGCAGCTCGCCGTGGCTCGGCAGCTGATGGAAGCTCGCGAAGTTCCAGTCGAGCACGGTGTCCCCGGCGGCGACAGCTCCGCCGGCGTCGGGCGCGACTTGCGATACGGCATCGACGGGCGCGCCGGTCGGCGATCCGGGGATCCCCACGAGACGCGCCGGAACGATGGCGGCATGCGCGCCCGTCCCGGTCGCGACCTGCGACGGTGCAACGAGCCGCTCCTGGGACGCGTCGACGCCCTCCACGCGCTCGGCCTGCGCTTGCAGCTCGCCGCGGTCGAGCGTCTCGCCGGCGGCGAGGTCGACCCGGACCTGGGCGCTGCGCAGCTGCGCAAGACTCGCGTGCAGCGAGTCCAGCCGCCACGCCTTGAGGCTGCGCATCCCCGCGAACGCCCCCGCGCCGACCGCGAGGATCAGCGCGGTGGCGAGCACCTGGATCCAGCGCGAGCGCAGGTCGCGCAGCAACCAGAGGGCGTAGAGGCGATTCACCAGTGCAGCGACTCGACGTCGATCGGGGTGCCGCCCACGGGCGGCCCGTCGGCGACGACCTCGCCGCTGGAGAGCTCGATGACCCGGTCGGCCACACGGGAGATCTCGCGGTTGTGGGTCACGACGATCACACACCGCTCGCCATCGGCCTGCTCGCGCAGGAGCTGGAGGATCTCGATCCCGGTGCGGAAGTCGAGCTCGCCGGTTGGCTCGTCGGCCAGGAGCACCGGGTTCCCGGTCGCCACTGCCCGCGCGATCGCCACGCGCTGCTGCTCACCGCCGGAGAGCTCGTGCGGGAAGTGCGCCCCGCGGTCACCGAGACCGACGCGTTCGAGGGTGCTCTCGGCCAGTGCCCGCCCTCCGGGCGCGCCGGCGATCGCGACGGCGAACTCGACGTTCTCCACCGCGGTGAGCCCCGGGAACAGGTTGAACGTCTGGAACACGAAGCCGACCGTCTCGCGGCGGAAGGCGAACAGCTCCTTCGCCGTGGCCGCGGTCACGTCGTGCCCGCGGATCACCACGCGACCGTCGGTCGGCGCGTCGAGCGCGCCGATCATGTTCAGCAGCGTCGTCTTCCCGCTGCCGGACGCGCCGAGGATCACCGCGAACTCTCCGGCCGCGATCTCGACGCTCACGTCTCGGAGCGCGAACACCTCCGAATCCCCGACCTGGTAGCGACGGCTAACGTCCGTGAGCAGGACTGCCGCCGGCGGCTCGGCTACGCGGTTCTCGTTCACGATGAAGCTCATAATTGCACATATGCAATTCCGCCGGCCCAAACGGACCTCGGCGTGGCACGACTGACGGGAAGCAAGGCCTCGGCGACGCGCGCCCGGATCCACGAATCCGCGATGCGGCTGTTCGCCGATCGCGGATACCGCGCGACCCACGTCACCGACATCGCTGCGGCGGCCGGTGTGTCGGTACGGACCATCCACGTCCACTACCGCTCCAAGGAGGCGATCGTCTTCGGCGACGCCGAGACATCGATCGCCGAGCTCGCCACCCAGATCGCGACGGGCAAGGCGGCCCCACTCGACGCCGTGCACGCGTGGGTCACCCAAGGCACGAGCGGCTGGCTCGAGCCCGACGTGCAGCTCCAGCACGAGCTCGCTGAGCAGGTGCCCGACGTCGGGCACGAACGCACTCGGCTGCTCACGCAACTGCGCGATGCGCTCGCCGCAGGCTTTGCCCAGGAGCCTGGCGCCCCCGCCGACCAACTCGCCCCGCGAATGGCTGCCGCCGCCATGGTCGCCGCCCTCGAGCACCTCGAGCGCGTCGTCATCACCCGCGTCCGCGACGGCCGCGACGTCCCGCCACCCGACGAGCTCGACGCGATTATCCAATCGGCATACCAGTTCCTCACCGCGGGAGCAGACGCCCTTCGCTGATCGGCGACGCCGTGGGTCCCTTGGAGGCTGGGTCGCCGAGCCTGCACTCGCGCTTTCCGATGTGATCCATCTGTACAACGACGGCGTGTTGACCGGCGGCGCGCTCGCTGCCACGGGAGCCTGGCGCCCGATCCTTGGTAACCCGGCGACGCACCAGGTGCCGACGGGGACGTCCCGGGCGCCGACTCCGTCGGATGCGACCACCACTCTCGGCGTGTTGCGCCGTCCGCAGAACGACGGCGACCGCAGTGCCGTCACCGAGGCGATGCTTCGTGACCTGGGCCCCGAGAACGCCGGAGTCCGTCTCGACTCCGTTCGACTGGTGACCGAGCGCACGGTCAGGCCGACCGACGGTGAGCCTGAGCTCAACGAGCCCGTGTGCCTGCTCGCGGGTCCGCCCGGGGGCTGGACGTGCGCCTCCACGACGACCATCCGCGCACGCGGGCTCGTGATCGGCTCCGGCGTGCACCTCATCGGTCTCGTCCCGGACGGCGTCGTCCGCGTGCGCCTCACCTACCCGCGGCCCCCGGGCGCGCCCGCGCCCGCCGCAAGTCCGCGAACGCCGCCGCCGCTGCCGGAGATGCCAAGCTCGGTCCAGTGGCTCAACGCTGACGGCGACACGATCGGTCCCACGGGGTAGGGCGCCGTCCCCCGGCCAACGCCAGACGGTGCCCGCAGCAGCCGCCGGACTCGTGCGCGTGCCATCTCAAGCGCCGACGAGACGGCGCGGCCTCCGATCGCGCGCCGCGCCAGCGGCTCGACCGCTCGTGACGCACGCGTCCAGGCCGCCGAGACCTTCGAGCAGCTCGTGTCTGGCATCGCGAGTCTTCAGCCGCCACCCACCCACGGGCTTCAGTCGCGATGAGAGACCAAGAACTTTCCGGACGCGTCGAGCGATTAAGCCAGTGCATGGCGAGCAAGCACCGCGTGGACAAGCACTCGGCGATCACGGATGCGGCTTCCGATCGGATCGCGGAGATGTATCAGCGTCACGGTGCCGCCATCTTGCGCTACATGCGCCGTCGCCTCGGCGATGGGCCGGCAGAGGACGCGGCCGCCGACGTGTTCGCGCGTGCGCTCAGTGGCCTTGCGAGCTACCGACCGCGTGGAGAGTCCTCCGATCTGCCGTGGCTCTATGGGATTGCCGCGAGGGTGATCGCCGATTCGCATCGGGCAGAGAAACGCCGCCTGCGGATGCTCGAGCAACTTGCCGGACGGGAAGTCGGCGAAGACGCCGCGCTCGCCACCCGAGAGGTCGACGCTGAACTCGTCCGGGCCCTTGCGCGGCTCTCACGCAATGACCGGGAAACGCTGCTGCTGGTTGCTTGGGGAGAGCTCAGCTACGAGGAAACCGCGGTCGCCTTGGGCGTGCCGATCGGCACGGTGCGGTCCAGGCTCTCGCGCGCGAGGCGACTGCTCGACAACGATCTCAGCTCGAGGCGCGCCGATTGCGCCGCCAAGACGATTGCCGGAGGCATCCATGGCTAGCAACTTCGATGACGACGAACTGGCCGTGTACAGCGGCGACGTTCGAGCACTCGCGGACCTCGGTATCACCCATCCAACCGGGGACCGCGAGGCAGTCGCGCGCATCCAGGCCGCGTTGCTCAGGCGCGACGGCCGACATCGTGTCCGGCGCCGGCTCCGCCGCAGCGGACGAATGCTCGGGCGGCGCGGGCTCGTGGTGGGTCTCGCCGCCTTGGCCGCGACCGGCACTGCGGCCGCAGCGGTCGTGACGGTGGTCACGCGCGACTCTGAGCCGGCACGTGGCGTGATTCCTCCGCTCAGTGCCAGCGGACAGTCCCCCGGCGACTACACGGTGCGGTTTGAGCCGGATCTACGCGCCGGGCGAATCGGATGGTGCACGCTGGTCACACTCGCCAGGCACAGCGGTGAACTGGCCGGCGCGGAGAGCTGCTTTGGCGCGGCAAGCGGCCAGCGCCCACTCATCGCGGCCGGCGGCGTCATGACAAACGATCCGGCCCAGCGATCCGTCCAATACGTCATCGTCGACCAACGCGTCGCCGCCGTCCGAAGCGGAACTGAACGCGTGATTCCCCGCCCGGACAGCGCACTGCCGGAGGGGTGGCGTATCGCGATCCTCACGCCTCAGGGTGGCGCGGATGGCGCGTTCGAGCTCGAAAGCACTGACGGCGCGGAGATGCCACTAGAGAAGCTGCCGGGCACCGTCACCGCGAAGCTGCCGACCTCCCCGGCAGACTCGAGCACTTCCGAGCCTCAGCCCTGCGCGATACGTCTGAGCGCCGCCGACGCAAAACGCGCGACGGCCGCTCGCCACCTCACGAGCCCACTCAAGCCGACCCCTGACCTCAACGGTCATCCCTACCTGACCTGCGCAACCGTCAAGGTCGAGTCCTCCCACGGCATCGTGGAAGTCTCACTGCTCCTCGACGCCCGAGACCCGACCGCACACGTGGCCGATCTGCCCGGAGTGCATCAAGCCAGCGGAATCGTACGTCTCGACGCACAAACGATCGCGCGACGCGATGGCGACGCCTGGCTCGTCGCCCGCGGCCAGAACAGCGAGGACTCGATCAACGTGCTCAAGCACGCAAGTGCAGAGGCGAAGCCCCTAAGCACTACCGCGCCTTCCGCGACACCGACGCACCAGCCACGACCAAGACGACGTTCGATGGGAGCGACTTCAGCCTCACGCTGAGCGCCCGGACCGACAACCGTCACCGTGATCTGCTCTGCGTGACGGCAAAGGATCTGACCGCAAAGGTCGGCAGCCTGTCGTGCGGCATCGCCGCGAACGCCGCGACACATCCGGTCATCAGCGTTCTCGTCAGCGCCGGCAAGAGCCTGGTGTCCGGCCCGGCCCCCGATCGGGCCGTCGCCGCGGAGATCGTCTCCGATTCCGGCCGAACCACCAAGGTCGCCACGAGCGACAACACGTACGTCGCGCAGATCGACGGCAACGTGCAGAGCGTCACCCTGCTTGCGGCCGATGGCAGCCTCCTGAAGTAGTCACTCACGGTCTCGAGTGGCCGGATCGCGCCCCGGGCCGACCTGCCGTCGTGGGGGCTCATCGTCGGCGCTTCCGAGACTCGGGTCGGGAACCCGATCTCGCATGGAAGGACGGTGGCCGGAGGATCGTCTGAGCCGTCAAAGCGCCTCGGCGATCAGCACCGCGGAGCCGAACACGAACGCGAGGGCCGCGATCGTTCCGACCACGCGGGGCGATGGGCCTCCGTGGACACCGGTGCGGTGCACGGCGGCGTGGCCCTTGCCGCGGCCGATCAGCCAGCGGTTCAGCGGGACCGCGATCGCGCCGGCGATGACCAGCGAGAACGCCAGCGAGCCCCAGAACAGCAGGTCGGCGAGGCCGGCGTCCATCGCGCCGGGGATGGCGACGACGATCGCGTTGTCGACGAGCTCCATCAGCGCGATGCTCGCGGTGTCCGACGCGAACGCGATCGGCGCGACCACGCTCAGCGCCATGCCGGCGCGCAGCAGCGGCAGGCTGGTCAGCGAGTAGCCGAACACGAACGCCAGCGCGATCGACAGCACGATCGTCGCGGTGTTCGACAGGCCGAGCGCGGTGCCGACGACCATGCCGGCGATCTCGCCGATCGCGCAGCCGGTCAGGCAGTGCAGCGTCGCGCTCAGCGCCATCGACGTGAGCGCGCGCCCGGCGGTCGGCAGCTCGTGGTGGCCGTGCCCGGCGTGCTCGTGTTCTGCAGGCGTGCTCATGTGGGGCTTCTCACGCCCGTGGCCTCGGGGGCTCGATGCCGGCGACGAGGTCGAACGTGGCGGTGGGTGCCACGAGCGCGACGACTTCGGCGACCTGCTCCTCCATCACGAATGGGGCTCAGGGCTCACCCCCGTGATGCGCATACGCGCGATGCCACGGCGTATGCCGCGATCACCCCGACCGCGATGCACGTGTACAGCGCGCAACCCACGGCGATCGCTCGACGCGCGGTCCGACTCATCCTCGCCAGCCCTCCAGCCGTTGCACATGCGTCTGTGATGTCCCCGACACCGCAGACGGAAACGATCGAGCTTCTCGGCCGGTGGGACCCGTCCTGCCATCTACTCTCTCGCGATGCTCGAATGGCTGGGGCGCGCGGCTGCCCGTTGGCGGCATCTGTTCCTGGCCCTCTGGGTCGTGGTCGCGCTCGCCGGCGGGATCCTCGGCGGCGGGGTCTTCGACCGCACGGAGTCGACGGACGGGGCGCGTGGGGAGTCCGCGCGCGCGCACGAACGCCTGAACCAGCTGTCCCCCGAGGGCGAGACGGTCGTGGCGGTGATCGGCGGCGCCGACTTCTACACGCCGGCGCTCCGGGACAGCGCGACCAACGTCATGCAGGAGCTGCGCACGCTCCCCGGGGTCCACGAGGTTCGTGACGCGTACACGGCGGGCGGGCTGATCGCCGACGACAAGCAGAGCTCGCTGGCGGTGATCGAGCTCGACCCGAAGTTCAACGACGACGAGGACGCGGCGCTCGCCGTCGCCGACCAGGTGGCCGCGAAGCTGCGCACGATCGACGCGCCCGAGGTGCTCATCGGCGGCAAGTTGCTGACCGAGCGCGCGTTCGCCGAGCAGGCCACCAGGGACGCCGTGCGCGGGGAGGCGATCGCGTTCGTCGTCCTCGCGGTCGTGCTGGTGCTGTTCGGCGGCGGCCTGCTCGCCGGCGCGCTCCCGCTGCTCGCCGCGCTGGCCACGATCACGGGCTCGCTGCTCGCGTTGACCGCGCTGGCGAGCGTGACATCGATCAGCGAGTTCGCCGTCAACGTCGTCACGCTGCTGGGGCTGGGGCTCGCGGTCGACTACAGCCTGTTGGTGATCGCGCGGTTCCGTGAGGAGCGCGCGGCGAGCCCGGACGCGCCGGTTCCCGACCTGCTGGCCACGACGATCGCCGGCGCGGGCCGTGCGGTGCTCGCCTCCGGCCTGGCGGTCGCGATCGCGCTCGCGGGGCTCTACGTGTTCGCCGACCCGCTGCTGTCGGCGATGGCGCTGGGCGGCGTGCTGGCGGTGGCGACGGCGACGCTCGCCGGCCTCACGCTCGTGCCCGCGTTGATCGCGGTCGCGCATCACCGGATCCCGGCGCGGGGCACGCGCACGTGGGTGTGGCGGCGCGAGCGCCGAGCGACATCCGGGCTCCTCGCCCGCCTCGCCGCGTTCGCGCAGCGCAGGCCGGCGCCGGTCGCGCTCGTCGTCGTGGCCGCGCTGCTCGCGCTGTCGATCCCCGCGTTCGGCCTCCAGGTGGCCGACGCCGACGCGCGCTCGCTGCCCAAGGACGCCCAGGAGCGTCAGGTCCTCGAGGCGCTCGAGCGCGACTTCACGGCCGGGCCGGTCGATCCCATCCAGGTGCTGATCGCCGCCGCGCCGACCGATCCGAGGGTCACGGCGCTGATCGGACGGATGCAGAAGCTGCCCGACGCGAAGGACGGGATGCTCAGGGACGACCTGCCGCCGTCCGTCACCGGGATCGAGGTCGACGCCGCGGGCCCGGACTCCGGTGAGCACGCGCAGCAGCTGGTGCGCGCCATCAGAGGCCTCGACGCACCGGTCGAGGTTCTCGTGGGCGGTGCGGCCGCCGAGCTCGTGGACGCCAAGGACTCCACGGCCCAGCGGCTGCCGCTGGCCCTGCTGGTCGTGGGCCTGCCGACGGTGCTGCTGCTGTTCGCCCTCACGCGCTCGGTCCTGATCGCACTGAAGGCGGTCGTGCTGAACCTGCTCACGCTCGGCGCCGCGCTGGGCGTGGTGGCCGTCGCGCTCCCGGGCCCGCTCGACATCACGACGCCGCTCCTGCTGTTCATGTTCCTGTTCGGGCTCTCGATGGACTACGAGGTGTTCCTGCTCGCCCGCATCAAGGAGGAGTGGGACCGCTCCGGCGACAACGATCAGGCCGTCCTCGCCGGCATCTCGTCCTCGGGACCGGTCGTCACGGCGGCCGCGATCTCGATCTGCGTCGTCTTCGGCGGGTTCGCGCTCGGCCAGCTGTCCGAGGTGCGCGAGATCGGCGTGGGGATGACCGTCGCCATCCTGCTCGACGTCACGGTGGTGCGTGGCCTCCTCCTCCCCGCCGCGATGACTCTGTTCGGCCGCTGGAACTGGTGGCCAGGAGACTTCTGGGCCAGGGCTGGACGAATGTCCTAAGTAACTCCGCGGTGTTTTGGTCGGGCCACACCTAAAAGTCAGTGGACCCCCGACCGATCTCTTAGTAGCTTCTCATCGAATTGCCGTCGGTGGAGGAGGAGTTGGTGTTGTCCGGAGTGGTTCGTCGTCGCCTGAGTAGCCGCATCGGCGCGCTCGGCGTCGGAGTCGTCGCCGCAGTCGGCGCGTTCGCCGGCCCGGCGCATGCGCAGGCCCCACAGGAGCCCGGCGTGACGCTGCGCACCTATCAGTTCGCGAACGCCCCGTCGAAGACGTGCACGCTCAAGAGCGGGCAGACGCCGAACGTCGACAAGCTGATGCCGACCATCAACTGGTCGACCGAGGCCGACTTCGGCGCCAACGACAACTTCCAGTCGACCGTTCTGGCGAACCTGAACGCCGCGACGGCCGGCAACTACGCCTTCCGCATCACCAGCGACGACGGCTCCGTGCTGCGCATCGACAACTCGGCCGTCATCGACCACGACGGCCTGCACGCGGACACCTCTAAGGAGGGCACCGTCTCGCTGACCGCGGGCACCCACGCCCTGCGCATCGACTACATCGAGGCGAGCGGCGGCCAGGTCCTCAAGCTCGAGTGGAAGGCCCCGGGCGCGAGCGCCTACGAGGTGGTCCCGAGCTCGGCGCTGTCGACCGAGGCGGGCGTCGTGCGCGTCACCGCACCGGGCTACAAGTACTGCGAGGGCGTGACGGACACGGCCGGTGACGGCCTGCGCCTGGACCGGGTCAACCCCAACTACGACCTGACCGACATCCGTCCGAGCGCGTTCCAGCCGAAGGTCTCGGGCATGGACTTCCTGCCCGACGGCCGGCTGGTCCTGACCACCACGGGCGACGTCTCCGCGGGTGGCTGGGTCCCGAACCCGGAGTCGAGCGACGTCTATGTCCTCGACCACGTCCAGGGCAAGACGAGCAAGGACCAGGTGACCTACACCAAGGTCGCCGAGAAGCTCAAGAACGCGATGGGCATCCAGGTCGTGGACGGTCGCTGGTACGTGTCCGAGCGCGAGGGGCTGACCGAGCTCACGCCGGATACCGACGGCGACGGCATGATGGAGCACAAGCGCCTGGCGTCGTGGCCCAACGGCGGCAACTTCCACGAGTTCGCCTTCGGCCTGATCCACGACGACGACTACTTCTACATCGCGCGCTCGAACGCGATCAACAACGGCGGCGCGACGACCAACCCGCAGCCGGGCAAGGACCCGGGCACCGCGATCAAGATCGACCGCAAGACCTGGGAGGTCTCGCTGATCGCCGGTGGCCTGCGCACCCCGAACGGCATCGGCTTCGGCCCCGAGGGCGGCATCTTCGTCAACGACAACCAGGGCGCCTGGCTGCCGGCGAACAAGATGGTCCAGATCAAGCCGGGCCGCTTCTTCAACCACTACACGAACCCGTCCGGCCCGTTCGACGACCAGCCGGTCACGCAGCCCGTCCTGTGGATGCCGCACAACGAGATCGCGAACTCGCCGACGAACCCGGTGATGCTCAAGGAGGGTCCGTTCGCGGGCCAGATGCTCTGGGGCGACGTCACCTACGGCGGCCTGCAGCGCGGCTTCCTCGAGAAGGTCGAAGGTGAGTACCAGGGCGCGGTCTTCCGCTACTCGGCCGGCTTCGAGGTGGGCGTGAACCGCACGATCCTCGGCCCCGACGGCGAGATCTACATCGGCGGCACCGGTGAGGGCGGCAACTGGGGCGAGGACAACAAGCTCCGCTACGGCCTCCAGAAGCTCACCCCCAACGGCAAGAACGTCTTCGACTTCGCCACGATGAGCCTCGTCGACGGCGGCTTCAAGCTCACCTACACGCAGCCGGTCGGCGACGCGGCGATCGCGCGCCTCAAGGACGCCTACGTGTTCAAGCAGTGGCGCTACGCGCCGACGCAGCAGTACGGCGGGCCGAAGGTCGACGAGGAGACCCTGACGGTCTCCGACGCCTCGATCTCCTCCGACCACAAGACCGTCACCGTCCACGTCGACGGCCTCAAGCCGGGCCGCGTCGTGTACGTGCGCTCGCAGCGCCCCTTCGCCTCCGATACGGGCGAGGAGCTGTGGAACACCGAGGCGTGGTACACGCTCAACAAGCTCCCGGGCTACGTCGCGCCGGTCGGCGACGGGCTCTACGAGCTCGAGGAGGCCACCCTCACCGGTGGCGCGAAGTTCGACACCGAGCACGCCGGCTACACCGGCAGCGGCTTCGTGTCCGGCATCCAGACCGCGGGCTCGTCGTCCGTGAAGGTCGAGGTCAACACGGCCAAGGCCGGCGACTACCGCTTCGTCCTGCACTACGCCAACGGCCCGAACCCGTTCCAGGGCCCGAAGAAGATGACGCTGGTCGTCAACGGCGCCAGCCGCCAGATCACGCTGCCGTCGACCGGCACGTGGAAGACGTGGGGCAACTACACCGACACGGTCGCGCTCAACGGCGGCACCAACGTGATCGAGCTCAAGTACGGGACCAACGACGACGGCAACGTCAACCTGGACTCGCTGCGGCTCGCCCCGGCGGGCACCACGCGCTACGAAGCCGAGGCGGGCACGCTCGCCGGCGGCGCCAACGCGCAGACCGAGCACGCGGGCTACAGCGGCATGGGCTACGTCGGCGGCTACGAGAACGCCGGCGCCAGCACCACGCTGACGGTCAACGCGCTCGCCGACGGCGCGGCCGACGTCACCTGGGGCTACGCGAACGGCCCGAACCCGTTCACCGGCACCAAGCGCCTGAGCCTGTACGTCAACGGCGTCTTCCAGAAGAAGGTCGCCTTCCCGGACACGGGCGCGTGGCCGAACTACCGGACGCTGAACGACAAGATCACCGTCAAGGCCGGCAACAACGCCATCCAGCTCAAGTACGACACGGGTGACGAGGGCAACGTCAACATCGACTACCTGGACTTCAAGCAGAACGAGCCGATCCAGTGCGGCACCGTCGTCGCCGACGACACGTTCGACGGCGCGACGCTGGACCGCTGCCGCTGGACGACGATCCTCAACGAGGACCCGTCGGGCTACTCGCTCGCCGGCGGCAAGCTGGCGATCAAGGCGGCCGCCGGCGATCTCACCGGCAGCACCGTGAGCGCGAAGAACGTCGTGCTCCAGCCGGGCCCGACCAACGGCAGCTGGGCGATCACGAGCAAGGTGTCGATCGACGGCTCCGACGACTACCTGCAGGCCGGCCTGATCGCCTACTCGGGCAACAACGCTTGGGCCAAGGTCGTCGTCATGCGCCGCCCGGACGGGCAGTGGACGACCGAGCTGGGCCGCAACAACGGCTACCAGAACGGTCCCGCCCTGCCCGCCAACGCGCAGAAGGCGATCACGCTGCAGATGTATGCGCGTGACGGCCAGTTGCGCGGCCGCTACTCGCTCGACGACGGCGCCACCTGGACCGAGATCGGCGACGGCTTCGACCTCAGCGGCCTCGGCGCACCGAGCGTCGGCATCTCCGCCTACAACGGCACCGGCGCCGAGACCGGCACGTTCGAGGGCTTCACCGTCGGCGCGCCGCCGGACCTCCCGGTGTCCCCGCCGTGCGAGACCCCGAACACGCCCGAGGCGGGCTACTCGATGCTGTTCGACGGCACCGACGCCTCGCTGGACGACTGGCAGTACGCCGGCGCCGGCCGCTTCGTCCGCGAGGGCTGCGCGATCCGCTCCGTCGGCGGGTTCGGCCTGATGTACACCAAGCAGGACTACAAGGCCCCGTACTCGCTCAAGCTCGAGTGGATGATGCCCGGCGACGACAACTCCGGCGTCTTCGTCGGCTTCCCGGACAAGGGCACCGGCACCGATCAGACCGCGATCACCGACGGCGAGGAGATCCAGATCGACCCGACGGACGACCCGGCGCACACCACCGGCTCGATCTACGGCAAGCAGGCGGCGGACGCCGCCGCCCGCGACGCGGCCCTGAACCCGCCCGGGCAGTGGAACGCGTACGAGATCCAGGTCCGCGCCGACCGGATCACGGTGTTCCTCAACGGCGTCAAGATCAACGACTGGGTCGACCCGGACAAGGCGCTCGGCATCGGCCGCATCGGGCTGCAGATGCACGGCTCGGGCGATGACGTGTACTTCCGCAACGTGCGCGTGAAGCCGCTCGAGACGAGCGTCGACGTCGAAGGCACCGTCGGTGGGTCGGTGCCGGCGACGCTCGGCCTCAAGCTCGGCAGCCCGGGCTCGCTCGGCACCTTCATGCCGAACGTCGACCGCACCTACGAGACGACCATGTCGGCCGAGGTCACCAGCACGGCGGCGGACGCGGCGCTCAGCGTCTCGCCGCAGCCGGCGCACCTGGCCAACGGCACGTTCTCGCTCTCCGAGCCGCTCCAGGTGAGCTTCTCGAAGGCGTCGTGGGCGGAGCCGGTGTCCGGCGATCCGATCACGATCTCGTTCCGTCAGCACATCGGCGCGAACGAGGCCCTGCGCACGGGGACGTACGCCAAGACGCTCACGTTCACGCTGAGCACGACGAACCCGTAAGTCGCTCGGCGCCGGCCGCCGCTGTATGCGGTGGCCGGCGCCGCAGCCGTCCTGCCTGCCCTCACGGCGGACTCGCGCGGGCTGTCCACGAGCGCAGCCACCGGGTCTTTGCCACGACGAGCCTGCGCGTCAGGTGGATCGTCCTACCCCGGAGGGCCGCTCGGCGCCAGCCCTTGTGCCGCCGCGAGGGCGATCAGCTCGTTCGCGTTGCCAGCGCCGAGCCGCGCCGAGGCGTTCTCGACGTGCCGCCGCACCTGTCGGACGCTGATCGCGAGGCAGTCCGCGACCTCCGCGTAGCGCTGGCCGTCGGCGAGCAGTGCAATCACCTCGAGCTGACGCGACGTCAGCGGGCTGTCCGCGGACGCGCGCGGCGAGGGCCCCGGAAGCAAGGTCGGCGGCGCCTGCGGACCGTCCGGAGCCTCGGGCTCCGTCCATGAAGAGACGCGCATCGGGCCGGTGTCGACCGGCGGCGCGGCGATGAGCAGCCGCTGCAGATGGCACGCGATCTGCTCGCTGAAGATCGACGCGGTCGCCGACCAGAACGGCAAGCCGACCCAGAGCCCGAGGATCGCCACCGCCGGTGTCGTGTCCAGGTCGCCTGCGAGCGCGTGCGCGACGAGGTTCGCGAGCAGTGCCGCGCCACAGGCGACGAGCGCGGTGCGCAGGCTCACGAGCGTGGCGACGAGCATCAGTAGCGCGCAGGCCGGCCACCACAGCTCGCTACGCAGCGGGTAGGAGACAAGCGCCGCAGCAAGCGCGACCGGCACCGCAAGCAGCTCTGGTGTGCGCCGCAGCCGCCAGTAGAGGGGCGCCGCGCGCCAGATCGCGAGCGGCGCGACCAGCACGAGCAGCGCGGTCGCCAGTACCGTCGGCGTGGTCAGGGCAACGGCCTGCGCGGAGTCGCGCGCCGGGATCAGCGCGAGCGCGCCCGCGGCGGCGATCGCGACCGTGGCGAGCGCGCCCGTGAAGACGCCGATCCGGAAGCGCTCGACGACGCCGACGACCTCCGCGCCGCTGCACGCGAATCCACCATCCGGGCCACCGTGGTCCGCCGGGAACTCGAAGGTCGCGGTCAACGCTCGCGGTCGTCCAGGTACGGCCAATCGGATCGGGCCGGAAGCGCCGCCAGCGCGCGCTGGGTGCGCGCGCCCGACTTACGCTTCGCACTCTTGATGTGCGAGCGAACGGTCTCGAGCGAGACCTGGCGCTCCTCCGCCAGCTGCTTCGGTGCGCGTCCGCGCGCGAGCCCCTCGACGGTCAGGATCTCGGTGGGCGTGAGCGGCGATCGCGGCGCGGGGCGTGGGAGCAGACGCGGCCGCACGCCGGCCTGGATCGCGCGGCGCAGGCTGGGCGTCAACCCGGGCGCCGGGCCGCGGACGGCGTGCAGCGCACGGCTCGGGTCCAGCGCGAGGCGCATCAACAGCAGCCGCAGCGCGAGCAGGAGCAGCGCGGCGAACAGCGGCCCGAGCAGTCCGCCGATCACGCCGCCGAGCTTCGCCTCGCGCGAGAGCTCGGCGGGCGTCGCCGTGAGCAGGACCGACAGGAGATAGCCGGCCTCGAGCACGATCACGCACAGCCAGACCGTCCGCGCACGGGCCGCCACCACCGCGACACCGATCGAGGTCAGGCTGACGGCGAGATACGGACCGCCGAGCGGATCGTCGAGCACTGCCGCGAGCAGTTGGGCAACCGACAGCGCTACCACGAGCTCGGGTGTCCGGCGCAGACCCAGGACCACCCGGCCGCGCTGCCACAGCGCGAGCACGAGCATGCCGATCAGTGCGACGCCGAGGGCGACCCTTCGCACGGGATGGGGACCGAGATCGCCCGCCACCGTCTGAACGAGGCTCCCGGCCGCGACCCAAAGCGACAGGCACAGCGCGGCGGTCAGCGACGCGTAGCCAAGGCGCTCCGCGCTGGAGCCGGTGCGGGAGATGGCGGTCAAAGCGGGTCAGGACCCTACGCGGCGGGCGACATCCCCACTTTCGACCGGTGGTACGGACGCCTGGACTGCACTAGCGTCGCGGCACAGCAATGAGCTGGCGATGTCTGGAGAAGGACATCGCGAGTGGTCTGGGCTCGTCGGTCGAACTGTTGGAGGAACATGCGCTCGCGCTGGATCGTGCCGGTCATCGTTGCGCTGGTTGGTCTTGTCTTTGCCGGGCAGAGCCCCTCT
>DATMGH010000089.1:0-20662 GCA_035555675.1 Solirubrobacter sp. | reverse complement strand
GAGCGCTCGTTCGCCAGCGCGACCGCGTCGTAGCCGTTGAGCGCCGCGGTCAGCAGTGCCACGCAGGCGACGATCGCCGTGATCGGCACGTGCCCGTTGAGCGCGCCGGTCCGGTTGAGCTCCTGCAGCTGGGCGAGCGGGAGCCGGCGCTGCGCGACCAGCCGGGATACGCCGGCGACCGCGGCGGTGCGCTGCATCGCGGGGTCGTCGCGGACCGAGAACAGCGTGAAGTCCAGGCCCGAGCGGCGGACGATCTCGAGCGCCACGATCGAGTCCTTGCCGCCGCCGACCGGGACGAGCACCCGCTGCAGCGGCCGCCGCGCGTGGGTGGCGCGCGGCGCGCTGGGGAAGCGCGGCCGCGGCAGGTGCTCCAGGTGGTTGACGACCGCGAGCTCCCCCAGCCCCTCCGAGTACAGCGCGTCCAGGAACGCCGCCGCGGCGGGCCCGGGCGTGCCGGCCTCGCAGGCGACCTCCGGCGGCGCCGCGGTCTTGTAGTAGCTGACGCCCGCGACCCAGTGCAGGAGGTCCAGCAGCGGCTCGACCGCGCCGGCGTCACCGCCGACCGGGACCTGCAGCTCCTCCACGAACTCGATCGCGTCGTCGAGCGCGTAGTGGAGCCGAATCGTCCCGTCGGGGGTGATCGACCGCTCGGTGAAGCGGAACGTCCGGTGGCTGGAGGGGTCGAACACGGCCGCACGTGAGGGTATCCACGGGCGTCTCCGGCGCGGCGCCGAGCGCTCAGTCGAGGAGCTCGTAGGCGGGCAGCGTGAGGAACTCCGGGAAGTCATCGGCCAGCGCGACCCGCTCGAACACACGGCGACTCTCGTCGGGGCGTCCCGCGGCCCACACCTCGTCGCCGACCTCGGCGCGAATCCGCGCCAGCTCTTCGTCGAGCACGTCGCGTACGCGCTCGCGGGTCACGTGCCCGTGGCGGATCCACTGCCAGATCTGCGCCCGGCAGATCTCGGCCGTCGCGGCGTCCTCCATCAGGCCGTTGATCCCGGCGGCGCCGCGCCCGCCAAGCCAGAACGAGATGTACTGGAAGCCGACGCTGACGTTGTTGCGCAGCCCGGCCTCCGTGATCTCGCCCGGCGTCGCCGCCACGTCCAGGAGCGCAGCCGGGCTCCCCGCGACCTCGTCGCGCCGGCGGTCGATCTGGTTCGGGCGCTCACCGAGCACCTGGTCGAACTGCTCCTGGGCCACCGCGACGACGTCCGGATGCGCGACCCAGGTGCCGTCGAACCCGGCGGTCGCCTCGCGTTCCTTGTCGGCCCGGACGGCGGCGATCGCTCGCGCGTTGGCCGCCTCGTCACGGCGCGATGGGATCAGGGCCGCCATCCCGCCCATCGCGAACGTGCCGCGCGCGTGGCAGGTCCTGACCAGCAGCTCCGTGTAGGCGCGCATGAACGGCACCGCCATCGTCACCTGGTGCCGGTCGGGCAGCACGAACTCCGGGCGCTCCCGGAAGACCTTGATCAGCGAGAAGATGTAGTCCCAGCGGCCGGCGTTGAGACCGTACGCGTGCTCGCGCAGCGCGAAGAGGATCTCGTCCATCTGGAACGCGGCGGGCAGCGTCTCGATCAGCACCGTCGCGCGCATCGTGCCGGCGGGCAGCCCGAGCGCCTCCTCGGCGTACGTCAGGACGTCGTTCCACAGCCGCGCTTCGTCGTAGTGCTCGAGCTTCGGCAGGTACAGATAGACGCCGCGCCCGCGCGCGTGCAGCCGGCGCGCGTTGTGGAACGCGTGCAGCCCGAAGTCCACGAGCGCGCCGGCCACCGGCTCGCCGCCGGCCAGCACGTGCTTCTCGGGCAGGTGCCACCCGCGCGGACGGACGACCAGCGTGGCGACCTCGTCGGCCAGCCGATAGTGGCGCCCGTCCGAGCTGTCGTACGTGATCGTGCCGTCGATCGCGTCGATCAGGTTCGCGTGGCCGCCGACCTGGTTCGCCCAGGTCGGCGAGTTGGCGTCCTCGAAGTCCGCCATGAAGCCACGGGCGCCGCTGTTGAGCGCGTTGATGATCAACTTGCGGTCGGTCGGGCCTGTGATCTCGACGCGCCGATCGGCGTAGTCCGACCGGGGCGGCGCCACCCGCCACGACGCGTCCTCGCGGATCTCCCGCGTCTGCGCGAGAAAGCCCGACGGCGCGTGCCGCTCGACCCGGGCCCGCAGCAGCTCGAGGCGGCGCCCGCCGAAGCGCTCGTGCAGCTCGGCGACGAAGCCCAGCGCCTCGGGCGTCAGGATGCGGGCGTCGCCGGGCGCCGTCTCGAGCGTGCCGGCCGTCATCCGCATGCGGCGACGGCGGCGATCTCGACGCGCCGCTCCGGGTGAGCGAGCGCCGCTTGGACGGTGGCGCGCGCGGGCGGCGCGGCGCCGTCCAGCCACTCGATCCAGACCGCGTTCATCTCCGCGAAGTCGGCGATGTCGACCAGGTAGATGGAGACGGACAGCAGGCGTGAGCGATCGCTCCCGGCCTCTTTGAGCACCGCGTCGATCTGCCGCAGGACGCCGCGCGTCTCGTCCGCGACCGACGCGCCGCCGTCGGGCGCCAGCTGGCCCGCGACGTAGACGGTGTCCCCGTGGACGACCGCCTGGCTGAGGAACTCCCCGACGCCGTACCGATCCATGCTCATTACCCCCGGACTCGCGGTGCAGAAGATCACGGATCGTACTTGATTGTTGACAATCTGCAAAACATCGAGCATCATCGCCGTCATGGGAACCCGCCGCGTCCGACCCGACCTACCGGCCTCGACCGACGTGGTGATCGTCGGCGGCGGCGTGATGGGGGCCAGCGCGGCCTTCCATCTGGCCGAGGCCGGCGCCCGTGTCGTGCTCGTGGAACGCGACGAGCTGGGCAGCGGCTCCACGAGCCGGGCGGCCGGCGGCGTGCGAGCGCAGTTCTCGGACGCGCTCAACGTGCAGATCGCCCAGCGCAGCCTCGCGGCGTTCCGCGACTTCGAACGCCGCCCCGGGTGGGACATCGACCTCAAGCAGGTCGGCTACCTGTTCGTGCTCACGCGCGAGGCCGACGTCGCCCGCTTCGAGCGCGACATCGAGCTGCAACGAGCGCATGGCGTCCCGTCCGAGCTCCTCACGCCCGACCAGGCGCGCGAGCTGTGCCCGCTGCTGGCCGGCGCCGACATCCTGGCGGCCGCGTTCTCGCCCGACGACGGACACGCCACGCCCGAGGCCGTGGTCCAGGGCTACGCGTTCGCGGCGCGAGCGCACGGCGCGCATATCGAGCCGCACTGCGAAGTGCTCGACATCGAGCAGCGCGACGGCGCGATCGAAGCGGTGCTGACGAGCCGCGGCACGATCCGCACGAACACGGTGATCTGCACCGCCGGGCCCTGGTCGCGCGCCTGCGGGCGGATGGTCGGCGTCGACCTCCCCGTCACCCCGGTCCGGCGCCAGATCCTGTTCACGGAGCCGATGCCCGGCCTTCCCCCGACGCTGCCGATGACGATCGACTTCAGCTCGACGTTCTACTTCCACCGCGAAGGCCCCGGCCTGCTGCTCGGCATGTCGCCGCCCGGCGAGGCGCCCGGGTTCAATCTCGAGCGGTCCGACGACTGGGTGCCGGATCTGATCGCGATCGCCGAACGGCGGGCGCCGCGGATCGCCGAGGTCGGGATCCGCGGCGGCTGGGCCGGGCTGTACGAGATGTCGCCCGACCACAACGCGATCATCGGCGAGGCCCCGCAGGTCTCGCGGTTCCTCTACGCGACCGGGTTCTCGGGGCACGGTTTCCTCCAGGGCCCCGCCGTCGGCGAGATCCTGCGCGACCTCGTGCTCGAGCGGCCGCCGTTCGTGGACGTCTCACCGCTCGCGGTGGAGCGGTTCGGCGACGCCGCCCTGCGCCCCGAGCTCAACATCGTCTGACCGTGACCGGCGCCGAGCGGTTCGTCGACGCGCTGGAACGCCTCGATGTGCGCGTGGCCTTCGGGCTGCCCGGCGTGCACAACCTCCCGCTCTGGAAGGCGCTCTCGAGCTCGAGCATCAGGCTCGTCGGCGTCCGCCACGAGCAGACCGCGGTGTACGCGGCGGACGGGTACGCGCGCGCGACGGGCGAGCTGGGCGTGGCGCTCGTCACCACCGGCCCCGGGGCGGCCAACACCCTGGGCGCGACGGGCGAGGCGATGGCCTCCGGCTCGCCGGTGCTCGTCGTCGCCACGGACATCCCGCTGGCCCTGCGCCGCCCCGGTGTCTACCGCGGGGTGCTGCACGAGACGCGCGACCAGGAAGCGCTGTTCGCGCCGCTCACGAAGCACCGGCGGACGGTCGCCAGCGCGGACGCCATCGGCCCCGCCGTCCTCCAAGCGGGCCGGCGGGCGCACGCCGCGCCGTCCGGCCCGGCGTACCTCGGCATCCCGACCGACCTCCTCCGGCAGGCCGCCGGCCCGGTTCAGGAGCCGGACCGCGAGCTCGCGGCGGCCGTGCCGTCCGCCGCCGCGCTGCGCGCGGCGGCGCGCCTGCTGTCGACCGCCGAACGGCCGCTGATCTGGGCCGGCGGCGGCGCGCTGCGGGCGGACGCCGGTGCCGAGGTCGGCGAGCTCGCGCTCGCACTGAACGCGCCGGTCGTCACCACGTACATGGCGCGCGGCCTCATCCCGCCCGACCACCCGTGCGCGGTCGCGGGCCCGATCCACGCCCCGGAGGTCGGACCGCTGTGGGACGACGCCGACGTCGTCGTCGCGATCGGCAGCGACTTCGACGGGATGATGACGCAGAACTGGGCGATGCCACCGCCGGAGCGGCTGATCGCGATCAACGTCGACGGCGACGACGCGAGCAAGAACTACGTGCCCGACGTCGTCCTGGCCGGCGACGCGCGGACGGTCACGCGGCGCCTGCGCGAGCGGGTCGAGCCGCGGCCCGGGCTCCCGGCGCTGCGGCGGCGGCTCGACGCCGTCGCGGCGAGCGTCGCCGCGGCCGTCACCGCCGACGATCCGGAGGCCGCCCGCTTCCTCGGTGCGCTCGACCGCGTGCTGCCCGACGACGCGATCGTGGTCGCCGACATGTGCATCCCCGGCTACTGGCTGGGCGGCTACCGGCGCGTGCGGCGGCCGCGCACCCTGGCGTACCCGGTCGGCTGGGGCACGCTCGGGTTCGGGTTCCCCGCGTCGCTCGGATCGGCGCTGGCGGGGACGGGACCGACCGTGTGCGTGGCCGGGGACGGTGGCTTCCTGTTCGCCTGCGGCGAGCTGGCCACGGCGGCGCAGGAGCGGATCCCGCTCACCGTGGTCATCGTCGACGACGGCGGGTACGGGATGCTGCGCTTCGATCAGCGCCACGCCGGCGACGAGCCGTTCGGCGTCGACCTCGTGCGCCCCGACTTCGAGCGGCTCGCCGCCGCGTTCGGCATCCCCGCCGTCACCGTCGACGGATTCGGGGGCGAGTTCGAGGCGGAGCTGGCCGCCGCCGTCGCGGCACGCGCGCCCGCGGTCATCGTCGTCCGCGCGCACCTCAAGCCGCCTCCGACCACCTCGCCGCGCTGGTACCGCCGATAACCTACGCCGCATGGCCAGAAAGGGCGTTGGGGTTCCCGTGCGCTCGCGCGGGCCCGCGCCGTCGAACGTGGACCTCGTGGCCGAAGCGCTCCGCGAAGCGATCATCACCGGCCGGCTCCAGCCGGGCGAACGGATCAAGGAGATCCCGCTGGCGCAGCAGCTCGAGGTCTCGCGCGGGCCGATCCGGGACGCGCTGCGTCTGCTCGAGCACGACGGTCTGCTCGAGATCATTCCCAACCGCGGCGCCGTGGTCCCGGAGGTGCATCCGATCGACGTCCTTGAGGTGTACGCGATGCGCGCCTCGCTGGGGTCGCTCGCGCTGCACAAGCTCCTGCTGGACGAGCGCGAGCTGCCGGTCCGGACGCTCGAGAAGGAGCTGCGCCGGTTTCAGCGCGCCGTCGAGCGCCGGCACGCGGCGGAGGCCGCCGACGCCGACCTGCGGTACCAGTCGACGATCGTCGCCAGCGCGGGGCTGCGGCGGGTGACCGCCGACTGGGAGCGCTTGACGTGGCAGGTCCGGATCTTCATCGCCACGCTCCACATCCGCTATGACGACAGCCTCGCGATCATGTTCGAGGAGATCGACGCGCTGCACTCGGCGATCGTCCGGCGGCAGGGCGCGGACGCCGAGCGGTTGTGGCGCGAGAAGTTCGAGCGCTGGGTCCGCGACTTCGTCGAGCAGCTCGACACGGGCTTCGACTCCGAGCTGTGGGCGGCGCTCACCACCGGCTCTTCCGCCCGGCCCGCTTGACACGGCCGCAGCACGCGGCCACAATGTCAACAATCTGCATGTTGGTGACCTCGACCGACACCCTGCGCGCGCTGGCGCGCGAGAGCTTGGAACGCTGCGGCGTCGAGCTCGCACCGAGCTCCGGGCGCACCGTCGCCGCGCGCACGCCGATCACCGGCGAGCGGCTGTTCGACTTCCCGGGCCACAGCGGCGACGTCGCCGCCGCGGTGGCGGCGGCGCGCGCAGGCTTCGAGCGCTGGCGGCTCGTGCCGGCGCCCGCGCGCGGCGCGGTCGTCAAGCGGCTCGGCGAGCTGCTGAGCGAGCACCGGCACGACGTCGCCCGGCTGATCAGCATCGAAGTGGGCAAGATCCCGTCCGAGGCCCTCGGCGAGGTCCAGGAGGCGATCGACGTCTGCGACCTCGCGGTCGGGTTGTCGCGCCAGCTGGACGGTCGCACGATGCCGTCGGAGCGGCCGGGCCACCGGCTGATGGAGACCTGGCATCCGCTCGGGGTCGTCGGCGTCATCACCGCGTTCAACTTCCCGGCGGCCGTCTGGTCCTGGAACGTCACGCTCGCGCTCGTGTGCGGGGACACCGTCGTCTGGAAGCCCTCACCCGCGACGCCGCTGACGTCCGCGGCCTGCGCGGCGCTGCTCGAACGCGCGGCGGCGGAGCGCGGCGCGCCGCCCGCCGTCCACACGCTCGTGATCGATGGGCCGCAGGCCGGCGAGGCGCTCGTCGAGCACCCTGACGTCGCCCTGATCAGCGCCACCGGCTCCGAGCGCATGGGCGCGCAGGTCGGCCCGCGCGTGGCCGCGCGGTTCGGCCGCTCGCTGCTCGAGCTCGGCGGCAACAACGCGGCCGTCGTGACGCCGTCCGCCGATCTCGACCTCGCCGTCCGCGGGATCGTCTTCGCCGCGGCCGGGACGGCCGGGCAGCGCTGCACGACCATGCGCCGGCTGATCGCCCACGAGGACGTCGCCGGCGAGCTGAGTGACCGGATCGCCGACGCCTACCGGCGCCTGCGCATCGGCGATCCCTTCGCGGATGGCACGCTCGTCGGCCCGCTGATCGACGGGCGCGCCCACGAGGCGATGCAGGCCGCGCTCGATCAGGCGAGAGCCGACGGCGGTGACGTGGTGATCGGCGGCGCCCGGCGGCCGGTCGCGGAGCATCCCGCGGCGTACTACGCGGAGCCGGCGCTGGTCCGGATGCCCGCGCAGACCGCGATCGTCGCGCGCGAGACGTTCGCGCCGATCCTGTACCTCGTGACCTACCGGGACTTCGAGCAGGCGATCGCGCTCCACAACGCCGTACCGCAGGGCCTGTCGTCGAGCGTCTTCACGCGCGATCAGCGCGAAGCCGAGCGCTTCCTGGCCGCCGACGGCTCGGACTGCGGCATCGTCAACGTCAACATCGGCACGTCCGGCGCCGAGATCGGCGGGGCGTTCGGCGGCGAGAAGACCACCGGCGGCGGTCGCGAGTCGGGGTCGGACGCGTGGCGCGCGTACATGCGCCGCGCGACCAACACGATCAACTACTCGCAGGACCTTCCACTCGCCCAGGGCGTGAGCTTCACGTGATCGACGACCTCAGCGTCGTGGACGAATGGGGTCCCGAGAAGATCGTCTGCGTCTCCGACGCGCGCACCGGGATGCGCGGCGTCCTGGTCATCGACAACACGGCCCGCGGCCCCGGCAAGGGCGGCACGCGCATGAGCCCGACGCTGACCGTCGGCGAGGTCGCCCGCCTGGCTCGCGTCATGACGTGGAAGTGGGCGGCCGTGGATCTCTACTTCGGCGGCGCCAAGGCCGGCATCCGCGCCGATCCGCACCGTCACGACCGCGAGGCGATCCTGCGCGCGTTCGTGCGCGCCCTCGCCAACGAGATCCCGGCCGAGTACGTGCTCGGCCTGGACATGGGCCTGACCGAACGCGACGCCGCCACCGTGCAGGACGAGCTGGGTGACCGGGGCGCGGCCGTCGGGGCGCCTGGGGCGCTCGGCGGCGTGCCGTACGACGAGTGGGGGATCACGGGCTTCGGTGTCGCCGAGGCCGTCGACGCCGCCGCACGGCACCGCGGGCTCGACCTCCGTGACGCGCGCGTCGTGGTGCAGGGCTTCGGGGCGGTCGGCAGCGCGGCGAGCGCGCGGCTGGCCGAGCTGGGCGCGCGCGTGGTCGCCGTCTCCAGCGTCGACACCGTGGTCTACGACGCGGACGGGCTCGACGTCGGGCGGCTGGTCGCCGCACGGGCCGAGCTCGGAGAGGCGGCGCTGGCGGAGGTCGCCGGTCACCGGCGGCTCGCGCCGGGCGCGGAGCTCGAGCTCGAGGCGGACATCCTCGTGCCGGCCGCCACGCAGGACGTGATCGACGTCCGCATTGCGCGCGCGCTCGGCTGCCGGCTGGTGGTCGAGGGCGCCAACCTGCCGATCAGCCCGCCGGCGCAGGAGGTGCTGGCCCGGCGCGGGATCACCGTCGTGCCGGACTTCATCGCCAACGCGGGCGGCGTCGTGGCCGCGGCCTACGCGATGGACGCGCGCCGCTCGCCGTTCGCGCCCGAGCGCGGCGCGATCTTCGTCGCGGTCTCGGAGAAGATCCGCGCGAACACGACCGCGGTCCTCGTCGAGAGCGACCGCACCGGCGCGACGACGCACGCCACGGCGCAGCGCCTGGCGGCCGATCGCGTGCGCGCCGCGATGGAGCTCAAGTCGCGGTTCCCCGTGCCCGCCTGATCAGCGGCGCAACGCGGGCAGCGCGTGCTCGGCGATCGCGGTCAATTGCGCGCGCTCGCCGCCCCCGACCGGCTGCACGATCACGTGCTCGGCCCCGGCGGCCCGCGTCTCGAGCAGCCGCTCGGTCACGGCCGCGGCGTCGCCTGCGGCCACGACACCGAGATCGTCCGGCCGGCCGTACACGGCGCGAAACCACGCGTCCACGGCGACGGGCGGCCGGTCGACCGCGACCAGCACGCGCTTGGCGATCGTGAACGGTCGCGTGCCGCCCACCAGCTCGCGGACGCGCGCGGCGGTGCGCGCGAAGTCGGCCGTCGCCGCCGGGCCCGGAGCGACCCAGCCGTCGGCCAGGCGCGCCGCCCGCCGCAGCGCCGGCGGGCTGCCGCCGCCGAGCCAGATCGGCAGCGGCCGCTGCACCGGCTTCGGGGCCAGCGCGGTGCCGCTCAGCGTGACGAACGGCCCCGCGTGCGCGTCGTCGTTCCAGAGCGCGCGCATGACGCCGAGGTAGTCCTCGAACCGGGCGCTCCGCTCCTCGCGCCGCCGCTCGAACGCCTCGAAGGGCAACTGGTCGCTCCCGACCCCGAGCCCGGCGATCGTCCGGCCACCGCTCAGCCGGTCGATCGTGGCCAGCGCCCTCGCCAGCAGGACGGGCTGGTGCAGTGGCAGCACCAGGACCGCGACCCCGAGCTTCACGGCGGTCGTCCGCGCGGCGGCGAACGCGAGGACGCTCAGCGGATCGAGGACGGCGGCCGCCTCCAGCACCCACGCGCTGTCGAAGCCCGCGCGCTCCACCAGCTCGAGCGTGGTCCCCAGCGCCTCCGGCGCCGTCTGCGGCAACCCGATGCCGACCGCGGTCATGCGTGGGCCCGGATCGCCGCCCACGCCGCCTGCGCGACCACCAGGTCCTCCCAGCCCACGCCCACCGACTTGAACAGCGTGATCTCGCTCGCGTCGGACCGCGTCACCAGCCCCTGGGCCGCCGCCCGCAGGTCGCCGGCGATCATGTCCGGGGCGTAGCGGCCAGCGGCGATCGGCAGCCGCAGGTCCCCGGCCTCGGCCAGGACGGCCCCGAAGTCCTCGACCACGACCCGGGCCGAGACGAGGGTCGCCTCGTCGATCTCGCGCGTGTGCGGCTGATACGAGCCCATCGCGTTGATGTGGACGCCGGGAGGCAGCCGCCGCCCGTCGAACAGCGGCTCCACCGCGGTGGTGCAGGTGCAGATCACGTCCGCCGTCTCGACGGCGCGCTCGTCGCCTGCGACCGCATCCAGGCCGGCCTGCTCGAGCTCGCGGACGAGCGTCGCGGCGGCCGGCGTCGGATCGACCACGGTGACGTGCGTGAGCGGAAGCTCGGCGCGCATCGCCTCGACGTGGGCGCGCGCCTGCACGCCGGCGCCGAAGACCACCAGCCGCCGGCTGTCCCGGCGAGCGAGCGCCCGCGACGCCACCAGCGACACCGCCGGCGTGCGCAGGCGCGTCAGCGCCGCGCCGTCGAGGAACGCGGCCGGCTCCAGCGTGTCGCCCGCGAACAGCACGTAGACCGCGTGGATGAGCGGCAGCCCGCGTGCCGGGTTCGCGGGCTGCAGCGTCACCAGCTTCGCGCCGGCGGCCGCGCGGCCGCCCGAGGGCATCGCGAGCAGCTGACCGCTCCCGGTCTCGACGACCGCTCGCCGGGGCGACATCGGCAGCGGCGCGGCGCCGCGCAGCACGGCCTCGATCGCGTCGGCGGCCGCGGCGACGGACATCGTCGCCAGCAGCTCGTCGCCGCTGACCCACGGGACATCCGTCACAGTGCCCTCCCACGCGACAGCGCGCTGTAGACGCCGAGCTTGCGGTCGAGTGCCGCGACCAGCGCGATCGTCGCCGCCACGAGCAACGTGGCCATGGCCGCGAGCGACGGCGACACGCTGGTGTACGTCTCGTTGAAGATCACGAGCGGCAGGGTCTGCGTCGTCGGACCGGCCAGGAAGATCGAGATCGTGACGTTGTTGTAGCTCACGAGGAACGCGAACAGCGCGGCCGCCGTCAGACCCGGCGCGATCAGCGGGAGCGACACGCGCAGGAGCACGCGCAACGGCGGCGCACCGAGGATCGAGGCCGCCCGCTCCACGTCCTGGTCGAGGCCGGCGATCGAGCTCGAGATCGCCCGCACCGCGTACGGGAACGAGATCACCGTGTGCCCGATCACGAGCCCGGTGATCGTGCCCGCGACCCCGATCTCGCTCATCGCGAACAGCAGCCCGATCGCCAGCACGATGATCGGCACCGTCAGCGGCGCCAGCGAGAGCGTCGTCACCACGCTGCGCCCGGGAAACCGGTACCGCTCGACGGCCCAGACGAAGCTCAGCGCGAGCGCGGTCGTGAGCAGCGCGGTGATCGCCGCGACGATGAAGCTGACGGTCGCGCCGTCGCGGAAGCCCTCGTCGGTCAAGGCGTCGACGAACCAGTGCAGGGTGATGCCCTCGGGTGGAACCGCGATGTAGCTCGTCGTCGTCAGCGCGGCGAGCAGCACGACCAGCAGCGGGATGATCAGGAACCCGAGCACCGCGTAGGAGGTGAGCCGGACGAACATCAGACCGCCACCTCCTCCGGCGCCGGCTGTGCGGACTGCGGCACGGCCGCGGGGCGCCGCGTCCCACGCCGCATCCGGCTCACCACCAGCGTGAACCCGAAGAGCAGCACCAGCGTCACCACGAGCAGCACGAGGCCCGCCGTCGCGCCCGCCGGCCAGTTCAGCGTCGTGGTGTTCTGGCTGTACGCGTACGTCGCGAGCATGGGCACCCGGCCCGCGCCGACGACGAGCGGGATCAGCAGCGAGCTCGCCGCGATCGAGAACACCAGGACGCAGCCCGAGAAGATGCCGGGCAGGCTGAGCGGCAGCGTGACCCGGACGAACGCGCTGGACGGACGCGCGCCGAGCACGGCGGCCGCGCGCAGGTGGATCCGGTCGATCGTCTCCAGCGACGCGTGCAGCGTGATCACCATGAACACGAGCGTCTCGTAGGTCAGCGCGAGCACGAGCCCGCGCTCCGTGTACAGCAGCGAGGTGGAGCTGTCGCTGCCGATCAGCGGCAGCTTCGACGTGGCCTGCGCGACCAGGCCGGTGCTGGGCGCGAGCAGCTCCAGCCAGGCGAACGCCAGGACCGCGCTGGAGATCAGCATCGGCGAGAGCACGATCACGATCACGACGCGCTTGACGGCGCCGCGCGCGCGGGTCAGGTAGTACGCGAGCGGATAGCCCAGGACGAGCGCCGCGAGCGTCGTGAAGAACGCGACCCGCAGCGTGCGGATGAGGATCCCGCGCGTGTAGTCGTCCTTGAAGAACGACAGGTAGTTGGACAGCGTGACCGGCGGCTCGGCGACGCTGGACGGGCTGTAGTGGAGCAGGCTGTAGCGCACCATGTACGCGAGCGGCACCACGAAGCCGATCACGAACACGATCGCCGACGGCACGATCAACAGCAGCGCGCGCCGGTGCTGGAGGCGGGGCGTCATGACTCGAGCACGAACCAGTGCTCGGGGCGCGTCGTCAGCGCCACGGCCTCGCCGGCCGCGATCGCCGCGGCGCCGGCCACGTGCGTGGCGCGGATCTCGCCGGTGTGCAGCCCGACGTAGTAGCGCCAGGACGAGCCCCGGTAGATGACGTTGCGGACCGTGCCCACGCTCGCTTCCGCCGCGACCGGCTCGATGCCGACGTGCTCCTCCCGGATGCCGAGCGTGACGAGCGACCCCGGCGCCGGCGGCACGTCGACGCCCCCGACGGTCACCGTCCAGCCGGGCGCGATCTCGGCCCGAATGGCGCCGCGCTCGCTCTGGACCACCACCGCGGTGAGGATGTTGCAGTCGCCGAGGAACTCCGCCACGAACCGCGTGCGCGGGCGCCGGTAGACGGCTTCGGGTGGCGCGTCCTGCTCGATCCGCCCGTCGTGCAGGACCACGATCCGGTCGGACATCACCAGCGCTTCCTCCTGATCGTGGGTGACGTAGATCGACGTCAGTCCCTGCTCTTCGTGGATCCGCCGCAGCTCGACCTGCATCTCCCGCCGCAGCAGCGCGTCGAGGCTGCTCAACGGCTCGTCGTAGAGGAGGACCGACGGCTTGACCACGAGCGCGCGGGCGAGCGCGGCACGCTGTTGCTGGCCGCCGGAGAGCTCGGACGCGTAGCGGCGGCCGAGACCGGAGAGGCCGACGAGCGCGAGGCTCTCCTCGACGCGCTCCTGGATCTCGGCGCGGGGCACCCTGCGGATGCGCAGCCCGAACGCGACGTTGTCGAACATCGTCATGTGCGGGAACAGCGTGTAGCGCTGAAACACCATCCCCAGATGCCGGCGGTGCGGCGGCGTGCCGTCCATCCGGCGGCCGTCGAGCAGCATCGTCCCGCTGTCCGGCTCGACGAATCCGGCGATCACGTTCAGGGTCGTCGTCTTGCCGCAACCGGATGGCCCGAGCAGGCACACGAACTCGCCGCGCTGCACCGTCAGGTCGACGGATTCGAGCACCTGCGCGCCCTCGTATCGCTTGCGGATGCCCTGAAGCTCGATTGCCGCTCCGCCGGCCGGCGCCTCTTGCGCTCGGCCGCGACGCAGGCGTTCGCGAAGTGCATGCATTCTCTCCGTGCCTCTCAACCCGGGTCCATGTCCAGCCGTGCCGCCACAGGTAGCCGCCGGTGACCGTGGCATCCGCAGTGGCGCGCCACTACGGATGCCACGAGCCCGACCGCTGCTCCCTCAGTGCTTGGCCTCGATCTCCGTCTCCCAGCGCTTCTTCCACGCGTCCACGTTCTTCGCCACCACGGCGAAGTCGGGGACGTAGTACGTCGCGTCCTTCGGCGGGAACATCTCCGCCACCGCGCTGACGTCGATGTCGTCCCGGACGGGCAGCACGAGCCCCTCGACGGCCTGCGCCTGCTGGAACTCCGGCCCGAGGAGGAGGTTCACCAGCTCCTGGGCCTCCTTCTGGTGCGGAGCCTTCGCCGGGATCGCGACGGTCTGGAAGTTCTCGTAGATGCCTTCCTGCGGGTAGATGGTCTTCACCGGCCCGCCTTCGCTCTGCAGCGTCCGCGCGGTGGGACCGAACTGCGTCCCGATCCAGATCTGCTTGTTGAGCATCGCCTGGTTGAACACCGACGAGCTGTCGGCGAAGAAGCCCACCTGCCCGCTGTCCACGAGCTGCTTGGCGAACTTGAAGCCCGGCTCGATGTCGTTCTCGCTGCCGCCGTTCATCTTCGCGAACATGATCAGCTGATAGAGCGACAGGGTGCTGGCCGAGCCGGTCAGGCCCACCTTCCCCTTGTACTCGGTCCGGGTCAGGTCGTTGAAGCCGGTCGGCTCCGGGAACCCGTGATCCTTGAAGACGTCCGTGCGGTACGCCATGACCATGTCGGAGGCCAGCAGCGGCGCGTAGGTGTCCGAGACCGCCTTCTTGGCCGACGGCATCAGGCCGTCGATGTTGGTCACGATCGACGGGTCGAGCTTCGCCCACATGCCCTGCTCGGCACCCCGCATCGCGTCGAAGATCTCGGTGACGACGACGCTCGCCTTCGGGTTGTTCTTCTCCGCCACCGCCTTGGCGTACGCCGCGGCGTTGAGCATGTCCTGCGTGACGAGCTTGGTGTTGTACTTCTCCTCCATGATCGGCCCGAGGACCTTTTGAATCAGTGCGCCCCCGTCCGGGACGCGTGAGTACACGACGAGCGTGACCGGATCCTTCTTCTGCTGCTTGGCCGTCGCTCCGATCTCGTCGGAGTCACTGCCTCCGCAGGCCGTCACCGCCATTGGCAGCGCCACGCTCAGCGCCGCCACCAGCACGAGTCGCTTCATGATCCTCTTCCTCTCTCCACACGTGAGTGCGAGCGGCGTCGCCGCCCGCCGACCGCTATGCGGTCATGACTCGTCCGACGCCGGCACGCTCGCGACGGCATCCAGTTGCACCACGTAATCGCCCCACAAGGTCGCCCCGATGGCGGTCCGTGCGGGGAACGGCTCGGCGAAGAACCGCCCGTAGATCTCGTTGAACTGCACGAAGTCGCGGTTCAGGTCGGCCATGTAGACCGTCACCTTCAGCACGTCGCGCGTCGACAGGCCGGCCTCCTCGAGGATCGCGCTCAGGTTCTCCAGCACCTGAACGCCCTGCTCGGCGATCGTCGGCCCGGCGACCGCCCGGGTATCGGGACGGCACGGGCTCACGCCCTGGGTGAACACGAACCCGCGATCCATCAGCGCCTGCGAGAACGAGTGTCCCGGTAGCACCGACTTGTCAGTCTCGATCTTCACGATCGACAAGACTCAGACCTCCTCGATAGATGATTGTCAGTACGCGAGTCGCCGCATCGCCGCGGCGAGCAGTCCGGCGCCCTCGGCGGCATCGGGCGCCGTGACCGGCGGCCCGTCGCCACGCTCAGCCGTCCGGACGAAGACCATGCCGGTGCGCGCGACCTTGCCCAGCTCCTGCAGGTTGTGACCAGCGCCGCTGGCGACGAGCGGCGCCGTGACCGACTGCTCGGCGGCCACGTCGGTCAAGAGCTCGACGAGGGCCGGGTCACACGGTGCCGGGGGGACCTCCAGCAACTTGGTGACGTGCACGCCGAGCCCGCGCCGCGACGTCTCCTCCTGAACGGCCACCTCGTGCCGGCGACACAACTCCGCCAACACCTCCGCATCCGGATGACGCACATCGATCGTGAAACTCACCTTCTCCGCCACCGCCGACGGATAATTCGGCTCCACCACCAACTTGCCCACCGTCGTCACCGCCGGACGACCCATCGCCGACGCCGTCTCACACACCCGCAACACAATCGCCGCCGCCCCGATCATCGCATCCAACCGACTATCCATCGGCCGCGCACCCGCATGATCAGAACGCCCCAACACCTCAACCGCATACCGATGCAAACCACTCACACCAGTCACCACACCCACCGCCACCCCAGCCTGCTCAAGCACCGGCCCCTGCTCGATATGCAACTCCAAAAACACATCGATATCCGCCCGCCGCGCACTCGCCAACGCACCCGGATCACACCCCACCGACCGCATCGCCTCACCGATCGACACACCATCACCATCGCGCTGACTCTCAAACTCCTCCACCGCGATATCACCAGTGATCGCCCGCGAACCCCAAAAACTCGACTTCGGAAACCGGCTGCTCTCTTCCTCGCAGATCGACAAGAGCTCCAACGTCCGCCGCGGCGGCCCGAACCGGCGCTTGAGCTCGCGCAGCGCCAAGAACCCGCCCACCACGCCGAGCGTGCCGTCGAACCGCCCGCCGGGGATCTGGGTATCGATATGCGAGCCGGTGACGATCGAATCGCCGCCTTCGGTGCCCTCCAACCGCGCCCACAGGTTCCCGACCGCGTCCCAGCGCACGTCCATACCGGCCTCGCGACACCACCGCGCCAGCTCGTGCTGCGCGGCCTGCCACTCCGGCGAGTACACCGTCCGCCACACGCCGGTGTCGCCGTAGGCACCGAACCGTGCCAGCGCGTTGATGCATTCGTCGACCGCCTGCGCGGAGACTTCGACCGTGCTCATTTCAGACTCCATGTCGTCAGCCACCGATGAACTCGCACCCGGAGTCGCGCAGGCTGGCCCGGACCTTCTCGAAGTTGGTCTGCTCGCCCCGCTGCAGCGTCGCCTGCGCCGCCTCGTGCTTGGCGTCGAGCGTCGCCACGTCCGCGAGGATCGTCTCCGCGTCGGCCGTCGGGATGACCACGACGCCGTCCTCGTCGGCCAGCACGATGTCACCCGGATTGACGACGACGCCGCCGCAGGCGATCGGGAAGTTCACCTCGCCCGCGTCCGGTGCGTACGGACCCTCCGCCGTCGTCGTCCCACACGCGAACACGGGGAACTCCTCGTCGCGGACCTCGCTGACGTCGCGGATGACGCCGTCGAAGACGGCTCCGGCGGCGCCCCGGTAGCGGAGCCCGCGAAGCATGTTCGAGCCGACGAGCGCGGAGCGGCGGTTGCCGAGCGCGTTGACGACGACGACGTCACCCGGTCCGGCCGCCTGCAGCCCGACCTTGATCATCGCCTCGGAGGCGGACGGGACCGCCACCGTGACGGCGAAGCCGACGATGCGCCGGATCGGGAGGTACGCCGGCGCGATCTCCCGCGCCATCGCGCCGCATCCGTGCATGACGTCGGCGACGTCGGTGCTGCGTACGTTCGCGAAGCGCTCAAGCAGACCTGGGTCGGCTCGTGGCACGTCGAGGTTCACCCTGTACCCGATAGGCATGGCGTAGCGTCCTCCACTTGCTGTTCATTGACGGCGCCGCCACCGCGTGGCGCCCCGTGCGAGCGTCGTGCGCTCTGTGACTACACCTTCCGTGCGTCCTCGTCGCGACCCACCCATACGCCACGCAGATGGCGCAGGTGGGCCTCGGCGACACGGCGCACGGCTTCACGATCACCGCGCTCGACCGCGTCGAGAAGCTCGACGTGCTCGCGAGCCGCCTCCATGAGTCGCCCTTCCTCGGCGACCTGCTGGAGCCCGTAGAGCCGCGTCTGCTCTCGGAGCTGCGCGATCATGCGCACGAGCCGCTCGTTCCCGCCGGCTCCCAGCAACTTCAGGTGCAGGCTCTGGTCGGCCCGCAGATAGCGAATCGGATCCTTGGCCAGCACGCCGCGCTCGAACTCGGCGGCCAGCTCGCGGCACTCCGCGAGCGTCTGCGCGTCGACGTTGCCGGCGAGGCGTTCCAGCGTCGGCAGCTCGAGCAGCGTCCGGATCTCGGCGATGCCGTCGAGCTCCTCGTCCGACATGACCGGGACCAGGAAGCCCCGGCTGCGGTGCACCTCGACGACCCCGTCATGGGCAAGATCCATCAGCGCCTCGCGTATCGGCGTCGCCGAGACCTCGAGCTGCTCGCTGAGCCAGCGGACCGAGTACAGACGATCGGTCTCGATCCTCCCGGTCATGATCAGCGCCCAGATCGCCTGTCGGACCTTGGCCCGCAACGTCACTTGGCTGCGATCGATCGGCATGCCCATGTCGCTCATGGGCGTTACGTAACCACTTCCGGGCGCCCCGAGCGCTTCAAGCCCCGCTGACGGCTTCGGCGTTGTCGCGCCGTGCCCCGAAGCACCGTTCAGAGCTGGGTCCATATCGTCCATGCACTGCATTAGGTGCTCTATATAGTATTAAACACCGCACACTGTCAAGGGGTCGGACGCCGAATCTCGGCGATCGCCTCTCCCGGCAACCGTCTGAGACGACCTCCAAACCGCCATGAGCCCCGCGTGACCTCTCGCTCCGGCCTCGACCGACGCGGGATGGCGGCCATCTCGTGCGCGCACGCGGTGATCGACTCGTGTCACGGCGCGCTGGCGGCGCTGCTGCCCTTCCTGATCAGCGCCCGCGGCTGGTCGTACGCCCTGGCGGCGACGCTCATCCTCGCCGGCTCGCTGACGTCGGCGTTCATCCAGCCGGCGCTCGGCTACGTCGCCGACCGCCGCGCCATGGCCCTGCTGATGCCGATCGGGCTCCTGGTCGGAGCGACCGGCGTGGGCTGCGTCGCGATCGCCCCCAGCTTCGTCCTGGCGTTCGTCTCAGCCACCGTGGCGGGGATCGCGCTCGGCGCGTTTCACCCCGAGGGGTCGCGCTACGCGCACTACCTCTCCGGCAGTCGCCGTGCGACCGGCATGAGCGTGTTCTCGGTCGGCGGGAACGCGGGCCTCGCGCTCGGCCCGATCGCGATCGCTCCAGCGGTCACCCTGCTGGGTCTCCGAGGGGCGTTCGTCCTCGTCCTGCCGGCCGCGCTCGTGGCGACCTGGCTGACGACCGAGCTGCCGTGGCTGGCGACGTTTCGATCGCAGGCCCAGCGAGGGGAACGCGACGCCCGAGCCGGCCGGTCGGTGCCGGTCAGCAACTGGCCGGCGTTCCGCCGGCTGACGGTCGTCGTCGCCGCACGTGCGTTCGTCTTCTTCGGCTTCCTCACGTTCATCCCGATCTACCTCGTCGAGGTGCTCGAGGCCACGCCGGCCGAGGGGAACACGGGCCTCAGCCTCTTCCTCGTCGGCGGCGCACTGGGCACGCTGCTCGGCGGGCGCTTGGCGGACCGGATCGGGCGCCGACCGGTCCTGATCGGCGCCATGCTGCTGATCGTGCCACCCGCGCTGGCCCTCGTGACCCTGGACGCCGCGGTCGCCATCCCGCTGCTGTTCGTGCTCGGGCTGGTGACGGTGGGGACGTTCAGCGTCACGGTCGTGATGGGCCAGGAGTACCTCCCGTCGCAGATCGGGGTCGCGTCCGGGATCATCTTCGGCATCTCGGGTGGGCTCGGTGCACTGGGCGCCCCGCTGCTCGGGATCGTCGGGGACAGCTACGGGATCAGGACCACGCTCCTGGTCATCGGCCTGCTCCCGCTCGTGGGCGCTGCCGCGGCGTTCACGCTTCCCGCCCGTCACGCTCGGCGTTGACCCGGACGGGGTACCGGGCTCCCATGCGGATCTCGATGAGCGTCACCGACTTCGCCTGGCCGCCGCCCGCGTCCGGGCGCTGGCGCTGCTGCTCAAGCTCGACGTCCTGGCCCGCCACTGCGAGGCGGCCGGGCGTGATCCGGCGACGGTCGAGCGGACGCTCAGCAGCCGGCTCGCGCCCGGGGAGACCGCGGCGCAGCTCGCCGAGCGCTGCGCCGGCCTGGAGAGCATCGACCACGTGATCCTCGTCACCGCCGGCCCTGGACGGACGCGGACCTTCAGGTCGCGTGCGAGGCCGCCCGGAGCGTCTCGTAGGCCGGGGTGAGCGCGTCGTAGAGGCTCGCGAACAGCGGCAGGCGGCCGGCGTAGAGCGCGGCGGCCTCCGGGTCCGGCGTGTGGACGCGGGCGATGCGGACGAGGTCGGCCGCGGCGTCGAGCCCGTCGATCAGCCCGAGCGCGTCCATGCCCAGCAGCGCGGCGCCGAAGCTCGACCCCTCGTCGGCCTCCGGGAACCCGATGTCGAGCCCGAGCGCGTCCGTGAGCACCTGGCGCCAGAACGGGCTGCGGGCGAACCCGCCGGTGGCGCGCACCTCGCGCACGTCAACGCCGGCCTCCCGCAGCGACCGCAGGACGAGCGCGAGCTGCAGGCAGATGCCCTCGACCGCCGCGCGGAGCAGGTGCTCGCGGCGGTGCGCGCGGGTCAGCCCGATGTACGCGCCGGTCGGCAGCGAGGTCCAGTGCGGCGCGCGCTCGGACAGGACGTACGGGAGCATGATCAGACCGCCGGCGCCCGCGGGCGCGGTCGCCGCCAGCTCGAGCAGCGCGGCCGTGGACAGCTCGGGCGCGAGCGCGTCACGCGCCCACTGCAGGACGGCGCCGCCGCTGTTGATCGCGCCGCCGACGGCCCAGCGCTCCCGCGTGAGCGCGTAACAGAAGACGCGGCCGAGCGGGTCGACGTCCGGCTCGCCGACCATCACGCGCAGGGCGCCGCTGGTCCCGATCGAGCAGGCGGCGACGCCGGGGCGGATCGCGCCGACGCCGAGGTTCGCGAGCGGTCCGTCGGCGGCGCCGACGACGACGGGGACGCCGAGCTCCGTCTTCAGAACGTGGGTGGGTGCCACCAGCGGCGCGAGCTGCTCGCGGTCGATGCCCGCGAGCCGCAGCGCCTCCTCGTCCCAGTCCAGCCGCCGCTGATCGAGCAGGCCCGTGCCGGAGGCGACCGACAGGTCCGTCACCAGCTCGCCCGTGAGGTGCGCGAGGACGTACTCCT
>DATMGH010000088.1:0-25302 GCA_035555675.1 Solirubrobacter sp. | reverse complement strand
CCGGACTCCAACGCCAACCGCGTCGCGCGCTCACGCAACTCATCGCTGTACTTCTTCGGAGCAGCCATACGACAAACACCGTTCCTCTCCCCAGGACGAAATCCTGGCTTCGAGGTGTCCGTCAAACCCAGCCTGCCTCAGAGCGCGTTTTTGCACGTTCGCTGCGTAGCTACCACCGTTACGCGGTGGCAGAAGAAACACGGATTCGCTACGAGGCGCGCACCAAGCGCATGCGCGCCGGGTGTCCCCGCTACTGTCCCGCGCACACCGCAAGCGACCGTCTGGAGCCAAAGATGGCTGGTGTACTACATCTAGTCGCCCACCGATACGCTGAAGGCAGGAAACTGCCCGCAGAATCGCTCCCGTTTCCCGTTCGAGACACCAACGATGCGATGGCTCAAGGCCTGGCGTGGATGACCGAACACTGGGAAGACTTCGTCTGATGACCGTCCCGACATCTGATCCGACCTTGACGGCGTTCACCCGCGCGGTTATAGGCGACTATTCCGGTCGGCCGGTGTATCCCCGTGGGGCCATCGTGCTTCCTGCCGGGGTTGGCCACGATGAGTTTCTCGCGGCCGTCAAAGAGCACAGTCCGAAGACCGCGACGATCGTGTTCGTCCGGAACGATGGCGTCGAGATGATCGTTGCCGCACGAACTCGGCGGCTGTATCAACGGCTGCTCGCGCGTGTCGGTGTCCAGTTCCTCGATATCGAAATCAGGACGCCCGAGTCGAGCGTCTACCGCGACCGCCACGTCGCACGGGGTACCAACGACATCTTCCGGCTCGAGCGTCGCGCGTTCAGCTTCACGTAGGTCTGAGCCCCATGTGCGGGAGCGCGTCGGCACGGTCGTCACGGGCAGGACGGAGCGCTACCAGGGGTGCTTGGAGTGCAGCATCTGAGCCGTGCGGTCGTGGTCCGGGCGCTGACCCGGCGCTACGGAAGGCTTCTGCTCCAGTGAGATTCGACTTGCGCTAGAGGGGCTCAATGCGTAAGCATGCCCGTCCATGCGAGGTCGGGGGCGTGCGCTGGTCGTGTTGTTGCTGGGCGGCATCGTCGCCGTGGCCGAGCCGGCCGCGGCGGCCGAGCCGCCGGAGATCCGGATCACCCCGGACCTCCCGACGGGATGGCTGACCGGCGGGACCTACCCGCTGGAGATCAAGGCCTCCAGTTCCGTGGGGATTTCTCGCCTCGAAATCTCGGCACCGACGGTCATGTTGTCCAAGCCGGCGGTCCTGCGATGCGGGTCGGCTCTAATGCCCAGCCCTTGCGTGACGGTGTCGACTGGTTACACCCTGAAGACGAGTCGGCTTCAAGACGGGGTCGGGGAACTTCTCGTGCGCGCAGTGGATCGCGCATCGGACGAGTGGATCGCCCGCTTCCCGGTCCGTGTCGACCACACCGCACCTGCGCCGGTCGTGGGCCTTGCGTCGCTCGGGGCACCCGGATGGCGCGCACACAACGGATTCGACGTGGTGTGGGCCACGCCGGCGCAGGATCTCGGCTCCGCCTTGACCGCGGTTCGCTACGAGCTCTGCCCGCTGAGCGGCGTTGGCGACTGCTTGACCAGCGAGCGGTCTTACACGGGAACGCCTCGCATCGATGGTCTCGCCGTTCCCCACAGTGGAGTGTGGCGCCTGCGTGTTGCCATGCGAGACGAGGCTGGGAACGTGGATCTGGCGACCGAAGCGAGCACCATCCTGTCACTCGACGCTGAGCCGCCGCGGGTCGAGTTGACATCGAGCGCGTCCGACTATCCGGTCATGGTCGAGCTGCAGGCAGACGACCCGGACTCGGGTGTCGCGCAGACGACGATCGAGGCCCGCCGCCTAGGCGAGTGGCGCGTGCTCGATCTGAAGGCCGGGAGCCACGCGGTCGGTGTTCTGGATGACGGCACGCTGCCGGACGGCCTCTATGAGATCCGCGGACGGGCGATCGACGCGGTCGGCAACGAGCGGACCGTGTCCACATTGGCGAGTGGGAGTCCAGTGACCGTGAGGTTGCCGCTGAGGCAGAACTCACGTCTACGAAGCGGGATCCGGACGGCGCGCGGCAAGCTGGAGTCAAGAGCGCTTCTGGACTACGGCGCCAGGCCGGTCTTGCGCGGCGTCCTGGCGGACGACTCAGATCGTCCGCTGGCCGGCGCGGCGGTCGAGGTGAGCGAGCGTCAGGACCTGCCTGGTGCGCCGTGGCGGCACATCGCGACGGTGCGGACCTCCGCTGCCGGCGACTTCGCGTACCGCGCACGGCGCGGGACGGCACGGACGATCCGGTTGGAGTACCCGGGGTCGTCGACGACTCGCCCGGCAAGCGCTGAAGTGGTGCTTCGGGTTCGCGGGTACTCGACGCTTCGGGCGAATCGGAAGGTCCTCCGCAACGGGGACAGCGTCGTGCTGAGCGGTCAGTTGCGTGGACGCGAGATCCCGCGTTCGGGGAAGCTCCTCACACTGCAGGCGCGTGTGCCGGGCGGCTGGCGAACGTTCGGAACTGCTCGCGCACGTGCGAAGGACGGACGCTGGAGTTATCGCTACGTATTCACGCGCACCCCGACCACGGCGCGGTACACGTTCAGGGCCGTGGTCCCACGTGAGGCGGCGTATCCGTACGTCGCAGGCACTTCGAGTCGCGTCAGCGTCCTGGTTCGCGGCTCGGGGTGATGCGGCTCCGCTTTCAGCCGAGCCGCATCACCGCCACTCAGCGTCGGCGCTGCTTGTATGGCGCCGCGAGCCGCTGGGCCTCGCTGAGTGCCGCGGCGTGGCGCTCGGCATAGGGCGCGGTGCTCACGGTCGCCGACGGGATGCAGTACGCGACCGACTGCATCGAACCCTCGTCGGTGGCCTCCGGGTCATCCCAATTGAGACCGACCGCGATCCACGATGTGTTGTCGTCGGAGGGGGTATTGAACGGCACCGTCCCGACCCACGCGATGTCCTGCAGATAGCCGCCGGACACGACGCTCTGACCGTCGGGGCAGGTGGCGACCGTAGGGGCGATCCACTCATCCTCAGACGCACCGTTTGGGAGCACCTCGCTGTCCACGCGGGTCACGACCGTGTTGGTGCCCCCGGGAGGGCCGGGATCGCCCTTCGGGCCCTGCGGCCCCGCGGGCCCGGTTGCGCCCGTGTCGCCCTTCGCGCCCTGAGGCCCCGACGGCCCGGTGTCGCCCTTCGGCCCCGCCGGTCCCGCCGGTCCCGTGTCGCCCTTCGGCCCGGTCGCGCCGGGATCGCCCTTCGGCCCCGCCGGCCCCGTGTCGCCCTTCGCGCCCGCCGACGGCGCCGAGCCGAGCACGCTCGGGCCCTGGGGACCCTGGGCGCCTTGCGCGCCCGCCGGGCCGGCGGGACCCGCGGCGCCGGCCGGACCCGCCGGGCCCGTCATGCCCTTGCGCGCGGCCGCGGACAGGTTCGCGGTCGTGATCGTGCCCTTCTTGATGTCCTTGGACGTGATCGTGCCGTCCTTGATCTGCGCACCCGTGATCTGGCCGGCGGCGTAGGCACCGCTGCTGCCGGCGATCACGCCGACGAGCGCGATCGCCACGCCTGTACGAACCCCTCGCATCGAACCCCTTCCCTCCAATTGGGTACTGGCGCGGAAACGTACCGGGCGCAGGAGCGCGCGCCAACGCAATTCGTTGAACGCGCTGGCACACTAGGGCGCTCACATGGGTTCGATCCCGACCAACATCGCCGACCACGTCGGCCGCACCCCGATGGTCCAGCTCGCGCGCCTCGCGCCGCCCGGCGTGGAGCTGTTCGGCAAGCTCGAGATGGCCAACCCGGGCGGCTCGGTCAAGGACCGCATCGGCGTCGCCATGATCGAGGCGGCGGAGCGCGAGGGCCGCATCGAGCCCGGGCGCAGCACGATCGTGGAGGCGACCAGCGGCAACACCGGCATCGCGCTCGCGTTCGTCTGCGCGGCCAAGGGCTACGAGCTGATCCTCACGCTCCCGCAGGGCATGTCCCGCGAGCGCGAGGGTTTACTGCGCCTGTACGGCGCCCAGGTGCAGATCACCGCCTCGCTCGGCGGCATGAACGAGGCGGTCGCGGCCGCCCGCGCGCTCGCGCGCGACGAGAACGTCTTCCTGCCCGACCAGTTCTCCAACCCGGCCAACCCGGAGATCCACCGCCTCACGACCGGCCCGGAGCTCTACGAGACGCTCGACGGGAACATCGACTACCTCGTGGCGGGTGTCGGCACCGGCGGGACGATCACCGGCGCGGGCTCGTTTCTCAAGGACAGGGACAAGAACGTGAAGGTCGTGGCGGTCGAGCCGGCCACGTCCCCGGTGCTGTCCGGCGGGCGCCCCGGCCCACACAAGATCCAGGGGATCGGCGCGGGCTTCGTGCCCCCGGTGCTCCAGCGCGATCTGCTGGACGAGATCATCGCGGTCGACGACGAGGACGCGCTCGAGACCGCGCGCGTCGCCGCGCGCACCGAGGGCGTCCTGTGCGGGATCTCCGGCGGGGCGGCGCTCTGGGCGGCGCTGCAGATCGCCAAGCGCCCGGAAGCGCGCGGGAAGCGCATCGCGGTGATCCTGCCCGACAGCGGCGAGCGCTACGTCTCGACGCCGTTCTTCGCGCCGGAACCGTCCCCGGTGACGGCATGATCCGCGCGGTCGAGGGTCCGGCCGGCGCACCGTGGGAACGGCCGCTGCACGGGACGCTCGATCGTCTGGTGATCGAGTCCGACGCGCTCGCGCACAACCCGCTCAACGACCCCGAGATCCGGCCGCTGTACGTCTACCGGCCGCCGGGCGTCGAGCTCGACCACCCGAAGCCGCTGGCCAGCGTCTACGTCATCCAGGGCTTCACCGGCCAGCTCGACATGTGGCTCGCGCGCCAGGCGTTCGAGCCGACGATGATCGAGCGCCTGGACGCCATGTTCACCGCGGGCGAGTGCCCGGACGCGATCGTCGTGTTCGTCGACGCCTGGACGTCCTACGGCGGCTCGCAGTTCCTGAACTCGACCAGCACCGGCCGCTACCTCGACTACCTGTGCGACGAGGTGGTCGCGTTCGTGGACGCCACCTACCCGACCGCGCCGGCCCGCGAGCACCGCGCGATCGCCGGCAAGTCGAGCGGCGGTTACGGCGCGATGGTCGTTCCGATGCTGCGCCCGGACGTGTTCGGCGCGCTCGCCAGCCACGCGGGCGACGCGCTGTTCGAAGCCTGCTACGCGCCCGGCTTCCCGCGCGCGGCGCGGCGGCTGCGCGACGAGTTCGACGGCTCCTGGGACGCGTTCTTCGAGCGCGCGACCGATCCGCCGAAGCACGAGTGGATCGAGCTGCTCGAGGTCTACGGCTACGCCGCGTGCTACTCGCCGGACCCGGCCACGCCGGGCCGCGCGCTCGTGCCGTTCGACGGCAACGGCCGCCGCGTCGACGACGTCTGGGACCAGTGGCTGGCGCACGACCCGGTCCGGATGGCGCCGCACCACGCCGACGCGCTGCGCTCGCTGCGCCGGGTCTATCTCGACGCCGGCCGCGGCGACGAGTACTACCTCGACCTCGGCGCGCAGGCGTTCGCGACCGAGCTGGCGAAGCTCGGCGTCGACTACACGCTCGAGCTGTTCGACGGCACGCACGCGCGCCTGACGTACCGCTACCCGGGCGCGATCCGCGAGCTGGTGCTGGCTATCGCTCCGTGACGGGCACGGTGCCGTCGCGCGCCCACGCTTCCACCGCCGGCCACGGGCCGTACCCGGCGTCCGGGTTGATGTGGCCCTGGCCGGGCAGCAGGTCCGCCGGGCCGCGGTACACGGCGGCGGCACCCTCCGGGCAGTACGGGTCGTCGTCGGCGTAGACCAGCCGGGAGTCCGGCGCCTCGATGTCCGGCACCGGGAAGAACGGCGCCAGGATGTCCGGGACGCCGGCGAGCGACGCGGGCGCGACCAGCAGGACGCGCTCGGCGGGAGCGCCGCCGTCGGCCACGTGGTGCAGCCAGAGCGCGCAGGCGAGCGAGTGGCAGATGACGATCGGCGGCTCGCCGATCGCGTCCAGCTCGCCGCGCAGCGCGTCCAGCCAGGCCCCGGGCGCCGGCGAGTCGGCGTCCGGCAGATCCGGGTAGTGGACGGCGGCGTCGGTGGAGCGCAGGCGGCCGGCCAGCCACGTCTGCCAGTGGCCGGGACCGGAGCCTTGGTAACCGTGGAGGATCAGGTACGCAGGGCGCGGCATGAAGGCCGCTACCGTACCCGACATGGTCCATTCGCTCGACGTCAGCGCGCTCCGGTGCCCGATGACGTGGGTGCGAACCAAGCTCGCGCTGGACCGCCTCGAGCCCGGCCACACGCTGGAAGTCCGCGTCCCGCCCGGCGAGGCCCTGGCCAGCGTGCCCCGGTCCGCGCGCGACGCCGGCCACGCGGTCGCGGTCGAGGGCGATCTGGTGAGGATCGTCAAGGCATGAGCGGCTCCTCGCGGCGCGGCCTGTTCCGGGAGCTGGCGGCCGCCGCGGCGCGCGCGATCCCGGACGACCGGCTGCCGCCGTCGGCGAAGCCCGCGCGCTCGACGCCGCTGCTCTCCGCCGACGAGCTCGAGCGCTACAGCCGTCAGCTCGTGCTGCCGGAGTTCACCGAGCTGGCGCAGATCGCGCTGCGCGACGCGAGCGTGCTGGTGGTCGGTGCGGGGGCGCTCGGCTCGCCGGTCGCGCTCTACCTGGCCGGTGCGGGCGTGGGCCGGCTCGGGATCGCGGACGACGACGACGTCGAGGTCTCCAACCTCCAGCGCCAGCCGCTGCACTTCACGCCCGATCTGGGCGTCGCCAAGGCCGAGTCCGCCGCCGCCAAGCTGCGCTTCCTCAACCCGGACATCGTGGTCGAGCCCTACCGCGTGCGGATCGACGAGACCAACGCCGCCGGCCTGGTCGAGGGGCAGGACCTGGTGGTCGACTGCAGCGACTCGTTCGCGACCCGCTACGCGGTCAACCGCGCGTGCTGCGCAGCCGGCATCGACCTGATCGAGGGCGGCGCGGCGGGGTGGAGCGGGCTCGTGATGACGATCCTGCCCGGCCGCACCGCGTGCTACCGCTGCGCGTTCGCCGCCGAGCCGGCCGAGGCGCCGTCGTGCGCGGAGGCGGGCATCCTCGGCCCGGCGGCGGGCGTGATCGGCGCGCTGCAGGCGCTCGAGGCGCTCAAGCTGCTGACCGGCGCGCAGCCGCCGCTGCTGGACGGCTTCCTGTCCGTCGACCTCGCGAGCTACGCGACCACCACGGTCAGCGTCAGGCGCGACCTCGCCTGCCCGGACTGCGGGTCATGCTGAGCGCGATCCGCCGCGTGACCGGCGAGCTGCGCCGCGACGTCGCCGCGGTGCGCGAGCGCGACCCGGCCGCCGAGGGCGTCTCGACGTTCGAGATCCTGACCGCCTGGCCGGGCTTGCACGCGGTGCTCGCCCACCGGGTCGCGCACGCGCTGCGCGGCGCGGGCGTGCCGGTGCTGCCGCGCGCGCTGGCGTACGTGTCACGTGCGCTGACGGGGATCGAGATCCACCCGGCGGCGAAGGTCGGCGACGGCCTGTTCATCGACCACGGCATGGGCGTCGTGATCGGCGAGACGGCCGAGGTGGGGGCGAACGTGACCATGTACCAGGGCGTCACGCTCGGCGGCACGGGGTTCAAGACCGGCAAGCGCCACCCGACCGTGCAGGACAACGTCACGATCGGCTCCGGAGCGAAGCTGCTCGGCCCGATCACGATCGGCCACGGAGCGAAGATCGGTGCGAACACGGTCGTGATCCACGAGGTGCCGCCGAACTCGACCGTGGTCGGCAACCCCGGCCACCCGGTGCGGATCGAGGGCCGCAAGCCGGAAGGGCCGGACGCCGACTGGGTCCACCTGCCGGACCCGATCGCGGACGCGCTCAAGCAGATGTCGGCGCGCGTCGCGTCGCTCGAGCGCGAGCTCGCCGTGCTGCGCGGCGAGGACCCCGGGACCGCGGCGGACCTCGTGCCGCTGCGCCCCGCGCGCGGTCCGAGCCCCGCGGGCGGGTAGCCTGACGGCCCGTGCCCTCCTTCTCGCATTCCGTCGCGCTGAACGCGCCGCCCGAGACCGTGTTTTCTTGGCTGCTCGACGAGGACAAGGTCCCGCGCTGGACGAGCGACCTGCAGAGCTACTCGGTCGAGGGGCCGCTGGGCGTCGGCGCCCGCGCGCGGCAGACGCTCGACGTCGCCGGCGGCCTGCGCCTGGAGCTCGAGATCACGCGCTACGACCCGCCGCGGGGCGCCGAGACGCGCTTCGAGACCAACGGCGTGAAGGTCACCAGCGCGTACATCCTGGAGGGCTACGGCGGCGGCACCCGGCTCACCCAGACGCTGGAGGCGAAGGCGAGCGGGCTCGCCGCGCGCATGCTGATCCCGGTCGTCCAGGGGCGGCTGGAGAAGAAGCTGACCGAGGACCTCGAGCGCCTGCGCGAAGTCCTCGGTTAGTCGTAGTTCCTGAGCACGTTGTTCATGCGGACCTGTTGGATCGGTCCTCGGCAAGAGCCTGGGTAGCCAGCGCGGCGGGGTGGGGGTGTTTCGAGAAAGCTCACACTGTGTGAGCTTTCTCGGAACACCCCTCCGAACGCGCCAACTTCGCGCGGCCTGGATGTACGTCCAGAGCCAGCCGTCAAGGGGCTGCGGTGCGTTCTCGCCTTGAGCTGTAGATCGCGCCGTCGGTCTGGGGCCGGCGTGGGCGGGTACGCAGGCGGTAGCTCGTCGGTCCGGTTGGCTCAGGAGCTCCAGCTAGTCGAGGTACTCGTAGGCCGGCAGCGTCAAAAACTCCGGGAAGTCGTCGGACAGGGCGACGCGCTCGAAGATCGCGCGCGTCTCCTCGGGGCGACCGCGGCGCCACGTCTCCTCGCCGACCTCCGCCCGGATCTTCGCCATCTCCTCGTCGAGCACGCGCCGCACGAACTCGCGGTCAAAGCGCCCGTGGCGGATCCACTGCCAGATCTGCGAGCGCGAGATCTCGGCGGTGGCCGCGTCCTCCATCAGGTTGTTGATGCCGGCGGCGCCGCGCCCGCCGAGCCAGAAGGAGATGTACTGGAAGCCGACGCTGACGTCGTTGCGCAGCCCTTCCTCGGTGACGGCACCCGGGGTGGAGGCGGCGTCCAGCAGGTCGGCGGCCTCCACTGACACGTCGTAGCGCTGCCGGTCGATCTGGTTCGGGCGCGAGCCGAGCACCGCGTCGAACGCCGCGCGCGCGACGTCGACCACGTCGGGGTGCGCGACCCAGGTGCCGTCGAACCCGGCCCCGGCCTCGCGCTCCTTGTCGGCGCGCACGGCCTCGATCGCCCGCTCGTTGGCGGCGACGTCGGTCCGCGACGGGATCAGCGCCGCCATGCCGCCCATCGCGAACGCCCCGTGCGAGTGGCACGTCTTCACCAGCAGCTCGGTGTAGGCGCGCATGAACGGCACGGTCATCCTGACGTCGTTGCGGTCCGGCAGCACGAACGCCGGGTCGTCGCGGAACACCTTGATCATCGAGAAGATGTAGTCCCAGCGCCCGGCGTTCAAGCCGTAGGAGTGCTCGCCGAGCGCGTGGATGATCTCCGCCATCTGGAACGCGGCCGGCAGCGTCTCGATCAGCACGGTGGCGCGGATCAGCCCGAGCGGCAGCCCCAGGGCCGAGCGCGTGAACGCGAACACGTCGTTCCAGAGCGCGGCCTCCGTCCAGTGCTCGAGCTTCGGCAGGTAGAGGTAGAGCCCGCGGTCGCGCGCCGCCAGCCGCGGTCCGCAGTGGAACGCGTACAGCCCGAAGTCCATCAGCGCGCCGGCGACCGGCGCCCCGTCGACCACGAGGTGCTTCTCCGGCAGATGCCAGCCGCGCGGGCGCACCAGCAGCGTCGCCGGGCGCGGGCCCAGCTCGTAGTGGCGCCCGTCCGCGCCTTCATAGGTGATCGTTCCCTCAATGGCGTCGATCAGGTTCCGGTGGCCCTCGACCTGGTTGCGCCACGTCGGCGCGTTCGCGTCCTCGAAGTCGGCCATGAAGCCCCGCGCGCCGCTGTTGAGCGCGTTGATGACGAGCTTGCGGTCGGTCGGCCCGGTGATCTCGACGCGCCGGTCGGCGTAGTCGGGCCGCGGCGGCGGGACCTGCCAGTCGCCGTCGCGGATCTCCGCCGTCTCCTCCAGGAAGGCGCGCGGTGCGTCCCGCGCCGCCCGCGCGCGCAGCAGCTCCAGCCGCCGCTCCCCGAACCGCGCGTGCAGCGCTTCCACGAACGCCAGCGCGTCCGGGCTCAGGATCGGCTCCAGGGAGTCGTCGGGTGGCGCGGCGGCGTTCAAGGGCGAGCTCCTCGCAGTGACAGGTCCAGCAACGTCATCGGGTGATACAGCGGCAGATCCAGGTAGCGCGCGAGCTGCAGCGCGCAGCCCGGGTTCGCGGCCGCGATCGCGTCCGCGCCGGTGGCCAGCAGGTTCTGCGCCTTGCGCTCGCCCAGCCGCGCCGCCGCCTCCGGCTGCAGCAGGTTGTAGACGCCGGCCGAGCCGCAGCACAGCTCCCACTCGGCCGGCTCGAGCAGCTCCACGCCGGGAATGCCGCGCAGCAGCACCCGCGGTGGGACGCGCACGCCCTGCGCGTGGGCGAGGTGGCACGCGTCGTGGTAGGCCAGCCGCAGTGGCAGCGGATGGCGGACGGCCTGCGGCTCCTCCTCCGCCAGCAGCTCGTGCACGTCCACGCACTTCGCGCTGAACGCGGCCGCTCGCTCCGCCCACTCCGGGTCATCCGCGAACAGGTACCCGTAGTCCTTCATCGCCGATCCGCAGCCGGCGACGTTGGTCACCACGCGGTCGAACCCCTCGTACGCCGCGATCGTCGCCCGCGCCAGCTCTCGCGCCTCGTCCTCGACGCCGGCGTGCAGCGGCAGCGCGCCGCAGCAGCGCGGCGCGCGCGGCGCCACGACGTCCCACCCCTCGGCCGCCAGCACCCGCACCGTGGCGGCGTTGACGTCGCCGAACAAGACCCGCTGGACGCAGCCCTGCATGAACGCGACCGTTCCCCGCCGCAGCGGGGCGGGCGACCGCCGCGTGCGCGGCAGCCGCCGGACCGCGGCCAGCGGCGACGTCGGCGGCGCGAGCGTCAGCAGCGTGCGCAGCCGCTCGCTCCCGACCAGCGGGGCCAGCCGCGGCGCCAGCCGCGCCCCCGGCACCAGCGCGCGCAGCCGCCCCGGGTGCGTCATCAGCGCGAAGATCGCGCGCCGGTACGCCCGCTCGCGCCGCGTCCGCAGCGGCGAGCGCTCGACCTGCGGCCGCACCCGCTCGATCAGCTTGTCGTACTGCACGCCGGACGGGCACGCGGTCACGCACGCCATGCAGCCCAGGCAGCGATCGAAGTGCATGACCATCTCGGGCGACAGCGACGCGCCCTCGTCGTGCCCGACGCGCATCAGCAGGATGCGCCCGCGCGGTGAGTCCATCTCCTCCTCGAAGACCGCGTAGCTCGGGCACGTCGGCAGGCAGAAGCCGCAGTGCACGCAGTCCTTGATCAGCTCGGGGTCGGGCGGGCGGACGGGGTCCCAGGCGGTCAGGTCAGATCCCTCCCACGAACGCGCCGGGGCGGAAGATCCGCGCCGGGTCGAACCGCGCCTTCAGGCGCTCCATCACCGCGAACCCCGGCCCGGGGTCCGGCCAGGGGGACGCGACCCGCGCGGCGCCGTCGAGCACCGTGCACGCGCGCGGTGCCAGCGCGGCCCGCACCGCGTCCACGCGCGCCGCGTCCGGCAGCGCGATCCACGACAGCCCGAGCGCGGCCCGGGACACCACGGTCGCCCCGTCCGCCGCGCGGATCACCGCCGGCAGGTCGGTCACGCGCCCCGAGACCTTCACGACCACCTCGCCCCGCTGCAACCGCGCCACCGCCGCCCAGTCCTCGTCGACGGGCGCGCCGATCCGCGCCGCCTGCGCCTCCGCCGACGCGCCCGCGAACTGCATCAGCAGGCGGCCGGAGGACCCGGACCAGACGACGTCGAAGCGCTCCGCCTCCAGCGGCCGCCGGGCCAGCTCGAGCACGCGCGCCAGCAGCGCGTCCGGATCGTCGAACGGCTCGGCCACGGTCGCGGTCGCGTCGGGCAGCGGGTGCAGCCGGACGGACACGCTCGCGATCAGCCCGAGCGTCCCGAACGAGCCCGCGAACAGCTTCGCCACGTCGTAGCCGGCGACGTTCTTGATCACCTTGCCGCCCGAGCGCGCGACGGTCCCGTCGCTGAGCACCACCGTCATCCCGACGACCAGGTCGCGCACGCCGCCGTAGCGGTGACGCAGCGGGCCGGAGTCCGCCGTCGCCACGATCCCGCCGATCGTCGCGCCGCCCAAATCCGGCGGATCCCAGGCCAGCCGCTGCCGGTGCGCAGCGAACGCCGCCTGCGCCTCCGCGAACGGCACGCCCGCCTCCAGCACGGCCGTGAAGTCGCCCACGTTGTGCTCGAGGATCCGGTTCAGGCCGCCGGTCTGCAGCGGCTCCTCGTCGGCGGCCGACCACGGCTTCGTCCCGCCGCCGACCGGCCGCAGCGCCTGCGAGCGCTCGCGCAGCAGCGCCGCCGCCTCCTCGACGGTGCCCGGCCTCAAAACCGCTCCGCGAGCCCGGCCGCCTCGAGCGGATGCTGCCGGTACGGCCCGGGCACCTCGCCGCACAGCCGCGGCGTCGGCATCACCTTGCCCGGGTTCGCGAGCCCGGCCGGGTCGAACGAGCAGCGCAGGCGCTGGAACGCGTCCAGGTCCGGCTCGCCGAACATCTTCGGCATGTGCTTGCGCTTGTCGACGCCGACGCCGTGCTCGCCGGTGATCGAGCCGCCCGCGTCCAGGCACGCGTCGAGGATCTTCCCCGACAGCTCCTCGGCGCGCTCGGCGTCGCCCGGCACCCGCGCGTCGTAACAGACCAGCGGGTGCAGGTTCCCGTCGCCGGCGTGGAAGACGTTGGCCACGATCATGTCGTACTCGCCGGCCAGCGCCTCGATGCGCTCCAGCACCTCGGGCAGCCGCGTGCGCGGGATCACGCCGTCCTGGACGAAGTAGTTGGGGGAGATGCGGCCCATCGCCGGGAACGCCGCCTTGCGCGTCTTCCAGAACAGCTGGCGCTCGGCCTCGTCGCGGGCGACGCGGACGTCGTCGGAGCCGCAGCGCTCGCAGATCGCCACGACGTCCTCGAAGCGCGCCTCGCACTCCGACGCGGACCCGTCCAGCTCCACCAGCAGCGCCGCCGCCCGGCCGACCGGATACCCGGCGTGCGCCATCTGCTCGGACGCCTCGATCGAGCGCGCGTCCATCATCTCGATCGCGCCCGGCACGACGCCGCCCTGCACGATCTCCGACACCGCCTCGCCGGCCGCGTGCGTGGAGTCGAAGAACGCGACCAGGGTCTTGACCGTCTCCGGCGCGGGCACCACCCGCAGCCAGATCTTGGTCGCGACGCCGAGCGTGCCCTCCGAGCCGACGAACGCGCCCAGCAGGTCGTAGCCCGGCGGGTCGAGCTCGTAGCCGCCGATCGTGACCATCGACCCGTCCGCGAGCACGATCTCCAGCCCCGTCACGTAGTTGGTCGTGAACCCGTACTTGAAGCAGTGCGCGCCGCCGGAGTTCTCGGCCACGTTGCCGCCGATCGAGCACACGATCTGCGAGGACGGGTCCGGCGGGTAGAAGAACCCGGGGCCGACCGCGGCGCTGACCGACGCGTTGGTGACGCCCGGCTCCACGCACACGCGCCCGTTGTCGAGGTCGATCTCGAGGACGCGCTTCATGCGCGAGAGCACGAGCAGCACGCCGTCGGCGACCGGCAGCGCACCGCCGGAGAGCCCGGAGCCGGAACCGCGCGCGACCCACGGGACGCCGGCCCGCGCGCACGCGGCCACGACCGCCTGCACCTGCTCCGCCGTCGACGGCAGCACGGCCGCCGCCGGCACCGACCGGTACTGCAGCAGCCCGTCGGACTCGTACGTCCGCAGCTGATGCTCAGCCGTGTAGACCCACTCGTCCCCGACGATCCGGCGCAGCTCAGCGACGAGACGCTCCATGACCGGAGCCTACGCCCCCCGGAGCCCGCGCGGGGCTCCGGGGGACATGCGGGTCGGCTAGACGAGCGCGTACAGCGGGTCCACCTTGCGGCGGTCCAGCTGCTTGGTGATGCGCCCGACCCAGGTCTTGCGCGCGTGCTCGTCGGACGTGCGAACGCCCTTGATGACGAGCGTGACGCTCGACTTGGTGGTCGAGTAGCGCAGCTTGCGCTTGACGGACTTGCTCAGGTGCGCGGCCTTGACCGCGGCCTTGAGCTTGGCGCCGTCGGCCCGCTTGACGCGGATCCGGACGTCACGGTCGGCCCGCGAGACCGCCTTGACCGGGGCGGACGCCTTGGCGCCCACCTTCGGCAGGTCGGCCTTGGCGATCGGGGCGGCCGCGGGAGCGATCGCGGTCAGCTGCGGCGCCGGCTGCGCGGACTCCGGCGTCGGCGCGGTTCCGCCGATCGTCGCGCCCTTCGGGTACAGCGCGGCGTTGAGCGCGATCCGCTCGTCTTGCTCCTTCCAGGAGCGGTAGAACGGGTTGTACCCGATCATGACCGCGTGGCCGGAGCCGGTCGGCTTGTCGACCACGGCCGGCCGCGCGACGAGCTGGCTCACGTTGCTCTCGAAGCCGTACTCCTCGTCCTGCGTCGGCGCGTAGGTCACCACCGACGTGCCGTCGAGCGTCGCGGTGTCGAACACCGGGTTGCTGTTGGAGTCACGGTAGATCCAGCCGCCGAGGTCGAAGCCCCAGGCGACCGGGTTGGTGGTGTCGAACGTCGCGTCGAGCGTCGCGCCCGGCGTGAGCAGGCCGGCGATCGTCGTCGTGTTCAGCGTCGTGGCCCCGATCGTCCGCGCCGCCGAGACGCCGTTGCCGTTGATGCCGACGTAGTTGCCGCCGTTGTTCATGAACGCCAGCAGGTTCGTGCCCGTCGGCGTGATCGTGGTGACCGGCGGCGTGCCGCTCGTGCTCGTGGTGGCGATCGAGAAGCCCGGGTTGATCAGCGCCGTGAAGCCGTCGGTGGCCAGGCGGTTGTTCGCCAGGTCGGCCGAGGTCACCGGGTAGAGCACGCTGAGCGGGATCTCGTTCTTGATCGCCAGGTCGTGCAGCGCCTCGCAGAAGCTGTTGGAGCTGCAGTAGCCGGTGGTCCCGTTGACGTTCGGGCCGGACCGGAACAGCGGGTTGGTCGGGATCGTCGCCGCACCGGTGTAGAGGCCGATCTTCGGCTTCGCCAGCTGCTTGCGCGGTGCCGGGAAGCTGTTGAGGCCGATGATCGGGGTCTGGCGCTTGCTCGCCAGGGCCGCCAGGTCGACGCCGCGGCCGGCCACCGACGAGCCGTCCACGAGCGCCGCGCCCGTGTAGAACTGCTTGCCCGACGCGGTGAAGCTCTGCGTCGCGCGGTACACGTTGACGCCCTTGTCGAGCAGGTCGATCGCGAGCGTCAGGCCCTTGGCCGAGTCGGTGTTGAACGCGTAGACGGGGCTGACGGTGGGCGGCGCGGACCCGGTCTGCGGCGCCTGCGTGAGCTCGGTCATCTGGATCCCGGGCGACATCGGCGTGGTCAGGAAGCCCGAGCCGGCGAGGCCGCGCTGGAGCGGGTAGCTCCAGGTCACCACGTCGTAGTAGTAGTCGTACGGAATCCACGGATTCTCACCCAGCAGGGCCTGGATCCAGTGCTTCATGCCCTGGTTCATCGGGATGTAGTACGTGCCGGCGGGCAGGGTCTGCCCGTTGCGGACGTTGGCCCGGACGTTGTCGGTGTCCGGGTTGACGTTGGTCCCGTCGCCGTACTCGTGGTAGCCGTTGACGGCGACCGGCGTGTCCAGCTTGTACACGCGGACGCCGGTCTTCATCAGCAGGCTCAGCATCGCCTGCGTGTCGCCGACGTGCTGGTCGGGCTTGAAGAAGTACCCGCACACGGTGTACTCGGGCGAGACCTGCTGCTTGATGCGGTCGTGCAGCGGGCTGACCAGCTTGTTCTGCTGCAGCGCGCACGCCTGACCCTGGGCCACCGCCTCGCCCCACTGGCGGACCCAGTTGGAGAGGATGTTGACCTTGTCGTTGGCGGTCAGGTTCAGCGTGGTGTCGATCGCCAGGTAGTGGTCGTAGACCTGCTTGCCGTAGACCTCGCTGTTGCCCTTCTCGTACGTCATGCCGGCGGCGCCCATGATCAGCGCGGGCACCGTGTCGCCGTACTCCGGCGTGAACAGGTCGTACGAGTTGTAGTTCTGGTACTGCGCCGACTGGTCGTTGAAGACCTGCTGCAGCGTCGGCCCGATCTTGTGCTGGATGAAGTCCAGCGCGAAGTCGGAGATCTCGTGGTGCACCGGGTCCTCGTTGGGCGGGAAGAAGTACCCGCTCGACTGCTGGTGCGCGTCGATGAAGAAGACGCCCGGATACTGGTTCATCTCCGGGACCATGACCTTGTTTTCCTGCTGGTTCTGCGTCCCGAAGTCACGGTTCGGGTCAAACCCGAACGCCGTGTAGCGCTGGATGGCGTCGCGACCGTCGGGGTTGCGGACCGGCTGGTAGAACACGTCGAGGGTGTCCAGCCGCTTGGCGTTCTCGCAGTCCAGGCGCGCGAGCAGCTCGTAGCCCGAGCGCGTGATCGACTCGGCCGCGGCGGCCTCGCCGCCGTGCGGCGTCGCCGTCACCCACGCGAACGCGGGCTTGGAGCCGGCCGCTTCGAGCCCGACGTCGGTCGGGATCTCACCGGAGCGCACGCCGCGCCAGAACGCCGCGTCGCCGGTGGGACCGTCGAGCCGGGCGATGTTGCCCGCCGACCCGATGACGTAGAACGCGAGCTCCCGGTCGCCGATCGCGGACTGGCCGAGGTACTTCTTGATGACACGCACGCGCGGGTTGTCCGCGGTCGCGGCGACCAGGCCATCCCAGTACTCGAGGACGACCTTGGTCAGGTTGCGGCCGGTCGGGTTCGGCGCGCCGCTGCCGAACGCGGGTGCGCCGCCGCCGGCGCCGGTCCCGCCGCGGGACAGCGGGAGCACCGCGTCCGGGTCCGGATGGTCGGCGAAGAACTGCTCCCAGGTCGGGATGCTCGGGTCATAGCTGAGGCCCGACGTGCAGGACGCGGCCTGAGAGACGCTCGGGACGACGGCGCCCGCGAGCGACGCCGCGGCCAGCGCGACGACGATGCGACGGAACGACATCACGAGAACCTCCGGGTCTTGCCGGCCGTGTTGAGCACGGCGTTGCCGCCGAAGCGCACCTGGGCCGAGAGGGACTGGTGCCCGCGCTTGGTGGTGATCGAGCGCGAGAACGTGCACCGCTTCGTCAGCGGGACCTCCTGGTTGAGGATCGAGCGGCCGTTGCGCTTGATCGTGAGCACGACCTTGCCCTGGCAGGCCTGCTTGCGCGTGACGGCGGACGGGTAGGCGAGCGTGCCGTTGACCGTGCGCTTGACGCCGGCCTTGACGGTGCGCTTGCGGATGTTGACCTTCAGGCGGCTGGTGAAGCGCGAGACGACCACGTTGCGCGACGCCTCGGCGGACGCGCCGGTGAGGTCGGTGACGACGAGGCGCAGGACCTGGCCGCCGACGTCGGTGCCGCGCGGCGAGAACTCGCACGTGAACGGGGCGCCCGTGAGCACGCAGAGCGTGCGCGAGCCGAGCACGACCGCGGCGGACCGCAGGCCGGCCGGGGCGTTGGCGTTGAACGTGACCTTCGAGCGGCCGGCGACCGAGCGCGGCCACGAGATGAAGGCGACCGACGGGCCGGCCACGGTGGGCGCGGCGGCCTTCGGCTGCGGCGTGACCTCGCCCTCGACCGTGGTGGTCGCGGTGGCGGTCACGGTGGCGACCGGGGTCGGCTGCGGGCCGGCGCCGCAGGTCACGGTGACCGGGGCGGTGGCCGAAGCCGTCTGGTTCGCCGAGTCGGTCGCGATGGCGCTGTAGGTGCGGACGCTGTTGCAGGCGGCGTCGGACGGGATCGTGACGGTCGCCGTGTACGGCGCCTGGGTCGCGGTGCCGATCGTGGTCAGACCCTCGGCGAAGCGCACGCGCTTGACGCCGAAGTCGTCACCGGCGGTCGCGGTCAGCGTGATCGTGGTGCCGCGGGCGGCGCTCGCCGGGCCGGCGAGGCTGACCGTGGGCACCGCGTCGTCGACCGGGATCGGCGCGGTGAGGATCGGCAGCTGCCCGTTCTGCGGGTCGGCCTGCGGGCCGCTGCGGTACGGGACGAAGTCGACCGCGTTGGAGGTCGGCGTGTCCGGATCGTCCGGATCGGCCGTGGCGACGCCGTTGACCGGGTTCTCCGGAACCTGCGGGTTCGTGGTCGGCGAGATCGCGGGACCGGTGTTGGCGGTCGAGTTGAAGCGCACGCCCCACCAGTTGCCCTCGGCGAGCAGCAGGTCGCCGTAGCCGTTGGCGCCGCGCCCGCTCGTGACCGGCACGACGTTGCCGGCGTTCGCGGTCGTGCCGTCGCTGGCGAGGTTCAGCACGCCGTACGCGTTGTCAATGATGTTGCTGCGGTCGATCCGCGAGTAGATCACGGGGCCGGTCGCGGTCGCGAAGGTGGTCATCTTCGCGCCGGCGTAGCGCACGCCCGCGCCCAGCGTCAGGTTCGCGTTGTTGGTCGCGCTGTTGCGCGTCGGCGCGCCGGTGCCGTTGACCAGGTTCTGGGAGATCAGCGAGCTGTCGACGGAGGCGTAGGAGCCGCTCGTCACGCGCAGGCCGTCCTGCCCGAACAGCGGGCCGGTGGTGAGCAGCCCGACGTTGGCGCAGTTGCCGGTGCCGGCGAAGTCGATGCACTCGGTGCGGCCGATGATCTGGCTGGCGGTGATCTCGCCCCAGTTGATCGCGCCGGAGGGCGTGAACGGCGCCGCGTCGTTCTGCGCGCCGTCGATCAGCACGCCGATCTTGTTGTACTTGTCAACGCGCGTGCGGTCGATGACCAGCTTGCGCGCGCCGTCGACCGGGGCCAGCAGCGCGTTCGACGTCTGGGCGATGCCGATGCCCGGCTGATCGCCGCGCCAGCCGCCCGGGCGCGTGTAGGCGTTGTTGCCCTCGGACGTGACGACGTTGGTGACGCGGCTGCGGACCACGGAGCCCTTCGCGTCGAGGAAGAGAATGCCGGCCTCGACGGCGACCTCACGACCCTGCGGGTCGTAGCCGTCGACGGTGACGCCGGAGATGTCGACCGTCAGCGGCTGCGTCGGCGTGCCGACGATCGCGACGATGTCGCCGACGCCGTTGCGGAGGTCGGGCGTCGGCTCGAGGATCGAGCCACGCACCAGCGGGTCCGCCTTGGGCGTGATCTTGACGAGATCCGCGCCGGCGCCCTTGAGCGTGAGGCTCTTGGTGATCGTCACCGCGTTGGTGCCGGGCTTGCCGGACCCCTCCACGTAGGCGCCAGGGCAGATGACGATGGTGTCCCCGGCGGACGCGGCGTCGACCGCCGCCTGTACCGAGGTGTACGCCGCGGCGGGGCAGTCGCCGTGGTCGTCGTCGACCGTCAGTGTCGCCGCGTACGCTCCCTGCGCGCAACACAACAGACCCGCACTGACAAGCGCGGGTAGCAACCGGTACTTCAAGTGGTACCCCCCTCTGATCCCGCGCGCCCTTGGACGGGGCGCGTCCTGGCAGATGGCCCGGATAATGTCGGATCAGGGGAGAATCGCCGTGCATTTCGCCGTTGAGCTCTCTCAACACCTAGGAGGACGTCAGATGTCCGAGCTGCCCCCGGAGGTCCGCGATCTGCTCGCGGCGCCGAACATCGTGCACGTCGCGACCCTGATGGCCGACGGCACCCCGCAGTCGGTCGCGATCTGGGCCGACGTGGACGGGCCGCGCGTGTTCTTCTTCACGCAGGAGACGTCGGCCAAGGCCCGCAACCTGCGGCGCGATCCGCGGGTCGCGATGTCGGTCGTGGACCGCGCGAACCCCTACGCGACGGCGTGGCTGCGCGGGCGGGTGGTCGAGACGGTCGAGGGCGACGCGGCGCTGGCGCTCATAGACCGGCTTTCGGTCAAATACACGGGCGAGCCGTTTCCGATGCGCTCGGGGATCGTGTTCGTGGTCGAGCCGGAGCGCGCGGCGTCGATGATCCTGCCGTTCAGGGAGACGCCGTGAGGCCGTAGAGCGTCGCGGCCACCGAGGTCGCGAGGTTGAGGCTGGAGACGCCCGCGCGCATCGGGATGCGGATCCGCGCGTCCGCGCGGGCGAGCAGCTCGGGGGTGAGGCCGTGGCGCTCGGAGCCGAACGCCAGGACGGCGTCGCGCGGGACGCCGCGCTCCTCGCCGTCCGGGTCGATCGCGATCAGCGGGCGGGCGGTGCGGGGCGGCGCGTCGACCTTGATGACCGGGAGCGCGAAGTGCAGGCCGGCCGAGCCGCGGATCGCGTGCGGGTGCCACGGGTCGTTGGGGCCGGACGTGAGCACGGCGGCGGCGTCCGCGGCGGCGGCGACGCGGATCGCGGCGCCGAGGTTGCCGAGGTGGCGCGGGGCCTCGAGGTAGACGACGGGGCCGGGGCGGCGCAGCGCGGCTTCGAGGTCGTAGCGCGGGTGCCGGGCGGTCGCGCGCACGTCGCCCGCGCCCGCGCGCGCCAGCTCCCGGAAGCGGCCGCGCAGGTCGGGCGCGAGCGTGGCGGCGAGCGCCTCCAGGTGCTCGGGGTCGCCGGCGGTGACGGTCAGGATCTCGGCGCCGAAGCGCAGCGCGTGCTTGAGCGCGTGGAAGCCGTCGAGGACGACGTCGTCCATCAGTACGCCGTCGTGCGCGCGCGGTGGCGTGGGTGGGCCTTGTAGCGGGGCGCGGCGCCGCGGTGCCAGAGGGCGTTGTCGACGGCGGTCGCGGTCGTGTTCCCGTGCGCCTGCACGAGCAGCTCGACGGCGCGCAGCGCGCACGCGCGGATCTCGACCTCCTCCGGGGAGTCGTGCTCGATCAGCGCTTCTCGGTCGATCCGGGCCACGAGGCCGGGCGCGAAGTGCAGGACGCCGTCGATGCGCAGGACGTGCGGGACGAGGTTGTCGGCGAACAGCGTCAGGCGCTCGAGCCCGGCGTTCGGGATCAGGCCGGCGAGCGCGAGGTCGGCGGCGGCGATCTGGGCGCGCTTGAAGAACGGGACGTCGCCGGTGGGGTGGGGGGAGACGTCGTGCCAGGTGTCCCAGGACGCCAGCTCGGTCGCCAGTGCCTCCGGCGACTCGTGCGCCTGGGCGAACGCCTTGAACGAGCCGTCCACGCGCGCCCCGAGCGCGTTGAGGTGCGTCGCGAACAGCGCCATCAGCGGGTGCTCGGGGTCCTGGCCGAGCGTGTCGGCGACGGCGTGCGGGGTGAGCGCCTGGAGCTCGTCGGCGGTCCAGGGGCCGCGGCGCCGGAGGCCGGCCTCGACGGTGCGGAAGCCGGAGAGGCCCGGGGGCTTGGCGAGCGTGGGGAACCAGCCGCTGCCGAAGTTGACCGCGTTGAGCTGGAGGATGAACGCGGCGCGGGCCTCGTCGCCGGCCGCTTCGAGGTCGGGCGGGGGCGGCGAGGTCGCGGGCAGCGTGCGCGCGTAGGGCGCGAGCGCGGCGTGGTCGATGCGGACGTGGTCCGCCTGGGCCGCCACGCGCGCCGCGGCGGCGCGGATGTCGTCGGTCAGCGTCAGGCGGCCGACCTTAGCGGCGCGTCCACCCCGGGCGCTAGCGTGGTCTCCGACGTGCCCGCCGACGCCGCGATCGACGACCTCCTGGAAGGCCTCAACCCGCCGCAGCGCGACGCGGTGATGCACGGTGAGGGGCCGCTGCTGATCCTCGCCGGCGCCGGGTCGGGCAAGACGCGCGTGCTCACGCACCGGATCGCGTACCTGATCCGCACGCGCCAGGCCCGCCCGAGCGAGATCCTCGCGATCACGTTCACCAACAAGGCCGCGAACGAGATGCGCGAGCGCGTCGAGCTGCTGGTCGGGCGCGCGACGCGGGCGATGTGGGTCATGACCTTCCACGCCGCGTGCGCGCGGATGCTGCGCGCCCACGCGGACCAGCTCGGCTTCACGCGCCAGTTCACGATCTACGACTCGGCCGACCAGCGGCGCCTCATAAAGCGTTGCCTTGACGAAAAGGACATCGACGTCAAGCGGTTCACGCCGCGCGCGATGCAGACCCAGATCAGCGACGCGAAGAACAAGCTGCGCTCGCCGGAGGACCTGCGCCAGCTCGTCGGCTCCTACTTCGAGCAGACCGTCTGCGACGTCTACGAGCTCTACGAGCGCGAGCTCAAGCGCGCCAACGCGATGGACTTCGACGACCTGCTCGTCCACTCGGTCCACCTGCTGGAGGCGTTCCAGGAGGTCCGCGACCGCTACGCCGGCGGCTTCCGCTGGGTGATGGTCGACGAGTACCAGGACACCAACCACGTCCAGTACCGCTGGCTGCAGCTGCTGACGTCAGAGCACCGGAATCTGGCGGTGGTCGGCGACGACGCGCAGTCGATCTACGGGTTCCGGGGCGCGGACATCACGAACATCCTCAACTTCGAGGACGACTATCCGGACACGCACGTCGTCAAGCTCGAGCAGAACTACCGCTCCACGCAGACGATCCTGGACGCCGCGAACGCGGTGATCGCGCACAACCGCGGGCAGCTGGCCAAGCACCTGTGGACCGACGTGGGGGAGGGCGACCCGGTCCGCGTGCGCGAGCTGGCCGACGAGCACGCCGAGGCCCGCTTCGTCACGTCGGAGATCAACCGGCTCGTGGACGAGGGCGTGTCGCGCAGCGAGATCGCGATCTTCTACCGCACCAACGCGCAGTCGCGCGTGCTCGAGGACATGCTGGTGCGGGCCAACGTCGGCTACCAGATCATCGGCGGCACGAAGTTCTACGAGCGCGCGGAGATCAAGGACGCGGTCAACTACCTGACGTTCCTGGTCAATCCGCAGGACGCGACGGCGTTCACGCGGATCGCGAACTCGCCCCGCCGCGGGCTCGGGCAGACGTCGCTCTCGCGCGTGCTGGCGCACGCCGCGGCGCTGGAGATCCCGGTCTGGGACGCGGCGGTCGACGACATCCCGGGCATGGCGACCGCGGCGCGCAAGTCGCTCGAGCGGTTCATGTCGACCATGACCCGCCTGCGCGAGCGCGTCGAGGGCGGCGCGCCGGTCGCGCAGCTGCTCGGCGAGCTGCTGGAGGAGACCGGCTACAAGGCGGCGCTGGAAGCCGAGCGGACGATCGAGGCCCAGGGCCGGCTGGAGAACCTCGAGGAGCTCGTCCGCGTCACGCAGGAGTACGACGCCAACAACCCCGAGGGCGACCTCGGCGAGTTCCTGCAGCAGATCGCGCTGCTCGCGGACGCGGACACGATCCGCGACGACGAGGGCCTGGTGACGCTGATGACGCTGCACAACGCGAAGGGCCTCGAGTTCCCGATCGTGTTCATCATCGGCCTGGAGGACGGGACGTTCCCGCATTCGCGCGCGATCGAGGAGGGCAACATCGACGAGGAGCGCCGGCTCGCCTACGTCGGCCTGACCCGCGCGATGCGTGACCTCACGCTGACCTACGCGCGCCGCCGCGGCGCGTTCGGCGGCAGCATGGGCGGGCCGACGATCCGCAGCCGCTTCCTGGACGAGCTCCCGCGCGACCTTACCGACCAGACGGCTCGCGTGGCGGCGGGCTTCCCGGCGCCGGGCCGGGTCGCGAGCTGGTCGGGCGCGGCGGCGGCCGCGGCCGAGTCCAGCGCGTCGGACGCGGTGTTCCGCGTCGGCGAGGACGTCGTGCACGCCAAGTACGGCGAGGGCGTGGTCACCGGCGTCGAGCCGGGCGGGATCGTCGTCGTGCGCTTCGCCGGGGACGGCAGCGAGCGCAAGCTGATGGCGGACTACGCGCCGCTCAAGCGCCGCTGACGCGCGGAATCGAACCGCCCCGGGTAGTGGTAGCCACCTCGTGAGCGCCGGGGACGGCGCCTAGCATCGGCCGGTGTGCGCAAGCTGCTGTTCCTCGCGTCCACGGTCGTCCTGGTCGACACGTCGTTCTACGCGGCGATCACGCCGCTGCTGCCCGACCTGACCGAGCAGTACGACCTGTCCAAGGCCGGCGCCGGCGTGCTCGCGGCGGCGTACCCCGTCGGGACGTTCGTGGGCGGGCTGCCGGGCGGCGTGCTGGCCGCGCGCGTGGGCGTGAAGCCCACCGTCCTGCTCGGGCTCGCGCTGATGGTGCTCTCCAGCATCGCGGTCGCGTTCGCCGGCAGCGTCGCGGTCCTCGACGTCGCGCGGTTCGTGCAGGGGGTCGGCGGCGCCGCGTCTTGGGCGGGCGCGATGGCCTGGGTCGCCGGCGCCGCCCCGCGCGAGAAGCGCGGGCAGATGATCGGCTCGGCGATGGCGGCGGCGATCGCGGGCGCGCTGCTCGGGCCGGTGATCGGCGTCGCGGCGGACCTCGCGGGCTTCGCGCTCGTCTTCTGCACGATCGCGGCGATCGGCGTCGGCCTGATGGTGTGGACGCTGCGCACGCCCGCGGCCGCGCCGATCGGCGACGGGTCGCTGAGCGGGCTGGGGGCGGCGCTCGGCAACGGCCGGGTCCGCACCGGCCTGCTGGTGGTCACGATCCCGGGTCTGCTGTTCGGCACGGTCAGCGTGCTCGGCCCGCTGCGGCTGAACGAGCTCGGCGCGACGACGGCGGCGATCGGCGCGGTCTGGCTCGTCGCCGCCGCCCTGGAAGCGATCGTGAGCCCGCTGGCCGGCCGCTTCAGCGACCGCCGCGGCCCGCTCGCGCCGCTGCTCGGCGGCCTCGTCGGCGGCGCGATCACGTTCGCGCTGCTGCCCTGGCCCCAGACCGCGCTCCTGCTCGCGCTGCTGATCGTGGTCGGCTCGCCGATGATCGGCCTGCTGTGGGCGCCGGCGATGGCGATGCTGTCCGACGGCGCCGACGCGGTCGGCCTCGAGCAGGGCCTCGCGTTCGGGCTGATGAACCTGACGTGGGCGAGCGGCCAGACCCTCGGGGACGTCGGCGGCTCCCGGCTCGGCGAGGCCGCGGGCGACGAGGTCGCCTACCTCGTCCTGTCGGCGATCTGCCTGGCCGCGTTCGCGTTGCTGCGCGCCCGCGCGACGCGCCGGCACCCGGCTCACCTGCCGACGGCGTAGCCCTGCATCCCGCGCGGGTTCGCGGCGGCGCGCAGCAGGCCGTCCGCGCCGCGTGACACCGCGCTCAGCCGGCCCAGTGTCCAGTCGCCGGCGACGGTCACGGCGTGGCCGCGCGCCCGCAGCGCGTCGATCACCGGCAGCCGCGCTTCGACCTCCACGGCCCGCGGCGCCGCGGCCCGCGGGTAGAACGAGCTGGGGAAGTGGGCGGTGTGGAACATCGGCGCGTCGATCGCCGCCTGCAGGTCGAGCCCGAAGACCGCGTGCGCGAGGAAGAACTCGAGCGACCACTG
>DATMGH010000087.1:0-7549 GCA_035555675.1 Solirubrobacter sp. | reverse complement strand
CGTCGAGCTCCGCGCGCACGCCGGCGCGGAACAGCGAGTGGTCGTCCACGATGACGACGCTGATCACGGCTCCATCACCAGCTCGATCTCCGTTCCATGGCCCGGCGTGCTGTGGACCGTAGCGCGCCCGCCGTGGCGCTCCATGCGCGCGACGATCGAGTCGCGCACGCCGCGCCGGTCCGGCGACACCGCGTCGGGGTCGAACCCCGGCCCGCGGTCGCGCACGAACACCTCCGCGCGCCCGTCCTCGACCTCGGCGTAGAGGGCGATCGGCTCCGGCCCGGCGAACTTGGACGCGTTCACGAGCGCCTCCCGCGCGGCCGCGACCAGCGCGGCGGCGCGCTCGTCGAGCGGCCCGTCGCCGACGGTGACGACCTCGATCGGCACGTGGTGGTCGGCCTCGACCTCCGTTGCCGCGGTCTCCAGCGCGCCGGCCAGCGTGTTCGTCCCGGACGGCCGCGTGCTGTTCAGCCACGACCGCAGCTCGCGCTCCTGCCGGCGGGCGAGCGCCGCCACCTCGCGCGGGTCCTCCGCCCGCTTCTGCACCAGCGCGAGCGTCTGCAGGACCGAGTCGTGCAGGTGCGCGGCGACCTCGGCGCGCTCCTGCGAGCGGATCCGCGCGGCGCGCTCGGCGGCCAGCCCGCGGACGAGCCGGATCCACCACGGCGCCAGGATGATCGTCACCGCGATCAGCGCGACCGCGACCGGCAGCACCACCTCGCGCGCCGGTGCCAGCGAGTCGTTGAGCGAGAGGAACAGCAGCGCGCCGCCGATCACCAGCGCCGCGCCCATCCCGGCCCGGTTGACCGCCTCGCGCGGCAGCTGCGCGCGCGGCTCGGCGCGCTCGGGCGCCGCCTGCGACTGGCGCCAGATCAGCGCCCCGCCGGCGGCGGCGATCACGGTCGGCCAGATGATCTTGTCGCCGAACCACACGCCCCAGTCGCGCAGCACCAGCACGGCGGACAGCGTCAGGCACGCCATCCCGGCCGCGACCAGCCACGTGTCGCGCCGGTTGAGTAGGCGCGTGACGACGGGCCGCTCCGGCCCTTCGGCCGGGATCAGCGCCCAGCCGATCCCGTACAGCGGGATCCCCACGCCGCCCGCGAGCAGCGTGAGGACGAACCCGATCCGGATCAGCAGCGGATCGATCCCGAGGCGGGCGGCGAACCCGGCGCAGACGCCGCCCACGTAGCCGTGGGCTGGGTAACGTCGCACGGAGGTCACGGGCGACGGGGCGGCCGGCGCTGGGCCAGCGGGGTCGTCCGTTCCCGTGACCGGAGGGCGAAACTCCTTGTCGCCGGGCGACGAGGCGCTCATGGTCATCCCCCGCCCAGCCCGGCCGAGAGCAGGACGACGCCGACGGCCGCGAGGATCGCCGGCAGCATGTAGTCGAAGCGGACATCGATGGTCCCGGTGCGGTCGAGCAGCACCAGCGCGCCGAGCGCCATGGTCGCCAGCCCGGCGACGATCAGGGTGCGGTCGGCGCGCCGGCGCTTCACGCGCAGGCGCTCCGGTCGACCTGGAGGTGCCCGACGCCGAGGTCGGCCTTCACGACCAGCCGCGGACGCCCGGCGGCGGCGTCGGCGTGGTCGACGTTGATGTCGAGGCCCTGGTCGACGCGCTCGGGGAGGTCGGCGGCGCCGGCGCCGATCGTGGCGGCCGTGGTCACGCACGCGTTCTCCGGCACGCGCACGCGCGCCTCGCCCATACCGAGGCGGAGGTTGACCTCCGTCGTCCCGGCCGGCAGGCTCACGCGCCGCAGGTCGACGATCATGTGGCCGACGCCGAGCTTGTACTCCGGCCGCAGGTCCGCGACCGTCGCGGGCCGGTACGTGCGCTCGCCGACGCCGCCGCGCAGGTCGATGTCGGCGGCGGAGACGACGGCGAGCGGGAGCACGAACACGATCACGGGCAGGATGAGCCAGCGGGGGCCGCCGAGCAGGCCGGCGGTGACCAGGCCGAGGCCGGCCGCGATCGCGATGATCGCCATCGCGGTCCCGCCGCCGATCGCGGCCACGAAGCCGACCGCGGTCGCCGCGCCGAGCGCGGCCGCGAGGCCGATCGCGACCAGCGTGGCGCGGGCGATCGCGCGCGCCGGGTCGTCCTTGATGTTGCCGCCGAACGCGCGGTAGAGCCCGATGCCGCCGAGCGTCAGCACCGCGACGCCGAACAGGCCGGGGCCGAACAGGAACGCGGGCGTCGCCAGCGTCGAGACCGCGATCACGCCCAGCACACCGGTCAACGCGATCGTCGTCAGCTTCGAGCGGCCCGCGATCCAGGCCGGCTCGCCGTCGTCCTTGGGCAGGAACGCGACGAGCGCGATGTAGGCGAGCAGGCCGACGCCGCTGACCAGCGTCGCGGCGCCGAACGCGACGCGGAAGATCAGCGGGTCGATCCCGAAGTAGCGGCCGAGCCCACCGGCGACGCCGGCCACGTACTTCTCGGTCGTGGAACGGGTGAGCCGGCGCGCTCCGGCGTTCTCGGGGCCGGGGAGCGGGTCGTGGGGTTCTTCAGCGATTCCGGGCATGGTCACAGGCTCGCGCCGGCGGGCGTCCGGAACCATTGGGGATCACCCTAGGAGACCCTGATCTTTCCCTAGCGCCGGCATCGAACACTCGTGGAGTTTGCGTCGAAAGCGGCAAACCGCGGGTTCAGATGCGTTTCTTTGTGACGAAGACTCCACCAGGAGACCACGTGTCATGACAAACGAACGCACACTGGCCTACGGGCGCGTTGTACAGACACTCGCCGAGCTGGGGCCGACGAAGCTCCTACCGGGCGAGCAGGCTCGCATCCGCGACGCCGCCGACACTCTGATCTTCGCCGCCGACCTCGAGGAGGCGACGGACACCCTGCGCGACATCAGCGCGCTCGCCGAGCACCTCCTGACCAGCGGGCGCTGGCTCGAGGAGCGCGTCGACACGCTCGTCGCCGACCTGCTCGCCTGCGGGCCGAGCTCGATACCGGCCGCGGCCTAGGACTCCGCCGACAGCGGCTCCGCGACCTCTTCGAGGGGCTGCTGCTCGGCGTCCACCCCGAAGATCACCTCGGTGACGGCGGCCAGCGCCATCAGCCCGGCGGCGATCCAGTACCCGACGGCCACGCTCGCCGGGTCGTCGCCGCCGAGCAGCTTGCCGAACAGCAGCGGGCCGACGGCGCCGCCGATCCCGGTCGAGACCGCGTAGAAGAGCGCGATCGCCATCGCCCGGATCTCGAGCGGGAACGTCTCCGAGACCGTCAGGTAGCCCGCCGACGCCGCCGCCGAGGCCACGAAGAACGCCGCGCACAGGAACGCCATGTAGCCCCAGACGCCGAGCGTCCCGCCGGCCAGCAGCGCGGCCAGCGCCGCCAGGATCAGCGCCGCCGTGAAGTACGTCCCGGAGATCATCACCCGCCGGCCGACCGTGTCGAACAGGCGGCCGAGCGCGAGCGCCCCGAGGAAGTTCGCGATCCCGAACGGGATCAGGTACAGGCCGGCGACGCTCGAGTCGACGTCGAACACGTTCGTCAGCACGAGCGAGAACGTGAAGATGACGGCGTTGTAGACGAACGCCTGCGTGGCCAGCAGCGTGAAGCCGAGCCACGAGCGCGACGGGTACTGGGAGAACAGCGTGCGCGCGATCTCGATGAACCCGGTCGACTCGCGCTGCTGGATCTCGATCTCGTCGTCGGGCTCCTCGAGCTCTGCGCCGGTGCGCTCGGCCACGTCGCGCTCGATGTCCGAGACCAGCCGCTCGGCGTCGTCGTTGCGTCCGTGGATCATCATCCAGCGCGGGCTCTCGGGCACGTGCCGGCGCACGAGCATGATGCCGACGGCGAGCGCCGCGCCGATGAAGAACGCGAGCCGCCAGCCGACGTCGGCGGCGAAGATGCTCTTGTCCAGCAGCAGGCCGGACAGGGCCGCGCCGAACGCGGCGCCGAGCCAGTAGGACCCGTTGATCGCCAGGTCGACCCAGCCGCGGGCGCGGGCGGGGATCAGCTCGTCGATCGCGGAGTTGATCGCCGCGTACTCGCCGCCGATGCCGAACCCGGTGAAGAAGCGGAAGACCCAGAACGACGCGGCGCTCCAGGTCAGGCCCGTGGCGACCGTGGCGACGAGGTACACGCCGAGGCTGACCAGGAACAGCTTCTTGCGGCCGAGCCGGTCGGTCAGGTAGCCGAAGACGAGCGCGCCGATCGCGGCGCCGACGATGTAGAACGTGCCGCCGACCGCGACCTGGTAGCCGGAGATCCCGAGCGCGTCCTTCTCCGACAGCCGGCTGGCGATCGCGCCGACGATCGTGACCTCGAGGCCGTCGAGGATCCAGACCGTTCCGAGGCCGAAGACCACCAGCCAGTGCCACCCGCTCCACGGCAGCCGGTCCATCCGCGCCGGGATCCGGGTCTTGACCGTGTCGGCCATGTTCCTGACACTCTCCGGTTCGAGCGTTGACGAAACAAACGCCCCAGGGCCATGTAGGGGTTATGCGTCGCGCGCTCGTGCTCGCTCTGCTGGTCGCCGGGTGCGGCGGGTCGAGCGACCCGCATCCGGCCGCGCCGCGGCTGACCGGCGCCGCGCGCTGCGGAGAAGCGACGTGCGCGACCCTGCGGGTGCCGCTGGACCGTTCGGCCGCGCGCGGGCCGGCGCTCGACCTGCAGGTCGTGGTGCAGGGACCGGCGAACGCGCCGGTGCTCGTGTTCCTCAGCGGCGGGCCGGGCGAGCCGGGCGTGTCGTTCCTCAGGCGCGTGCGCGGCTGGCTCGGGCCGGAGGCGGACCGGCTGCGCGTGGTCGCGTTCGACCAGCGTGGAACGGGCGACGACGCGCTGCAGTGCCCGGCGCTCCAGCGCCAGATGGGCGCGAGCGACCTCTCCCCGCCGACCGCCGGCGCGGTGCGGGACTGCGCTCGCGCCCTCGGCCCCCGCCGGCGCTTCTTCACCACCGCGGACACGGTCGCGGACCTCGACGCGCTGCGGCGCGCGCTGCACGTCGACAAGCTCGCGCTGGACGGGGTCTCCTACGGCACCTACACGGCGCAGCGCTACGCGCTCGCCCATCCGCGGCACGTGCGCGCGCTGGTGCTGGACTCGGTCGTGCCGTCCGGCGGCGTGAGCCTGCTGTCCGACGCGCAGATGCGGGCGACGCGGCGGATCCTCGGGCCGGTGACGACCGCGGCGCTGGCCAAGGTCGTCGCCCGCCGCCACGACGGGCCGCAGCTGCTGGACATGCTGACCACGCTGTCGGTCGGCGCGCCGCGCGACGACGGGTACGTCGCGGCGATCCGGGCCGCGGCGCGCGGGGACGACGCGTCACTGGACCGCTGGCTGCGGGGCGTCGGCCAGGCCGTGCACCGCTGGCCGGCGGAGCAGCTCAGCCAGGGGCTGCACGCCAGCACGCTGTGCGCGGACTCGCCCGCGCCGTGGGGCGGGGCGTCGGCGCCGGCCGCGGGGCGCGCCGCCGCGCTGCGGCGGGCCGCGGACGCGCTGCCGCCGAGCGCGTTGTACCCGTTCGACCGCGCGACCGCCGCCGGCAACGGGTTCGCGCTGCAGTGCCTGTACTGGCCGCCGGTCGCCGTGCCGTCCGCGCCCACGGCGGGCCGGCTCCCGGCCGTCCCGACGCTGCTGCTCAACGGCGACCGCGACCTGTCGACGCCGTACGAGTGGGCGCGCGGCGCGGTGCGCCTGGCGCCGCGCGGGACGCTGATGATCGTCAAGGGCGCCGGGCACGACGTGCAAGACCAGGGTGACCCAAAAGCGCTGGCCGCCGTGCGCCGCTTCGTAGCATCGCCTGGGTGAACGCGACCGCTCTCGATGAACTGATCCGCACCCGCCGCACGCACAAGGCGTTCGGCCCCGACCCCGTCCCGCCCGCCGTGCTGCTCGAGCTGTTCGAGCTTGCGCGCTGGGCGCCGAACCACCACGTCACCGATCCCTGGCGCTTCCGCGTGCTCGGCGACGGCGCGCGCGAGCGGCTCAAGGCGGCCGCCGACGAGCTCAAGCCGGGCAGCGGCGCGAAGCTCGACCGCGCGCCGACGCTGATCGCGGTCAGCGCCAAGCAGGACGGCGACGCCGCGCAGGACCACGAGGACGTGCTGGCGACCGCGGTCGCGGCGTACATCGTCCTGCTCGGCGCGCACGCGCGCGGGCTCGCCGGCTACTGGCGGACGGTGCCGGTCATGGAGGCGCCGGCCGGCCGCGCGGCGCTCGGCATCCCCGAGGACGAGCTCCCGATCGGCCTCCTGCACCTCGGCACCGCGCGCCAGGAGCAGCGGGTCCCGGACCGCGCCCCGGTCGACGACATCGCGGTCTTCCTCGACTAGCTGCCGTCGGTGGGCGGCGGGTCGCCCACCAGGATCCACAGGCGGCCCGAGCGCCGCAGGCGCCCCTCGCTCGCCAGCCGCGTCAGCGCGCCGGAGACCGACGGGCGCCGGGCGCCCGCGAGGTGGCTCAGCACCTCGTGCGTGAGCGGGAGGTCGAGGTGCACCCCGTCCGGGTGCACCTTGCCGAAGCGGTCGGCGAGGTCCCAGAACAGCATCCACAACCGCTCGTCGAGCCGCGGCTGCTGCGCGATCGCCATCGCGATCACCAGGCGCAGCGACCGCACGAGCGCGCGCCCCGCGAGCTCCGCGCCCAGCTGCGGCCACGCCGCCGCGCGCAGCATCCACTGCGGGTCGAGCACCGCGCAGCGCGCGTCCGCCACCACGCGCCACGTCCACTCGACGTCGAGCGTCGAGTTGTCGCCGCCGTGCTGCCAGGGCCGCAGCAGGTCGCCCGGGCCGAGCAGCTCGGCGGCGTGCCGGCCCTCGATCCCGGCACGGCGGAGCAGCAGCCCTTCGAGCACCAGCAGCCCGTATCCGCCGCGCACCAGCTCGGCGTCGATCGGTTCCCTCCACGTCCCCGTCTCCCACTCGATCGTGGCCGCGCCGGTCACCAAGCGCGCCTGCGCGCGCTGACCGGACGGGACCAGATCGGCGAGCGCGGGGTCGGCGTCCAACACGCTCACCGGCTCACTCACATCCCCGGTTCTAGCAGCGGGATCGCCAGAATGCCCCGGTGCCGAATCCCCGCCTCGGGTATCTCCTGACCGCCGCGTCCGCCGCCTGCTCGGCACTCAACGGCTCGCTGGCGCGCTATTTGCTCGACGATGGGCTGTCCCCCGTGCGGCTCTCGCAGCTGCGTTCGGCGGTGGCGTTCGCGCTGCTGTTGATCGGCCTCGCGCTGTTCTCCCCGCGCCGTCTGCGGATCGCGCGCGCCGATGTCCTGCCCATGGCCTGGCTGGGGATCGCGGGCATCGCACTGGTACACGCGTCGTACTTCGCCGCGATCGAGCGGCTCGACATCGGGGTCGCGCTGGTGATCCAGTACCTGGCGCCGGCGCTGCTGCTGATCTGGCTGCGGGTCGTGCACCGGCGGCACGTCGCGCCGTCGCTGTGGGCGGCGGTCGCGCTCTCGATCACGGGGTGCGCGCTCGTGGTCGACGCCTTCTCCGGCTTCAGGAACCTCGACGCGATCGGGGTCGCGGCCGCCTTCGCGGGCGCGGTCACGCTCGCCATCTACCTGATCGCCAGCGAAC
>DATMGH010000086.1:0-14960 GCA_035555675.1 Solirubrobacter sp. | reverse complement strand
GGTCGACAACCGCTCGGTGTGGGCGTTCGCCAAGGGCGTCTCCGGGCTCGGGGTGCGTCCGCAGAACGAGCTCGTCCCCTCGGATCTGGAGGTGCGGTGATGGCGGCGACGACCAACCTGGCCGACACCGGCACGGCGGCGCCGCCCTCGCGGCGCGAGCGCCTGCGCCGGGCGACCGTCAGCGCGCTCACGCCGATCGCGGTGCGCCTGTCGAGCCCGAGCGTGTGGCGGTACCTGTGGCTGGTGCCGCCGAAGCCCCGCTTCCTGCGCCGCCACATCGCGCCGCACCGCGGGTCCTGGGGCACGTTCGACCGCGAGATCCCCGAGCGGCTGCGCACGTTCCCCGGCATCCGCCGCGACGAGGCGGCGGCGGACGCGGCGTTCGCCGAGGAGCCGCTGCAGGACTGGATCGCGGTCCACGACGACACCGTGCGCTGGATGTACCGCCACGGCTGGGACGTGTACCTGGTCTCCGCGCCGCGCATGGTGCGCTCCGGCCGCGCGATCACCCGCGTCCGGCGGCGCCCGTCCGCCCCGGTCAAGCGCACGACCGACCCCGAGGAGCTGGCCCGGCTGATCAAGGCGCGCGGCGCCGAGCTGGGCATCAGCGCCGTCGGCATCGCCGCGTACGACCCGCGCTACACGCTCGCGCAGGCCGCCGGCAACGTGATCGGCGACCGCGTGATCGTGTGCGCCATGGAGCAGAACTGGGCCGCGACCCAGACGAGCCCGAGCGTGCGCTCGGAGCGCTCGTCGTTCGCCGCCTTCGGTGAGGTGCTGCGGCTCGGCTCCCAGCTGGGCGAGTACATCCAGGACCTCGGCTACCGGGTGCGGCCGCACGACGCCCAGGGCGAGGACATCGTGCTCCAGTACGCGGTCGCCGCCGGGCTCGGCCAGATGGGCGCCAACGGGCAGGTGCTGACGCCGTTCGCCGGCTCGCGCTGCCGGATCACGACGATCGAGACGGACGCGCCGCTGGCGATCGACCACCCGGTCGACTACGGGATCAACGAGATCTGCGAGGCGTGCGGGATCTGCGCGCGGCGCTGCCCGGCGGGCGCGATCCCCGGCCGCCGCCGGATGCACCGCGGCGTCGAGAAGTACAAGCTCAACATGGCGCGCTGCGCGCCCGTGGTCGCGCAGGCGCACGGGTGCGCGGTGTGCATGAAGGTCTGCCCGGTCCAGCGCTACGGCCTGAAGGCCGTCATCGACGAGCTCGAAGCGACCGGCGAGATCCTCGGCAAGGGCACCGAGGAGCTCGAGGGCTACACGTTCCACGACCGCCACTACGGCCCGGGCGAGCGCCCGACGCTGCGGCGCGACTGGCTGCGCCCGGAGGGCCTGACGTTCGACCCGGAGCGCAAGCGGCCGCTCGGCGATTCGCTGCGCCACTTCTGAAACGACCCCGAGAGGCGACCCATGACACGGCTGGATGTTGACCCGGCGCTGAGCGAGCGCGCCCGGGACGAAGTGCTGACGCCGGACGCGCTGGCGTTCGTGGAGGAGCTGCAGCGCCGGTTCGGCGCGCGGCGGGCCGAGCTGCTGCGGGCGCGCGCGACGCGGCGCCCGCCGTCGGGCTTCGACGAGGAGACGCGCGAGCTGCGCGAGGACCCGAGCTGGCGCGTCGCCGGCCCGCGGGTCGACTACGCGGACCGCCGCGTGGAGATCACGGGCCCGACCGACCGCAAGCTGGTCATCAACGCCCTCAACAGCGGCGCCCGCGGGTTCATGGCCGACTTCGAGGACGCCAGCTCGCCGACCTGGCACAACCAGGTCGAGGGCCACGTCAACCTGATCGACGCGGTCGCGGGCACGATCACCTACGACAGCGCCGACGGCCGCCACTACCAGCTGGGCGACGAGGTGGCCACGCTGCTGGTGCGCCCGCGCGGCTGGCACCTGCCGGAGAAGCACCTGAGCGTGGACGGTGAGCCGGTCGCGGGCGCGCTGCTGGACTTCGGCCTGCACGCGTTCCACAACGCCGCCCGGCTGCACGCCGGCGGGCGCGGCGTCTACCTCTACCTGCCCAAGCTCGAGCACCACCTCGAGGCGCGGCTGTGGAACGACGTGCTGACGTTCGCCGAGGACGCGCTCGGGCTCCCCGCCGGCGCGTTCCGCGCGACGGTGCTGATCGAGACGCTGCCGGCGGCGTTCCAGATGCACGAGATCCTGTGGGAGCTGCGCGAGCACTCCTACGGCCTCAACGCCGGCCGCTGGGACTACATGTTCTCGCTGATCAAGGTGTTCCGCGACGATCCGGCGTTCGTGCTGCCGGACCGTGCGGACGTGAAGATGACCGTGCCGTTCATGCGCGCGTACACGGAGCTGCTGGTGCAGACCTGCCACGCGCGCGGCGCGTTCGCGATGGGCGGGATGGCGGCGCTGATCCCGTCGCGCACCGACGCGGCCGCCAACCAGCGCGCGGTCGACGCCGTGCGCGCCGACAAGCAGCGCGAGGCCGGCGACGGCTTCGACGGCACCTGGGTCGCGCACCCGGACGTCGTGCCGGTGGCGCTGGAGGCGTTCGACGCGGTGCTCGGCTCGCGCCCGAACCAGATCGACCGGCGGCGCGACGACGTCGCCGTCACGCCCGCGCAGCTGCTGGACGCGGCGTCGACCCCGGGCGCGATCACCGAGGCGGGGCTGCGCAACAACCTCAGCGTCGGGTTCCGCTACATCTCGTTCTGGCTCAGCGGCCGCGGCGCGGCGGGCATTGACAACCTGATGGAGGACGCGGCCACCGCCGAGATCTGCCGCAGCCAGATCTGGCACTGGCTGCGCCACGGCCGCGTGGCCCGCGAGCAGGTGCTGGCGCTGCTGGACGAGGAGCTGGCGCGGATCCGCGCCGACGTCGGCGAGACGGTTTGGGCCGCCGGCCGGCCGGAGGAGACGCGCGCCGTGTTCGAGCGCGTCGCGCTCGCCGAGGACCTGCCGGAGTTCCTGACGCTGCCGGCCTACGACCTGATCGACTGAGCGCCCGCCCGCGCGGTCGACTCGCGCGGGATCACGGTCGCTTCGATCAACGTGTGGCGGTCCTCGAGCTCGCCGTCCTCGACGAGGTCGATCAGCTTGGAGACCGCCGCGCGTCCGATGTCGCCCGGGTGCAGGCTGAGCGTCGTCAGCCGCGGCTGGGCGCTCTTGGCCGCCTCGCTGTCGGTGCAGCCGGCGACGAGCAGCTCCCCGGGGATCGAGATGCCCTCCGCGGAGGCGGCCAGGAACACGCCGAGCGCGAGCCGGTCCAGGGCGGCGTAGATCGCGTCCGGCGGATCGGGGCGCCGCAGCAGCTCCAGCGCCGCCGCGTAGCCGCCGCGCTCGGTCAGGTCCTCGGCCGGCTGGGCGACGATCGGCTCCTGGCGCGTCTCGGCGCACCAGGCGTGGTAGGCCCGCTCGGAGTCCAGCGTGTAGGACTGCTGGGCGGGCGGGATGATCATCGCGATCCGGCCTGCGCCCGCCGCGGCGAGGTGGTCGAGGATCGCGCGCAGGCCCGCCACCTGGTCGTTGTCGACCCAGCAGTCCTCGTCGCCGTGGGCGGGGTCGCGCCCGGTCGTCACGAACGGGATCCCGCGCGCGCGCAGCTCGGCCAGGGTCGGGTCGTCGACGATCGGGTCGATCACGACCGCGCCGTCGGTGTCGAAGTCCAGCAGCCCGAGCGAGCTGCTGGCGGCGGGCACGGTCACCAGCGGGTAGCCGTGCTCGATCGCGGTCGTGGTGGCGGCGCTGATCAGCTCGGAGAAGTAGTCGAGGTCGCCGAGCGGGAACCACACGCCGGGCGAGCGCGAGATCGTCAGCGCGAGCAGCCCGGCGTGGCCGCCCGCGAGGCTGCGCGCGTGCCGGTTCGGGCGGTACCCGAGCGTGCGCGCGACCGCCCGCACCCGCGCGCGGGTCTCCGGCGGCAGCCGCCCCTTTCCGTTGAGTGCGTGCGAGACCGTGGTGATCGAGACGCCCGCCAGCGCGGCGACGTCCTTGATGCTCACCGCGCGCCGCCGGGGCGCTTCGTCGCTCGTTGACATCGACGAATAGCTTGACATGAAAAAACAGTTGCGCAACACTGCCGCAAAAGCGCTTTAGCAAAGGCGAGGGAATGCGCGAACACGACGGAAACCCGATGCCCGGAGGTCGCCTCAGGCTGTGCGACCTCCTCGCCCACGAAGTCCTCGGCCTGGAGCTGGTCGACCCGGTCGAGATGGCGGTGCTCGACCGCACGCTCGCCGGCGCGCACCCGATCGAGGTCGACGCGCCGTCGCAGTGGCTCGCGCCGGGCTGGGTCGTGCTCACGACCGGCGTGCGGCTGCGCAACCGGCCGGACGCTCAGCGCCAGCTCGTGCGCGAGCTCGCCGGCGCCGGGATCGCCGCGCTCGGCTTCGCCGTCGGCGTCGTCTACAGCCAGACGCCGACGGCGCTGCGCGACGAGGCGCGGGCGCTCGGGCTGCCCGTGTTCGAGGTCCCGTTCGAGACGCCGCTGCGCGAGATCGTCGCGTTCGTGCACGGCTCGCTGGTGAGCAAGGAGCTGTTCATGCTGCGGCGCGCCGCGTCGATGCAGCGGTTCCTGTTCGACGCGGTCGCCGACGCCGACGGCGAGTGCGAGCTGGTCGGCCGCCTGGCGTCGCTGCTCGACTGCTCCGCGGTCCTGATGGGCCGCGACGGCCAGGCGATCGCGGCGCACGGGCAGGCACCCGTGCGCGAGCTGTGGGCGGCGATGCGCACCGGCACCGGCGGCGCGGCGGAGTTCCGCTGCGGCGAGTGGCTCGCCCGCGCCGCGCCGGTCGAGTCGCAGGGCGAGGTCTCGAAGTGGCTCGTGCTCGCGACCCGCCGCCGGGCCGCGTTCCCCCCGGTCGCCGAGACCCTGCACGAGACCACCGCGCGCCTGCTGGCCGTGCTCGCCTGCGGCCAGCGCGCCGCCGAGGTCGAGGAGCGGGCGCGCCGCGCCGTGCTGCTCGACGACCTGATGACCGGCGGCTGCCGGCGCAACGAGCTCGCCGACCGCCTGCGCGCGTTCGGCTTCTCCCCCGGCGCCTCGCTGCAGGTCTACGCGCTCGCCGGCGAGCCCGGCGCCGAGCTCGCGCCGGCCGCCGCGGCGGCCGCGGTCGACGCGCGCCTGCCGTACCTCGTCACCGGCGCCGGCGCGGGCTGCCTGCTGCTGGTCGAGGAGCACGGCGAGGCGCTCGCGCTGACCGAGAGCCTGCGCGCCCGCGCCCCGTGGGTCAAGCTGGGCGCCAGCCGGCGGTCCGGCGACGTGCTGGCGATCCCGCAGCTCGTGCGCGAGGCCACCACCGCGCTCGACTACGGCCGCCGCCAGGGCGGCGCCGGGGGCACGTGGTACTTCGAGGACCTCGACCTGGTCGGGCTCGCGCTCGCGACGCAGTCGAGCACCGAGATGGCCGCGAAGGCCGCACAGACGCTGGCGCCGCTGGAGGCCAACACCCAGCTGCTCTCGACCCTGGTCACGTACTTCGACGCGCAGCTGGACGTCGGGCGCACCGCCGGCCGGTTGCACCTGCACCCGAACTCGCTGCGCTACCGGCTGGCCCAGATCGAGAAGCTGCTCGGGCTCGACATGCGGCGGCCCGCGACGATCACCAACCTCTACCTCGCGCTCGGCTACGCACGGCTGCGCGGCGACGCCGCCCGGGTCGCGTACCCGGACGGCGCCCCCGAGCGGGCCGTCACGCTGGCGTCGTGACGGCGGGGAGCACGAACTTCTCCATCTCCGCGAGCACGGTCTCGAGCGGCTCGACGTCGGCGAACTTCGCGTCGAGGTCGAACAGGTTGTAGTCGACCGCGCCGTAGATGCGGTCGCCGACGCACTCGCGCGGGACGATCGCGCGGAAGTTCTCCGAGAACGCGTCCTCGACCGTGGCGCGCACGCAGCAGGACGCGGTGACGCCGGTGACGATCACCGTGTCGACGCCGGCGCCGCGCAGCAGGCTCGAGAGGTGCGTGCCGTGGAACGCGCTCGGCTTCTTCTTGACGATCACGTACTCGTCGTCGCGGACGCCGAGGCGCTCGTCGATGTCGATCAGGTCGGTGCCGAGCTTGAGGTCGGCGATCGGGGACTTGACCGCCTCCATGCCGGCGTCGGTGTGGGGCCCCTCCACCACCTGGTAGCCCATCGTCGTGAAGACGATCGGGAACCGGGCGGCACGCGCCAGCTCGAGCAGGCGGATGTGGTTGTCGATCAGGCCCGGCATGTCGATGCAGCTCAGCGTGCGCTGCTCGCGCGTCCAGGCGTTGGCGAGGTCGACGACGACCACCGCCGGGGACCGGCCGAAGCCGATGCGCTTGTTGTACCCGCGGCTGCGATAGATCCGGTCGTTGATGTCGAGCAGCCGGCGCAGCGCGCTCTCGAGCTCCTCGAGCTCGGCGGTGGAGATCGTTCCATTGGGCTCAGCGGACACGTGCGTCGCCTTTCGTCTGAGGTCGGGTGGACGGTGCGGAATCTACGGGCGTGCAGGGCATTCGCCGCTCGGTCATTGCGTGAACCGCGGACCGTCGGCTTGGACGATTTCCAGTTGGCTTCCGGTGACGCGCAGCGCACCGCGCGCGTGCGCCAGGTAGTCGACGTCGGCCGGCGTGGACGGCGCGACCTCCAGCTCGCAGACCAGCAGCTGCTCGTCGCCGCCGCAGGCCGCGAGCACGGCGCCGCCCGCGGCGATCGCGCGGCTCTCGCCCGTGAACGGCGCGCCCGGGCAGTTGACGTACACGTGCGGGAGGCGGTTGTCGAGCGCGCGCGCCCGCGTCGCCAGCTCGTGGTCGGGCCCGTAGGGGTCGAAGTTGGCGGCGATCGTGACCAGCAGCCGCGCGCCGGCGTACGCGACCGTGCGCGCCGGCTCAGGGAACTCGACGTCGAAGCAGATCAGCGGCGCCGTCCGCACGCCGGCCAGGCCGGCCACCAGCAGGGCGTCACCGGGCGCGAACGCCGCCCGCTCGGCGTCCCCGAACAGGTGCGTCTTGCGGTAGACGCCGGCCACGGTGCCGTCGGCGTCGACGCACAGCGCCGCGTTGTGCACGACGGCGCCGGCACGCTCGGCGTAGCCGGCGATGACGGCCGTGCCCGTGCGGGCCGCCGCCGCGGCCACGGCCCGCAGCGGGGCGGCCCCCGGCGCGAGCGCGCCGGCGCGCCAGGCGGCCGGCGACGTCCCGCACAGGAACAGCTCGGGGAAGACCGCGAGCTGCGCGTCGTGGGCCGCCAGCGCGGACTCCAGCCGCGCGGCGTTGGCCGCCGGGTCGCCCTCCACGGGCGCGAGCTGCGCGAGCAGGACGCGCACGGCCTTCAGGCGCGCGCCGCCCCGTGCGCGGCGAGCGCTTCGAGCGTCAGCCGGGCCGCGATCAGCGCGGTCCCTGCGGTCGCCTCCAGGCTCGGCGCGGTCTCGACCACGTCGACGCCGGTCAGCCCCGCGCGCGCGATCCCGCGCACCAGCTCGATCGCCTCGCGGCTCGTCATGCCGCCCGGCGTCGGGCAGCACGTCCCGGCCGCGTGCGCGGCGTCCAGCGCGTCGACGTCGATCGACAGGTAGAGCCCGTCGGTGCCCGTGACCTCCAGCGTGCGCTCGACCGCCCAGGCCGCCCCGCGCTCCCACAGCTCCTCGAGCCAGATCACGGTGATCCCGTGCTCACGGCAGTAGGCCAGCTCGCTGCGCGGGTTCAGCCAGCCGGAGATGCCGACCAGCACGATCCGCGACGGGTCGAAGCCGGCGTCCACCGCGCGCGTCACCGGGCAGCAGTGGTTGAGCCGCTCGCCGCCGACGTCGATCGCCGTGTCCAGGTGCGTGTCGAGCACCACCAGCGCCGGCCGCTCGATCGTACGCGCCACCGCGCGCACCGCCGGGATCGTCACCGAGTGGTCGCCGCCGAGCGTCACCGGCAGCGCGCCCGCCTCGAGGATCGCGGCGATGTCGGCCTCGGCCGCGGCGAACGTCTGCTCGGCGTTCGCGAGCACGATCCGCCCGTCGCCGCAGTCGACGGGCCGCAGCAGGTCGACGACGTCGACGTCGAGCGTGGCGTTGTAGGTCAGGAACTGGCGCGAGACCTCGCGGATCGCGCGCGGGCCGTAGTTGGCCCCGGTGCGGCTGATGTTGGTGGCGTCCCACGGCAGGCCGTAGATCGCGGCGCCGTGCCCGGCCAGCAGGCGCGCGTCCGCGGGTACGTGCGGCAGGCCGAGGAACGAGCCGGCCAGCCCGGCGTGGAGAAGCCCCGTCCACATCGTCGGGTCGACGGCGGCCGTGGCCTGGACATCGGTCATGCGATCTGCTCCTGGGTCGAGGGGGAAAGCCAGCGGCCGCTGATCAGCGGGGCGCGCGCGGCGCGCCAGCCGGGCAGCGCCTCGTCGCCGGGCCGCACGAGCCGGCTGCCGCCCGCGAAGCGGACGCCGTCGCGCCGGCCGACGGCGTTGACGTACGCGTGCGGGACGCGGCAGTCGAGCGCGCGCGCCAGCACCAGCGCGCGCTGCGCCGCCGCGACGCGCGGCTCGTCGGCCGCGCAGGTGACGAGCACGTCGCAGCCGCGCTCGACGACGCCGTGCACCAGCGCCGGACGCCGCAGCTCGGCGCCGCACAGCAGGCCGACGCGCAGGCTCGCGAGCGTCACGACCCGCCCGCCGGCGTCCGTGCCGGCGCCGACCGGGACGTCGCGGCGGACGTGCGCGTCGACGCACCAGAGCGCGCTCGGCGCCACGCCGATGACCACCGCCAGCGAGCGCTCGCGCACCAGCTCGGCGACGGCGGCGCGCTCGGCGGGCGCGCCGCGCAGCACGCGCGCCGGGAACACGACCAGCGCGCCCCGGCGGACCGTGCGCAGCGCGCGCAGCACCGCGCGCAGGGTGCGCCGCTCGTCGTCGTGGACGGTCAGCTGGGCGAGCACGACCAGCCGGTCCCCCGCCGCCTCCGCGCGCCGGTCGGTCGTCTCGCGGTGCGCGTCCAGCAGCGCGGCGCGACCGGCCAGCACGGCGCTCACGCTCCCCGGGCCGCCAGCCGCGCGTACAGCGCCGCGCTCGTCTTGATCCCGTTCCGGTACCAGTCGAGCCGCAGGTGCTCGTCCGGGGAGTGCTCGTGCAGGTCGTGCTGCGCGTAGGGCACGACCAGCGTCGGGACGCCGAGCGTCTCCGCGAACGCCGCGAACGGCCCGCCGCCCGCGATCGACGGGATCAGCACCGGCCGCTCGCCCCACACGCTCGCGCTCGCCTCCGCGACCAGCTCGACGAGCTCGTGCCGCGGCTCGAGCGCGATCGGCCCGCACCGCATCAGCGCGTCCAGCTCGACGTCCTCGAACCCGTGGCGGTCGAGGTGCTCGCGGATGCGGTCGACGAGCGCGTCGGCCGACTGGCCGCTGACGAACGTCACGTCGAGCTTCGCGCGCGCCGCGGCCGGCACGGTCATCATCACGCCCTCGCCGGTGTAGCCGCCGTCGATCCCGCAGGCGCTGATGTGCGGCTCGAACAGCATCGCGTCGAGCGGGCGCTCGTGGATGAAGCGCTCGACGCCGTAGGCCGCGGCGCCGCCGACGAAGTCCGCCGGGAGCGCGGCGCCGAGCGCGCGCAGCTCGTCCGTGGGCTCGGCGGCGCCGGCGTAGAACCCCTCCACCAGCACGTGGCCGCGCGCGTCGACCAGCGAGGCGACCGCGGCGGCCACGCGCTGGACGGGGTTGGGGAGGAACCCGCCGTAGCTGCCCGACGCCCAGCCGGCGGGCGCGCCGCGCGCGGTCAGCTCGAGGTACAGGAGGCCGCGGATCGCGAGGAAGATGGCCGGGCCGGGCACGCCGAGCGTCGAGCCGTCCGCGCATACGACGTAGTCGCCGCGGAAGCGCTCCGGGTGGGCTTCGATGAACGCCTCGGTGGCCGGGGACCCGATCTCCTCCTCGCCGTCGAAGACGAAGACGAGCTCGAACGGCGGCGGCTCGCCGTGCACGTCGAGCCACGCGCGCAGCGCGTACAGGTGCGCCAGCAGCTGCCCCTTGTTGTCGCCGACCCCGCGGCCGTACATCGCGCCGTCGCGCACCGCCGGCTCGAACGGCGGCGTGACCCAGGCGTCCAGCGGGCCCGCCGGCTGCACGTCGTAGTGGCCGTAGACGACCAGGCGCGGCGCGCCCTGGCCGATACGGCCGTAGACGAGCGGCTGCCCGCCGGTCTCGAGGACCTCCACCGCGATGCCCAGCTCGCGCATCTGGCCCGCCAGCCAGCCCGCGCAGTCGCGGATGCCCTCGCCGGTGGCGCTCACGCTCGGCTGCGAGACGAACGTCGCCAGGCCCGCGACGAACGCGTCCCGCAGCTCGTCGATGCGATCGCTCGCCCGCTGCGTCGTCGACGCTCCCACCGCTAGAAGATCCCGTAGCGCTCGTAGGCCTCGAGCGGCTGCAGCCCGTCGGCGACGGCGACGCGGATCTCGCTCTCGGTGGCGACGATCGCCTCCGCGCGCTCGAGCACCTCGTCGCGCAGCTCGGCGGGGATCACGATCACGCCGTCGGCGTCGGCGACCACGTAGTCGCCGGTGCGGACGGTGACGCCGCCGATCTCGACCTCGTGGCCCCACTCCAGCAGCTCCCAGCGCGGCACGCAGTCCTGCGGGTTGCGGTACCGGCAGTAGACGGGCAGCCCGCTCTCGAGCACCATCGCGGTGTCACGCGAGCCGCCGTCGACGATCACGCCGGCGCAGCCGCGCGCGATCAGCGACGTCGCCGACAGGTCGCCGAAGTGCGCCGAGTCGTCCTCGTTGGTCTTGTAGACGGCGACGCTGTGCGCCGGTACCGACTGCAGCCATTCGAGCATGCGCCGCATCGACGCCTCGTACGGCACGTCCTCCCGCGGCCGCCCTTCGGCGACGAACGCCGGGCCGGCGAGCCGCATGCCCGGCGCGAGCGGCGCGAGCGTCGACGGCAGCGTCTGCCGGTGACGGCCGAGCTCGTCGAGGACATCGGCGACAATCGAGGTGTAGACGGCCATGAACCTGCGCGAGATCGCGGGCAGGCCGTTCGTGGTCATGCTCATCGTGGTCTCCTTCCGCTCCGCCCCGCAGCCAACCGCCGGGCGCCGGGCGCCACCACGGTAAGAACCGAGAACCCGACGCGGAACGCTTTGAGGATCTCCAATGGCTCGCAGCCGCCGGGCCCGCCTAGCCTGCGCCGGGCGGATGCACCTCGCCGTCGCCGATACGACCGCCTCCGAGCCGCTGATCGTGCGCGGCGGGCGGCTGTGGCTGGGCCGCGGCCGGGGGTTCGTCGACGGGCGCGCGCTGGTGCTCCGCGACGGCCTGATCGCCGACGTGATCCGCGACGACGATGACGCCGCGTCCGGGCCGGAGACGGTCGATGTGGCCGGCGCCTACGTGCTCCCCGGCCTGGTCGACGCGCACTGCCACCTGATGGTCCGCTCGGCGGCGGACGTCGACGCCGAGCACGTCGCGCAGGCGACGATCGAGGCGCTGGCGGCGGCGGCGCAGCTGCTGCGGGCGGGCGTCACCACCGTCCGCGATCCCGGCTCGCGCACGCGCGCCATCCACGCCGTCACGCGCGCGCTGCGCGACGGCGCCGTACCCGGGCCGCGCACGTTCGCGGCCGGCCCGAACATCACCGGCAGCGGCGCGCCCCGCGCGTGGCGCAACACGTTCGCCGACGGCCCGGACGCCGTGCGCGCCAGCGTGCGCGCCGAGTACCGCGCCGGGGCCGACCTGATCAAGCTGATCCTCTCGCACGCGCCCGCGTGGGTGCGCTGGCGGCACGTGGTGCGCTTCCTCGCCGACGACGAGATCGCGGCCGCGGGCGCCGAGGCGCGGCAGCTCGGCCTGCGCGTCGGCTGCCACTGCGAAGGCGTCGAGGCCGCGCGCGCGGCCGTCCGCGCCGGGATCGACGTGATCGACCACGGCATCGGGCTCGACCGCGAGGTCGTCGCGGAGATGGCCGCGAACGGCACGTGCCTGGTGCCGACGCTGTGGGCGTTCAGCACCGAGACCCTGGTCGACTACGCCGGCACGCTGGACCCGGCCGACGCGCCCGACTACGAGGAACGGGTGGCGCGCGTGCACCGCGCGTCGTTCGAGCTCGCGCTCGCCGCCGGGGTGACCGTCGCGGCCGGCTCTGACCCGATGCTCCCGGCCCCGGACGGCACGCGGCTGGCGCGCGAGGCGGTGCTGCTGCACGACGCGGGCCTGCCCGCCGACGACGTGCTGGACGCGGTCACGCTCAACGGCGCGCTCGCGCTCGGCCGCGAGCGCGAGCTGGGCCGGATCGCGCCCGGCTGCCGGGCCGACCTGGTCGGCTATCCCCGCGACCCGCGGCGCGACCTCGCGAGCCTGGCCACGCCCGCCTGGGTGCGGCAGGCGGGCGTGCTCGCCTAAGCGTCGTCGACGCGGACGACCGCCTCGATCTCGACCGCCATCTGCATCGGCAGCGCGACGAACCCGACCGCCGAGCGCGCGTGGACGCCGCGGCGGCCGTACAGCTCGATCAGCAGGTCCGAGTAGCCGTTGACGACGGTCGGCTGGCGGTCGAAGCCCGGCGTGCAGTTGACCATGCCGAACACCTTCAGCCAGCGCAGGCGATCGAGATCGACGCCCGCCGTGCGCAGCGCGCTCAGGTGGTTGAGCAGCGTCAGCTGCGCCGCGGCGCAACCGTCCTCGACGCCGAGGTCGGCGCCGAGCTTGCCGGCGTAGCGCACTTCGGCGCCCCAGAACGGGCCGGTGCCGGACAGGTACAGCAGCGGGCCGTCGGTCGTGAAGTCGGGCACCGCGGTCCGCTGCTCGGGCGGGAGCACCGGCTCGGGCGGCAGCTCGAGCCCGAGCTCGGCCAGGCGGCGTTCGACGTGGCTCGTGGTCTCGCTCATCGGTGCGCGTCAGCGTCGTGGACGGGCGGCGGCGGGGGAACTGTGAGAAACACGAACGCCACCGCCACCGGCCTCGATTCGGACGAATGCGGCCCGCGAGCGCGTGGGCTTTGATCGTCGGCCATGGGCTTCCGCCTCGCGCTCATCAACCCGAACACGACCGCCGCGCACACGGCGGCGATGGCCGCCGCCGCCCGGGACGTCCTGCCGGCCGGCGCGCAGGTCCTCGAGCTCACCGCGACGCGCGGGCCCGCGGTCATCGAAGGGCGCGCCGACGGCGCGATCGCCGCCGCCGAGGTCGTCGCCCTGCTGCACGCCAACCCCGGCCACGACGCCTACCTCGTCGCCTGCTTCGCCGACCCGGCGCTGCCGGGCGTGCGCGAGCTGACGCGCGCGCCGGTGGTCGGGATCGGCGAGTCGGCGCTGCGCGCCGCGTCGCTGGTGTCCAACCGCTTCGGGATCGTCACTACGCTGCCCCGCAGCGTCCCCGAGATGGAGGACCTGGTCGCGAGCACCGGCCTGACCGCCCGCTGCGTCGGCGTGGCCGCGCTCGGGGCCCCCGGGCTCTCGGACAGCTGGACCGACGGCGCCGGCCGCGACCGGCTGACCGAGGCCGCCGCCGGGCTGGTCGAGCGCGCCGGCGCCGAAGCGCTGGTGCTGGCCTGCGGCGCGATGGCCGACGTCACCCGGGCGCTCAGCGAGCAGCTCGACGTCCCGATCTGCGACGGGGTCGCGTTCGGCGCGCTGACGGCGCACGCGCTGTGGCGGATGGGCGTGCGGACCAGCAAGCGCGGCTCGCTCGCGTTCCCCGAGCCGATCGCCTACGCGGGGATGCCCGCGCTCGTGGGCGCGCCGTGAAGGTCGTCGTCGTCGGCGGCGGCGTGATCGGGCTGTGCGCGGCCCACTACCTGCAGGAGCGCGGCGCCGAGGTCGCGCTGGTCGAGCGCGACCGCTGCGGCGGCGGGACGTCGCTCGGCAACGGCGGCTGGATCACGCCGATGCTGTCGGCGCCGATCGCCGGACCTGGCGTGATGTGGCAGGCGATCAAGTGGATGCTCCAGCCGAGCAGCCCGTTCTACATCCGCCCGCGCCTGGACCCGGCGCTGGCGGCGTGGTGCCTGCGCTTCTGGCGCAACTGCTCCGAGGACCGCTACCGGGCCGGGATGCGGGCGATGCTCGCGCTGGGCGAGCGCACGCTGGAGCTCTTCGACGAGCTCGCCGCGCGCGGCGTCCGCTTCGAGATGGGCGGCGGCGGGCTCGTCTTCGCCGCGTTCTCGCGCGCCGGGCTCGCGGGCTTCGCGACCGAGTTCGAGCAGGTGCGTGCGCTCGGCGTCGACCCGGCCGTGCGCGAGCTCGGTCGCGAGGAGCTGCACGCGCTCGAGCCGGCGCTGGACCCGCGCGTGACCGCGGGCCTGATCGCCGAGCGCGAGCGCTGGGTGCGCCCGGAGAGCCTGTGCGCGGGCCTGCTGGAGCAGGTGCGGGCGGCGGGCGCGCACGTGCTCGAGCAGACGCCGGTGACCGCGGTGCGGGCGAGCGGCTCGGGCTGGACGGTCGAGACGCCCGCCGCGTCGATCGGGTGCGACCGCGTGCTGCTCGCGGCCGGGACGTGGACGCCGCCCCTGCTGGCCGGCCTCGGCCTGCGGATCCCGCTGCAGCCCGCCAAGGGCTACAGCATCACCGCCCGCGGCCGCGGCCAGGCGCCGCGCCACGCGCTCTACTTCGCCGAGTCCAAGGTCGGCGTCACGGCGTTCGAGGCCGGCGTGCGGCTGTCCGGGACGCTCGAGCTGACCGGGATGGACCTCAGCCTGACCCGGCGCCGGGTGAGCGCGGTCGCCCGCGGCGCCACGAAGTACCTGCGCGACTGGCGGCCCGACGACGTGCAGCTCGAATGGGCCGGCCTGCGCCCGTACCTTCCCGACGCGCTGCCGGTGATCGGCCCGGTCCCGGGCGCCCGCGGCGCCTACGTCGCGTCCGGTCACGGCATGTCCGGCGTCACGCTCGGCCCGGCCACCGGGCGCGCGGTCGCGGCGCTGGTGCTCGAGGACGCGGTGCCCGACGTGCTGCGCCCGTTCCGGCTGGACCGCTCCTTCTAGGGATCGGGCGCGACGAGCAGCGCGACGTACACCGCGGCCAGGAACGCGGGCTGCCGGATCGG
>DATMGH010000085.1:0-7829 GCA_035555675.1 Solirubrobacter sp. | reverse complement strand
CACGCCGCCGCCCCGCAGGTCCGCGCCACTCCGCCCCACCCCACGCGCCCGCACGCCGGCCTCGCGGCGGCGCGCCTCCTCGCCGCGCCCCACCGCGTCGCTGCCCCGTCCCGCACGCGCGTCGGCGAGCAGTGTCGCCGCCGCGGCCAGCGCCGCGATCGCGCCGAGGTCCGGGCGCCAGAACGCGGCCGCGGCCGCCGCGGCGCCCGCCCAGCCCGCGCGGCCGCGGGTCGCGAGGAAGACGGCGCCGAGGGCGAACGCGAACGCCGGCGCGGTCGGGTTCGCGCTCGTCGGCTGGGCGGCGGTCACCGCGGCCGCCGCCCAGGCCGCGAGCGCCCAGGGCTCCGAGCGGCGGTCGCGGACGAGCGCGTAGACGAGCACGGCGGCGGTCGCGTCCGCGGCCACCCGCAGCAGCCGCCACCACAGCAGCGACGGCCCGAACGCCTTGCCGAGCGCCAGCACGACGAGCGGCTCGCCGGGACCGTAAGCCCAGCCGAAGTCACGCCACGGCCACTTGCCCGCCGCCATCCGCGTCGCCGCCTGCATCAGGATCCCCTCGTCCAGCGGCCCGAGGTAGCGGCGCAGCGTGAAGCCGGAGACGAGCGCGGCCGCGACCCAGAGCGCCGCGAGGCGCGCGGCCGAGACGCGCCACGGCGTCGCGAGAGCGCGCACACCGGCGAGCCGTGCGGAGGTGCCACCACCACCCGCCGCACCGCCGCCGCCCGCCACGCCGGCGTCACCCGCCGCGCCGCCGCCGGCCACGCCGCGGACCTGCGCGCCGTCGCCGCTCACGCGGCCGCGCCCGCGCGCAGGTACCCGCGCAGCTCGCCCAGCAGGTCCCCTTCGAGGCGGTGGGTCGCCACCGCCAACCCGGCGACCCAGAGGACGAGCTCGGCGACCGCCTGCAGCAGCGTCCGCTCCCCGCCCCACAGCGCGAAGCGCAGCGCCAGCACCGGCGCCGAGGCGAGCGCGACCGGCACCGCCGCCCGCAACGCCAGCGCCCCGAGCCGCGCGCCCGGCAGCAGCCGCCGCACGTACACGCTCCGCACCGCCAGCACGCACGCCGTGCACCCGACGCGCCCGCAGACGAACCCCCAGGAGCCGCCGAGCAGCGCGCCCGGCACGGCCAGCGCGGCGAACCCGACCCCGAACGCGAGCGACTCGACCGCCTGCGGCCAGGACTGGCCGCGCGCGCGGTAGAACGCGAACCAGCTGTAGCCGACCTGCTGCAGCGCCACCGCGACCGCCATCCCGCCCAGCAAGACGATCGCCCCGCGCCACGCGTCCCCCAGCACGAACACGATCAGGTCCGCGCCGAAGAGCGCCAGCCCGGCGCCGAACGGGAACGCCCACATCAGCGTCAGCCGGTTCGCCTTCTCGAACAGCTCGCCCAGCACGTCCCCGCGGTCGCGGACCCGCACGATCGCGGGGTAGATCGTGGTCGCGAGGATCTGGTCCGCGCGGTCCGCGTACCGGGTGAGCGTCGCCGCGAGCGTGATCCAGCCGGCCGCGGCGAGCCCCTGGTCGATCCCGAACACCGCGATCTGCCCCTGCGCGACCAGCAGCGCCACCAGCGACGTCACGAACACGGGCCAGGAGAACCGCAGGTAGCGCCGCACCGCCGCGCCGTCGACGCGCACCCGCAGCGCGTACGGCGACGCCCGCCACGCGGCCAGCACCGCCGCCAGGTTCCCGCAGAACGGCCCGACGATCAGCGCCCAGATCCCCACCCCGGCCAGCAGCAGCGGCACCGTCACGGCCACCGTGCCGAGCGGCACGATCACCTGCAAGACGCGCAACTTTACGTACTGCATGCGCTTGAAGAAGATCCACTGCGGCGCCTGCAGCGCGAAGAACACCGGCAGGTAGGACACGGCGAGCGTGAGGGCCAGCAGGCGATCGTCGTCGTACGCCGCCGCCAGCAGCGGCGCCAGCGCGGCGACCGCGAGCGCGCCGGCGAGCCCCAGCGCGAGCTCGATCGTGAACGCGCGCTGGAACTCCGCCTCCTCATCCTCGGCCGCGGTCTGGACGAACGCCTCGTCGATCCCCACCCGCCGCAGCGCGACGATCGTCACCGCCGTCGTGGTCACGATCCCGTACAGGCCGATCAGGTCCGGCCCGAGCAGGGCGGTCGCCAGCAGCCCCTGCAGGAGCACGAGCAGCTCGGCGCCCGACAGGAACGCCGCGTTGACCACGCCGCCGCGGGCGGTGATCACGCGAAGCCCGGGTGCCATGGGCGGCAAATCTAGTCGCACCGTGACGGGTGGAGTCAAGAAGCGTCCTGTCCGGAAGGTTTCTGACTCCACCCGTCATAGGGTGGCCGTCGGATGCTCCTGTTCGTCTCCTACTCCGGCGCGTTCGGCGGCGCCGAACGGGTCCTGCTCGACTGCGTGACGCGGCTGAGCCGCCCCGCGGTCGTCGCCTGCCCGGACGGCCCGCTGGCGGACCGGCTGCGCGCGGCGGGCGTGGAGCATCGGCCGATCGCCGCTCGTCCGCTCAAGCGCAACGCGGCGGGGATCGCCGGCCTGGCGCGGGACATCGCGCGCGCGAAGCCGGACTTTGTGGTCGCCTGGGGCGCCCGCGCCGTGCTCGCCGCCGCCGGCACGCTCCGCCCCTTCCTGGCGGTCCACCACGATCTCCTCTCGCCCCCGGTGAAAACCGCGGTGCGCACCGCGAACCGGCGCGCCCGCGGCGTGCTGGCCGCGTCCGAGGCGATCGCGCGCGCGGTGGGTGGGCGGCCCATCGCCATCCTGCATCCCGGCGTCGACCTCGAGCGGTTCACGCCGCGCCCACTGCCTACCGGCCCGCCCCACGCGCTCGTGCTCGGCGCGCTGGTCGCCTGGAAGCGGCCGGAGCTCGCGCTCGACGTCGCCGCCCGCGTCCCCGACCTGCACCTCACGATCGCCGGCGCGACGCTGCCCGGCGACGACGGCCGCGTCGAAGCCGAGCTGCGCCGCCGCGCGCGAACGTTCGGCGACCGCGTCCGCATCGGCGCCGTCGACGACGTCCCCAGCGCGCTCGCCGGCGCCCACGTCCTCCTGCACTGCGCCGACCGCGAGCCGTACGGGATGGCGCTCGTGGAGGCGCTCGCCGCCGGCCGCCCCGTCGTCGCCCCCGCCGCCGGCGGCCCGCGAGAGATCGTGACGCCCGAGACCGGCCGGCTCTACCCGCCCGGCGACGCGACCGCCGCCGCCGCAGCGCTCCGCGCCGTCCTCGACGACTCCACCATGCCGCCCGCCGCCCGCCGCCGCGCCGAGCGGCACTTCGACGTCGCCGCGTCCGTCGCCCGCCTGGAGGCCGCACTGTGAGCTACGCGGTCGTGATCGTCATCCACCGCTCGCGCGCCCATCTCGAACCGCTGCTGGCCGAGCTCGACGCGCCGCAGCTCGTCGTCGTCGACACCGGCCCCGACGACGGCGCCGCCGCGCTCGCCGCCAAGCGCGGCGCGACGCTGATCGTCCGCCGCGACAACCCGGGCTTCGGCGCCGCCAACAACCTCGGGCTCGAGGCGGTCACGCAGCCCACCACCGTCCTGCTCAACCCCGACACGCGCGACGTCCAGGCGCTCGCGACGCTCGCGCACCGAGCACGCCGGCCCGGCCTGCACGCGCCCCGCCTGCACAACCCCGACGGGACCGTCCAGCGCAGCGCCCACCCGGTCCCGGGCACGCTCGGCGCCTTCCTGCCCGCAGCGCTGCCGTGGCTGCCCGACACCATCCGCCGGCGAGCGGAGCCCTACAGGGCGACGCGCCCTCGCAGCGTCGGCTGGGCGATCGCGGCCTGCCTCGCCGCCCGTACCGAGACGTTGCGACGGCTGGGCCCCTTCGACCCCGGCATCCACCTGTACGCCGAGGACATGGACCTCTGCCTCAGAGCCAGAAGCCAGGGCCTCCCGACGATCCTGCACCCGGACCTGGCGATCACCCACGTCGGCGGTCACAGCCGGGACCGCGAGCCGTTCGAGCTGCTCGCGCGGCAGCGGCGAGCCGTCGTGCGCAGCCGGCGCGGGGCGATCGCGCTGGCGGCGGACGACGCGGCCCAGCTGCTCACGTTCGCCACCCGCGCCGCGGTCAAGCGCCCTAACGACCGCGAGCGCGCTCAGCTCAAAGCGCTCCTTAAAGCAGCGAGGCCCGGGTAGAACCCGGGCCTCGGAAGCAACGTTCTAGGCGGCTTCGCGCAGAGCGATCAGCTCCGGCCGCTGAGAGAGGCGCTTGAGGGCGCGCTCCTCGATCTGCCGGGCACGCTCGGTGCTGACGCCGAGCTTGCGCCCTGCCTGCGACAGGGTCTGCGGCTCGCGGTCGCCGGCGCCGAACCGCATCTCGATCACGTCACGCTCGGGCTCAGGGAGCTCGGCGATGGCGGTCAGGAGCGTCTCGGACTTCAGCGCCTCATGGACCTCTTCGTCCACGGCGGGCGTCTCGATCGCCAGCAGGTCGCCGAACGCGGTGTCGCCGTCGTCGCCCACGGGCTTGTCGAGGCTCACCACGGCACGGTCGGCCTTGCGGATCTCGATGACGTCCTCCAGCGGCAGGTCCGCAGCGAGCGCGATCTCCTCGTCCGACGGCTCGTGACCGAGCTTCGTCGTGAGCTCACGCTCGATGCGCCCGACCTTGCGGGAGCGCTGCGCCACATGCACGGGCAGGCGGATCGTCCGGCTCGTGTTCTCCAGTCCACGCTGAATCGCCTGACGGATCCAGAGGGTCGCGTACGTGGAGAACCGGAAGCCCTTGCGCCAGTCGAACTTCTCGACGGCGCGGATCAGCCCCAGCATGCCCTCCTGGATCAGGTCGCCGAGGGCGAGACCCTGACCCTGATAGCGGCGCGCGTTCGCGACCACCAGGCGGAGGTTGGAGTTGATCATGCGTTCCTTGGCGGCCAGGTCTCCACGTTCGATTCGCTTCGCGAGCTCAATCTCCTCGCTGGGCTTCAGGAGCGGGTACCGGCCAGCCTCACGCAGCAGCAGCTGGAGCGAGTCGAGCGTCGGGTCGACCTCGTGCTCGTTCTCGACGCGGCGGCGGGGGGTGTCGGTGATAGTGCTCGTTTTGGGGTCCTTCGCTCGAAGTCTCAAGTCCTACGTGTTCAGTAGGAATTATAGGTCAATTTCGTTGAGTCCGCAACCACTCCGCGTGGGCGCCCGCGACACTTCGCCGGGGCCGGCAGCGGTCCTTCTTTGAGGATGCCCGTGTCAGAACGCGGGCAACCTCCGAAGAGGTCCCCGGCTCCCCGCTAAGCTTGTGACCCAAGCGACGAGCCGAGGGCGCGCAGACGTCGTCCGCGCACAACAGACAACCCGAATCATGTCATGGGGTTACGGAGTTTGTGCGCGCGACGCGAGAGATTTAACGATTCCTCATGGATTCGGCGTCTCTTCGCGACAATCGTCGAGGCAAGAGGCCGCTTCCTAAACGTTCGGGAACGCGCGGCGAGCTTGTGGTCTTCGCCACGATCCTCCGCAGCCGCGCCTGAAACGCGTCCACGCTGAAGCGCTGCGCCGCGGCGACGCACGCCGCCGGGTCGACCGCCAGCGGATCGAACGCGCGCAGCACGTCCACGAGCGCGCCCTCGTCGTAGAACGCGCCCGTGACGCCCTCGGTCACGGTCTCGAGCACCCCGCCCGCGCGGACGGCGATCACCGGCCGGCCGGAGGCGAGCGACTCGACCGCGGCGATCCCGAACTCCTCCTCCGCCGTCACCACGAGCGCGCGGGCGGACCGCAGCAGGTCGGCGACCTCGTGGTCCGACAGCCGCCCCGCGAGCCGCACGGTCGGCCCCGCGAGCCGGCGCAGCCGCCGCTCCTCCGGCCCGTCCCCCACGACCACCAGCGGCAGCCGGAGCGCGTTGAACGCGCGGATCGCCACGTCGATGCGCTTGTGCGCCATCAGCTCGGCCAGCACCAGGTAGTGGTCGCCGACCGGCCCGGGCGCGAAGCGGCCGAGCTCCACCGGCGGGTGCAGGATCGTCGACTCGCGCCCGAAGTAGCGGCGGATCCGCGCCGCCGTGATCGCCGAGTTCGCGATGTAGGCGTCAACGCGCTGCGCCGCGATCCAGTCCCACTGGCGCCAGCGCGACAGCAGCGCGCGCAGCGGCGCGCGGGTCAGCGGCGAGCGGGCCGCGAGCGTCGCCTCGCGCTCGGACCACGCGTAGCGGAACGGGTTGTGGCAGTAGCAGACGTGGATCGCGCCCGGGTCGACCAGCACGCCGTGCGCCCACGCCGACGAGGACGAGATGACGACGTCGTAGCCGCGCAGGTCCAGCGACTCGATCGCCGCCGGGTACAGCGGCAGCAGCGGCCGGAACGTGCGCGCCGTCGGCCGCAGGCGCTGGAGGTAGGACGCCTGCGGCGAGCGGTCCGCGAACCGTCCCTCCGTCCCGCGCTCGTCGTAGACCGCGGTGAACACGTCCGCGTCCGGATAGGCGTCGCAGATGGCCGCGAACACGCGCTCGCCGCCGCGCAGGTCGAGCAGGAAATCGTGGATGAGCGCGGTGCGCGGCATGAGCGCGCCATCCTACGTACCGATGTTGCGCGTCGTGCTGGTCGCCCTCGCCGCCCTGCTGGCCGTCCCCGTGACGGCGGACGCCGCACGCCGCGAGGTGCCACGGGGCTGGCTCGGCGTCGTCGCCGACGGGCCGATGACCGACCCGGCGTTCAGCGCCGCCCCGGCGGAGTGGGACCGGCTGGCCGGCAGCGGCGCCGAGGCCGTTCGCGCGGCCGTGTATTGGAGCCAGATCGAGCCGGAGCCCGGGGCGCTGCGGTTCGACGCCGCGGACGCGCTGATCCTCGCTGCCGCGCAGCGCGGGCTGACCGTGCTGCCCGTCCTTCAGGGGACACCGGGCTGGGCGGCGAAGCGTCCGGATGATTTCGCTTCCCCCCCGCGCGACAATGAGGACTTCGCGCGGTTCGTGACCGCGCTCGTCGGACGTTATGGACCGAACGGCTCCTTATGGGCGCAACATCCGGAAGTCCCCCGACAACCTGTCCGCGCGTGGCAGGTCTGGAACGAACCCAACCTCACGCGCTACTGGAACGCGGCCCCGTGGGCGCCGCCGTACGTCGCGCTGCTCAAGCGCGCGCACCGGGCGCTGAAGGCGGCGGACCCGGGCTCGACGACGGTGCTGGCCGGGCTGCCGAACGAGAGCTGGACGGCGCTGCGGGCGATCTACGCGGCGGGCGCGCGCGGCGCGTTCGACGTCGTCGCGTTGCACCCGTACACCGGCAAGCCGTCGAACGTGGTGCGGCTGGTGCAGTACGCGCGCAAGGAGATGTCAAAGCGGCGAGACAGCCGGTTGCCGGTCTGGATCACCGAGCTGTCGTGGCCGGCGGCGAAGGGCAAGACGCTCCAGCACGGCGGGTTCGAGACGACCGAGCGGGGGCAGGCGGAGCGGCTGACGAGCGGGCTGCGGCTGCTCAGCCGCGAGCGAAAGCGGCTGCGGATCGGACGCGTCTACTGGTACACGTGGCTCTCGCACGAGGGGATCACGGACAGCGCGTTCGACTATTCGGGTCTGCGGCGGCTGCGCGGCGATCGCGTCACGAGCGCGCCGTCGCTGGCGGCGTTCACGCGGATCGCCCGGCGATTGCAGGGATGCGCGAAGCGGCCGGGCAACGCCCGCCGCTGCGCATAAGCTCCAGCGTGCGTGCAGGGGCAAGCCGGCTACCGGTCCGTCCTGGCGGAGCGAGCGGTCCGCGGGCTGCTGCTCGCGTCGCTGCTCGGACGCGTCGGCTTCCTGATGCTGCCGCTGAGCCTGATCTTCCTGGCCGGCTCGGCCGGGAAGGCGGGCGCGCTGATCGCGGCGTTCTCGCTGACCAGCGCGCTGGCGCCCGCGCGGGG
>DATMGH010000084.1:0-22702 GCA_035555675.1 Solirubrobacter sp. | reverse complement strand
CACGGTCGCCGAGCACGCGCGGGCGCGGGCGATCCTGGACGAGTACGCGACCGACTCGCTCGCGCCGTTCGCGCTGCGCGACGACAAGTGCTTTCACTTCGCGGCCGGCGGCGTGCTCGCCTACCGGGTGCTGCGGGGTACGGCCGTCGTGTCGGGAGACCCGATCGGCCCCCCGGGCTGCGCCGCGGCGGTCCTCGCCGTCTTCGCCGGCTTCGCCGCGTCGCGCGGCTGGGAGGTCGTGATGACGGCGGCGGCGGAGACGAACCTCACCGCGTACCGTCGCCTCGGCTTCCAGGCGCTCTGCATCGGCGAGGAGGCGTCGGTCGACCCCGCACGCTTCTCGCTGGCCGGGCGGCACATGAAGGCCCTGCGTCACTCGGTGACGCGCCAGGGTCGCCGCGGATGGTCGATCGACGCCGTCTCCGGCGCCGACCTGGCCGCCGCGACGGCGAACGAGATCGCGGCCGTCGAACGGCGCTGGCGCGAGGATCGGCCGCGGCTGACGGGCTTCTCGATGACGCTCGGCCGGCTCTGGGGCGCCGAGGAGGACCGGCGGTGCGTGTACATCCTCGGTCGCGATCCACAGCGGCGGCTGCACGCCTTCCTGCGCTTCGCCGAGTACCGCGACGGGTTGTCGCTCGACCTCATGCGGCGGGTGGGCGAGGTACCCAACGGCCTGACCGACGCGATGGTGGTGGCCGCGATCGAGCTGGCCCGGGCGCGAGGGCTGAGCTCGGTGAGCCTCAACTTCGCGGGCTTCGCGCACGTGATGGGACCGCACCGCGATCTGACGTGGCGCGGGCGCCTGGCGCGGCGGCTGCTGACCGCGTCGCACGGCCGCTTCCAACTCGAGCGGCTGAGCGCCTCCAACCAGAAGTTCCGGCCGCGCTGGGAGCGGCGCTACCTGGTCTACCGGAGCCCGCGGCGGCTGCCGGTGCTGGGCCTGCGGGTCCTGCAGGCCGAGCGCTATCTGCGGCCGCCGCGCACACGGGCCCTGGCCGCGCGCTGGGAGCCCGGGGCGGACCCGATCCGGCCGGTCAGCGCGACCCCGGCGGCCAGCAGCGCGACCGCCACCCAGGTGCCGGTGCGGGTGAGCTGGGGGACCAGGTGCTCGGACACCGGCCCCGAGATCGTGGCCGCGTCGGACACCGCTCCGATCAGCATCAGGATCGGCGCCGCGATCGCGGCGGCGATCGCCGGCCGGATACCGGGCCTGATGGAGCGCAGGAGCAGACCGGCGACCACCCCCGCGGGCACCCAGGCCACCACGACCCGCGCCAGCGGCTGGGCGCCGTCGCCCGCGAGCTGCTGCAACGGCAGCGCGTCCGGCACAGCGGGCCCGAGCCCCAGGACCCGCAAGCTGCGCAAGGCGTACAGCCAGCCGAGGGCGGCCACCACGACCAGGCAGCCGGCGAGGATCGCGCGGGAGGAGCGATGAGCCGCCGAATCGTGGCGCCGCTGGTCGTGGGCTGGCTGATCGTCGGCGGCTTCGGCGCCTGGGCCTACGCGCATGACTACTACGTGTACCGCGGCTTCGGTCCGCCGCGCAACCCGCCCGGGGTCGCCGCCGGGCGGGTGGTTCGCGTCAGCTTCCACTCAGCGGCGCTGCAGGCCCAGCGGAGCTACGACATCTACCTGCCGCCCGGCTACGCCCCCGGCCGGCGCTTCGACGTGCTCTACCTGCTGCACGGCAGCCCCGGCGCGCCGCTGCAGTTCATCGACGACAGCGCCGTCGGCGTGGCGATGGACACCCTGATCGCTCGGCACGAGATCCGGCCCTTCCTGATCGTGATGCCCGACGGGCGCGACGGCACCCTCCTCGACGACACCGAATGGGCGGACACCCCGCACGGTCGCTACGAGTCGTTCGTGCTCGACGTGGTCCGGGACGTCGACCACCGCTGGCCGACGATCGCCGACCGCGACCACCGGGTGCTGGCCGGCAACTCCGAGGGCGCGTACGCCGCCGCCAACCTGACGTTGCGGCACCTGTCGACGTTCGGTGCCTTCGAGTCCTGGTCGGGCTACTTCCGGCAGACCCGGACCGGCGTGTTCGCGCGGGCCTCGGCCGCGCAGCTGGCCGCCAACAGCCCGATCGACCTGGCGTCCCGGGTGCACCTCGGCGCGCCCGGACGCACGCTGCACGCGTACCTCTACGGCGGGGCGCAGGACCCGGACACCCGGCAGCTGCTGCCGTTCGCCCGAGCGCTGCGGGCGGCGGGCGCGACGGTCGCGACCGCCGATCCACCCGGCCGCCACGACTGGGGGCTGTGGCGGGACTGGACGCCGCGCATGCTGCGCTGGGCGGCGGCGCAGATGGGAGCGACGGGATGACGCCCGGACTGGGACTCGCCCTGCTCGCGTCGCTCGGCCTCAACGGCGGCTACGTGCTCCAGCACCTGGGCGCCCGCGGGGCGCCCGCCGTCAGCGTCCGGCGGCCCGTGGCCACGCTGCGCGGGCTGCTGGCCTCGCCGGTGTGGGCGATCGGCATGACCTGCGGCACTGTCGGCTGGGCGCTGTACGTCCTCGCCCTGGCGCGCGCGCCGCTCGCGCTCGTGCAGGCGTTCACCGCGGGCGGCGTGGCGCTCGTCGTCGCCGTGGCCGCGCGCCTGACCCGCGCGCCCGTCAGCCGGCGTGAGCGGCAGGCGGTGGGGCTGATGTGCGGGGCGCTCGCCCTGCTCGCGATCGGCGCCACCGACGCCGGGGCCGCGAGGGTGCCGTCCGGCACGCTCCTGCTGTTCCTGGGACTCTGCGCCGTCGCCGCGGCGGCGATCGCGGCCGCGCCCGCCGGCCGCCGGCGCGGCCGGGCGCTCGCGCTGGCGGCGGGCGTGCTCTACGGCGCCTCGGACACCGCGACCAAAGCGGCGACCGTGGCGGTGCTGTCCCCGTGGGCGCCGGCGCTCCTGCTCGGTGCCGGCGCGGCGTTCTTCTGCTTCCAGCGCGGACTGCAGCTCGGCCCGGTGGTCCCGGTCATCGCGCTGATGACCGTGGCCACCAACGCGGTCGCGATCGCCGGCGGGCTGATCGTCTTCGGCGAGCCGCTGGGCACCCACGCCGCCGCCGCCGGCCTGCACGCGTTCGCGCTCGCCGTGATCTGCGTCGCCGGCTGGTGGTTGGCGGGGGCACAGGCGCGGCTGGGCGAGCCGCCGCGGGCGGGAGCTTGAGAATGTCCGCGGCTGTTACGGTTCCCTCCGCCATGCTCGCGCAGGCGCTCGACATTCTCGTCTGCGACGACGAATCGGAGCTGCGCGAGGCCCTGCGCCAGTCGTTCGCGCGTGAAGGCCACCGCGTCCTGGCGGTCGCCGACGGGCGCTCCGCGGTCGACCGGGCCAGCACGCAGCCCTTCGACGTGCTGCTGCTCGACGTCCGGCTCGGGCCGGGCAGCATCGACGGCTACGAGGTGTGCCGGCAGCTGCGCGAGCGCCGCAACGGCGTCCCGATCATCATGCTGACCGCACTCGACAGCGAGGCGGACGCGGTGCTCGGGCTCGAGGCGGGGGCGGACGACTACATCGTCAAGCCGTTCCGGCCCGCCGAGCTGCGCAGCCGCATCCGCGCCGTGCTGCGGCGCGTCGGCACCGAGTCCCGGGTCAACGCCCCCCTGACCGCCGGGCCGATCACGCTCGACCCCGGCGTGCGCGAAGTCACGCGCGACGGGGTCCCGGTGGCGCTGACCTTCTCCGAGTTCGAGGTGCTGCACGCCCTGATGGCGCGGCGCGACCACGTCCACGATCGCCACGAGCTGCTGCGGTCGATCTGGGGCGACAGCGCCTACCGCGACCCGCGCGCCATCGACGTGCACGTGCGCCACCTGCGCGAGAAGCTGGAGGCGGTGCCGGAGGATCCGAAGGTGATCCGCACCGTGCGCGGCGCCGGCTACCGGATCGGCAACCCGTAGGTCCCGTGCGGATCGGCCTGCGTGGACGGCTCGTCCTGGTGCTGATCCTGGTCGGGGCGATCACGCTCGCCACCGCCGCGTGGGCCCTCCTGGCGCCGCTCGGCAGCCGCCTGGACGCCGACGAGCTCCAGCACCTGACCGAGGGCCTGCAGTCCGAGCGGGGCCTGGTGACCGACCTGCCGAGCGGGGCGCTGGCGCCAGGCGATCCGCAGCTCCGGCGCGCCGTCAGCCGGTTGCGCCGGCGCGTCCACGCCGACGTCGCGGTGTTCAGCGAGAACGGGCAGGAGCTCGCGGGGTCCGATCCGGACGCCCTCCCGGGCGACTACCGCGCGGTGCCGGCCGCGCGCCGCACCGGCGAGCCGCAGGCGATGATCACGGGCGGGGGTGAGAACGAGCAGGCCGACGTCGCGATCCCCGTCCGCGCCGCCGGGCGCCGCCTCGTGCTGGCCGCGCGCACCCCCACCCACAACATCCAGCGGGCCGAGGCGGTGGTCAACCGGGCGTTCGCGGCCGCCGCCGGCGGCGGGCTGGCGGTCGCCCTGCTGGCCGGGGTGCTGCTGGCGGGCCGGCTCAGCCGCCGGCTGCGGCGGCTGCGCGACACGGCGCTGCGCGTGGCCGAGGGCGGCCCGGAGGCCGAGTTCGTGCCCGACGGCGGGCGCGACGAGATCGGCGAGCTCAGCGCCGCGTTCGCGACGATGCAGCGCCGCCTGCGCGAGCAGGAGGACGTGCGGCGGGCGTTCGTGGCCAACGCCTCGCACGAGCTGCGCACGCCGCTGACGTCGCTGCAGATGATGCTCGGCCTGCTCCTCGACGATCTCGATGCCCAGCCGCCGGCGATCACGGACGCCCGCGCGCAGGCGATCGGCGCCGAGCGCCAGGCCGAGCGGCTCTCCCAGCTGTCGGCCGACCTGCTCGACCTCAGCCGCATCGACGCCGGCGTCGAGCTGCGCTCGGAGCCCGTCAGCCTCGACGGGGTGCTGCGCTCGGTCGTCGCGGAGTTCGCGGCGCGCCTGACCGAGGAGGGTCGCGGGATCGCGATCGACGGCTCACGCGACTGCGTCGCGATCGCCGATCCCGGCAGCGTCGCGCAGATCCTGCGCGCGCTGGTCGACAACGCGCTGGGCCACGGTGCGGGCGACGTGCGCGTGACCGTCGCGTCCGGCGCCGCGACGGTGTCGGTCAGCGTCTGCGATGCCGGCCCCGGCGTCAGCGTGGCGGAGCGCGAGCGGGTCTTCCAGCGCTTCGCGCGCGGCCAGCAGGCGCACAGCGGCGGCTTCGGACTCGGGCTGGCGATCGCCCGCGAGCTCGCGCGGCGGATGGGGGGCGAGTTGCGGATCGCGGACGGCCGGAGCGCCGCGTGCTTCGAGCTGACGCTCACGGCTGGCTGAGCGCCCAGGCCACGATCGCGCCGAGCGCGAAGGCCAGCAGGTGCTCGACGTCGGCGAGCGTGGGCGGCAGGCTCACGGTGACGCCGAGCAGCACGCCGGCGCCGGCGGCCAGCAGGCCCGCCGTCGCCCAGCCGCTCCGCCCGCGCGCGAGCAGGCCGCCGACCAGCGCGCCGAGCGCGGCGGCCATGACCGCGGAGATGCCGTAGTCGGGCTGGTGGACGACCCGTTCGACCCGCGGGCGCGCGAGCAGCCACAGGACCCCGACGCCGGCGTAGGCGATCAGGGTCGCGCCGACGTGCCCGGCCACCGCCGCGACCCAGAACGTCCGCGCGCCCAGCACGGCGATCACGGCGGCGACCAGCACGGCGGCCAGCGGCAGCTCGAGCCACGGCGGCCCGGCGACCTCGAATCCGCTGGTCGCCAGCAGCCAGACGCGGCCGTTCGCGACGGCCGCCGGCGTCGCCGCCAGGCGCTCGGGCGGCAGCACGCCGAACGCGTGCTGGGCGACGCTGACGACGACCACCGCCGCCAGCCAGGCGACCGCGAACCCGGCACCCGCGCCTCGCCGGCCCATCACCGCCTCTCGGCCGGGAGGATGCGAGTGGCCGGCGGGTACGTAGACACGTCCAACCTATGACGCGGGCAGATGAGAGCCCGCGACGCGGCTCAGGTGACCCGCGAGCGCGCCTGCTCGACCAGCTTCTGCTCGCCGCGCTCGACCAGGCCGCGCAGCCGGTCGAGCGCGTCCCAGACGTCGACGAAGCGCGTGTAGAGCGGCGCGATCCCGAGCCGCACGCTGTCCGGGCCGCGGAAGTCGGGCACGACGTCCGCGCGCTCGATCAGCGCGCGGCAGATCGGCCACGCCTCCGGGTGCCGGAGCGAGACGTGCGAGCCGCGCCGGGCCGCCTCGCGCGGCGACCCGACCGTGAACCCGAGCGGCGCCAGCCACGCGTCGGCCAGGGCGATCAGCAGCTCGGTCTGCGCGACCGACTTCTCGCGCAGCGCGTCGATCCCCGCCTCCGCGGTGAGCTTCGCCCCCTCCTCGACGGCGGCCAGGACCAGGATCGGCGGCGTGCCGGCGAGAAAGCGCGTGATGCCGGGCGCCGCCTCGTAGGGGCGCTCCATCGCGAACTGGTCGGCCTGGCCGAACCAGCCCTGGATCGGCGTCCCCAGCCGGTCCTGCTCGCCGGCGGCGACGTAGAGGAAGCCGGCGGCGCCCGGGCCGGCGTTGAGGTACTTGTAGGTGCAGCCGACCGCGTAGCGGAGGCCGTGCGCGTTCAGGCCGACCGGGACCGAGCCGGCCGAGTGCGAGAGGTCCCAGATCACGGTCGCGCGGCGGTCGATCGCCGCCACGTCCGCGATCGCCCCCGAGCGGTAGGCGACGTGGCTGAACACGCACAGCGCGCCCTCGGGCACCTCGTGCGGCTGGACGCCGTGGACGTCGTCCGCGGGCGCGAAGATCCGCAGCTCGAGGCCGCGGGCGCGGGCGATGCCCTCGAGCACGTAGCGGTCGGTCGGGAAGTTGCTCGCGTCGGTGACCAGCGTGCGCAGGGCCGGGTCGGCGTCCAGCAGCGCGCACACCAGCTTGTAGAGGTTGACCGTCACCGAGTCGGTGACGAGGACCTCGCCGGGGCGCGCGCCGAGCACGGGGGCGAGCGCGTCACCCGCGCGCATCGGGGCCTCGATCCACTCCGGCCAGCCGCTGACCAGCTCGCTGCCCCACTGGTCGATCACCGCGTGCAGCCGCTCGCGCGCCGCGAGCGGGAGCCGGCCGAGCGAGTTCCCGTCCAGGTAGATCCGCTCGTCCGCGAACACGAAGCGGTCGCGGAAGCCCGCCAGCGGGTCGCGCGCGTCGAGCGCGAGCGCTTCGGCGCGGGTCACAGCCATTCGACCACCGCCTGCCACAGCGGGTTGGCGGGGTCCAGGTGGCCGAAGTGGCCCTCGGCCGGCTCGACGTGCAGGGCCGCGCCGGACGCGGCCGCGAACCGCTCGGAGATCTCCAGCGGCACCGTGTCGTCGAGCGCGCCGTGCGTGAGCAGCATCCGTGCGGCGATCGGCAGCCGCTCGATCGGCGAGGCGACGGCGGTCGGCTGGCCGCCCAGGAAGCGGTCGACCACGCCGTCGGACAGCCGCAGCTCGCGTGCGCGCTCGAGGTCGAGCACGCCCGCTTGGGAGACCACCCCGGTGACGTTCACGCGCGGATTCTCGCGCGTCGCCGCCCACGCCGCCAGGTGGCCGCCGGCGCTGTGGCCGATCGTCACCACCTCGTCGACGCCGAGCGTCGCCAGGCCGTCGATCGCGGCGCTCACGTCCTCGAGCGTCTCGGGGACGCCGCCGCCGTTGCCGAGCCGCCGGTACTCGACGTTGAACGCCGCCCAGCCGCGCGCCGCCAGGTCGGCGCACAGCGGGTCCATCAGCGTCAGGTCGTACTGGGCTTTCCAGAAGCCGCCGTGGAGGACCACGGCGACCGGCCCCTCGCCGTACAGCACGCCGTACTGCGAGGGGCCGGGCCCGTATTCATGCCGTGACGCCAAGGCTCCTGACGGCCTCGGCCAGCTTCGTGATCCCCTCGTCGATCTGCTCGGGGTTCACGCCGGAGTACGCCAGGCGGAGCGTGTTCGAGCCGCCCTCCAGCAGGAAGTCCGTCCCCTTGACGAACAGCACGTCGCGCGCCGCCGCGGCCTTCTCCAGCTCGGCCACGTCGACCGCCTCGGGCAGCTCCACCCACATGAAGTAGCCGCCGCTCGGGGGCGCGAACTTCGCCTCCGGGAGCTCGCGCCGGAGCGCGTTGACGACCGCGTCGCGGCGCGCCCGCAGCGCGGTCTTGACCGTCGCGATCGCGCCGTCCATCTTGCCGCTGGCCGCGAACTGGTACACGATCGCCTGGGCGACCATGTTCGGCGAGATGTACGTGTTGGTCGCGAGCGTCTGGATCTGCTTGATGATCGCCTGCGGGCCGACCAGGTAGCCGACCCGGATGCCCGGGCACACGGTCTTGGAGAACGACGACGCGTAGACGACGCGGCCCGCCGTGTCCTGCTCGAGCATCGACGGGATCGAGGCGCCCTCGAAGCGGATGTCGACGTACGGGTCGTCCTCGAAGATCGTGAAGTCGTGCTCGGTCGCGAGCTCCAGCAGCCGGGTCCGCTTGGCCGCCGAGAGCGTGTAGCCGGCCGGGTTCTGGAAGTTCGGGATGATGTGCGCGAGCTTCGGCCTGGTCGTCTGGAGCTCGCGCTCCAGCGCGTCGATGCTGATGCCGTCGGTCTCGAGCTCGACCATGTGCACGTCCGCCCCGCGGTTGCGGAGGTTCAGCAGCGTGCGGTCGTACGTCGGCGACTCCAGGATCACGGCGTCGCCGGCCTGCACGAGCAGCTCGAACAGGAACGCGTCGGCCTGCATCGAGCCGTTGGTGACCAGCACCTGCTCGGGCTCGACGCCGTGCTTGTTCGCGATCCACTCGCGCAGCGGCACGTAGCCGACCGAGGTGCCGTAGGCCGTCGTCCCGGCCGGATCCTTCTCGAACGCGAGCTGGGCGGCCTGCTTGAGGCCGTCGACGTCGACGATGTCGAGGGAGGGCGCCCCGCGGGCGAAGGAGATCGTGGCCATGCGCTTGAGCCTAGTATCTCGCGGGCATGGACTACTTGGCTCGCGCGCTCGAGGCCGCGCAGGCCTGGCGCGCGCCCGCCGGCCCGCTGCCCGCGCACCCGTCGCTGGACGTCGACCCGGAGCGCTTCGAGACGGCGTTCGCGGAGTTCAGCTCCCGGATGGCGGGCTCGTACCCGTTCCACCATCCGCGCTACGCGGGCCAGATGCTCAAGCCGCCGCACCCGGTGGCGATCGCCGCCTACACGGCGGCGCTGCACGTCAACGCCAACAACCACGCGCTCGACGGCGGGCCGGTCACCAGCGCGCTGGAGGTCGAGGTCGTGCGCGACCTGGCGGACATGTTCGGGCTGCCGGACGACGCGCTCGGGCACCTGACGTCGTCGGGGACGATCGCGAACCTGGAGGCGCTGTGGGTGGCGCGCGAGCTGCATCCGGGCCGGGCGGTCGCGTTCGGGCCCGGCGCGCACTACACGCACGCTCGCATGTGCGCGGTGCTCGGGGTCGAGGGCATCGTCACCGGCGATCTCCGCGCGGCGTGCGCGAGCGGACGCGTGGGGACGATCGTCGTGACCGCGGGGACGACCGGGCTCGGCACGGTCGACGACGTCGGCGCCGCGCTGGCCCTGCGCGAGGAGTTCGGCGTGCGCGTGCACGTCGACGCCGCGTACGGCGGGTTCTTCACGCTGCTGGACGCGCTGGTGCCCGTGGACCGGTTCCGCGCCATCGCGGGCGCCGACAGCGTGGTCGTCGACCCGCACAAGCACGGGCTGCAGCCGTACGGGTGCGGCGCCGTGCTGTTCCGCGACCCGGCGGTCGGGCGGCTCTACAAGCACGACTCGCCGTACACGTACTTCACGTCGGCCGAGCTGCACCTGGGCGAGATCAGCCTCGAATGCTCGCGCGCCGGCGCGGCCGCGGCGGCGCTGTGGCTGACGCTGCGCAGCCTCGACCTGGCGCCGATCCTCGAGGCCGGGGTGCGCGCCGCGCGCGCGTGGGCCTCGCTGCTGCGCGAGCCGGGCGAGCTGCGCCTGCACGTCGAGCCCGAGCTGGACATCCTCACGTACTTCCCGGCCCGGGCGCGGGCGTCGGAGATCGACGCGGCGTCCGCGGCGGTCCTCGACGCGGGGATGCACGCCGACGACCCGGTCTACCTCTCGACGCTCTGGATCGACGGCGCCGCGTTCGCGGCCGCGCACCCGGACGTGGAGCTGGACGCCGACGGCGTGCGCGTGCTGCGCAGCGTGCTCATGAAGCCCGAGCACGAGCCGCACGTGCCGTGGCTGCACGAGCGCGTGTCGGCTATCGCAGCCGCGACACGGTGAGCGCGAAGCGGCCGCCGTACACGGTGCCCGCGCCGCCGCCGCGCGACAGGACGCCCGGCCCCGCCGCCGAGCCCGCGATCACCGGGTGGGCGCCGTCGGCGTCGATCGCGTCCGCGGTCGTGAAGATCGGGTCGCCGCCCGGCGGGCGCCCGAGCAGCGGGTAGGTCAGGCCGCCGTTGCCGAACGTGCCGTCGCGGCGCCCGCTGGCGCGCAGCCGCACGACGACGCTCTCCGGCGGCGCGCCCGCGCCGGCCAGCAGGATCCGGCCGCGCGCGTCGCGGGCCAGGCCGGTGATCCGGATGTCGCGCCCCGCGCGGGCCACCACGGCCACGCCGCGCGAGCCGAACCGCGTGTCGACCGTCCCGTTCGCCCGCAGCCGCAGCACCACGCCCTGCGGGCGCCCGGACCCGGTCAGCCCGGTCCCGGCGAGCAGGACGGTCCCGGACGAGGCCTGGCGGATCGCGACCGCGCCGAGCCCGGCGCCCGCGCCCGACCCGACCGGGACCGAGACGACGCCGCCGGCGAACGTCGGATCGAGCGCTCCGCTCATCGCCACCCGCACCGCGGTGAACGCCGCCGCGCCGCTGGCCACGCTGAACGTCAGCGACTCCGGCCGCACCAGGATCCCGGTCACGCGCCCGGTCAGCGTCCCGGGATCGAACGCGAACGCCGGATCGGGCGTGCCGTCCGGCAGCAGCCGCGTGACCAGCGGCACGCCGCCCGGCCCCGAGCCGGCGAGCAGGACGTTGCCGCCGCGGTCGATCGCCGCCGCGCCCAGCTCGGCGCCCGGCGGCCCCGCCAGCACGTAGCCGTAGCCGGCGCCGAACGTCGCGTCGATCTTCCCGCCGCGCGTGAGCCGCAACGCGGCGATCCGGGTCGTCCCGTCGGCGAGCCGCAGCGTCCCCGCCGCCACGATCTTCCCGTCACGGGCGACCGCGAGCGCGCGCACGCCGTCGAGCGTCGTCCCCGGCAGCGCCGGCACGACCTGGCCGCGCGTCCCGAAGCGGCTGTCCAGCGTGCCGGACGCGCGCAGCCGCACGACCACGAACTTCCCCGCCGCCGCGCCGCCCGCCAGCACGCGATGGCCCGACAGCACGCGCACCGCGCCGCCGACCGCGTCCGCGCCGGTCGCCTTCAGCGTGACCGTGCCGCGGCGGCCGAACGCGTGGTCCGGCTCACCCGCCCGCGCCGCCGCGCCCGCCGGGAAGACGGCGAGCGCGAGCAGGGCGGCGGCGAGCGGAAGCCTCATGTCGAGGCTTCCAACCCGCCGGACGGGCAAACGGTGCGCACCGATCAGGCCAGCGCGCCGGCGATCTCCGCGGCGATCTCCGCCACTTCGGTCGGCGTGCGGCCGACGCGGACGCCGCGCGCCTCGAGCGCCTCGGCCTTGGCCTTCGCCGTGCCGGCGGTGCCGGACACGATCGCGCCGGCGTGGCCCATCGTCTTGCCGGGCGGGGCGGTGAAGCCCGCGATGTAGGCGACGACCGGCTTGCTGACGTGCTCGGCGATGTAGTCGGCCGCTTCCTCCTCGGCCGAGCCGCCGATCTCGCCCGCCATCACGATCAGCTCGGTCTCCGGGTCGGCCTCGAACGCGGCGATCGCGTCGATGAACGACGTGCCGGGGACCGGGTCGCCGCCGATGCCGACGATGGTGCTGTTCCCGAACCCGCGCTGGGCCAGCTCGTTGCCGATCTGGTAGGTCAGCGTGCCCGAGCGCGAGACGACGCCGACGTTGCCCTCGCTGAAGAACGCGGCCGGGATGATGCCGACGTTGGCCTTGCCGGGGGACAGGATGCCGGGGCAGTTCGGGCCCACCAGGCGCACGTCCGGATTGCGCGCCAGGTGGTTGTAGACGCGCAGCTCGTCGTGGGCCGGGATGCCCTCGGTGATGCACACGATCAGTTCGATCCCCGCGTCCTCGGCCTCGAGGATCGAGTCCGCGGCGAAGCGCGGCGGCACGAAGATCATCGCCGTGTTGGCGCCGGTCTCGGCGACCGCGGCGTGGAACGTGTTGAACACCGGGATGCCCTCGACGTCCTGCCCGCCCTTGCCGGGCGTGACGCCGGAGACGACGTTCGTCCCGTAGTCGCGGTTGTTGAGCGTGTGGAACGTGCCCTCGCGGCCGGTGATGCCGGAGACGCAGAGCTTCGTTTCCTTGGTGACCAGGATCGCCATCAGCCAGCCAGCTCCACGACCTTCTTCGCGGCGCCGAGCATGGTCGCCTCGGTGTGCACGTTCGGCAGCTTCGCCTCCGCGAGCAGCTCGCGGCCCGCGACGTCGTTGGTGCCGTCGAGGCGGACCACGAAGGGCACCTTCGGATCGATCTGGTTGAACGCCTCGATCAGGCCCTTGGCGACCTCGTCGCAGCGCGTGATGCCGCCGAAGATGTTGAACAGCACCGCGGTCACGCTCGGGTTGGAGAGGATGACCTCGACCGCCTGCGTGATCGCCTCGGCGCGCGAGCCGCCGCCCGCGTCGAGGAAGTTCGCCGGCGCGCCGCCGGCCTGCGCGACCACGTCGAGCGTCGACATGACCAGGCCGGCGCCGTTGCCGAGGATGCCGACGTTGCCGTCGAGCTTGACGTACGTCAGGCCGCGCTCGCGCGCCATCCGCTCCTGCTCGTCCTCGGCCGCCACGTTGCGCAGCGCCGCGTTGTCCGGATGGCGGAAGAGCGAGTTGTCGTCGAGCGTGACCTTCGCGTCGAGCGCCTTCACGTCGCGGTCGGCCGTGACGATCAGCGGGTTGACCTCGACCAGCATGGCCTCCTCGGCCACGAACGCCGCGTACAGCTTGTGCAGCAGCGCGCCGATCGGGCGCACGACGTCCGCGTCCACGCCGGCCTCGTACGCCAGCCGGCGCGCGTGGAAGTCCTGGAAGCCGAGCAGCGGGTCCACGTGCAGGCGGGCGATCGCCTCCGGGTTGGTGTCGGCCACCTCCTCGATGTCCATGCCGCCCTGCGTGGAGAGCATCACCAGCGGGCGCTTCGCGGAGCGGTCGAACACGATCGACGCGTAGTACTCGGCCGCGATGTCCGACGCCGCCTCGATCCACACCTCGTGGACGGTGTGGCCGCGGATGTCCATCCCGAGGATCGCGGTCGCGTGGGCCTCGGCCTCGGCGCGGTCCTTGGCGACCTTGATGCCGCCGGCCTTCCCGCGTCCGCCGATCTGCACCTGCGCCTTGACGACGCAGGGATAACCGATCTCGTCGGCCGCCGCGACGGCCTCCTCGACGGTGGTGGCGGGGGCGCCGCTGGGCACCGGCACCCCGTGTCGGGCGAACAGCTGCTTGCCCTGGTATTCAAGTAGGTCCATTGCGAGGCGGCCGAGCTTATCGCTGCGGCTCGCCTCGCGAGGCGTCTCGCTTGCCCACCAGCGGCGACGAGACGCCGTTCCCGGCCGGCAGCTGACCCTGCGCCGCCGTGTGCGCCTCCAGCAGCGGCTTGATCAGGTCCATCGGCAGCGGGAAGACCACGGTCGAGTTCTGGTTGATGCCGATCTCCGACAGCGTCTGCAGGTAGCGCAGCTGGATCGTGGTCGGGTTCTTGGAGATCACGTCCGCCGCCTCGCCCAGCCGCTGGGACGCCTGGAACTCGCCCTCGGCGTTGATCACCTTGGCGCGGCGCTCGCGCTCGGCCTGGGCCTGGCGCGCCATCGCGTGCTGCATCGCCTGCGGGATGCCGACGTCCTTGATCTCGACCACCGAGACCTTCACGCCCCACGGCTCGGTCTGCTCGTCGATGATCTTCTGCAGCTCCTCGTTGAGCTTCTCGCGCTCGGACAGCAGCTCGTCCAGCTCGGCCTTGCCGAGCACGGAGCGCAGCGTCGTCTGCGCGATCTGCGAGGTCGCCTTGAGGAAGCTCTCCACCTGCACGACCGCGTCGTTGGGGTTGATCACCCGGAAGTAGACGACCGCGTCGACGCGCGCGGTGACGTTGTCGCGCGTGATGATGTCCTGCGGCGGGACGTTGAGGGTGACGGTGCGCAGCGAGACGCGGACCATGCGGTCGATCGCCGGCATCAGCAGCACGAGCCCCGGGCCCTTGGTCTGAAGCATGCGGCCGAGCCGGAACACCACCGCGCGCTCGTACTCGCGCAGGACCCGGACCGACGCGGCCGCGGCCACGAACACCAGCGCCAGGATCACGACGAGCGCGACGAGCAGGCCTTCGATCACGGCAGCACCTCCCATTCCTCGGCGGCTCGGACGGTCAATGTCAGCCCGTTGACGTGCTCGACCACGATCGGGTCGCCGCGCACGAGCGGCGTCTCGTCGTCGAGCCCGAGCTGGCGGGCGTGCCACAGCGCGCCGTCCACGAACACGGTGTCAGCCGCGCGCGCGACGCCCACGCGGCCGATCAGCGAGTTGCTGGTCCGCAGGCGCCGCGTGGCCAGCGCCTTGCGCGCCAGCAGCAGGACCAGCACGCCGCCGCAGAGCGCCACCGCGATGCCCGCGAACACGGCCACGATCACCGCGCTTCCGGCCGCCGAGAGCAGCAGCACGATGCCGACCGCGAACGCCGCGACCCCGCCGGCGCCGAGGGCTCCGAAGCTCGGCACATGCGCCTCCGCCGCCATCAGAGAGGCGCCGAGAAGCAGCAACAGCAGGCCGATCGCGAACACGGATTCCTCCTGCATTCGATGTTACTCCAGGCCCGCGCGCGCGGAAATGTCATCATGCACGGCCGCAATGCCGCTCCCGAAAGAAGTCACCTTCGTCACCTTTGACGTCTACGGCACCCTGATCGACTGGGAGACCGGCGCGTACGACGCGTTCTCCAAAGAGGCCGAGAAGGACGGGTACACCCTGTCCAAGGAGGAGCTCGTGCCGCTCTTCCTGGAGACCCAGCAGGAGATCAAGGGCGGCTCGTACGAGCTCTACGCCGAGGTCCTGCGCCGCACCGCCGTCCAGATCTCGCGCCAGCTCGGCTGGCCGCTCGAGCCGTCGCGTTCCGGGTTCCTGCCCGCCTCCGTGTCCCGCTGGCCGCCGTTCAAGGAGACCAACACGCAGCTCGAGCGCTTCCGCAAGAAGTTCGAGCTCGGTCTGATCTCCAACATCGACGACAAGCTGCTGGGGGAGACCCGGCGCTGGTTCAAGACCGACTTCGATCTGGTCGTGACCGCGCAGCAGGTGCGCTCCTACAAGCCGGACCCGGCGCACTTCAAGGAGGCCGAGCGGCGCATCGGCACCAAGAAGGGCTGGGTCCACGTCGCGTCGAGCTACTACTACGACGTCGAGCCGTGCATCAAGGCCAAGATCCCCGTGATCTGGGTCAACCGCACCAAGGAGACGCTCGACGCGTCGCAGAAGAAGCCGACGGCCGAGGTCAAGACCCTGCTCGAAGCGGCCAAGCTGCTCGGCGCCGCATAGGAATCACGGCGGGCAGACCCTCCACCCCGCCCCGATCATCCGACTTCAATTGCGCGCGGTAGCTCTCCACGAGGACGTCATCGCGGTCACGTCGCGGGCGTACGCGACGGGCTGCGTGCTCGTGCGCAGCGGGGCCGAGGCGTTCTGCATCGACTCGCCGGTGTTCCCGGACGAGCTCGAGATCCTGCCGGCGATCGCGCAGCAGGCGTCGTTCGACGTCGTCGGGCTGCTCACCACGCACGCCGATTGGGATCACGTCCTCGGCGGCTACGCGTTCGCCGAGGCGCCGCTGGGAGCGGCCGAGTCGACCGCCGCGCGGCTGATCAACGAGCCGGGCGCGGCGGCGCGCGCGCTGCGGGAGTTCGACGAGGAGCTCTACGTGACGCGGCCGAAGCCGCTGTCGCTGCCGGGCGCGCAGCGGCTCGACGTGCCCGGGTTCGTGGACATCGGGTCCGAGTCGCTGGAGCTGCACCCCGCCGACGGGCACACGGTCGACGGGATGGCGGTCTGGATCCCCTGGGCGCGCGTGCTGGTCGCGGGGGACTACCTGTCGCCGATCGAGATCCCGATGCTGTCGCCGGGCGGGTCGGTCTCGGCGTACCTGGCGACGCTGGCGCGGCTGGAGCCCCTGGTCGAGCAGGCCGACCACGTCGTGCCCGGGCACGGCGGGCCGATCGACGGCACGCGCGCGCTGGCGATCCTGCGCGAGGACCGCGCCTACCTGGAGGGGCTCTCCGAGGACTCCGCGCTGCCGCTCGCGCGGCGCTCGAAGGCGCAGCGCGAGATCCACGCGCGCAACCTCACACGGGTATGAGGTCCTCCGTCGGAGAGCCGGTTTCGCCCTCCGGTCGCCGTACGTCGGCCGCGCCGTAGGCCTCCTCCGGCGCGGTCTCACGTCGACCTCCGGGCGACGTTACACATACGTAGCGCAGCGTCACCGCGCCGAGATGGATCGTGTCGCCGTCCTGGAGCGCGACGCGGTCGATGCGCAGGCCGTTGTGCCAGGTGCCGTTGCGGCTGCCGTCGTCGAGCAGGAACGTCTGGCCGTCCTGGCGGACGATCAGCGCGTGGCGGCGCGAGACGGTCGGCTCGTCGATCTCGACGTCGGCGCTGACGCTGCGGCCGATCCGCGTCACCGCGCCCAGGATCGGGAGCAGCGTCGCGTCGGCTTCGAGGTAGCGGCCGGCGGCGGGCGCGCCGCCGACCGCGTGGCGGGTGGTGCGGGGGCTCAGTCTCATGGTTCGATGGTCGGCCGCGCGGCTGAGCCGGAGCTGCGCGGCGGCTGAGAGTTCCCTCAGGCCTTGGCGGCGGCCGCCGCCGCGCGGTACTTCGGGTCCTCGCGGCGGATCAGGTCCGGGTTGGTGCCGCGGGCGAGCGCGAGCTCGTACGTGAAGAGCTGCAGCGCGATCGCGCCCGCCAGCAGCGGGTGGCCGTCCGGCAGACCGTCGACGGTCACGATCGGCATGTCCAGGACCGTCACGGCGGCCTTGACGTCCTCGGCGCGCCGGTCGCGCTGGGCCTTGGCGGACGGGTCGGCGCGGACGATCACGATGCCGGTGCGCTCGTCGGCCGCGGGGAGGTGGCCGTGCAGGACCTTCTCGAGGCCGAGCGGGGTGGTGGGGACGTGCGTGGCCTCCTCGACCTTGAGCGCGAGCTCGCGGGCCGTGATCTCGTCGAGGCCGCTGCCGGTGGCGATCAGGCGCGTGCAGCCGGCGAGGTGGCGCGCCGCTTCGGTGAAGCGCGAGCGCTGCGCGAGCGTGCCTTCGATGACCGCCGTGCAGGTCGCCGCGTCGGCGGCGCCGGCGATCGCGGTCAGGGCCAGCAGGGGGGAGACGTAGCCGACCGTGTGGCACCAGCTGGTGTCGACCAGCGGGGTCGCGATCGTGAGGTCGGCGCCGGTGTCGACCTCCGGGCGGGCGGTGATCAGGATCGTGCGGGCGTTCGCGGCGGCGGCGGCGGCGAGCGCGGCGCGGGTGGCGGCCGTGCCGGCCTCGTGGGAGATCGCGACCAGCACGCCGCCGGGCTGGGGGTCGAGCGAGGCCTCGAAGGCGTCGCGGGCGGTGGCGCCGAGCAGCGCCGCGCCGGTCATCGCCGCGTGCTCGCTGGTGCCGCAGCCGGTGACCACGACGGTCTCGGTCTCGCGCAGCCACTCGGCCGCCTCGACCGCTTCGGGCAGGGCGAAGATCGGGGCCACGAGCCCGGGCTCGGCCAGGATCATCTCTTCCATGGCCCACGGCGGGCCGTCGCGCAGCTCGGGTTCGACGCTCATGGCTCGCCACGCTACCGTCGGAGTGGCCCTTTGGACAGGGCCACTTCTGTGTTGACGGACCGAGCCACTTTGGAGCTCTTCGCGCCGCTCGAGCGGGGCGGGGCGGAGCCGCTGCGCGCGCAGCTCGAAGCCGCGATCCGCGCGGCGATCACGGGCGGCGGCGCGCCGCCGGGGACGCGGCTGCCGGCCTCGCGCGTGCTGGCCGAGGCGCTGGGCGTGAGCCGCGGCGTGGTGAGCGAGGCGTACGCGCAGCTCGCGGCCGAAGGCTGGATCGACGTCCGCCGCGGCGCGGCCCCGGTCGTCCGCGCGGTCCCCGCGGGCACGCCGGGTGCCGTCGCACCGCCCGGCGCCGTGTGGTCGCCCGGGGCGGCCGCGCCGCGTGGCGCCGTGTGGTCGCCCGGGGCGGGCGCGTCGCGTGGCGCCGTGTCGTCGCCCGGGGCGGTCGCACCGCCCGGCGCCGTGTGGTCGCCCGGGGCGGCCGCGTCGCGTGGCGCCGCGTTGTCGCCCGGGGCGCCCGGCGCCGCGGTGTCGCCCGGCGCGGCCGGCACCGGGTCGTCGCCGGCCGCCTCGTCGCTGCGCGGCGCCGCCTGGCCCGCTGCCGTGTCGTCGCCCGGCGCCGCGCCACCGCGCTTCGACCTCACCGCGACCGCGCCGGATCTCTCCGCCTTCCCCCGCCGCGCGTGGGCGGCGGCGCTGCGGCGCGTGCTCGCCGAGCTGCCGGACGCGGCGCTCGACTACGGCGACGCGTTCGGCGACCCCGAGCTGCGCGCGGAGCTCGCGGCGTACATCGTCCGCGTGCGCGGCGCCGCCGCCGCGGCCGACCGCCTGGTCATCACCAACGGCTACACGCAGGGCCTGTGGCTCACCTGCCGCGCGCTCAAAGCGCGCGGCGCGCGCACCGTGGCCGTCGAGGATCCGTCGCTCGACGACGCCTGGACGACGATTCGCAGCGCGGGGCTGGACGTCGTCGGGCTGCCGGTCGACGCGGACGGCGTGCGCGTCGACGCGATCGCCGCCGACGCGGTGCTGGTGACGCCCGCGCACCAGTTCCCGACCGGCGCGGTGCTCGCGCCGGAGCGCCGGCGAGCGCTGCTGGCCTGGGGCGGGATCGTGATCGAGGACGACTACGACTCCGAGTACCGCTACGACCGGGCGCCGGTCGGCACGCTGCAGCGGCTCGCGCCCGACCGCGTCGTCTACCTCGGCACGGCGTCCAAGACGCTCGCGCCCGCGCTGCGCCTGGGGTGGCTGCTGGCGCCGCCGCACCTGGCGAGCGCGATCGCCCGCGAGCGCTGGGCGGTCGACTCCGGCGGCCCGGCGTTCGCCGCCCGCGCGTACGCGCGGCTGGTCGCAACCGGAGCGCTGGACCGGCACCTGCGCCGCACCCGCCGCACGTACCGCGAGCGCCGCGACCGCCTCGTCGCGGCGCTGGCCACGCGGCTGCCGCAGTGCGAGATCAGCGGCGTCGCCGCCGGCATGCACCTGCTGCTGCGACTGCCGCCGGGCACCGACGAGGGCGCCGTCGTCGCCGCGCTGGCCGCGCGCCGCGTCCGCATCCGCGGCCTGTCCCGCTACCGGCTCCACGCCCGTCCGGGCGAGCCGGCGCTCGTCGTCGGCTACGGCCGCCTGCCCGCGCCCGCGATCGACGCCGCGGTCGAGCACCTGGCCGCCGCCGTCACTCGATGAGATCGAAGTCGCCGGCCAGCACGACGTCGAGGCGCCCCGAGCGCCAGCCGCGCACGGCGTCGCGCACGAGCGGCGCCGGCAGCTCCCGGTAGCGGCGCACGATCCGCGCGCGCGGCAGCCCCGGCTCCTCGGGCGCGACCGTCACGCGCACCCGCACGCGGTCGTAGCCGCCGCGGTCGTCCGGCACCTCGAGCACGTGCAGCCCCGCTTCCGGGCGCAGCGTACGCAGCGCCGCGAACCCGGTCACGGACGCCGACCAGCGGTAGCGGCGCCCGCGTGACTCCTCCTCGTCGGAGAGCCGCATCCCGCGCGCCCGGGCCCACGCCCGGTACATCTCGACCACGCGCGGCGCGAACGACGCGTCGCCCTCCACCCGCAGCACCGCGTCCGCCGGCTCGCCCGCCTCCAGCGCGTCCAGCGCCTCCTCGAGCAGCAGCAGCCGCTGGGCCGCGCGCCGCACCAGGTCGGCCGGCGCTCGCCGCGCCGACCGGATCCGCCCCAGCAGCGACCGCGCGCTGCGCAGCCCCGCCTCGATCCGGTCGCGCAGCTCGACCTCGCCCAGCACGTCGAAGCGCTCCTCGAGGTCCCAGAACCCGGGCTCGCCCATCCGCGCCAGCAGCGCCGCCTTGACCGTCTGCCACGACGCCGCCGACACCCGCGCCGACACTTCGGCGAACGCCGCGTCGAGCGCCTCCAGCGACCCGCTGCCCTCCCGCGCCAGCGCCCGCAGCGTCGCCGGCGCGCCCGTCAGGATCGGGATCGGCTCGTCGGTCGCGTCCGGGTCGACGAACGTGACGTCCAGCCGGTCGTCCCCCGCGCTGACGAACAGGAACTGATCGCCGCGCGGGTAGTCGTGCGCCGCGATCGCCAGCGCCAGCGGCGTCAGGAAGTGCTGCTCGACCGCGCGCTTCAAGGGCCGCGCGCCCAGGTCGGGCGTGAACCCGGCCGCCAGCAGGAACTCCAGGGCGGAGTCGTCGAACTCGACCGCCCACTGGCGCCCCCGCAGCCCGCGCCGCGCCAGCACCGCCTCGAGCTCGGCGGCCAGGATCTCCCGCATCACCGGCCGCGACAGCGGCCGGAACACGACCGTCCGGTCGAGCCGGTTCAGGAACTCCGGCCGGAACGCCTTCGCCACCGCCGCCGACACGCTCGACGCCGCGAACCCGGACGCCGGCGAGAACCCGACGCCCCCGGTCACCACCCGCGCGCCCAGGTTCGACGTCAGGATGATCACGGCGTGCCGGAAGTCCGCCGGCTCGCCGTGCGGATCGGTCAGCCGCCCGTCGTCGAACACCTGCAGGAACAGGTCGAAGACGCCCGGCTCGGCCTTCTCGAACTCGTCCAGCAGCACCACGCTGAACGGCTGGCGCCGGATGCGCGCGATCAGCGACGCGTCCCCCGGCGACCCGTCGCCCAGCATCCGCGCCGCCGAGCCCGGGTTCTGGTACTCGCTGAGGTCGATCCGGACCATCCGCTCGGGCGAGCCGAACAGGTACGACGCGAGCGCCTTGGCGATCTCGGTCTTGCCCGTCCCGGTCGGCCCCGCGAAGAGCAGGACGGCGTGCGGCCGCGTCGGATCGGTCAGCCCCGCCTTCAGGAGCGCGATCCGCTCGACGACGCACTCGACCGCCTCCGGCTGCCCGCTCACGCGCGCGCCGAAGTACGCCCGCAGCGCGTCGACGTCGAGCCGCGAGCGATCGTCCAGCAGCGCCGCCGGCAGCCCGGAGCGTTCGCTGATCGTCGCCAGCACGTCCGGCAGCGTCAGCGCGCCGTCCGCACGGCGCTGGGCCGCTTGCAGCAGCGACAGCAGCGAGCCCGGCAGCGCGCCGTCGCCGAGGAAGTGGCGCCCGAGCGCGAGCGCCTCGCGCAGCACGTCGGCCTCCGTCTCCGGCGCGGCCTGGGCGGCGAGCGCGAGCGTCCGCGCCTCGTCCATCGCCTCCACGCGCACGACGTCGAACGCGTCGCGGACGGCCGGCCGCGCGCGCACCAGCCGCTCGTACGCGGCCGGGTCGGCGATCCCCGCCACCGGCACGCGCGCGCCCGCCATGCCCGCGAGCAGCAGGTCGAGCGCCCCGTGCGGGTTCTCCCGGTAGGTCCCGGCGTGCAGCAGCTGCTCGAAGCCGGGAGCGATCCACAGCACCTGCGCGCCGCCGAGCGTCTGGACGAGCCGGCGCACGCGGGCCTCGAGCTCGCCGACGTACGTCATCCCCGCGTTGACCTCGGCGGCACCGGCTTCGAACACCGGCCACCCGAGCTGCGCCGCCGCGGCGCACAGCCGCGTCCGCCGCCCGCTGCCGCGCTCGCCGACCACCAGCAGCGGCCGGCCGGCCTCGATCGCGGCCGCCAGCGCGTCGACCTCGCGGGAGAACGCCGCGTCCGCGAACAGCGCCGGCGCCTCGGTGAGCACGCGGCCGATCGGCGCCAGCTCGCGCGTGACCCGCAGCTGCGCCGCGCGCCGCTCCAGCGCCGGCAGGTCGAGCGCGAGCGAGCGCGCGAGCGCCAGCGCGGCGTCGACCCGCGCGTCCTCGATCGCGTCGACGTCGACCGCCTCGTCGCGGAAGCCGCGCAGCGCCTCGAGCGCGGCGCCGCGCCACGGCGGGCCGGGCGCGGCCAGCGCCGCGGTCAGGACGTCCGCCCGGTGCGACTCGAGCGCGCGCAGCAGGAACACGGCGCGGCGCCCGCGCGTCGTGGCGAGCCGCGCCAGCAGCGGCGCCGGGTCGGGCTCCCGTTCGCGCAGCGCTTCGAGCGCGACGGCGGCGCCGATCTCGTCCGGCCCGTCCGCCAGCTCCAGCAGCGCGTCGTCGCCGAGCGCCGCGGCCGCCGCCACCGCCTCGGCGAAGACCGCGGAGGCGAGCAGCGCGGCGGGCCGGCGCTCACGCTTGGGCAGCGCGCGGAGGGACTCGAGCAGCGGCTCGAGGTCGCTCACGAAAGCCCGGCCAGCTCCTCGTAGAGCGCCCGCGCCGCCGCCGCGCCCTGCTCGAGCGCGACCAGGCGGTACGACTCGTTGGGCGCGTGCAGGGCGTCCTCGGGCAGCGAGAACCCGGACACGATCGCGGGGATGCCGCGCTCGGCGAACGCGGCCAGGATCGGCAGCGTGCCGCCTTCGCGGACCAGCGCCGGCTCGCGGCCGAAGCTGCGCTCGATCGCGCGCCGCGCCGCCAGC
>DATMGH010000083.1:0-5111 GCA_035555675.1 Solirubrobacter sp. | reverse complement strand
GCGCTGCTGGCGACCGGGATCGGCACGGCCGTCTTCGCCTACGGCGCGGCGTACCTGCCGCTCCACCTCGAGCACGAGCGCATGCCGGCCGCCGCGGGCCGGCGCTTCTGGGCCTGGATGACGGTGTTCATGGTCTCGATGGTGGGCCTGGCGTGCGCGCGCGACCTGGTGCTGCTGTTCGTCTTCTTCGACCTCACCGCGGTCGCGTCGTACTTCCTGATCGGGTTCGACCGCCACCAGCGCGAGTCGCGCGGGGCGGCGCTGATGGCGCTGCTGGTCACGGGGATCAGCGCGGTCGCGCTGCTGCTCGGCGCCGTGCTGCTCTACACGACGTACGGCACGTTCTCGCTGCCGGAGCTCGTCCAGCGCGCCCGCGCGGACACGACCACGTCGATCGCCTGCGCGCTGATCGCCGTCGCCGCGCTGGCCAAGAGCGCGCAGGTGCCGCTGCACTTCTGGCTGCCGCGGGCGATGGCGGCGCCGACGCCGGTGTCCGCGTACCTGCACTCGGCCGCGATGGTGGCCGCCGGCGTGCTCGTCCTGGGACGCGTGCACCCGCTGCTGGCGCTCGACCGAACGCTGCTCGACGCCCTGCTCGTCGTCGGGCTGATCTCGATCGCGATCGGCGGTCTGCTGGCCCTCGCCCAGGACCAGCTCAAGCAGATCCTGGCGCACTCGACGATCTCGCAGTACGGCTACGTGGTCGTGCTCTACGGCATCGGCGGCGCCTCCGGCGCCGGCGCCGCCGCGCTGTACGTGATCGCGCACGCGATCGCCAAGAGCGCCCTCTTCATGACCGCCGGCGCCGTCACGCTGGCGACGGGCGAGTCGCGGCTCTCGCACCTCGGCGGGCTCACGCGGCGGATGCCGGTGCTGGCCGTGGCCAGCGGCGTGGCGGCGGCCACGCTGGCCGCGCTGCCGCTCACGCTGGGGTTCTTCAAGGACGAGCTCTTCTTCGGCGCCGCGCACGACCGGGGGACGCCGATGGCGATCCTGGCCGTGGTCGCGGCGGCGCTCACGTTCGCCTACGTCGGGCGGTTCTGGTTCGGTCTGTTCACCGGGCGCCCCGGCGCGCCGCCGCGCCCGATCCCCGCCCTGCTCGTCGCGCCCGCGTGCGTGCTGGCGGCCGTCGCGCTGGCGGGCGGCTTCGTCGTCGGCCCGTTCGCCGGCCTGGCCGGGGACGCGGCCGCCGTCACCCACGGCGCGGCGGTCGACGTCTCCCCCGCCTACCACCTCGACGCCCGCGCCGAGAACGTGATGGCGGTCGCGGCGTGGACGCTGGGCGGCGCGCTGCTCCTGCTGCCGGGTGTCCGCACGGCGGCCGCCGGCGTCACGGCGCGCGCCGGCGACCGGATCGGTCCGCGCCGCTGGTACGGCGTCGCCCTGCGAGCGCTCAACACGTTCTCGGGCCGCCTGCACGACGCCGAGGTCCGCGACCTGCGCAACAGCATCGCGGCCGTGCTCGTCCCCACCGGCATCCTCGTCGTCCTCGGCTTCGCGTTCACGCCGACCCGCGGCTCGTTCACCGTCGGGTCGGTGCAGGCGCAGGACCTGCCGATCATGGTCCTGCTGGTGCTGGGCGTCGCGGCCGCCTTCACCGCCGCTCGCGACCCGGGCCGGCTGCGCCCGGTCCTGGCGCTCTCGGTCCTCGGCTTCGCGCTGGCCGCCGTGTACGCGGTCGTGGGCGCGCCCGACGTGGCGCTCGTGGCCGTCCTGGTCGAGACGATCTTCACGCTCGTCTTCGTGGGCGTGTTCTCCCGGCTTCCGCAACTGCGCCGGCCGCAGTCCGCGGTCCGGACCCGGCGCAACCTGCTGGCCGGGATCTTCGCGGGGCTCGCCTCGTTCGCCGTCATCTGGGCGACGCTCTCGCGCACGAGCCCGGCGAGCGGCGACGCGGCGGCGCAGATCGCTCGCGCGCACGACGCGCACGGCGGGGACGTCGTCACCGTGATCCTCGCCGACTTCCGCGGGCTGGACACGATGGTCGAGATCACGGTCCTGGCGGTCGCGGTGATCGGCGTCGCCAGCCTCCTGCGCCGCGGGAGGAGCTGGTGAACACCGTCATCGAGGTCGTGGCCCCGCGCCTGCTCGGCCCCGCCGTGATGGTCGCCGCCGCGATCATCGTCAAGGGCTACACCGACGTGGGCGACGGGTTCTCCGCGGGAGTGATCGTCGCGCTGGCGATCGCGCTGCGGTACATCGCGTTCGGTTCCGAGGGCGCCGAGCGCAGTCTGCCGGTCCTTCGCCACGCGCCGGTCGTCGCCGCGGCGGGCCTGCTGCTCGCGCTCGCGGTCGGGTTCCTCCCGGTCGCGGGCGGCGATCCGCCGTTCACCCACCAGCCCGCGCCCGGCGCCCACGTCGTGAAGCTCGGGACGCTCGAGCTGATCAGCGCCGTCGCGTTCGACATCGGCGTCTTCCTGCTGGTCTGCGGCGTCCTGGTGACCCTCGTCCACCAGCTCGCGCGGCTCGTCGAGGACGCCGACCGGTGAAGCTCGCGTTCGCCCTCGCCGCCGCCACGCTGTTCGGCACGGGCGCCTACCTGCTGCTGCACCGCGACCTCGTCCGCGTCGTGCTCGGCGTGGTGCTGATCTCGCAGGCGGCCGTGCTCACGCTGATCGCCTCGGGCCTGACGCGCGGCGCGGCCCCGATCTACCCGCTGACCGAGCGCGCCGTGAGCGACCCGCTCAGCCAGGGCATGGCGCTGACCGCGATCGTGATCGGCCTGGCGGTCACGGCGCTGCTGCTCGTGCTCGTCCTGCGCGTGGTCGAGTCGTTCCGGTCGCGGGAGATCGACGACGTCGCCGAGGACGAGGCCGAGCACGACGCCGAGCTCGAGCAGCGCCACGGGCGCGAGCACGACGAAGAGGAGGCGGCGGCGCGATGACCGCGCTGGCCCTGGCACTCGTCGTCCCGTGGGCGGCCGGCATCGTGCTCGCGCTGCTCGACGGCCGCCGCCGGCTGGTCGGGTGGATCGCCGTCGCCGTCCTGGCGGCGAACCTCGCCGCGCTCGTCGTCCTGGCCACGCAGGTCCTGCCCGACGGGCGGGTCGAGGCGACCACCGGCAACTGGCCCACCGGCGTCGGGATCACCTTGCGCGCCGACGCGCTCAGCGTCCTGTTCGCCCTGCTCTCCTCGCTCGCCCTGCTCGCCGCGACCGTCCACGAGGTCCTCGACGGCGTGCGCGAACGGGTCTTCCCGGGGCTCGTCGTGCTGCTGGCGACGGGCCTGAGCGGCGTGTTCCTCACGGGCGACATCTTCGACTTCTACGTCTTCTTCGAGCTCGCGATGACCGCCGCGTACATCCTCGCGACCTACGGCGGGACCCGCCGCGAGCTCGGCGCGGCCCTGGTCTTCACCGCGGTCAACCTGCTGGGGACGTTCATCTTCCTGCTGGCCGTCGCCGGCCTGTACCACGTCACCGGCACGCTCGACATGGCGCAGGCCGCGGCCCGCCTCGCCCGCGTCGACCCCAACGCCGCGATCCTGATCGCGGTCGGGTTCTTCGCCGCCTTCAGCGTCAAGCTCGGCCTCTTCCCGTTCCACTTCTGGCTCCCGACCGTCTACACCGGCGCGCGCCCCGCGGTGGCGGCGATCCTCAGCGGCGGGCTCGCGAACATCGGCGCGTACGGGCTGCTGCGCTTCGGCGGGCAGCTGCTGCCCGGCGAGCTGGAGCTCGCGCACACGGCGCTGATCGTGATCGGCTGCGCGTCGATCCTGTACGGCGGTCTGCTGGCGGTGTCGCGCCGGACGTCGAGCGAGATGCTGGCGTATTCCGCCATCGGGCAGGTCGGGTACGTTCTCGTCGCGGTCGGGGTCGGCGGTCAGGTCGGTTTCGCCGCGGCGATCCTCTACTCGGTGATCAACGCCCTCAACAAGACGCTGCTGTTCCTGACCGTCCAGATGCGCGGGGCGCTGGTCGGCGCGGCCTTCGCGATCGGCGCGTTCAGCGTCGCCGGCGTCCCGCCCGCGGCCGGCTTCGTCGGGAAGCTGGAGCTGTTCCGCGCGGCCGCCGACAGCCCCGCCGTCCTGGCGCTCTTCGTCCTGGGCAGCGCACTGTCGTTCGTCTACGTCTTCCAGATCTACCAGTTCGACTTCTGGCGCGGTGAGCGGACGGGCCCGCCGAGCACGTGGCCGCAACGGTCGCTGATCGCCGTCCTGGCGCTCGTGGTGCTCGGCGTCGGCCTGTGGCCCGAGCCGCTGCTGGCCCTCAGCCACGACGCCGCCGCGCTGCTCGCGGGGACGGCCGGATGACGCGCATCCTCACCCAGGGCCTGTTCCTGATGGGCATCTACCTGCTCGTGATGACGAGCGCGAAGCCGGGCGACGCGCTCGCCGGGCTGGTGCTCGGCCTCGCGCTGGCCGTCGCGCTGCGGCCCCGCACGCCCGAGCGCCGGCCGGCGACGCCCGGGCTGGCCGCGCTCGCGGCGCTCGGGCCGGTGGTGGTCCTGACCGCGCTCGAGATGGTCCGCGGCAGCTGGCGGACGGTGCGCTTCTGCCTGCGCGGCGGCGGGAATCCCGGCTTCGTCGAGATCCCGCGGGCCGATCGCTCCGACCACGCCGTCGCGCTGTGGGGCGTGCTCACCGGCGAGGCGCCCGACGAGGTGCCGGTCGACGTCGACGAGGAGCGCGGCGTCCTGATCGTCCACCTCGTCGACGCGAGCGACCCCGACGCCGTGCGCGAGCGCCACCGGCGCGCCTACGAGGGCGCACAACGCAGGGTCGTGGCCTGACCGATGCCCGCGATCGTGCTCGACATCGCGGCGGGATGGGCCACGCTGCTGCTCTTCGGCGGCGGGCTGCTCCTGCTGCGCGCGCCGGACACGCTCCATCGCGTCCTCGCCCTGGACATCCTGGTCGCGATCGTGATCATGCTCCTGACGATCCTCTCCTACCTGCGCGGCGTGTCGTACTACATCGACGCCGCCCTGGCACTGGCGCTCCTGGCGCTGACGTCGACGCTGGTCGCCGCCCGCTACGTCACCCGGGGAGGCCCGTTCTGATGATCCTCGACGTCGTGGGGGCGGTGCTGCTGGGGCTCGGTCTCCTGCTCGCGACCGTCGGCCTGTACGGCCTGCTACGGATCCCGGACATCTTCCAGCAGCTGCACCCCG
>DATMGH010000082.1:0-5817 GCA_035555675.1 Solirubrobacter sp. | reverse complement strand
CGCCGCTCGACGATCGTGGACGGCCCGATCGAGCGGACGTGGTCGCTCGTGAACTTCAGCGGGGTGTCCGGGCGGACCTCGACGCCGAAGCCCTTGATCAGCTTCGCGGCGTCGACCTCGAGCTGCTCGCCGTCCGCGTTGCGCGCCCGCACGAGCACGCGCCCGTCGCGCTCCTCGTGCTCGGTGAACTCCCACCCGTAGCGCTCGTCGACGCGCACGCGCGCGCGCACGAAGTCGAGGATGTTGGCGAAGTGGTCGAGGATCTCCTGCCGCGTCGCCAGGTAGGAGCGAGGGCGGTCGCCCTGCCACGGGATCGATCCCGCCGTGAACAGCTCGTGCGGCTGGTGCAGGCGGACGAACGGATAGGCGTCGTTCCACATCCCGCCGTATTGCGCGCGCTGCTCGATCAAGACGACCTGCTGGCCCTGCTCGAGGTATTCGCTGGCCACCGCCAGCGCGTTGAGCGCCGCGATCCCGGTGCCCACCACGCAGAGATCGGCCTGGAGCCTCGTCACTGTGTCGTTCATCGCTGCCGTCCTTTTGCTCGCCGGCGACGAACCTCTCATGTCGTTCTGAGCGCAGCGGGAGAGCGGGCCCAGCTCGCCGGTCCACGGTCCAGCCGGACGGCCGGACCGTGGACCGCGGACCCTACGGGTTGGTCGTGGAGAGCGTGAAGGTCAGCGTCTTCGCGTAGGCGCCGGTGCGAAGCGCGTCCCCGTCACCGATGGTCTGCTTGAAACTGACGGTGGACGAGTCGTTGGCCGCCGGGCCGTCCCAGACCTTCAGCGGCGTCGGTGCGGAGGAACCGCCGACCGGCGCGTAGGTGCCGGTCGCGCCCAGGGCCAGCAGTGGCTGCGGCAGCGAGAAGGCGCCGTTGACCAGGTGACCGGTGGCCGTGTCACTCGGATCGGCGACGGTCAAGGTCGCGTCACCCGCGGTCGAGGTCACGGTCGCCGTCGTGGTGGCGAGGTAGTCCCGGCTCGCGCCCGGGGTGAACGGGCCGAACGAGGCCGGCCCGCCCAGGGTGAGCGCGAGCGTCGCCGGGACGCTGCCGCCGACCGTCGACGGCGCATCGACGACGGACTTGGCGACCGTCACGTAGACCGCGTCGGGTGAGGAGAACTCCGCGTTCTTCTGCCCATCGCCGAACACGAAGAAGCCCCGTCGCTCGACCGCCCCGCGCCCGGGGAACGGATCCGGGTGAGAGGCCAGGTACGTCGGGTTGACCGTGTAGAGGTCGGTCTTGGAATCCGCGAGGACGGTCTGCACCCCGGTGTACGGCGCGTCGGTGATCGCGAGGTTGACCGACAGGTAGATGGTGTCGGGGCGGTTGGCCGACATGCGCGAGGAGAAGTACTGGTCCGCACGCTGCCCGGCGGGAACGGCCAGCGGCACCGCCGCGCCGCCGACGAGCAGGTTGAACTTGGCGTCGCCGTAGCCGCCGGCGACGAACTTCGCCCAGGCAGCGTCCGACATCGAGTCGGGGCGCTGCACCTTGAACTCCAGACGCATCGGCGCCACGTACGTGGAGCTCAGATACTCCGGATCGGTCAGGGGCAGGTAGACCCCGCCCGGGGCGTGCCCGAGCGCGAACGCCGAGGCCGTTGGCGTCGAGTTGCCGCGCCCGTTCCACATCGGGATATTGAACGAGGTGGCGCCGAGCAGGGTCTCGGTGCCCAACTGGCTCGGGCTGACGGCGGCCGACGCGTCCTTGAAGGTTCCGATCGTGACGTCGAGCAGGTCGAGGTCCGCCCGGTCGGCGTTGAGCCCGGGGATGCTCGCCCACATGAACTTGGCGCCGGCGGGACCGGAGTAGCGGGCCATCTCCGCCATGCCGTCGGCCATCATCTTGGTCATCTGCACCGCCGAGTCGACCTTCATCCGCTCGTTGGCGGTGTGCCACCAGCGCTCGTTGCCCGGGATGACGGCGCCGAAGGCCGTCATCTTGTTGCGGAAGCTGCTGGCCAGGGTGCCACCCGTCGTGCCCTGCGGATAGGTCACGTCCCTGAGTGAGTACGGGTCCGCGAACTGTGCCGGGTCGTGGTCGATCGAGGCCCGGTAGCTCCCGAACTGCAGCGCCGTCAACGGGTTGTCGTGCGTGACGTACAGGCCGGCGCCGAGGGGCGAGCCGAGGTTGCCGATCGTGAACCCCTTCGCCTGGAACGCGGCCGTGACCGCCGCCGTCGCCTCGCTGGCGTCGGCCGCCGTGACGTGCATGCTGCGCACGTACAGCGGGATGCTGAGGCTGCCGGAGGCGTCGGTATAGAAGCTCTTCGGGGTCTCCGAATTGATGCCGCCCATGAGGGCGAAGGTCAGGTTCGGCGTGCCGTCGCTCGGGTTGCGCAGCAGGCTGGCCGGGATGCCCATGTACTTGCCGATGTAGGCCTCGCCTTCGACCCCGTCGCGGAAGAACAGGTCGGTGATGCCGTCGGCGGCCTTCTTGAGCTGCATGTCGGCGGCCGTGGCGCCCAACTCGCCGAGTCCCTTGGAGAGGAGGAACATCCCCCACACGACGGCGTTCTTGCCGTACTGCGGCGTCGGCATCTCCATCGCCACGTCGGTGTTGATCTCCAGCGTGAGCGAGTCGCCGGTGATCGTGGTCTGCACCTTGGGCGTGGTGCCGGGCGCAGCCGGGAGCCACTTGTTGGCGGTCGCGGCCGCGGTGATCGCCGACACGAACCGGTCGCGCTCGGCGGTGCCGGCTCCCGCCACGTCGAGCGTGAGGATGGCCCGCGAGGCGATCTGCGTGGTGCTGCCGTAGGCGATGTCCTTGAGCGTCGGGTCGCCTGCGCGCAGCGTGACGCCGGCCGTGGCATCCGTCAGCCGGAAGGCCTTGTCGCCGTCCGCGGACAAGCTCATCGACACCGACGGGGTGACCGATCCGGAGTTGCCGACGATGACCGGGAACCGCGAGTCCGACGTGTAGGCCGCGATCGGGATCTCCTCCCGGTTGAGGTTCTTGTAGGCCCAGTTGTCGTAGAAGCTCGGGTTCGCGTTGTACGGGATCGACTGGAAGGTGGCGGTATTCGTCGTCGAGGGCGTGCCGGGACCGCCGTCTTCGTAGATGCCCATGACGATGCGGATGCGCCGGTCCAGCGGCAATCCCGCCTCGAGCAGCGCCTTGGCCGCGAGCAGCGTCGCCAGCGTCGGGCCGCTGTCGTCCTGCATGCCCGCCCCGTAGATCCAGCCGTCCTTGATGTAGGGCGAGTGGTAGGCGCCGGCCGTGCCGAGGTTGCCGAAGGGGTCACGCCAGCGCGCCAGCTGGGCTGCGCTGACGGAAGCCGTCGGCGAGTCCAGGTGGCTCAGCGCCATGACCATCTCCGGGGCCTCCGGGTCACCGATCTCCGCGTAGACGTACTTGTCGGGTTGGCGCTGGACGACCACCGGGAAGCCGAGGTCGGTCGCCAGCTTGACCACCCAGGCGAGCTTGGCGACCTTGCGGTCGTACTCGTTCTGGTTGGCCGCGGTGTTGCTCACCGGGAACGGGTACGCCGTCGCGGCCGTGCCGCCCCGGGAGATGGAGTCGTAGCTCGACCCGTTCAGCATCGCCCCGACCAGCGTGAGCGGGTCATAGGTGCCGTCCCCCGCCCGCGCGTTGCTGACGCGTCCGGCCAACGCCTCGACCTCCGCGTGGATCGTGTCCCGCTCGGCGTGAGTGACCGACAGGTCGTACGTGACGCTCGGCTGGAATCGCTCCTCGCCGATACCGGCCGCGGACGCGCTGCCCGCTACGCCCATGGATAGAGCCAATGACACGCCAAGTGCCATTGCACGTCGCCTCTCCCGCAACACTATGACCCCCCCAACGACAGACGAAAGACGTAGGATGACCTTCGTTGTGCGCGGGACCCTTTCAGGCCATTCCCAACTTGTCAATTGGCAAGGATTTGTCAGAGTGTTGACATTCCTTTTGAGCCGGTTTTTGGGTGTGAAAGGTGGAGCTCGGGGAGCGACCGACGGCGCCGGGACGGTGCTGGCAATCGGTGCTGCGACGCGATACCCGTCGGCTGCCGGCCGAGCGCACGCGCATGTCCACGCTTGCGTCGAACGGTCGTCGTGAGCGACCCTACGGCGCGTCCCATGACCGCGACATCCCCGCTCGATGACGCGATCGCGTCTGCTGCCGTCGCGATGGGCGTCTGGCTGGCGGATTTGCCGGCCTGGAGAAGACACCCTGCAAACGCTTCGGGGTCGGTCGTCGCTCACCGCGGGCCGACCGTCCTCAGTGAGCACGACTGCGTCATGCACTTCGCGCGGTTCCTCGTCGAGGCCGGCATCCCGTGGGAGGACTTGCACATGGAGCTCAGCCCCGGCCAGTGGATGTACCACGCCGTGGCCGGGGCGCCCAAGCCCAAGCGGATCGACTTGGCGATCATCCCGCGGCAGCAGCTCGCGGACGCGTCGCTCCCAACTGACGCAGGCGGATTCCCGCTGGAAGCCGTGTTCGAGTTCGCTCACGCCAGCAACTACTGGCAGCACGGGACCGGCTCGCGCCAGACGATCAAGAACAAGATCGACGTCGACGTCGGCAAGACGGCCGAATATCTCCGCACAGGACTCGCGCGACGCGGCTACGTGGTCGTCGTGGAGGAGTGCGACCACGGCTTCCCAACCGACTATGCCGACCGCGTTCGTGCCGACCATGGCGTCGAGGTATTGCTCCTGCGGACCGACCCATGACACCTGGATCTACATCGCCGACTGACGGTGCGCGCGTTCTGAGACGTCGAGGCCGCGACCGCAGCGCAGGCCGCCGCGCGCGGTGCCCGTCTGCGTTGGAACCAAGGGATTTCGATCGAGGACGACAGATCAGGCAGACTGCCGACGTTCTGCAGGGGAGCGCACAGCAGCGACGATCTGCTGGTCGGCTTCCTGGCGGATCCCGACCAGCCCGATCCAGGTTCGACCAAGACCTACCTGGCGACCGACACCTCCGTTCGCCCCCGTCGCATCAGCCCGACGAGAGGTCAACGAGCCCAAGCGAGTCGACGCCGTCGGACAGCGCCGGCGCAGAGACGACGATTAACGGTTGGCCGGCCGCCATCGCCAATCTGAGCGAGCCGCCAGTTTAGTTGCGGGTTGCCGCGCCACTTGACAGCCGCTAAGAATCGGCCCATGGGCGTGGTGGCTCAATCGGATGGGACGTTGGTCTGTCCCGAGTGCAGGAAGGCCAAGCCGCTTGGCGAGATCATCCGCAAGGTCCAGCAGCAGAACGACCGCGTCTACCGCGAGCAGCCACCGCGTCCGGAGTTGCTCGGCTTCACCGGCGGCGCCTACGGGGTCGGAGCGCCGGTGATGCGGACGGCACCCGCCCGAACAGGCTTTGTCGACAAGGACATCTGGGTCTCGTTTTTGGCCGACGGGACATCGGCTCGATATATCGCCGGCAAGGATCCACGCTGGCGCGAGGGCGAGAACGTGTGCCGTGACTGCCGGGATCGAAGGGTGCCCGCGTCAGTGCACGGTCGCGCGAACGAGTCCTAGACGCCAGTGGGCGTCGTGGCCCATCACCCAAAAGGCGACCTGCACTCCGCCGTTGGACTGCACCTCGCAACCGCCATCTGCGCCATGACTGCCCTCGTCCTCGCTGTTGGATGCGCCCTCTGGGTCGTGTTCCCACGACTCGCACGGACCCACACCGCGACACTCGCGCCAACCGGACTCGTGTACTTCGGACTGAGCCAGGCCGGGATTGACGGAGTCCGTCAAGCCAGGATTTCATCCTGGGGAGAGGAAGGACTTCTGCGATGCCTGCCCCGAAGAAATACTCCGATGAGCTGCGTGAACGCGCGGTGCGGCTGGTGTTGGAGAGCGGCC
>DATMGH010000081.1:0-5923 GCA_035555675.1 Solirubrobacter sp. | reverse complement strand
GAGCGCGGCGTTGGCGTCCATCGCCTCCGGCTGGAAGCGCGGGTTGTTCTTGCGGAAGTCCCCCGGCCGGAACTGCTGCGCCGCCAGTGCACCGGTCAAGAAGCCGCGCCCGAGTGGAGCGAACGGCAGGAACGCGGCGTCGTGGGCGGCGCACCAGGGCACGACTTCGGGGAACGCGTCGCGCGTCCACAGGGAGCCCTCCGACTGGACCGACGCGACCGGGTGGATCGCGTGCGCGCGCTCGATCTCCTCGACGCTCACCTCGGACAGTCCGAGCGCGCGGACCTTGCCCTGCGTCACCAGCTCGGCCATCGCGCCCCAGGTCTCCTCCAGCGGCACATTGGGGTCGACGCGATGCAGCTGGTAGAGGTCGACGTGATCGGTGCCGAGGCGGCGCAGCGAGCCCTCGATCGCCGAGCGCACGTGCTCCGGGCGCCCGTCCCGGTCGAGCACGTACTCGGCGATGTCGCGCACGACGAACCCGCACTTGGTGGCCAGCACCACGTCGTCGCGCCGGCCGGCGATCGCGCGCCCGACCAGCTCCTCGTTCGTGTACGGCCCGTACACGTCGGCGGTGTCGAGCAGGACGACGCCCAGCTCGAGCGCGCGGTGGATCGTCGCGATCGACTCCGCTTCGTCGCGCTCCGCCGCGCCGTATGCCCAGCTCATGCCCATGCAGCCGAGCCCGATGCGCCCGACCTCGCGCCCCGCGATCCTCATGCCGTCACCAGGATCGGCGCGCCGTCGGTGACCACGATCGTGTGCTCGAAGTGCGCCGAGTGCGACCCGTCCTCGGTGCGCACCGTCCACCCGTCGTCGTCCAGGTACACGTCGCCCGCGCCCGCGGCGATGATCGGCTCGACCGTGATCACCAGCCCGTTGGTCAGCTCCGGGCCGTCCCACGCGACGTTGGGCACGTCCGGCTCCTCGTGGATGCGGCGGCCGATGCCGTGACCGGTCAGCTCCGCGCACACGTTGAACCCGCGGCGCTCGACCTCCGCCTGCACGGCGGCCCCGATCGCGCCGACGTTCGCACCCGCGCGCGCGGCGTCCAGGCCGCGGTGCAGGGCGGAGGACGCGGCTGCGACGAGCCGCTGGTCGCGGCCCCGCACGCGCCCGACGGGCACGGTCCGGCAGGCGTCGGCGTAGAAGCCGTCGAGCTCGGCCGTCACGTCGAGCTTGACCAGCTGCCCGTCGCGCAGCCGGCGCGCGCCCGGGATTCCGTGCACGCACTCGTCGTCGATCGAGATGCACACGGCACCGGGGAAGTCGTAGTCCAGGCGCGGGCCGGAGCGGGCACCGTGGCGGGCGAAGACCTCGTCGGCGACGTGGTCGAGCTCGGCGGTGGTCACGCCCGGCCGCACGCGGCGGGCGAGCTCGCGCAGCGTCTCCGCCACGACGCGGCCCGCGGCGCGCAGGGCGGCCAGGTCATCAGGGTCGTCGATCGACACCCTGTCATCCTCACATACCGATGTCCTCGGCTACGTTCAGCCGGCCGTCGCGCGGCGACGTGCTCGAGCTCACGATCGATTCGCTCGCCCACGGCGGGAACGGCGTCGCGCGCCGCGACGGCTACGTGGTGTTCGTCGCCGGGGCCGTTCCCGGGGACCGGGTGCGCGCGGTCGTGGGCAAGGCCAAGAAGGCCTACGCCGAGGCGCGGGCGACCGAGATCCTCGAGCCGTCGCCGGACCGGGTCCCGCCCGCCGCCGACCATCCCGGCGCGCCGTGGCAGATCCTGCCGTACGAACGCCAGCTGCAGGTCAAGGCCGAGCAGGTCGAGGACGCGCTGCGCCGGATCGGCAAGCTCGACGGCTTCGAGCTGGAGCCGATCGTGCCCGCCGTCCAGCAGTGGCGCTATCGCAACAAGCTCGAGTACTCGTTCGGGACGGGCGACGACGGCGAGCTGGTGTGCGGCTTCCACGCGCCCGGCCGCTGGAACGACATCGTGCCGATGACCGACTGCAAGCTCGCGTCCGAGCGGTCGAACGAGCTGCGCGAGCAGGCGCTGGCGTTCTGCCGCGCGCAGGGGCTGATGCCGTGGGATCGCCGCGACCAGCGCGGCTTCCTGCGCAACCTCGTCGTGCGCGAAGGGCGCCGGACCGGGCAGACGCAGGTGCGGCTCGTGACGTCGCCCGGCAAGCTCGACGTCGACGCCTTCATCGACGCGGTCGACGCCGACGGCCTGTGGTGGACGCAGACCGCCGACCTCGGCGAGAGCACGTACGGCGGCGAGTCCTCGCTGCTGTCCGGCGCCCCGCAGCTGACCGAGCGCCTCGGCGACCTCGACTTCCTGATCTCCCCCGAAGCGTTCTTCCAGACCAACACGGAGATGGCCGAGCAGCTCTACGGCATCGCCGTCGAGTACGCGGCGCTGCGCGGGCACGAGCAGGTCTTCGACCTCTACAGCGGCATCGGGACGATCGCGCTGACCATGGCGACCCGCGCGCGCCAGGTGGTCGGCCTCGAGATCGTCGAAGCCGCGGTCGCGGACGCGATCGAGAACGCACGCATCAACGAGATCCAGAACGTGTCCTTCTACGCGGGTGACGCGCGGCTCGCGCTGCGCGAGCTCGTCGAGCGCGCGGGCCGCCCGGACGTCGCCGTGATCGACCCGCCGCGCGCGGGCCTCTCGCGCAAGGTCGTGCGCCGGATCGTCGACGCCGCCCCGGCCCGGATCGTCTACGTCTCCTGCAACCCGACCACGCTGGCGCCCAACGCGGCCCAGCTCGTCGAGGCCGGCTACCGCCTGATCAAGGCCCGCCCGGTCGACATGTTCCCGCAGACCCCGCACATCGAGTGCGTCGCGCTGCTGGAAGCGGGCCCGGACGGCGTCCGCAACCCCGACCGCGACGACTAGCCGCGTCGAGACCGCGGCGGCGAGGCGGCCGCGGTTGACCGGAGCCGAGCGAGACCGCCGGCCAGGCGCCCCACCGAGACGTCCAGGTTTGGCGGGGCCCGGATTGCATTGATGAGAACACAATGAGATGGTCGATGCGATGCGCGCCCATCGACCCTTGCTGGTTCTTCTCGCCTTCGCGGCCGCCTGGTCCGGTCTGACCGCCGCCGCACACGCCAAGCTCAAGCTCCGGCTGGCGGCGTCCAGCGCGTCCGTCCAGCTCCCGGCCTCGGATTCGCTCGGCAACGTCTTCGACGACGCGCAGCGCTTCTCGACCGCGTGCCGCGCCAACGAGCGCGCGATCTCCCCCGGCATCGTCGACGCCTCGCGGCACATCGTCGGCCAGTCCTTCGGCCCGAGCGCGGTCGGCGGGTTCGCCGTCGGCGCGCCGGGTCAGGTCCGCCTGCGCCTCCAGGTGCTCTGCGCGAGCGGCGCGAACGTGACCCACACGCGCGTGCCGAGCACGACCGTGCCGACCAGCGCGACCACGCTGCGGACGACCGCGAAGGCGCGCTGCTCCGGCGGCCGCGTCTCGCTCGGCGCGCCGCTGTCGCAGGAGTTCTCGCCGGGCCTCGGCCGGTTCACCTCGCGCCCGGTCGGAACGGGTGGGTGGGAGGTCCGCATCGAGGGCATCCCGACGACCTTCCCGCTCGACCGAGCCGAGCCGGCCTACGCCGACATCGCCTGTGTCCCCACCCGCGTGCTGAAGTCCGTCACGACCGAGCAGGCGTCGACCGAGGACCTCCACGCGGCGACCAGCGCGTCGGTGACGGTCAAGTGCGGCGGCGGCCGCCGCGCCGTCGGCTGGGGCGTCGACCTGCAGCCGTTCACGCGCTCGCGCTGGAGCTCGGCGACCGCGGGCTGGGTGCTGCCGCTCGTGCGCAGGGCGACGCTGTCGGCGAGCGCGGTCGCGTTCACGTTCGAGATTCCGCCCGGCGGCAGCCCGGGCGGTGCGAACGGGCTCTCCCCGGCCGAGGTCGCGCAGACCGCCTACGTGCGCTGCGGGAAGCCGGCATGAGGCGGCGCCTGGCATTCGCCGGTGCGCTGGCGCTGCTCGCCGCGGCCGCGGCCGCGCCCGCCGCGCCGGCCGCGGACTGGACGACCGGGGTCATCGAGGGCCCCGAAGGGACGACCCGGATCTCCCCGGCGGCCGTCAACGCGAGCAACGTCGTCGTCGGCACGGCGCGCTTCCCGGGCGAGTCGCAGGACACCGGCTTCCGCTGGGAGGACGGCGCGATGATCAAGCTCGACACCGCGGGCTTCGACCGCACGGTGGCGAAGGACATCAACGACGCGGGCGTGATCGTCGGGTTCGGCATCAGCGCCAGTGGCGACGACGCCAAAGGCAACGGGCTCGTCTGGCAGGCGACGCGGACCGGCAGCACCGGCACGCGGACCGCGCGCAACCTCTCAGGCCAGAACGGGTCCGACCTCTCCGGCATCAACAACGAAGGCGTCATGGTCGGTCGCGCGGGCAACACGTGGGAGAGCCAGGTCTGGGGCCCGAGCTACAACCACCTGCCCGCGATCACCACGGGCGGCGGCTGGACGGCCATCGTGATCCCGGACATCATCGAAGGCACGTCGATCCGGCGCTTCGGCGGCGAGGCGCTCGACATCAACGACGACGGCCTGATCCTCGGCACCGGCGGCCCGGGCGGGAGCAAGGCGTGGCTGTCGACCGGCGGTACGCCCGGCCCGCAGCTCGACGTGTACCCGGGAGCGCACGGCCTCAACGTCCACGGGCACGTTGCCGGCCGCAGCACGACCTCCGAGACCAACCACCTGGCCCGCGTCTGGAACGGCTCGAGCTACGAGACCGTCGGCGCCATGCAGGCCAGGTCGGCGGCGAACGCGATCAACGACTCGGGCTGGGTGGTCGGCCGCGCCGGCACCGAGTACTACCAGAGCGAGCTGACCGCCGGCAACGCCTACCTGTGGCGCCCGAACGAGGCGCCGGCGCCGCTCTACACACTCGCCGGCACCGGCTGGTCGATGTACAGCGCCGCCGACATCAACGACGACGGCCTGATCGTCGGCACCGGCCGCTACGGCGGCAAGGCGGTCGGCTTCTGGATGGCGCCCGCGAACCTCGCGCACACCGTCTCCGGCACCGTCTACGGGCCGGCCGGCGCGCCCGTGGCGGGCGCGCGCGTGACGGCGGCGGGCGCGGGCGGCGGCGAGGTCGGCGCCGCGACCACCGACGCGGCCGGGAAGTACTCGCTGACGCTGCCGCGGGCGAACGGCTACGCGATCAGCGTCGAACCGGCCGGCGGCTACCTCCCGGACGGGCTCGCCGGCTGCAACGCGATCGAGGGCCACGTGTGCAGGCTGAACCTCGTCCGCAACCGCACGCTCGACTTCTACGGCGTCGAGATCGTCGTCCCCAGCCCGCCGCCGGGCGACGGCGGCGCGGCCGGCGGTGGCGGCGCGAGCGGCGGTGGCGGCGGCGGCCCGAGTGGCGGTGGCGGCGCGGCCGGCGGTGGCGGCCCGAGTGGCGGTGGCGGCGCGAGCGGCGGCGGCGGGCCCGGCGGCGACGGCTCGGCCGCGCGCCTCGCGGCGGGCAGCTCGACGCTCACCAGCGACGCGAAGGGCGTCGTCACGCTCTCGCTGGCCGCGTTCGCCGCCGACACCAGCGGGTCGGTGACGCTCAAGACCGCGGGCAAGGTGCGCGCGGCCGCCGCGAAGCCGAAGGCGCGCGTGCTCAAGCTCGCGAGCGCGAAGTTCAAGGCCAAGGCCGGCAAGCCGGTGAAGATCAAGCTCAAGCTGACCGCGCCGGCGCGCAAGCTGCTCAAGCAGGGGTCGATCAAGGCGGTCGCGACGGTCACGGCCGGCCCGGCCAGCCAGAACCTCAAGCTCACGCTCAAGGTGGCCAAGAAGAAGAAGGGCTAGCCCGGCTCCCGCCACTCCCCCGTGGCGAGGCAGCGCTCCAGCGTCTCCTCGTAGGGCGCGAGGTCCAGCCCGTGCGCCGCGACCCAGTCGTCGTCGTAGTACGTGTCGACGTACCGCACCCCGGGATCGCAGATC
>DATMGH010000080.1:0-5621 GCA_035555675.1 Solirubrobacter sp. | reverse complement strand
TCGTGCTCGGGGTGTTCGCGCCGCGCGTCGAGCACGCCCTGTCCGGCGCGGGCTGGCAGGCCGGAGGCTCGGAGTCGGTGCGCGTCCGCGAGCTCGTCGGCGAGCACAACAGCACCGGGCTGAGCGTCGTCGTGCACAGCGACACGCGCACGACGGACGACCCGGCGTTCGCGGCCGTGCTGGACGCCGTCTCGGCGCGCCTGGGGCAGGACGCGCGGGTCGCCGCGCCCGGCGACCCGATGGTCTCGCCCGACCGCCACACCGCGGTCCTCACCGGCGGCGCGCGGGCCGACGCGAACCAGATGGTGCGAGCGGCGGACGACCTCAAGGGCCCGCTGGCCGCGCTCGGCGCGGACGACGTGCGGGTCGCGCTGACCGGCGCGTCCGGCATGTGGTCGGACTTCAACGAGGCCAACCGCAGCGCGATGCTGCGCTCGGAGCTGCTGAGCTGGCCGGTGACGCTGACGATCCTCGTGCTTGCGTTCGGCTCGCTGGCGGCCGCGGGCCTGCCGCTGCTGCTGACGATGCTCGGGCTGCTGGCGTCCGCCGGGTCGCTGTACCTGGCGACGAAGCTCGCGCCCGTCTCGATCTGGGCGATGAACTTCGCGCTGATGTTCGCGCTGGCGCTCGGAATCGACTACGCGCTGTTCGTCGTGCACCGGTTCCGGGGCGCGTTCTTCGGGCGCCGCCGATCCGCCGTCGATGCGGTGGAGGAGACGATGGACACGGCCGGCAAGGCGGTCCTGTTCAGCGCGCTGACCGTGCTGATCTCGCTCAGCGCCGTGCTGCTGGTGAACTCGCCCGCGTTCCGCTCGATGGCGCTCGGGATCATGCTCGCGGTCACGTTCGTGGCGGCAGCGACGCTGACGCTGCTGCCCGCGGTGCTGGCGAAGCTGGGCCCGCGGGTCGACGCGCTGTCGTTGCCCTGGGTGCACCAGGGCGAGCATCGGTCGCCGCGGTTCGCGGCCTGGGGCGCGCGGCTGTGGCGCGCGCCGTGGGCGTTCGGGCTCGGGACGGTCGCGCTGCTCGTCGCGCTCGCGTTCCCGGTGGCGAAGCTCGCGACCGGGATGCCGTCGATCAAGGTCGTCCCGCGCGAGGACGCGAGCCGCGCCGGCTACGAGCTGGTCCAGGCGGCGTTCGGCCCGGGCGCACCGGGCGCGCTGCAGGTCGTGGTGCCGGCCGGCGAGGCGGAGCAGGCGACGCGCGTGCTGGAGCGCGATCCGGCGATCGCGCGCGTGGTGCCCGCGGGCCCCACGCTGCTCTCCGCCATCCCGCGTGTCGACCCCTCCTCGCCCGCGCTGGGCGACGCCATCGACCGCCTGCGCGCCGCGCTTCCGGCCGGCGCCCTGGTGGGCGGCGCGCCCGCCGAGAACCACGACCTCGAAGCCGAGCTGGCGAGCAAGACGCCGCTGGTCGTCGGCGTCGTGCTCGGGCTCGGGTTCCTGCTGCTGCTGATCGCGCTGCAGGCGCCGCTGATCGCCGCGCTCGGCGTGCTCACGAACCTGCTCGCGACCGGGGCCGCGTTCGGGGTCGCGAAGCTCGTCTTCCAGGACGGGCACGCGGCGGGCCTGCTCGGGTTCGAGGCGCAGGGCTTCCTCGACGCCTGGGGGCCCGTGTTCTTCTTCGCGATGATCTTCGCGATCAGCATGGACTACACCGTGTTCCTGCTGTCGAGCGCGAAGGAGCACTGGGACCGCAGCGGCGACCCGCGCGAAGCGATGATCGGCGGGCTGGCGCACTCCGGGCGCGTGATCCTCGCCGCCGCGGCGGTGATGGTCGCGGTCTTCTTCACGTTCGCGCTGTCCGGGCCGCTGCCGCCGAAGGAGATGGGGCTGATCCTGGGCATCGCGGTGCTGCTGGACGCGCTGCTGGTGCGGCTCGCGCTCGTGCCCGTGCTGCTGCGGCTCACGGGCCGCGCCGCCTGGTACGCGCCGGCGTGGCTGCGACGGGTGCTACCGGACGTGCGCTTCGGGCACTGAATGGATCGTTCGCCGCGGGGGGGTGTGGCCGCCAGGTCGCCTGTGAGGCGAGTTTCCGGCCACACCCCCGGTCCCTCTAGGCGTTCCAGCGCTGGACGACGCGGCGCTCGCGTTCGAAGCCGAGCTCCCCGAGCGCGCCGGTGTCGAGCGCGAAGCTCGCGCCGCGCGCCGGGGGCAGCTCGACCCAGCGGGCGGCGAGGATGCGCAGGATGTGCCCGTGCGCGAACAGCAGCGTGTCGCCGTCGGCGGCCAGCGCGCGGGCGATCACGCGGTCCACGCGGGCGCCGGCGTGCTCGAGGCTCTCGCCGCCGGGCGCGTCGTGCGTCCAGACCGACCACCCGGGCCGCCGCTCGCGGATCTCCGGCGTGGTCAGCCCCTCGTAGTCGCCGTAGTCGATCTCGACCAGATCGGGATCGACCTCCGGGTCCGGGAACCCCGCCAGCACCGCGGTCGTGTGCGAGCGGGCGCGGGGCGACGCGAGCACGAGCGCGAAGTCGCGGCCGGCGAGCCGCGGGAGCAGCTCCGCCGCCGCCGCGCGCCCGCGCTCGGTCAGCGGGACGTCGGTGCGCGACGTGTGCTTGCCCGACGCGCTCCACTCCGTCTCGCCGTGACGGGCCACGACGATCACGCGGGCGCCTCCGCGCGGGGGGCCGCGAAGTGGGGCGCCGCGGCGGAGACGCCCGCCGGGCGGAACGCGGAGAGGCGCGCCGCCGGCGCCGCGGCGGAGACGCCCGCCGGACGCGCCGGCACCCGCCGCGCCAGCGCCAGCACCGCGCGCACGTGCCGCGCGACCGGCGCGGGGCCCGCGCGCAGCTCGACCACGAACGCGGTGCCGTCGCGCACCAGCGCGTTCTCCCACCCGATCGCGGTCCCCCGGTACGCCGGCAGCGAGCGCAGCGGCAGCCCGCTGCGCCGCGCGTACTCGCGCTGCAGCGCCTGATCGGCCTCGGGGGCGCGGACGATGATCCCCATGTGCTGGTGGTAGTACACACCCAACTGCGGTCGGACGCGCCGCACCAGCCGCATCAGCGCCCGCGTCTCCGGCTCGGACCCGGCGCGCGGACCCGGGAAGTACACGCCCCGTGTGCCCGCCCGCCAGCGCCACGGGAAGTTGCGGTTGAGGTCCACCCCGCGCGCGTTGTGCCGCGTTCCCGCCGCTCGCCCGTCCGGGTTCGCCGTGCGCACGAGCCAGAACGTCACGCCCGCCGGCCGCGACGCCCGCCGCAGCGCCGCGACGATCGCCTCGCCCGCCGGCTCGTCCCCGTGCACGTCGCCGACGACCAGCACGTTCACCGGCGCGCCCGCCTCCCCCACGCGCGTCGCGCGGATCTCGCGCCCCTGCACGGAATGCCCGAGCACGACCGACGCCAGCGCGGCAGCGAGCAGCACCCGCCAAACTTAGCCCGTATGGAGCGCGTGGTCATCGTCGGGGCGGGGACGTTCGGCGCGTCGCTGGCCTGGTGGCTGGCGGGGCGCGGCGACGAGGTCGTGCTCGTCGACCAGTTCGAGCCGGGCGACGCGCGCGCGACCAGCGGCGGCGAGACGCGGCTGATCCGCTGCTCGCACGGCGCCGAGACCGACTACACCGCGATGGCGCGCCGCGCGCGCACGCTCTGGAAGCAGCTCGAGGCCGAGACGGGCGCCGACGTGCTGATCGACTGCGGCGTGAGCTGGTTCGCGCACCGCGACGACGGCTGGGAGGCGCAGTCCGAGCGCTCCCTGCAGGCGCTCGGCATCCCGACCGAGCGCTGGTCGGTCGCCGACGCCGCCCGCCGGTTCCCCTCGTTCGACGGCGACGACCTGGCCTGGGTGCTGCACGAGCCCGAGGCGGGCGTGCTGCGCGCCCAGCGCGCCGTCCAGGCCCTGGCGCGCGCGGCCGCCGCCCGCGGCGCCACGCTCGTCCACGCCCGCGCGACCCCGGACGCGGACGCCGTCTGCCTCGACGACGGCACGACCCTCGAAGGCGACCGGATCGTCTGGAGCAGCGGCTGCTGGCTCGCCCGCCTGTTCCCCGGCCTGGTGAACCTGCGCGTCACCCGCCAGGAGCTGTTCTTCTTCGACGGCGGGCCGGCGTGGCGGGACACGCCCGGCTGGGTCGACTACGACCGCGCCACCTACGGCACGGCCGACCTCGACGGCCTCGGCGTCAAGATCGCCTGGGACCAGGAGGGCCCGGCGATCGAGCCCGACGCCGACCTCCCGCCGGCGACGCCCGCGACCGAAGCGCTGACGCGCGGCTACGCCGCCGACCGCTTCCCGGCGCTCGCCCAGGCCCGGCTGACCGGCTCGAAGTGCTGCCGCTACGAGATCAGCCCCGACAGCCACTTCATCGCCGCGCCCCACCCCGAGCACGCCGCGGTCTGGCTGGTCGGCGGCGGCTCCGGCCACGGCTTCAAGCACGGGCCGGCGCTGGCGGAGCGGCTGGCCGCCGCCTGGCACGACGACGCGCCGCTCCCACCCCACTTCGCGCTCGGCGAGCGCCAGGCCGGCGCCTCCTTCCGCAGTGCGGGGTCCAACCTGTAGGCCATGCCCGCACTGATCTTCGACCTCGACGGCACGCTGGTGGACACCGTCTACGCCCACGTCTTCGCCTGGCAGAAGGCCCTCCAGGAGGGCGGGATGGCGATCGACGGCTGGCGCATCCACCGCCGGATCGGCATGAGCGGCGGCCTGTTCACGCGCGCGGTCGGCCGCGAGCTCGGGCACGAGCTGACCGAGCGCCAGGCCGAGGAGCTGCAGACGATCCACGACCGGCTGTTCCGCGAGCTGCTGCCGCCGGAGGAGCGCCGCCCGCTGCCCGGCGCGAAAGCCCTGCTCGAGACCCTGCGCGAGCGCGGGATCACGCACGGCATCGCCACGTCCGGCCGCCGCCCCGGCATCGACGCGTCGCTGGACGCGCTCGAGGTCCCCGGCGACATGGTCGTCGTCCAGCGCGGCGACGTCGCCCGCGCCAAGCCGGAGCCGGACCTGTTCCTGGAGTGCGCGAGCCGGCTCGGCGTCGCGCCCGAGGACTGCTACGTGATCGGCGACGCCGTCTGGGACCTGCTGGCCGCACGCCGCGCGCGCATGCTCTCGATCGGCCTGCTGTCCGGCGGCTACGGCGCCGACGAGCTGCAGGGCGCCGGCGCGTTCCGCGTCTACCGCGACGCGGCCGAGCTGCAGAGCTCGCTGGACGAGCTCGGCGTCTAGTCGACCAGCCGCCGCTGCACCGCCCAGCGCGAGAGCTCGTGCCGGGAGGAGAGCTGCAGCTTGCGCAGCACCGCCGAGACGTGCGCCTCGACGGTCTTGGTGGAGATCCCCAGCCGCGCGGCGATCTCCTTGTAGAGGTAGCCGCGGGCGATGTGCCGGAGCACCTCGCGCTCGCGCGCCGTCAATTGATCGAGCTCCGGATCGACCTCGACCGGCGTCAGGGACGCGAACGCGTCGAGCACGAACCCGGCCAGCCGCGGCGAGAAGACCGCGTCGCCGTCGGCGATCCGGCGCACCGCGTCGGCCAGCTCGGTGCCCGAGATCGTCTTGGTGACGTAGCCGCGCGCGCCGGCCCGGATGATCGCGATCACGTCCTCGGGCGCGTCGGACACGCTCAGCGCCAGGAACCGCTGCGCCGGCCGCTTCTCGGTGACCTGCCGGATCACCTCCAGC
>DATMGH010000079.1:0-11016 GCA_035555675.1 Solirubrobacter sp. | reverse complement strand
CCGGACTCCAACGCCAACCGCGTCGCGCGCTCACGCAACTCATCGCTGTACTTCTTCGGAGCAGCCATACGACAAACACCGTTCCTCTCCCCAGGACGAAATCCTGGCTTCGAGGTGTCCGTCAAACCCAGCCTGCCTCAGCACTTGGTCGAGGTAGTCACGGACCGCGCGTGTCGCCGCCGGCAGCTCCAGGTCACGGAAGCCCGGCCAGCCACCTCGCACCACCTCTTCGAGTAGATCCCCGATCGTAAGCCCCGAGTCCGGGCTTCGAGTCGGCTCCCCGGCCAACAGGCCTTTCAGCGAGACCTGCCTGGTGCTGACGCCGGTTTCGCAGAGGCTCATCGGCCGCATGCGCACGCGCCCGAAGCGCCCGGCTCCGGTGTGGCGCGTGTGATCGTCGGCCGGGACCGCCGATCCAGTGAGGATGTACATCCCCGGCTGCTTCCCGGCGTCCACGGCACGGCGGACGTGGTTCCAGATCGCCGGTTGGAGCTGCCATTCGTCGAGCAGTCGTGGATGGGCCCCTGGCAGGATCAGCCCCGGGTCCAGGGCCGCCGCCTGCTGGGCGTTGAGGTCGATGTCCAGCAGCACCTCGCTGGCCGCTTGCCGGCGAGCCGTCTCGGTCTTGCCGCATGCCTTCGGTCCCTCGATCACGACCGCTCCGTTGGCGGCTAGCAGCGTGGCCAGCTCAGCATCCACAGTCCGAGGGAAGTACGCCACAGGGGGGAGAATATCGGGCGAACAGAGGGGAGAAAAGCAACCTCTCGGAGGGGAGAAAGTGACGCTGATGAGCACGCGACTCGTTAGCGGGATTCGCAGGGTTCAGCGAACGCGGGTTCAATTCCCGCCGTCTCCACTTGGACGAGCTATCCGAACAGTTTTCATAGTTCTGGAGAGCTGCATCTCTGATAGGGCGCCGAGTCGGAAGGTCGAGCGACTGGCGCAGCGTGTGAGGACAGCGGAGGACTTCGCCCAGTTCATGGCCGAGTTCCAAGAGGACCGCGCGCTCGCCCCGGAGGCATGGAATGACGCGGCGCTTGAGCGCTTCCTGCACGCCATGGCCGGCTGGGCTGCCGACCCCTCGTCCGGACTTCGCCGCGTAGCGCGGCTGTTGATCGCCGCTCGGGGCTACGACTCGGCCCGCTGAGCACCCGAACGTCCCCGCTGAGCACCCCGGCTGGAATCCCAGTGTTCTTGCGGCCTCGCGAATTCTGAGAGCTCGCCCACTCGGACAGCGATCCGAACTGCTGCACTTGGGCCCCGAGAAATCGGGGCCCAACCGCGGCTTCCTCGCCGGTCTTCCGCCAGCCGGCGGGCCCGCGCGATCTCGTCCTCGCGGGTTGCTGCGCGGCGCCGGCGAACGCGAGCCAGACCGGGCCCGCCCCGCCGCGTGAGAACGCGATCACCGCCTGAGCGTGATCTTCAGCCGTCGGCTCAGCGCCGCGCCGGACGTGGGCGTGAAGCGCAGCGTGACGGTGAGCTTCGCCGCGCGTCCGCCGCGCAAGGCGCGACGCGCCGCGCCGGTGAAGCGCAGGGTCACCGTCGTCGCGCCCCCGGACTTGACCTTGCGGGACCCGCTGGCGACCGCGCGGCCGTTGCGTGACGCTCGCGCGCTGACGCGGCCGCCGCTCGGCGTCCGCAGGCGGACCACAACGCCCGCGGTGAGCGCGCGGCCGAGCCTGACCCGCGCGATCGACGCGCCGAGCGCGGGCTCCGCGTCCGGGTGCGTCGTACCGCCGTGCGCGGCATCGGGCTCGTGGTGCTGCCCGACGCCCGGGGCCGGCGCCGGTACCGGTGTCGGCCGAGGGCCCGGATTCACGTTCGCCGGGCCCCAATCGGGATCGGACGCGCCCTCGATCAGCTGTCGCGGTGTGCCGGCCGCGCAGCCGTCGGGCGGCAGGCTCATGACCCAAATGCCGTCGCCCTCCTGCCACGCGACGGCGTCACCCGAGGGCGAGAACGTCGGGTCGACGAAACGCTTGCCGAGCGGTCCGGCGGTCGGTTCGCTGAGCGTGCAGGTCGGCCGTGGCAGCGACGTGAACCCGCCGGTCGAGTCGTAGAGCTGGATCGTGTTGTCGTCGTGCTCGCCACGGACGACCGCGATCTTCCCGTTCGGCGCCACCTCGCCGTCCTCGACGGTCTCGCCGAGGCTGAACCACTGCGGCTGATGGTCGTAGTCGCTCCACCACTGCACCGCCGCCTGGCCGACGATCTGCGTCGTCGTGGCCTGATTGACGCCGACGAACGCGCGCGTGGAGTCGATCCACGACGGGGCATTCGCTCCGCGGCCCGTCTCAGGCCCGATGCCCTGCGGCGTCGACCCGTCGGCGCGCGTGAAGCGCACGTCGCTGGAGGTCTCGATGTAGCCGTTGACGTTCTTCGAGAAGACGTGCTCGTAGGCGACGAGGTTGCCGTCCGGAGAGACCTGCGGGGCGAACGGCCCGGCGAGCGCGGGTGCGACGGGAATCGTGTTCAGCAGCTCGCCGTTCTGGCGCATGCGGTAGAGCGGGCCGCCGGTGGGCTTCGCGCGGGCGGCGACGATCGTGCCGTCGTCGGCTTGCGACGGCGACGTGTACGGGTTCTCGGCGGAGCCGTCGGCGGTCACCTGGTACTGGTTGGACCCGTCTGGGTTGGCCAGCCAGACGTTGTTGCTCTTGACGAACACGAGCGAGTCCGCCCTCGCCGGCGCCGCAGCGCCAAGCGCGCCCGTCACGCAGACGAGCGCGACGGCCGGCGTCATGTGCCGGGGCTTGCGGATCATGGTCTTCCTCTCGTCGGGGAACGGGGAAGAACATCTCGCACGAGACGCGCCGCGGACACCGGGGAAAACCCCAGCCGGGACCCCAAGTCCTTGGCGGCGCGGGCCGCGGCTTCGCCGGTTCGGGGGTCGGTTCCAGGGTTTCCCCGATACCCCGAGCGCCGGGCGGCGTCCACGCTCTGCGGGCACTGCACGACAGCCCAAGGAGAGCGACGCGATGACCGCGACGATGACCGCGAAGGCGGCGGACCATGCCCCCGGAACCGTGTTCCACAGCCAGTTCATGACCTCGACGCTGCTGGAGCTCAGCGCGTCGGCCTTCCGCGTCGAGGTCGAAGCTCGCCGGGGAGCGGGCGGAGGCCCGCTGCACCGGCACCTGCACCAGACCGAGCGTTTCATCGTCCACGACGGCGCGCTGCGCGTCCGGCTGGGCCTGCGGGGCTCGCGCCTCGTCGCGGCCGGCGAGGAGATCATCGTGCCGCCCGGCCGGCCGCACACGTTCCGCGTGGAGGGCGACCGCGCTCGCTTCACGGCGGAGTTCACCCCGCCACTGCAGGTGGCGGACTACTTCCTCGAGCTGTTCGCGCTCGAGGACCCCGCGTTGCGCGACGTCGCCCGCCTCGCCAGCAGGTACCCGCGTGAGCACTTCTACCTGCCGCTGGTCCCGGCGCGCGTGCAGCGCGCGTTCCTGTCGATGCTCGGATAGATCGCCGCCGGACGCGGCCGGCGCGCCTTACTCTGGTCGCGTGGAGCTGGTCGGCCGACACCGCGAGCTCGAGGCGCTCGCCCGCGCGCTCGCCGATGTGCGCGCGGGCGGGCGCCGTACGATCGGCGTGCTCGGGGAGGCGGGCATCGGCAAGACCGCGCTGCTCGACGCGCTCCTCGAGCAGGCCGAGCTCGCGCGCCTGATCGTGCTGTCCGGCCGCGCCGCCGAGCATGAGCGAGACGTCCCGTTCAGCCTCGCGATCGACGCGCTCGACGACCATGTGGCGTCGATGAGCGCGTCGCGCGTGGCGGCGGCCGGCCAGGAGCTCGGGGCGGTGCTGCCGTCGTCGGGAATCGAGACGGACGGCACGCTGACGCCGGCGCTCGGCCCCGCCGAACGTTTTCGCTACCACCGTGCGCTGCGCTCTCTGCTGGAGCTGATCGGTCGCGAGCGCCCGTTCGTGCTCGCGCTCGACGACGTGCACTGGGGCGACGCGGCATCGGTGGAGCTGCTGCTGCACCTGCTGCGCCGCACGCCTCGAGTGCCGCACCTGCTGCTGTTCGCGCTCCGGCCGGTCGACCCGGCGCCGCGCCTGATCGACGCCGCCCGGACGGCACCGGGCTGGGAGGAGCTGCGTCCGGGCCTGCTGGCGCCAGACGCCGCCGTCGCGCTGCTGCCGCAGCGCCTGGATCGGGCGCTACGAGAGCGCATGGCCCGCGAGGCCGGCGGCAACCCGCTGTTCTTGCGCGAGCTCGGCCGGCTCGACGTGACGACCGCCGACGTGTTGCCGACCTCCGTGCTGGCTGTGGTGCGGCAGGAGGTCGCGAGGCTGCCGGCGCGCTCGCGAACGCTGATCGAAGGCGCGGCCGTCGGCGGTGACCCCTTCGACCCTGACATCGCGGCGGCGGCGGCCGGACTGGAGCGAGGTGACGCGCTGCCGGCGCTCGACGTGCTCGTCGCAGCCGATCTCGTGCGCGCCGACGGCGGCCGCGGCTTTCGCTTCCGCCACCCGCTCGTCCGACGCGCGGTCTACGACGCGACGCCGCCGGGCTGGCGTCTGGCCGCCCACGAGCGCGCGGCGGCGGCGCTCGCCGAGCGCGGCGCGGACCCGGCGCAGCGGGCCTATCACGTCGAGCAGTTCGCGCGCCCCGGCGACGAGCAGGCGATCGCGCTGCTGCGGCGGGCGGCGGACGCGGCGTCGGCCGCCGCTCCCGCGGCCGCGGCGCACTGGTACGCCGCGGCGCTGCGGCTGCTGCCCTACGGCGACGACCAGCGGCGCGTCGACCTGCTCGCCGCGATGGCCGGTGCCTTGACCGCCGCGGGGCGGCTGCCGCAGAGCCGGGCGGCGTTGGAGGAGGCGATCGGGCTCCTGCCGGCGGACCGGCTTTCGCAGCGGATGGAGCTGGTGCGCGCGTCGGCGGTGACCGCGGTGTTCCTCGGCGCCTACCACGATGCGCGCACGAGCCTGCTCGGCGCGCTCGGCGACGCGCCGCCCGGCGAACGCCCGCTGCTGTTGCTCTACCTGTCGTCGATCGCGTTCTTCGGACTCGACGCCGCCGGCGTGCTGGAGTGGGCCGACCGGGCGGCGGCCGAGCTCGGCAGCATCGAGACGCCGGTCCTGCGTGCGCATGTCGAGGCGATGCAGGCGCTCGGCCGCCGTTGGTCCGGCAGCCCGGCCCACGAGCTGCTCGAGCAGGCCAGGCAGCGGCTGGCCGCGGTCGACGACGCCGCGCTCTCACGCCATCTCGACGCGGCCTGGGCGGTCGGGGGCAACCTCGGCCAGGCCGAGCGGCCCGCCGCGGCCGTCGAGGTGCTGCGCCGCGGGCTGCGGCTCGCGCTCGACGGTCATCAGGGCCACCTCGTCATGCAGCTGCGGCTGGTGGCCTCGAGCTCCGAGCTGGCGATGCTGGAGCTGGGCGCGGCGCTCGAGCTCGTCGAGGCGGCCGAGGAAGCCGCGCGGCTGGAGGGTCTCGACGAGCAGCTGGCGTTCACGCTCTGCCAGCGCGGGCAGGTGCTCGCGCTGCGCGGCGAGCCCGCTGAGGCGGCTCGCGCGGCCGGTGAGAGCGACGCGCTGTACGCCAGGCTCGAGTCGAGCTTTCCCGCGCGCGTGAACCGCGCGTTCAACGTGATCGCGCGGTTCGGCGAGGATCCCGAGCGGGTGCTGCGGGAGCTGGAGGCGCTCGACGGCGGTGTCGACCGGATCGACCCGACGCGGGTCACGGCACTCGTCCCCATCATGGTGCGGTCGGCGATCGCGACCGGACGCGCCGCGGACGCGCGCCGGTGGGTGCAGGAGGTGGCCGACCACGCGGCGCGTCTGCGGCTGCCGGCGAGCGCCGCGCGCGCGGCGCGCGGCCACGCCGAGCTGCTGCTGGCCGACGGCGACACGGCCGGCGCCGTGGCCACCGCGCTCGACGCCGCCGACGCGGCACGCCGTGCCACGCTGCCGCGGGAAGAGCTCGAGACGCGCCTGGTGGCCGGGCGAGCGCTGCTCGCGGCCGCTGAGCGCGAGCGCGGGCTGGAGGAGCTCCGGCGGGTCGCCGCGGAGGCCGCGCTCCACGGCGCCGACGCGCTCGGCGGCGCCGCCGCGCGCGAGGTCCGGCGTGCGGGCGGTCGTCTCGCGGTGACGCGCCGCGGCGGCGGTACAGGCGGCTTGGACGCGCTCACCGCGCGCGAGCGCGAGGTCGCCGACCTCGTCATTCAGGGGCGCTCGAACCGGGAGGTCGCCGGCGCGCTCTTTCTCTCGGAGAAGACCGTCGAGCATCACCTCTCGCGGATCTACGCGAAGCTCGGCGTCCGCTCGCGCGCGGAGCTTGCCGGCACCGCGCTGAGCGCGGATGGGAGGCCCGGCTAGGGGATTCCCCGATGGCGGCCGCGGCGGTCGGCCGCGACGCTCCGGGCATGATTCGCTCGCTTGCCCTGCTCATCGTCCTGGTCGCGGCCGTCGCGGCGCTCGCTCCGGCCGCCTCCGCGAAGTCCTGCGCGCGCGGCGAGATTCCATGGAAGCTCGCGGGGCGCACGTCGTGCGCCCCGGCGCCGAGACCAGCCGCCGGCAACGTCGTCCCCAATCTCGCGGGCGAATGGGTGCGCAGCGCCGCCAAGGCGTCTCGGCGGATGCCGCGCCGGCTGCGCCGCGCCGTGCCGAAGGTCGCCGCAAGCGCCCGCACGCTGGTAGCGAACGGTTTCCGCGGCCGGGCTCGGGCCGCCGCCGTGCGCGGGCCGGTGACGGGGCGGGTCACGGCGCCCCCCATCATCACGAACGACGGCACGACCATCACCGCCAGCGCGACCGTCACGGCGTCCGCCGAGGACGGGACCGACATGCGTCTCGAGCTCTCCGCCAAGGACCGCGACGGCTACACGGCGACCTACCGCCCGATCGTCGAGGGGCTCGCGTCGGGCACCGCGCCCGTCGGCTGCCCGAGCGCGGCTGGCGTCGTGACGGCCGACGAGTCGGTGAGGATGGGCGGGACGATGATCGTCGCCAAGCGCGGACGCGTGCTCGAGAGCGCCACCACCCGCGCCACGGCCACGGTGCACGCGCGGGGACGGGTTGGCGCGGACGCCCGCCTGCAGCGCGTCGACAGCGACGTGGCATTCAAGCTCGGGGAGTACCGTCGCGGCAGCCAGGTCGAGTTCACCGTGCGTACGGCGCTGACCGCCGGGCGCGAAGGGGCCGCGACGATCTCCGGCACGCCGACCGTGAGCGCGCGCGTGCGTACCGCGGGCGCGAGCGCCGCCGAGGAGCGTGCCGAAGAGCACGCGCTCGCCCGTGAGGCGGCCCGCGACCGCAACCTGATCAGCAAGGTGGCGGCCCTCGTCGACGGCGCCCACGATCGCCTCCTGGCCGGCGAGCCCGGCTGGTACGAGCTGCCGAACCACTGTGCCGACGTCGTGTTCGCCCCGGAGCCGATCGCGAGTGTCAAGCCGGACGAGACGCGCCAGGTCGCGGGCCGGGTCGTCACGGCCAGAGGCGAGGACGCGGCCGCGGGCGTGTTCACGATCATCCGCGTCGGCCGCGGTGGCTTCCAGGCCACGCGCGCCGCCAGTGCCTCCGGGGCGCCGGCGCTGTTCTCGGCGACCGGCGGCGAGCCGGACTCGTGGAAGGAGACGGTCTCGGCCGACGTCGTCGTCACCTCGACGGCCGGGCGCGCCGCGCGCGGATGGTCGGCGACCGGTGAGCGCGAGGCGTTCCCGTGGCGTCTCCACGGGCCGGTGTCGTCGACGCAGACGGCGCTGGGCTGGAAGGCGACGTTCGACGGCACGGTCACCTACGACCTTCAGGCGGTGACGCCGAACGGGGACGGCTCGGTCACCGCGACCTATGACATGACGGCGTACGACCTGCCGCGCGTTTTCAACCACATGGGCGACGGCTGCGGCTTCGAGGGTGCCGGCGCTGGCAGCGGCTGGACGTCCGGTGCGCTCGAGCTGACCCGCGCCCAGGACGGCTCGGTCACGTACACGCTGCTGGTCGACGTCAAGATTGCGGATGTGCCGCTGCACTGGGTGGGCTGCCAGCAACCGGAGGCCGACTTCGCCGGCGCGCTGCAGGCCTATCTGAGCACCGTCCCGCGCCCAGCCGAGCCGGGCTTCCGGCTGCGGGCCGCCGGCGCCACCGACGCGACGAGCCCGAACGCCGACGCGGTCACCGCCTCGTGGGACCTGACACCGTGCTCGGACCCCTTGGCCGGTCCGCTCACCGCCGGCTGCGCCGGCTGAGGGCGCCGGCGACCGGGCCTCGTGGCTCGGAGGCGCCGGCCTGCAGAGCGGACCCCGTCCCTCAGGGCCGGTAGGTCTGCACCGCGCCGGGCAGCTGGCTCCAGTCGGCGTACCAGGCGTCGAAGAGCGCGAGCTGGTTCTCGACGTAGCCGCGCTGGCTCGGGGTGAGCTCGTCGGTCTCGTTGAAGTGCAGCGCGTACTCGGACTCGCCGCGCAGGGTGAGCATGTACTTGAAGTAGAGGACCAGGTCCGGGCCGACGTCGAAGGACGCGAGCACGCTCATCGCCCGCTCGAGCTCGAGCGCCCGCTGCCGCGCCTCGGCCTCGCCCCGGGCCGCGGCGATGCAGAGGTTGGTCAGGTGCAGCACCTCGGTCGGGAGGACGTTGCCGATGCCGGTGATCGCGCCGCAGGCCCCGCAGTTGACGTAGCCGTGGAAGACGCTGGTGTCGACGCCGACGGTGAGCTTGATGTCGTCGTCCCCGGCACTGGCGATGTGCTCGGCGGCGTAGCTGAGGTCTTTGTCGCCGCCGAACTCCTTGAAGCCGACGAGGTTCGGGTGCTCCGCGCGCAGCGCGAAGAAGAGGTCGGCGCGCGTGGCGAAGCCGTAGTAGGGGCTGTTGTAGATGACGGCTTCGAGCTCGGGAGCCGCGGAGAGGATCGCCTTGAAGTGCGCTCTCTGCGCGGACAGGACGGAGCCACGCGACAGGACCCGCGGAATCACCATCAGGCCCTTGGCGCCGACCCGCTGGGCGTGCTCGGCGAGGGCGACCGCGGCGCGGGTGTTGACGGCGCCGGTGCCGGCGATGACCGGGATGCCCGCGTCCACGAGCCGCTCGACGCCCTCCATGCGCTCCGCGTCGGTCAGCAACGGCCAGTCGCCCATCGAGCCGGCGTAGATCATCGCGGTCATGCCGTGATCGATCAGCTGCCGGCCTTTGCGCACGAGCGCGTCGAAGTCCGGCGTCCGGTCCGCCCTGCAGGGCGTCATGAGGGCGGGAAGAGTGCCGTTGAAGATCGATGCGGTCATGGTCCTCGGGTTTCTTCAGGGGTCGACGTCGCGCGGTACGCAGCTTGCCGTGCGCCCTGCGCTACGGCCAGCGACAGATGCCGCGTCTTGAGGCGACACCTGTCGACTCGGAGCCGACAGGGGGCGGCGTCGAGCTCGCTTGACTCGATGGCGCTCTGCTAAGCGAGTGGAACGACGCGGCGGGCGAGCCAGGAAGGCGTGACCGGACGATCGTCTCGATCGGCCCCGCGCCGCTGCAGCGACCACTGCACGAGATTGGCGAAGAGCTCACCCTGCTCAATCGCGTCTTCGAGCGCGTTGTGGGTGTGGCGCTCGTTGGGAAGCAACTCGGGTGGCATGTTCCGCTTGCCGGAGAGGTCGAAGACGGTCCCGGTCTGAGCCTGGTAGAGGGTGCGGATGTCCAGGCAAGAGGAGTGGCCGAACGGCGACCCGGCGGCGGTGAAGCGCTCGAAGTACCAGTAGAGGAACGACCAGTCGAACGCGACGGGGTAGGCGACGAGGACGGGACGATGGCCACCCGCCACTTCAGTGACCCAGGCGGCGGCTTCTTCCATCGCGACGCTGGGCTCGACGCCTTCGACGGTGAGCCGGTCGCGATCCAGACCATTGACCACAAGCGCGTCGGCCTCGAACTCGTCGGAGATCGGGCGCAGCTCGCGGTAGAGCGTCTGCGGAGAGGCGGGGCGTCGCAGACGCTGACCGTCGTACGAGCCGACGACGTAGAGACCGAAGGAGAGCAGCGAGTAGATGCCGGGGACCGGACCGTCGGTCTCTACGTCGGCGGAGATGTAGAGATCAGGGCGGGGGCGGTCAGTCATTTGGCGGGCCATCCTCTCGCGCGGACCGGACGCCGTGACCGTATGCTCGCAACGTGGAGGACGCTCGTCGAGAGTACTCGCTCGACCGCCTGGCCGAGCTCACCGAACGACTGGAACCGCTGACCGGCCTCATCGACGGGCGCGACCTTTGCGTGTATGCGACCGGCAGCTACGGGCGCTTGGAGGCCGGCGAGGCGTCGGACATCGACTTGTTCTTTCTCTGCGAGACGGATGTCGACCGCACGGTGCCCTTCACGATCTTCGTGCGGTTGGTGGCGGCGCTCGTGGAGGCGACCGAGCAGATGAGCTTCCCGCCGTTTACGGGTGATGGCGAGTACCTCGAGCTCCACTACGTCCACCACATGGAGGACGTGCTCGGCAGCCGCGAGGACGACTCGATCAACGCCTTCACGGCACGCATGCTGCTGTTGCTCGAGAGCCGGGCGGTCCTGGCCGCGGAGACCTACGATCGGCTGCTGGCGCGGGTCGTGAGCTTCTACTTCCGCGATTTCCTCGATCACTCGGAGACGTTCGTGCCGACGTTTCTGACCAACGACATCCTGCGGTTTTGGCGGACGCTGACGCTCAACTACGAGCACAAGCGGCTCAAGCTCCGCCGCCTGCAGGGGGACGCGCTGCTCGCCAAGAAGGCCGACAGTGCCCTCAAGAACTACAAGCTGAAGATCAGTCGCCTGCTGACGTGCTTCTCGATGGTCGCCGCGCTGAGCGCGAGTCCGGTGCCGGTCACCGAGGCGCAGGTACTCGCACTGTGCTCCTGCACTCCGCGCGAGCGTTTGCGTGCACTCGCCGCCCACGGCGTGGTTGCGGCCGGGCTGGTGGATGAGAGATATGACCAGAAGTTGTGGATGCGCCCGATGAAGAAGGCGGCGTACCTTCCCGGTTGATCAAGACCGTCCGCCGGAAGGCGGCGAAGGAAGGCACGCCATGGAGAATGTTCGCAGGCTCCCCGTTGCGGGGAACGACG
>DATMGH010000078.1:0-27742 GCA_035555675.1 Solirubrobacter sp. | reverse complement strand
CGCGCGCTCCTGCTCGCGGACCCGGCCGCGTACGCGTGGGCGGCGACGGTCGCGGCGCCGCTGCGCGCGGCGCCCGGCGGCGAGCGCGTCCCGGAGCTCCCGGTCGGCACCGAGACGCCGGCGCCGCGAGTGAACGGACGGGCGCCGGCCGACGAGCCCGCGGCGGCGGACGAGGCCGCGGCGGCGCGCGAAGCACCCGCGGCGGCGGACGAGGCCGCGGCGGCGCGCGAAGCACCCGCGACGGCGGACGAGGCCGCAGCGGCGCGCGAAGACGCGGTGGCGCCCAGCGCGCCCGCGCGATCCTCGAAGCTCGGCGGTGCGCTGCTCATCGGCGCCGCCGCGGTGATCGTGGCCGCCGTCCTGATCTTCGTCTTCACGCGCGGCGATGACCCGGAGCCCGCGACCGACGCGCCCGCTCCGACCGCGACCGCGACGGCGACCGCCGAAGCCTCGGCCAACGACATCGTCCTGCGCGGACCGGCGGGCTCGCAGGCCGTCGGCCTGATGCGGCTCTTCCAGGCCAACGACGGCACGGTGCGCTTCGCGATCGCCGCCCAGGCCGTCGAGCCGAACCGCACCGGCGAGACGTACTCGATCTGGTTCCGCAAGCACGACGGCGGCACGCGCCTGCTCGGCGACGTCAAGGACCCGGTCACCAAGAACGGCGAGCTCACCTCCGCCGGCCCCGGCAACGCCGACGTCGAAGCCTTCCCGCAGTGGTTCGCGACCTACGACACCGTGCTGGTCACGCTCGACGACCGCAACGCCAAGGCGCCGGGCAAGGTCATCCTGAGCGGGGATCTCCCGCACGGCCGGTCCGGCTGAGCCGATCCTCCAGGAACGCCCGCTCGACCTCCCCCTCGGTCAGCTCCAGCGCGGCGCGGTACGCCTCGCCCGCCTCCTCGTGGCGCCCGAGCCGGCGCAGCAGGTCCGCCCGCGTCGCCCACAGATAGCGGTAGCCGCGCAACGCATCGGCCAGCCCGTCGACGGCCTCCAACGCGACCGCGGGCCCAGACACCTCGGCCAGCACGACCGCCCGGTTGAGCGCCACGACCGGCGACGGCCAGACCCGCGCCAGGGCGTCGTAGAGCGCCAGCAGCTGCGGCCAGTCGGTCTCGGCATACGACGGCGCCGCCGCGTGCACGCCCGCGATCGCCGCCTGCAGCGTGAACCGCCCGGGCGGCCTGGCTCGCAGCGCGCCCACGATCAGCGCGTCGGCCTCGGCGATCAGCGCGCGATCCCACAGCGAGCGGTCCTGGTCGGCCAGCGGCTGCGCGCGCGTCGCCGCCCGCGCCCGCACGAGCAGCAGCAGCGCCAGCAGCCCGCACACCTCGGTCGCGTCCGGCAGCAGCGCCCGCAGCATCCGCGCCAGGTCGACCGCGCGCGCCAGCAGCTCGGCCGACAACGTCGCGTGCGCGGCGGTCCCGAGCAGGTGCACGACGGTCAGGACCGTGTCCAGCCGCGCCGGCAGCTCCGCCGCCGCGGGCACCGCGAACGGGATCCCCGCGGCCGCGATCTTCTTCTTGGCCCGCGTCAACCGCGCCGCCATCGTCGCCCGGCTGACCAGGAACGCGCTCGCGACGTCCTCGGTCGCGACCCCGCACACCAGCCGCAGCGTCAGCGCCACCTGCGCTTCCCGCGCCAGCGCCGGATGGCAGCACGTGAACACGAGCCGCAGCCGGTCGTCCGGGATCACGTCGTCCTCGGCCACCGGCTCGGCGCCGGGCTCCAGCAGCAGCGGCAGCTTGGCCTGCAGCGTGCGCCGGCGGGCAAGCGCGTTCAGCGCCCGCCGCCGTGCCGCCGTCGTCAGCCACGCGCCCGGCCGTTCCGGGACGCCCTCGCGCGCCCAGGCCGCCAGCGCGGACACGTACGCGTCCTGCACGGCGTCCTCGGCCGCGTCCAGGTCGCGCGTGACGCGCACCGTCGCGGCGAGCACGAACGCCCACTCGCGCCGGTGCGCCTCCGCGACGGCGGCCGCCGCGTTCAGTCGAGCACCTGGAACCCGAGCAGCGGCCGGACCTCCACGCCGCCCGAGGCGATCGGGACCATCCGGGCGAGCTCGAGCGCGTGGTCGAGGTCGCGGGCCTCGATGACCGTGATGCCGGCCAGGCCCTCCTTGGTCTCGATGAACGGCCCGTCGGTGACCAGGCCGTCGCGCACGACGGTCGCGGTGGCGGCTTCGCGCAGCGCGACGCCGGCGAGGACGCGCCCGCCGGCGGCGGCCATCTGCGCGTCGACGGCGCCGTGCGCCTCGAGCACCTCCGGCGGCAGCTCGTCGGGGGGCGTGGCTTCGTACATGAGGATCGCGTATTGCGGCATGCCTCTACGACAATCGCGCACCGGCGGAATCGACAAGCAGCTTCCCGGGATTCATGATCCCGGCCGGATCGCAGCGCTCCTTGACCGCCCGCAGCAGCTCGAGCCCGAGCGCGCCGACCTCCTCGCCCAGCCACGGCGCGTGGTCGCGCCCGATCGCGTGGTGGTGCGTCAACGTCCCGCCGGCGTCGAGGACCGCCCGCGTCGCGCGCTCCTTCAGGCCGGTCCACTGCGCCACCGGGTCGTCCGCCTGGCGCCCCAGCACGGTGAAGTACAGCGACGCGCCCGTCGCGTACACGTGCGAGACGTGGCAGCCGACGTGCACGCCCGGCAGCGCGTCCCGGACCGCGCCGTACACGGTGTCCAGGCGGCTCCACGACGCCGCGGTCTCGAGCGTCTCGACCAGCACGCCGCGGTCGAGCAGATCGTCGCGCAGGTGCGGCCCGGCGAAGCGCGACCGCTCCCACCCCCGCCCCGGCCCGCCGCCCAGCGGCCGCGCCCCGGCCCGCACCAGCACGCGCGCCGCGGCGGTCCGGCCGACCGCGCCCTCCCAGCCGCAGATCAGCAGGGACCGCCCCTCCAGCAGCCGCCGCCCGACCGCGCCCGTCCCCGCCAGCGCGACGTTGAGCCGCGTCTCCTCCTCGTCGGACAGCCGCGCGATGTCCGGCGCCAGCCCGTCCTGCGCGAGCCGCCGCAGCACGTCGCACCCGTCGGCGAACGACGGCAGGACCCACGCGTCGTACGCGGCCGAGCGGGCGGGCCGCACGCGCACCGCGACCCGCGTGATCACGCCGAACGCGCCCTCGGACCCGAGCACCAGCTGCCGCAGCGACGGCCCGGCGGCGGTCCCCGGCACGTCGCGCGTCGCCAGCGTCCCCGTGGGCGCGACGAAGTCCAGCGCGACCACCTGCGCGTCGAAGCGCCCGTGCCCCGTCGAGGACTGCCCGGCCGAGCGGGTCGCCGCGCACCCGCCGACCGTCGCCCACTCGTAGCTCTGCGGCACGTGCCCGAGCGCGAGCCCGTGCGCCCGCAGCGCGGCGTCCGCCTCGGGCAGCCGGATCCCGGCCTCGAAGACCGCGACCGCCGAGCGCGCGTCCACGCTCACCACGCCCTCGAGCGCGCCCAGGTCGAGCGAGATCAGCGCGCCGAAGCGCCCGCGCACCGGCTCCAGCCCGCCGACGACGCTCGTGCCGCCGCCGAACGGGACGACCGCGACGCCCTCCTCCGCGCACACGGCGAGCACGGCCGCGACGGCCTCGACGCGCTCCGGCGCCACGACCGCGTCCGGCACGTCCGCGAACGCCCCCGCCCGCTGCGCCAGCAGGTCCAGATAGGACTTGCCGCGGGCGCGCAGCACGCGCGCCTGCGCGTCCTCGCGCACCTGGGCGACCGCGGACAGCCGCTCCCGCACGGCCGCCGGCAGCGCGGACGGCGGCACCGCCAGCGTGGCCACGGGCGTCGAGACCACGTCGCCGGAGATCCCGAGCTCGGAGCGCAGCAGCGGCACGGCGTGCTCCGGCAGCGCCGGCCCCGCTCCCGGCTCGCCCCAGCCCCAGAAGACCTGCTCGCGCCTCACTCCGCGTCGTAGGCGATCAGCGCCTGCACGTCGTAGCCCTCGAGCTGCGCGCGCCCGCCCAGGAACGCCAGCTCGACCAGGAACGCGCAGCCGGCGATCACCGCGCCCGCGCCTTCCGCCAGCTCCGCCAGCGCCCGCGCCGTCCCGCCGGTCGCCAGCAGGTCGTCGTGCAGCAGCACGCGCGCGCCGTCGGCGAGCGCGTCCGCGTGCACTTCGAGCGCGTCGACGCCGTACTCGAGGATGTACTCGGCCGACACCGTGTCCCCCGGCAGCTTGCCGGGCTTGCGCGCCGGCACGAACCCGGCGCCGAGCTCGCGCGCGACCGCCGCGCCGAGGATGAACCCGCGCGCCTCGGCGGCGACCACGAGGTCGATCGCCCGCGGCCGCGCCCAGTCCGCGATCGAGGTCACCGCGGCGTCCAGGGCCGCGGCGTCGAGCAGCAGCGGCGTGATGTCCCTGAACACGATCCCCGGCTTGGGGAAGTCCGGTATGTCGCGGATGAACCCGCGCAGGTTCACCCGGGGCGCCTCGCTGTTGCCCGAAACCCGCGGCCGGGGCCCGGAATCCGCTGGCCGGGCGCGTTCATTTCGCGATCTTGCGCAGATCGCGGACGAGCAGCAGGTGCTTCAGGTGCGACGCGACCGCGGCCAGGTTCTCGAGCGCCTCGACCGCCTCCTTGCGCCGCTCGGGGTTGCGCGAGCGTAGCGCCGGGGCCAGGATCTGCTGCAGCAGCGCCGCCTCGCGCTCCGCCGACGTCTTGAAGACGCGCAGGTTGCGCCCCGCGACGCCGTAGCGCGCCAGCTCGGTCACCGCGCGCACGATCTCGAGCTCGGTCTCGTCGTAGACGCGCTTGCCGTCGCGCACCTCGCCGACCACGATCCCGAACTCCTCGAGCTCCTGCACCAGCCGCGGCTCGGCGCCGGTCTGCTCGATGATCCCCTCCAGCGTGTAGACCACGCCGCGGTCGCGCACGGACAGCGTCAGGCGGCGCAGCGCCGCGCCCGGGCGCCCGTCCGGCGTCGTCGTGGCCGCGGGCGGCGGATCGTCGATCGAGCGCCCCGCGGCCAGCTCCTGCCGGATCACGGCCAGCGGCAGGAACTCGTCGCGCTGCAGGCGCAGGATCGTCCGCAGCCGCGCGACGTCGGCCGACGAGTAGAGCCGGTAGCCACCCGGCGTGCGCCGTGGCGTCAGCAGCTTCTGGTCCTCCAGGTAGCGGATCTTCGAGATCGAGATGTCCGGGAACTCCGGCTTGAGCCCCTTGCAGACCGCCCCGATCGTCAGCGACTTCGCGGGCGGCCGGGGCGGCGGCTCCTCGACCGGCGGCTCTGTCGCGGTCTCGTCGCTCACGGCCACCTCAACGCGCCAGGTAGGTGAGCTTGTATTTGCCGACCTGGAGCTCGTCGCCGTCGGCGAGCTTGTGCGACTCGATCCGGCGCCGGTTGACGTAGGTGCCGTTGAGCGAGCCGGAGTCGTCCAGGAACCACTCGCCGCCGCGGCGCACCAGCACCGCGTGGTCGCGCGAGACGGTCACGTCGTCGAGGAAGATCTCCGCCTCCGGCGAGCGCCCGATCGTCAGCCGCTCGCCTTCGAGCGGGAACGACTGGCCGACCTTGCCGCCGCCGGACCGGATCACGAGCGCGCCGGTGGACGCCGCGACGTCGCCGACGTCGACCGGGCGCAGCTCGCCGGTCTGCTCGTCGATCATGTACGTCGCGGTCGTCGCGTCGTCGCGCTCGTCCTCGCGCACGCCGACGTACGCGCCGCAGCGCTGGCAGTAGTTCGCCCCCTCAGTGACGACGAACCCGCACTCAGGGCAGTGACGGGCCAAGGGCCGTACCTCCCCGGGAACTAGAGATCGTCGCCGGCGCCCGTTGCGCGACCGGCCAGGATGTCGGTGAGCCGCTGAACGTCCGCGCCCGAGATGACCTCCTCGCCGCCCTCGTGCTTCTTGCGCAGGCGGTTGACGAGCTCGGCGCGGAGAATGTCGATCTTGCCGTGGAGGATCCGACGGCGGTACGACACCTCCTGCTCCTCGTCAGTGAGCTGCTGGATGAGGTCCTTGAGCTCCTGATCGGAGAGTGAACCGAGATCGGGGAAGGTGTCCATCTGTAAGCGAGTCCTCTCCTCAAGGGCGACGAGACGGAAGGCGAAGCATAGCGATCATCAAGCTCAGGTCGAGCGTTGGGTCCGCGCTTGCCGGACACCGTCACGGACATAGAGAACGGTCGCACCGAGCGTGAGCGCAAGCCCCACATACAAGCATGCCAGGGCCAGCCAGTGCACCGCGCAGAGCGCGAAGAACAGCGCGGCGAACACCGGCCACACGCCCAGGCGCCCCAGCCAGTTGATCTTCAGGTCCACCCCGTGGCGCAGCGCGTAGCGGGCCAGGAGCAGCATGAACAGCTCGCGCGCGGCCAGCAGCGCGAGCGCCCAGCGCGGCAGCAGATTGAAGTTCCAGCACACGACGATGCCGCTGAGCACCAGCATGCGGTCGACCAGCGGGTCCAGCAGCGCGCCCATGCGCGAGTACTGGCCAGTGACGCGCGCGGCGATCCCGTCCAGGTAGTCGCTCCACCCGATCACCGCGAACAGGACGGCGGGCAGCGCGTCCGTGCCGCTCTCCGAGCTCAGCGCGAGCACCAGGAAGACCGGGATCAGCGCCAGCCGCACGTAGCCGATCGCGTTCGGGATCGTCCACGGGCGCAAAGGCGCCCCGGAGACGGTCTCGGGCGGCGGCGGGCCGGAGCGGTCGAGCCCGGAGAGCCGGCGGAACGTCAGCCTGCGCTTTACGGGAGCGTCGCCCACAGCTCCGCGGCGGCCTGGGCCGCGCCCTCCAAGGGGACGGAGCGCGTCTCGCGGCCGCGGCGCACCTGCGCCTCGATCTCGCCCGCCGCCAGTGTGCGCTTGCCGATCGTCAACCGCAGCGGACAGCCGAGCAGCTCGGCGTCAGCGAACTTCGCGCCGGGCCCGAGGTCGCGGTCGTCGTAGATCACGTCCAGGCCGGCGTCGCGCAGCTCGCCGTAGAGCCGCTCGGCGAGCGCGTGCTCGTCCGTGCCCTCCTTGCCGAGGCCGACCAGGTGCACGTCGAACGGCGCCAGCGAGCGCGGCCACGAGATCCCGTGGTCGTCGGCGAACTGCTCGACCGCGGCGGCCGCGATGCGCGCCGGGCCGATCCCGTAGGAGCCCATCCAGATCGGGTGCTCGTCGCCCTTCTCGTCCAGGTAGGTCGCGCCGAGCGGGACCGAGTAGCGCGTTCCGAGCTTGAAGATGTTGCCGATCTCGATCGCCGGCTCGATCCGGACCGGGCGGCCGTCCACGGTGTCCCCCGTCTCGACCACGCGCACGTCGACCTCGGTGTAGGGGAAGTCGCGGCCCGGCTTGACGCCGCGCACGTGCGCGTCCGGCCGGTTCGCGCCGGCCACGTACGACGCGCCGTTCAGCGCGGCGTCGAGCAGGATCGGCACGTCGGTGCCGACCGGGCCGATATAGCCGGCCGGGCCGATGCGCTCGGCGAACTCCTCCTCGCGCGCGGGCCGGAACGCCGTCCCGAGCGCGTTGGCGAGCTTGATGTCGTTGACCCGGTGGTCGCCGCGCACCAGCACCAGCCGCAGCTCGTCGTCTCCCACCACGATCGGGTAGGCCTTGATCAGCGCGCCCGCGGGCAGGCCCAGCAGCTCGGTGACCTGCGCGATCGTGGTCGCGCCCGGCGTCGAGACCTCCTCGAGCGCCTGCTCGGGCGGCAGCTCGACCGGCTGCGGGGTCGCGCTCGCGACTTCGACGTTGGCCGCGTAGCCGGGCGCCAGCGCGACGTCGTTCTCGCCCGCCGGGCACGGCGCCATGTACTCGTGCGCGCCGGTGCCGCCCATCATCCCGACGTCGGAGTCCACGCGGTACCACTCCAGGCCGCAGCGGTCGAAGATCCGGTCGTAGGCGACGCGGTGCTTCTCGTAGCCGACGTCGAGGCCGGCCGCGTCGCGGTCGAACGTGTACGAGTCCTTCATGATGAACTCGCGCGTGCGCAGCACGCCGGCGCGCGGGCGCAGCTCGTCACGGCCCTTGGTCTGGAAGTGGTAGAGGATCAGCGGCAGGTCGCGGTAGGAGCGCACGACCTGCGCCACGTGCGTGGTGACGATCTCCTCGTGGGTCAGCGCCAAGACCAGAGCGGCGCCCTTGCGGTCGTCGAGCTTGAACAGCTCGTCGATGTCGTAGCGGCCCGTCTTCTGCCAGATCTCCGCCGGGTTGATGACCGGCATCAGCATCTCCTGCGCGCCGATCGCGTTGAGCTCCTCGCGCACGATCTGCATGGCTTTCTGCTGCACTCGCCACCCCGCCGGGAGCCAGCTCCAGAGGCCGGCGCCGACCTGGCGGATCATGCCGGCGCGGACCAGCAACTTGTGCGACAGCGCCTCGGCATCGGCGGGGGGCTGCTTCTCGGTCGGGAGGAAGTACTGGCTCAGACGCGTCATCGGGCCGCAGAGCCTAGGTGATAGAACGCAGGAGCACTGGTTCGACGCTCCCTCGGAGGAATCCATGGCTTACGAAGTCCCGCCGCTCCCCTACGACTACGCCGCGCTCGAGCCGCACATCGACGAGGCGACGATGCGCGTGCACCATGACAAGCACCATCAGGCGTACGTCGACAAGGCCAACGCCGCGCTCGCCGGCACCGATTTCGACGGCAAGCCGATCGAGGAGGTGCTCTCCAACCTCGACGCGCTGCCGGCCGACAAGCGCAACGCGATCCGCAACAACGGCGGCGGCCACTACAACCACAGCCTCTTCTGGGAGCTGCTGTCGCCCGACGGCGGCGGCGCGCCGGACGGCGAGCTGGCCGACGCGATCAACGCCGCGTTCGGTTCCTTCGATGACTTCAAGGCCAAGTTCAAGGACGCCGGCGTGAACCAGTTCGGCTCCGGCTGGGCCTGGCTGGTGCACGACGGCTCCGGGCTGGCGATCACGAGCACGCCCAACCAGGACACGCCGCTCTCGACCGGCCAGACGCCGCTGCTGGGCGCCGACGTGTGGGAGCACGCGTACTACCTCAAGTACCAGAACAAGCGCCCGGACTACCTGGACGCGTTCTGGAACGTCGTCAACTGGCCCAAGGTCGCGGAGCTGTACGCGGCGGCCAAGTAGGTGACGGACCCCGCCGCGTTCTATACGGCGGGCTACTCGCTCGCGGACCGCGAGCAGGCGCTGCGGATGGGCCGCTGGCGCGCGCTGGGCGCGCGCTCGAAGGCGGCCCACGCCGTCGCGCTCTGCGCCCGCGCCGGGCTGGCCCCGGCGCTGGCGGTCGAGATCGGCTGCGGCGACGGCGCGCTGCTGGAGGCGCTGTCGCGCGCGTGGCCGGGCGCCGCGCTGGACGGATTCGAACTGTCCGAGCCGGCGATCGAGATCGCGCGCGAGCGGTCGATCCCGCGGGCCGGCCGGCTCGAGGCCTACGACGGTGCGCACGTGCCGGCCGCCGACGACGCGTACGACCTCGCGGTGCTCTCGCACGTGGTCGAGCACATCCCGGACCCGGCGCCGGTGCTGGCCGAGGCGGCACGGGTCGCCCGCCACGTGCTGGTCGAGGTGCCGCTGGAGGCCAACCGGTCCGCCGCGCGCCCCGCCAAGCGCGCGGAGGCGGCGCGGATCGGGCATCTGCACGCGTTCGACCGCGCGGCGGTCGACGCGCTGGTGCGCGGCGCCGGGCTGCGCCCCGTCGCCGAGCTGAGCGACCCGCTGCCCTACGAGCACCACGCGTTCTTCGCGACCTCGCGCGTGCGGCCGGCGGTCAAGTGGGCGCTGCGCACGGCCGCGTGGCGCGCCGCGCCGCGCCGCAGCGAGCGCTGGTTCACCGTGCACTACGCGGTCCTGGCCGCGCGGTGACGCCGCGTGGGGACCTCCTTCCCCGCGCGGTCACGCCGCGCGGGGCTCTCCTCCCCGCGCGGTCACGCCGCGCGGGCTCGCCTTCCCCCGCGGTCCCGGGCGCAAGCCCCTTCCGCCGCGGTGCCCCTTCCCCCGCGGTCCCGGGCGCAGACCCCTTCCCGCGCGGTGCCCCTTCCCCCGCGGTCCCGGGCGCAAGATGGGACTTTCGGCCCATGCCCCCGGAGCGCGGACGCGCGAGAGTAGGCGCGCCATGAGAGCCCTCCCGCTCGCGCTGCTCGCGGCGCTCCTGCTCGCCGCGCCGGCGGCCGCCGCGCCGGTCGCGCTCGGCCCGGGGTCTGACCCCTCGGTCGTCGTCGACGCGGCCGGCACCGCCCACATCGCGTTCGCCACCGCGGCCGGCCAGGCCTACTGCCGCCTCCCGCGCGGCGCGCGCGCCTGCGACGTGCGCAGCGACCTGTCCCAGCCGCTCGCGGCCGGCGACTTCCTCGAGCCGCCCGCGCTCTTCGACCGGCCGGACGGCACGCTGCTGATGGTGATCGCGAGCACCGAGCGCCAGCCGGTCACGAGCCTCAGCGGCCGCACCTACTACCGCGTCTCCGCCGACCGCGGCGCCACCTGGTCGGCGCCGGTCGGCGTCGCGTGGGGCAACCACGGGTTCGGCGGGATCCGCCTGACGCCCGACGGCCAGGTGGTGCTCGACGTCGCGCGCGAGGGCTCCGCCGTGTACCTGCAGCTCGCGCCGCTGAGCGGCGGCGAGACCCGCGTCGCCAGCCTCAACGACCACGGCGCGTCCGTCGCCTCCGCCGACGTCGCGCCGCTCCCCGACGGCCGCCTGCTGGCGACCTACGGCGACTACGCCAACGCGCTGCGCTGGCGCGTGTTCGCCACCGGCGACGTGTTCGACCAGGTCAGTTGGAGCCCGGCCCGGACGCTGCGCAAGGTCCAGGACCCGCAGCTCGTCACCGGCCCGCGCGGGACGTACCTCTTCGAACGCCGCTCGCCGACCTACCAGCGCACCGGCGACTACCCGGCGCCGTTCGCGTTGCGCGCCTTCGACACCGCGCGCACCCGCTGGCGCCGCGCCCGCGAAGCCGGCGCCGACCGCAGCGTCTTCGGCCCGGCCGACGCCGCGCAGGACGCCCGCGGCCGCGTGCACGTCGCCGCCGGCACGTCCAGCGGGCACACGAGCTGCATCGTCTACGCGCGCACGACGCCGAAGGGCTGGTTCGGGCGCACCACGGTTCTGACGAGGACCACGCGCGAGCCCACCGCCGTGCGCGTCGCCGCCGGCCCGAGCGGGCGCGGCGTGGTCGTCTGGGCGGACAGGACCGACGTCTGGGCGCTGCCTTTGCGCCAGGCCAAGGGCACCTACCGGGCCAAGCGCCGCCAGGCGGACCGCCCGGCCTGCACCGGCACGCGCTTCTAGACAGGGGGTGGGTCGGGAACGTCGCCTGACAGGCGACCTGACGGCCACACCCCCCGCGGGCGCGGCCGCTACGCGCGGGTGAAGCGCCGGCCGACGACGGGCGAGAGCGCCTCGTCGATCGCGTCGGCGTCCGCGCGCTGGCGCTCGGCCTCGAGCTTGGCCAGCCGCTCCGGCGTCAGCTCGCCCGCGTTCTCGTTCTCGATCTTCTCCAGCCAGGCGGCGCCGGCGGCCTGCTCGGCCGCGTCGACGTCGATCCGCTTGGTGGTGACGTACTTGTCGATCTCGGCGAACAGCGCGTCGACCAGCTGCTCCTGCGGGACCTTCTTGAGCGCCTTGCCGCGCGAGAAGATCAGGCCCTCGTTCTTGGCGCCGGTGATGCCGAAGTCGGCGTGCGACGCCTCGCCGATGCCGTTGACCGCGCAGCCGAGCACGGCGACCTCGATCGGGTCCGGGTAGGCCTCCAAGCGGCGCTCGATATCGGCCACCACGGTGTCCATGTCGAACTGCAGGCGCCCGCACGTCGGGCACGCGATCAGGACCGGGCCGCGCTCGCGCAGCTTGAGCGCCTTCAGGATCTCCCAGGCGACCTTGACCTCTTCCTCGGCGTGGAAGGTGCTCAGCGAGATCCGGATCGTGTCCCCGATCCCGTCGGCCAGCAGCGTGCCGAGGCCGACCGCGGACTTCAGCGAGCCCGACCACTTCGTGCCCGCCTCGGTGATGCCGAGGTGCAGCGGATACGGGATCCGCTCGCTCAGCAGCCGGTTGGCGGCGATCGTGTTCGGGACGTTGGTCGACTTGATCGAGACCTTGAAGTTCGTGAAGTCCAGGCGCTCCATCAGCTCGACGAACTCGACGCCGGCGGTCACCAGCGCCTCGACCGAGTTCTCGCGCTCGAGCGCGTGCAGATGCTTGGGCAGCGAGCCGGAGTTGACGCCGATCCGCATCGGCGTGCCCGCCGCGCGCGCCCGGTCGGCGACCTCGGCGACCTTCTCGGGGCCGCCGATGTTGCCCGGGTTCAGGCGGATGCAGTGCGCGCCCGCGTCGATCGCCTTCAGCGCCAGCGTGTGGTTGAAGTGGATGTCGGCGATCACGGGGATCGGCGACTCGACGACGATCGTCTTCAGCGCCTCGACGTCCTTCTCGCGCGGGACGGCGCAGCGCACGAGGTCGGCGCCCGCCTCGGCGACGCGCCGGATCTGATCCAGCGTCGCCTGCAGGTTGGCGGTCTCGGTCTTGGTCATCGTCTGGACCGCGACCGGGGCGCCGCCGCCGATCTGCAGGCCGCCGACGTTCACTGAGCGCTGCGATGCCATCGTCCAGCCAGTCTAGTGGCGGCGCCTCCAGGCGCCGCCATCCCGTTCACAACTTGAACGTCGCGACCAGCCGCTCGAGCTCGCCCGCGCTGCCCGCCAGCTCCTGCGCGGACGCGGCGATCTCCTGCGTGGACGCGCTCGTCTGCTGCGTCGACGCCGAGACCTGCTCGCTCGACGCGCTCGCGGACTCGGCCACGGTCGCGACCCCGACGACGTCGGCGGCCATCTGGTCCGCCTCGCCGGACAGCCGGCCGATCGCGTCGGCGATGTCCGCCGCGCGGCCGGAGACGTCCTCGACCGCGCTGCCGATCGACTCGAACGCCGCCCGCGCCCGCTCGACGGTCTGCGTGCCGCCCTCGGTCCGCGCGGCCGTGTCGGCAACCATGTCGACCACCTCGCCGGTCTCGCGCTGGATCTCGCCGATCAGCCCCGCGATCTGGCCGGCCGCGGTCTGCGACTCCTCGGCCAGCTTGCGGACCTCCTCGGCGACGACCGCGAACCCGCGGCCCTGCTCGCCGGCGCGCGCGGCCTCGATCGCGGCGTTGAGCGCCAGCAGGTTCGTCTGCTCGGCGATCCCGGTGATCGTGTCCACGATCCCGCCGATCCGCTCGGACTTGGCCGCGAGCGTCTCGATCGCGCCGGTCACGCCGGCGGCCGACTCGGCCAGGCCGCGCATGGCGGTCGACGCCTCCCCCGCCGCGAGCAGGCCGTCGGACGCGATCGTGCGCGCCTGCTCAGCCGTCTGCGCCGCCTCGGTGGCGCGCTCGGCGCTCGCGCGCGCGGTCTCGGCGGCGCGCTGGGCGGTCTCGCGCACCAGCTCGACCTTCTGGACCTGCACGTTGGTGCCCTCGGCGACCTCGCCGATCGCGGTCGCGATCTCCTGGATCGCGCGGCCCGCCTCGTCGGACGTGCCGGCCATCTGGCGCGACGCGTCGGTGACGCCGCTGGCGGTGGTGCTGACGCGGCCCACGATCTCGCGCAGGTCGGCGACCAGCCGCTGGAACGCGGTCCCGAGCAGGTCCTGCTCCGAGCGCGGCTCGACGTCGACGGTCAGGTCGCCGCCGGCGATGCGCTCGGCCACGCCGGCCTTCTCGCGCAGGTAGCCGACCGTGCGCTCGAACGCCGCGCCCAGGCGGGCGACCTCGTCGCGGCCCGCCACGTCCACGTGCACGTCCACGTCGCCGTCGCTGAGCCGCTCGGCGGCCTCGGTCAGGCCGCGGATCGGCTTGGTGATGCGGTTCGCGATCCACACGATCGCCACGGTCACGAGCAGAAGCATCACGAGGCCGATCACCAGCAGGTTGGTGCGCAGGCTGTGGACCGACGCCAGCACCTCGCTCACCGGCACCGCGGTCAGGAAGCTCCAGCCGGTGCTGTCGATCTTGGCCCACGTGAGCACGACGTCCTTGCCCGTGAACGGGTCGACGGTCTCGATCTGGCCGCTGCGGCCCGCCGCGATCGACTCGGCGACGGCCTCGAGCTGCGCGTTGTGCTTGGACTTCGCGAGGGCGCCCAGGCTGGCCTTGCCGTTGTTCTCCTTGTCCGGGCTGGCCAGGAAGACGCCCCGGCCGGAGACCGCGAACCCGTAGCCGGAGTCGTAGAGCTTGGTCTTGGAGATCAGGGCGTCGACGTCGGCGAGCGTGTTGGCCGTGCCGGTGTAGCCGACGACCTTGCCGCCGCGCGTGACCGGGACCATCGAGGTGACGTACATCGTGCCCTCGTAGGCGCTCGGCTCCTGGACGCCCGGCGTGGGATCGGCGGCGAACGCCTCCGCCTGCTTGACCCCGTCCTGCCCGGCGCTGACGGCGACCTTGCCGTCCGGCCCGAGCGCGGCGGTCGGCTGGAACGTACCGGCCTTGTCGGTCCCCGGCTGCCCGGCGCTGCGCGCGTCCGCGCCGTCGAACCCGTCGCGGACGAAGCCGCCGAAGACGGCCGTGACGCGCTTGGCGTTGTCGCCCGCCAGCTTGGCGAACGCGTTCGCGACGTCCCGGCGGCGCTCGGCCGTGCTGGCCACGACGGCGGCGGCCTGGGCGACCTCGAGCGCACCGGCGGTGGTCTTGTCGACCCGCAGCGCTTCGGCCGTGGTGTGCTGGCGCAGCTCGGTGAACGCGGAGTCGCGCTCGGCCGACGTGGCGCGCGAGATCGCGTACAGGGTCAGGGCGACGATCGCGAGCGCGACCGGGATGAGGATCAGCGCCAGCAGCTTGCCGCGCAAGGATCCGAAGGTGGGCATGGGCTCTCTTCCGTGGGAGTCTCGGTTTCGCTCCCTCGAATCGGGCGCCCCGCCCGCGCCTTGAACCTCGGTGTCAGGGAACTACCGGTAGCCCCCGTTGGCTATTCGGTCGAGGTCGTTCGTGAAGCCGATCACGAACAGCGCGATCACGAGCGCGAAGCCCACGAACCCGGCGCGTTCCATCACGCTGAACGGGATCGCGCGGCCGCGGACCTTCTCGGCCAGCGCCCAGAAGATGTGGCCGCCGTCGAGCGGCAGGAACGGGAAGAGGTTGATGACGCCCAGCGACAGGCTGATGAACGCCAGGATCACGAGCGCCGTCTCGGCGTCGAGCGCGAACGCCTTGCGCGTCTCGTTGTAGCCGCCGACGACGCTGCCGATCTGCTTGCGCTGCGCCGGCTGGAAGACCCGCGCGATCGTGCTGACCGTCTTGGAGGTCACCGTCCACATCTGGTCGACGGCGAGCCCGGCGGCGCGGACCGGACCGGCGGGCTGGTTGGTACCGCCCGGGTCGTAGCTGAAGCCGAAGCGGTACTTCTTGTTGGCGGCGTCGTAGAACGTCTTGCCGGTCACCGTCAGCTCGCGGCCGTCGCGCTTGACGGTCAGCGTCACCGGCGTCCCCTTGTGGGCGGCGATCGCCGGGCTGATCTCGTCGAGCTGCGCGAGCAGCGTGTCGCCCTTGGGCTTCTTGCCGTCGACCGCGATCACCGCGTCGCCGGACTTCAGGCCGGCGTGCGCGGCCGGCGTGCCCGGCTCGACCGTGCCGATCACCGGCGGCGGGCCGGCCGTGCCGCTGGCGAGGTAGACGCCGGCCAGGATCGCGAACGCGAGCACGATGTTGACCGCGGGGCCGGCCGCGATCACGACCACGCGCTTCCACACCGGCTGGCGGTAGTAGGCGCGGTGGGCGTGCTCCGGCGGGATCTCCTCCGCCGGGTTCATGCCGGTGATCTTCACGTAGCCGCCGAGCGGGATCGCGCCGATCGCGTACTCGGTCTCGCCGCGCTTGTGGCGCGCGATCAGCGGCGGGAAGAAGAGGCTGAAGCGCTCGACGCGCATGCCGACCGCCTTGGCGGCGGTGAAGTGGCCGAGCTCGTGCAGGATCACGAGCGCCGCGAAGCCGAGGAACGCCAGCGCCCAGCTCATGCGTGCACCGCGATCAGCTCGTGCGCGACGGCGCGCGCTTCGGAGTCGGTGACGTAGAGCGCCTCGAAGTCGTGGACGCGCTGCGCGCCGAGGCGGTCGATGACCCCTTCGATCACGCGCGGGATGCCGGTGAAGCCGAGGCGGCCGGTCAGGAACGCGTGCACGGCGACCTCGTTGGCGGCGTTGAGCGCGCACGGCGCGGTGCCGCCGGCGACCGCGGCCTCGCGCGCCAGCCGCAGGCACGGGAAGGCGTCGAGGTCCGGCGCTTCGAAGTCGAGCCGCCCCAGCTGCACGAGGTCGAGGTTCGCGATCGGCAGGTCGGCGCGGTCCGGATGGTGCAGCGCGTAGCCGATCGCGACGCGCATGTCCGGGTAGCCCATGTGCGCCTTGGTCGAGCCGTCGCACAGCTGCACCAGCGCGTGGATGATCGACTGCGGGTGCACCACGACGTCGATGTGGTCGTAGGGCGTGCCGAACAGGTGGTGGGCCTCCATCAGCTCCAGGCCCTTGTTCATCAGCGTCGCGGAGTCGATCGTGATCTTGCCGCCCATCCGCCACGTCGGGTGGTTGAGCGCTTCCTCGACGGTGACCGCCTCGAGGTCCGTGCGGCCCCGGAACGGGCCGCCGGACGCGGTGATGATCAGCTGCTCGACGACCCCGGGCGGCTCGCCCGTGAGCAGGTGGTGCAGCGCGGTGTGCTCGGAGTCGATCGGGATCAGCTGCGCGCCGGTGGCCTCGGCGAGCGCGGTCACCAGCTCGCCGCCGACGACCAGCGACTCCTTGTTGGCCAGCGCCACGTCCATGCCCTCGGTGAGCGCGACGATCGTGGGGCCGAGGCCGGCGCTGCCGACGATCGCGTTGAGCACCAGGTCGGCCTGCGACTCGGCGACGAGCGCGATCAGGCCCTCCGGGCCGGCCAGGACCTCGCCGCCCGTCCACGCCTCACCGGCGCGCGCGGCGGCGTTCGGATCGGCGACCGCGATCCGGCGGACGCCGTGCTTGGCGGCCTGCCCGATCAGCGTCTCGTGGTCGCCGCCGGCGGAGAGGCCGACGACTTCGAAGGCGTCCGGCGCCCGCTCGATCACGTCCAGCGCCTGGGTGCCGATGGACCCGGTCGAGCCCAGGATGAGAACCCGCTTCACAAGGGCTCATTCTGGCAGCGGCTCCGTTTGGCCTGGATAAGGTTCGCGGATGGACGTTCTCGACACGGGCGGCGGCGGGCCGCCGGTGCTCTTCCTGCACGGCGCGTTCGTGGACCGCTCGGTGTGGGACCCGGTGATCGCGCTGCTGCCCGGGCGGCGCTGCGTCGCGCCGACGCTGCCGCTGGGCGCGCACGCGACGCCGGTCGCCGAACGCGCGTCGTTGACGCCCGGCGGCGTGGTCGACGCGGTCGCCGACATCATCGCCGCCCGCGGCCTGCGCGACGTGACGGTGGTCGGCAGCGACACCGGCGGCGCGCTGGCGCAGCTGCTGGTGACGCGGCGGCCGGAGGGGATCGCGCGGCTGGTGCTGACGCCGTGCGACGGGCTCGACGTGTTCCCGCCCACGCTGTTCAAGCCGCTGTTCTGGGCGGGCCGCTCGCCGCTGGCGCTGGCCGCGTACATCGCGCCGCTGCGGTTCCCGCCGGCGCGGCGGCTGCCGATCGCGTTCGGGTGGCTGACCAAGCGGGCGACGGCGGAGCAGCTGGCGCGCTGGTCGGCGCCGGCGCTCGGCAGCTACGAGATCGTGCGCGACGCCGCGCACTTCCTGCGCGCCTGCGATCCGTCGCTGCTGCTGGACGTCGCGCCGCGGCTGGGCGCCTTCGAGGGCTCGGTGGCGTTCTGCTGGCCGTCGCGCGACCGCGTCTTCCCGGTCACGCTCGGGCGCCGGCTCGCGGCCCAGTTCCGCGCCGCGGAGTTCGTCGAGGTCGACGACGCCTACGCGTTCGTCTCGATCGACCGCCCGGACGCGCTCGCGCCGCTGCTCTGAGTCCACTCGATCTCGTCCGCGACCTCGTCGCGGACGGCCGTCCCGCACTGCCGCTCGACGATGTGCAGCGCGAGGTCGATGCCGGACGTGACGCCGGCGGCGGTGAGGACGTCGCCGTCGTCGACGACGCGCGCGCCCTCGCGCACGTCCGCGCCGGCGGCGCGGAGGTCGTCGAGCGCCGTGTGGTGTGTGATCGCGGGCCGGCCTTTGAGGATCCCGGCGGCGGCCAGCAGCATCGCGCCGGTGCAGACCGAGCCGATCCGGCGCCCGCGCGCGTGCCGCTCCGCGAGCGCGCGCGGGATGTCGCCGCGCTCGGCCTGCTGGTACGCGCCGCCGCGGTCGTTCCAGCCGCCGCCGGGGACGAGCACCAGGTCGGGATCGCCGAGCACGCCGTCGGGCGCACGCGTCAACCTACGCGGACCTCATGAACCAGAACCGGCTCTTCAGGCTGCTGTGGCTGTCGATCGCGGCCGCCGTCGCGACGATCGCGCTCAAGACCGTCGCGTGGGCGCTGACCGGGTCGATCGGCCTGCTGTCGGACGCCGCCGAGTCGGTCGTGAACCTGGTCGCCGCGGTGATCGCGATGCTGGCGCTGCGCTGGGCGCTCAAGCCCGCCGACGAGGAGCACGCCTACGGGCACGCCAAGGCCGAGTACTTCGCGGCCGGCGTCGAGGGCGCGCTGATCGTGATCGCGGCGGTGACGATCGCCGGCGCAGCCGTCGCCCGCCTGTTCGAGCCGCGGGCGATCGAGCAGGTCGGCCTCGGCATCGCCGTGTCCGCGGTCGCCTCGGCGATCAACCTGGTCGTCGGCTGGATGCTGCTGCGCACCGGCCGCCGCGAGCGATCGATCGTCCTCGAGGCCGACGGCCGGCACCTGATGACCGACGTCTGGACGTCGCTGGGCGTGATCGCGGGTATCGCCGCCGTCTCACTGACCGGCTGGGAGCGGCTGGACCCGATCATCGCGCTGCTGGTCGCCGCCAACATCGTCGTCACCGGCTCCGGCCTGCTGCGGCGCTCGATCGGCGGGCTGATGGACCGCGGGCTCGACGCGCCCGAGCAGGCCGCGATCGCGCGCGTGCTCGACGGCTTCGAGTGCGAGGACGTGCGCTTCCACGCCCTGCGCACCCGTCAGGCGGGCTCGCGCGCGTTCATCTCCCTGCACGTGCTCGTCCCCGGCGCCTGGACGGTTCAGCGCGGCCACGACGTCGTCGAGGACGTCGAGGCCGAGCTGCGCGCCGCGATCCCCCACGCCACGATCTTCACCCACCTCGAGCCGGCCGAGGATCCGCGCTCGTTCGCGGACACCACCCTCGACCGCACGTAGTGCGTCAGCCGAGCTGTTCGGCGAGCCCGATGACGATGCCCTCCGGCCCACGCACGAAGCAGAGCCGGTAGACGTCCTCGTACTGCGCGATCTCGCGGACGAGCTCGGCGCCGTGGCGACGCAGGCGGGCGACGACGTCGTCGATGTCCTCGACCGCGAACATGATGCGCCGCAGGCCGAGGGCGTTCGACGGTGCGTGCTCCGGCTCGGCTCGGACGGCCGGCGGCGAGTGGAACTTCGACAGCTCGACCCGGCCGTGGCCGTCCGGGGTGCGCATCATCGCGATGTCGGCCCGCACGCCGTCGAGCCCGACCACGCTGTCCGCCCACGGCCCCTCGACCGTCGTCTCGCCTTCGAGCTCCATGCCGAGCTCGGCGAAGAACGCTTTCGCCCCCTCGAGGTCCTCGACGACGATGAGCACGTTGTCCATCCGCTGAAGCGTCATGCCGGTAGCTTCCTACGCCAGCGCGAGCCAGACGTAGTAGCCGGCGACGATCGCGAACAGCGCCGCGTCGACGCGGTCCAACGCGCCGCCGTGCGGCCCGAACAGCGTCCCCGTGTCCTTGGTCCCCATGTCGCGCTTGACCAGCGACTCGAACAGGTCCCCGATCGGCGCCGCGATCACGACCGCGAGCCCGAGCAGCAGCCCGTCGGTGCCGGAGATCCAGTCGCCGTCGTACGTCCGCGACCAGTACCAGACGATCAGCGTGCCGGCGACGACGCCGCACGCCAGCCCCTCCCAGGTCTTGTTGGGCGAGATCCGCGGCGCCAGCTTGTGCCGCCCGATCAGCCGCCCGCCCAGGTAGGCGAACGTGTCCCCGAAGAACGTGCCCAGCAGCACCATCAGCACGAGCGCGCCGCCGTGGTCGAGCCCGCGCAGCATCGTGGCGTGCCCGACGCCGAGGCCGATCCAGAAGATGATCAGCACGGTCGCGGAGATCGAGGCCGTGACCCGCTCGCGCTGGGCCATCGCCGCCGCCAGCAGGAACGTCAGCGGCAGCGTTGCCATGAACACCATCAGCACGGTCCGCTCGTTGCCGATCGTGCCGGCCGCCGCGAGGCCGAGCACGCCGATCATCCCCGCCAGCCGCACGGGCCGCGCCCGGTCGAGCATCACCGTCAGCTCGTGCACGCAGACGACCCCGAGTGCGCCGATCCCGGCCGCGAACACCCAGTTGCCCTGCCAGATGATCACGACCGCGAACGCGATCGCCGGGATCGCGACGACGATCCGCGCCAGCAGATCCGAGGGCGCCCGCGCCACTACCGGCCGCCGAACCGGCGCACGCGCGCCTCGTAGGTCGCGAGCGCCTCTTCGAGGTCCGCGCGCGAGAAGTCCGGCCACAGCACGTCGGTGAAGTGCAGCTCGCTGTAGGCGGCCTGCCAGAGCAGGTAGTTGGAGATCCGCTGCTCGCCGGACGTGCGGATCAGCAGGTCCGGGTCGTGCATCTCGGGCGCGTACAGCAGCGCGCGGAACGCGTCCTCGCCGCCACCGGTGTAGCGGGCCGCGGCGTCGAGGATCTCCGCGCGCCCGCCGTAGTTGAACGCGACGTAGAGCGTGATGCGCGTGTTCCCGGCGGTCTTGGCCTCGGCCCAGTCCATCTGCTCGAGCAGCTCGGGCAGGACGCCTTCGCGGCGGCCGACGAAGCGCATCCGCACGCCCTCCTCGTGCAGTTCGGGCGTCTCGTCGATGATCCGCGCGCTGAACAGCGCCATCAGCGCGTCGACCTCGTCGCGCGGCCGCGACCAGTTCTCGGTCGAGAACGAGTAGATCGTCAGCTCGCGCACGCCGAGGTCGACGGCATCGCGCAGGCGGGCCTTGACCGTGTCGGCACCTGCCTTATGGCCTTCGGAGACCGGGACGCCGTGCTGGTGGGCCCACCGCCCGTTGCCATCCATGATGATGGCGACGTAGGTCGCGCTCACACTTCGAGGATCTCAGCTTCCTTGCCCTTGAGGAGGGCGTCGAGCTCCTTGACCTTCTCGTCGGTGAGCTTCTGCAGCGCTTCCTCGGCACGGTGCTCGTCGTCGGCCCCGGCCTCGCCCGCGTCGCGCAGCTCCTTGAGGTCGTGCATGACGTCGCGGCGCACGTTGCGCAGCGCGATCTTGCCCTCCTCGGTGAGCCCCCGCACGACCTTGACGAGCTGCTTGCGCCGCTCCTCGTTGAGCTCCGGGATCGAGAGCCGGATCATCGAGCCGTCGTTGCTCGGCGTCAGGCCGAGGTCGGACTCCATGATGGCCTTCTCGATCGCCTTGATCGAGCTCTTGTCGTACGGCTGGACGGTCAGCAGGCGCGCCTCGGGCGCGGAGATCGTCGAGAGCTGGCGCAGCGGGGTCACCGCGCCGTAGTAGTCGACGTTGATGCGGTCGAGCAGCGACGGGTTCGCCCGTCCGGTGCGCACGGACTGGAACTTCACCCGCGTCGCCTCGACGGACTTCGCCATGTGCTCGCGAGCGTCCTGGAGCAGATCGTCGATCATGTCGTCACCAGCGTTCCCACACGGTCGCCGGAGATTATCCGGTTGATGTTGGACTCGTCAGCCATGTTGAACACGTGGATCGGCAGATGGTTGTCCATGCACAGCGCGAGCGCGTTGGAGTCCATCACCTTCAGGCCGCGCGACAGGGCCTCGCGCGCGCTGATCTCGGGGAGGAACTCGGCGCTCGCGTCCGTGCGCGGGTCCGCCGTGTAGATGCCCTCGACGCCGTTCTTGGCCATCAGCAGCACCTCCGCGTTCATCTCGATCGCGCGCAGGGCGGCGGCCGTGTCCGACGTGAAGAACGGGTTGCCCGTGCCGGCCGCGAAGATCACGATCCGGTCCTTCTCGAGGTGGCGCATCGCGCGCCGCCGGATGTAGGGCTCGGCGACCTCGGAGATCGTGATCGCGGACTGCACGCGCGTGTGCACGCCGCGCTTCTCGAGCGCGTCCTGGAGCGTCAGCGCGTTGAGCACGATCGCCAGCATGCCCATGTAGTCCGCGGTCGCCCGGTCCATGCCGGCGGCGGCCTCGGAGAGACCGCGGTAGATGTTGCCCGCGCCGAGCACGACCGCGATCTGGACGCCGCGGTCGTGCACGCGCTTGAGCTGGTCCGCGATCGACCCGACCGTGGCCGGGTCGGTGCCGTAGTCGAGCGGGCCCATCAGGGCCTCGCCCGACAGCTTGATCAGGACCCGCTTGAAAACAGGGTCGGGGTCGCTCACGCACCCACCGCGAAGCGGGCGAAGCGCCGGATCACGACGTTCTCGCCCGTCGTGCCGGAGAGGTTCGTGCGCAGCTCCTCGATCGTCTTGCCCTCGTACTTGTCCGTGTTGACGTGCGGCTGGTTGAGCAGCACCACGTCGTTCATCCACGCCTTGAGCTTGCCCTCGGCGATCTTCGGGCGGATGTGCTCGGGCTTGTCGGCCGCCTGCTGCTCGAACACGCGCAGCTCGGCGTCCTTGGCCTCCTGCGGGATGTCGTCCTCGGAGACGTACTCGGTCGCGGGCGAGGCGGCGATGTGCATCGCGATCTCGCGAGCGAACGCCTGGAAGTCGTCGTTGCGGGCGACGAAGTCGGTGTTGCAGTCGACCTCGACGAGCACGCCGACCTTGCCGTTGGAGTGGATGTAGGACGCGACGGTGCCCTCGGTGGCCTCGCGGCCGCCGACCTTGAGCGCCTTGTCGCCGAGGCGGACGCGCAGGAGCTCGACGGCCTTGTCGATGTCGCCGGCGGTCTCGGTGAGCGCGTTCTTGCACTCCATCATGCCGGCGCCGGTGAGCTTGCGCAGCTCGCCGACCTGCTTGGCGGAGATGGTGGGAGCGGTCACGTCTATTCCTTTTCCTCGGTCGTGGTCTCGTCGGCGGGCGGCGAGGCGGGCGCCTTCTCGCGGTCGGCGTTGGCGCGCGGGGCCTCGTGGGCCTCGGCCTGGCTCGGGCCGGGCGAGCCGGCGGCCGGCACGGCCGGCTCCTCGGCGGCCGCGGCGGCGGCGGCCGCCTCGGCGTCGGCGGTGCCCTCGGCCTGCGGCGGCGCGGCCTGCGCGGCCGCGGCGACGGCGGCCTCGGCCGCGTCGCGCTCCTTGGCGGCGGCCTGCGCCAGCGCCTCCTCGGCGGCGGCGCGCTCGGCGGCCTCGGCCGCGGCGGCCTCCTCGGCCTCGCGGCGGGCGCGCTCCTCGGCCTCGCGCTGGGCCTGGGCGGCGGCCTCGGCGCGCGCGTTCTCCTCTTCCTGGCGGAAACGGGCGCGGCCCTGCTGCACGACGTCGCCGATCGCGTGCGTGATCAGCGTGCACGCGCGGATCGCGTCGTCGTTGCCCGGGATGACGTAGTCGATGCCGTCCGGGTCGCAGTTGGTGTCGACCAGGCCGATGATCGGGATCCGCAGGCGCTGGGCCTCGCGCACCGCGATCGCCTCGGTCTTGAGGTCGATCACGAACATCGCGTCGGGCACGCGGGTCATGTTCTTGACGCCGCCCAGGTTGGCCTGCAGCTTCTCGAGGTCCGCCTCGGCGGCCAGGCGCTCGCGCGTCGGCAGCAGCTGCAGCTGGCCGTCGGCGGCGTAGCGCTCGAGGTCGTGCAGGCGCTTGATGCGCGCGGACATCGTCTGGTAGTTCGTCAGCAGGCCGCCGAGCCAACGGTGGTTGACGTACGGCATGTTGGCCGCGGTCGCGATCTCCTTGACGCCGTCGCGAGCCTGCTTCTTGGTGCCGACGAACAGCACCGTCCCGCCGCGGTGGGCGATCTCGGTCGCGAAGCGCTGGGCCTGCTCGAGCAGGGCCTGGGTCTTCAGCAGATCGATGATGTAGATGCCGGCGCGCTCACCGAAGATGAAGCGGCGCATCTTGGGGTTCCAACGACGAGTCTGGTGACCGAAGTGAACTCCGGCCTCCAGCAGCTCCTTGATGCCGACTTCGGCCATCCGGAGGGCTCCTTGATGAGTGATTGCTGATGATGCCCGGGCTCTGAGGTCACGCGGACCCGGCGTCGTGCGCCGGGCAGGAACCGCGGCCCTCGGGGTTGTCGTGCCCGGGGTCGAATTGCTGGACGACCGACAGTTTAGGACACGGCCTGCGTTAGAGGCTCGAGGACGGGCCGGTCAGCGATTCCCCTACGCCGGTTGGCCGGCTCGTTCCCCTGTCGCCTGCCGGAGGGCCCGCTCGAGGTCCTCCGGCAGCGGCGACGTCAGCTCCAGCGCCGCGCCGGTGGCGGGATGGGTGAACGCGAGCCGCGCGGCGTGCAGGAACTGGCGGGTCAGCCCGTAGCGGGCGTGGCCGCCGTACTCGGTGTCGCCGAGGACCGGGTGGCCGATCGCGAGCAGGTGCGCGCGGATCTGGTGCGTGCGGCCGGTCTCCAGGCGGACGCGCAGCAGCGTCTCGCGGGCCAGCGCGCGCTCGATCTCGAAGTGCGTGATCGCCGCGCGCGGGTCGTCGGTGTCGCTGGACATCCGCGTGCGCACGCGGCGGTCGCGGCCGAGCGGCGCGTCGATCGTGCCGCGCCGCGCGGGCGGGCGGCCGTCGACGAGCGCCAGGTACTCGCGCGTGATCTCGCGGTCGCGCAGCGCCCGCTGGAGCGCGGCGTGGGTCGCGTCGTCGTGGGCGAGCAGCAGCAGCCCGGACGTGTCGCGGTCCAGGCGGTGCACGACGCCGGGGCGCTCCGGGTCCTCCCCGCCCGCCACGCGGCCGGCGAGCGCCTGCACGAGCGTGCCCCGCTCGTGGCCGCGGCCCGGGTGGACGACGACGCCGGCGGGCTTGTCGATCACGAACAGGTGCTCGTCCTCGTAGGCGATCGTGTACGGGGCGTCGGGCACGGCGGGGCGCGGAGCCGCGGCGAGCTCCTCGACCACGATCGTCTCGCCGCCGCCGAGCACGTGGCGCTTGGGCTTGGGCGCGCCGTCCACGCGCACCAGGCCGGCGTCGATCAGCTTCTGGGCTTTCGCGCGCGTGCCCAGATGGGGCGCGAGGAAGACGTCGAGCCGCTCGCCGGCGGCCTCGGCCGGCACCTCGATCACTTCGACTTCTCCAGCACCAGGATCAGCGAGATCACGCCGAACGTCACGCAGATGTCCGCGACATTGAACGCGGGCCAGTGCGGGAACTTGATGAAGTCGGTGACGCCGCCGGCGCGGATGCGGTCGATCAGGTTGCCCGCCGCGCCGCCGAGCAGCAGGCCGGTCGGCAGCCACACCAGCTTCGTGTGCAGGTGGGTGAAGAAGAACGCCAGCAGCGCGCCGAGCGCCAGCAGGGCGACGATCACCACCAGCGGCCCGCCGCCCGAGAGCATGCTGAACGCCACGCCCGTGTTGCGCGTGTTGATCAGCTTGAAGCCGAGGATCAGGTCGTGCTCCTCGAAGCGGGAGATCTCCGCGCGCACGATCGCCTTGGTGACCTGGTCGGCCACGATCGCCGCCGCCGCGACCAGCGCGGTCAGCAGCACGGTCCTGCGCGCGCTCACGGCGCGATCAGGTTCACGATGATCCGCCCGCCGATCGTCAGGACCAGGATCGCGACGATCGGGCTGAAGTCCATCGGGCCGAACTGCAGGCCCAGGCGGCGGAACAGCCGCAGGTACGGGTTCGTGACGTCGCGCACGAAGTCGAGCACCGCGTTCAGCGGGCGCGAGTACGGGACGCGCACGCCGAAGGAGAAGACCCAGGACATGATGATCGACGCGAAGATGATCAGCGTGTAGACCCAGATCAGGGCGCTGAGGAAGTCGGCGATCTGCTCGCGAGCCTGCATCAGGGCGTCACCACCGCGTCCATGGCGTCCGAGAGCGCGGCGCGGACGCCCGCGCGCTCGAGCGCGTCCAGCCCGCGGGCCGTGCTCCCGCCGGGCGAGGTGACCGCGCGGCGCAGGGCGAGCGTGTCCGTGTGTTCGAGCAGTGCGGCGGTTCCGGCCATCGTGTGCCTGACCAGTGTGGCGGCTTGGGGCGCCGACAGGCCGTGACGAACCGCAGCGTCGGTCCAGGCTTCGGCCAGCAGGGCCCAGTATGCGGGGCCGACGCCGGAGATCGCGCCCGCGACGCCGATCAGCTTCTCGGGCACCTCGATCACGGTGCCGAGGCGGGCGAACAGCGTTTTCACGGGCTCGGCGCCCGGATCCTCGCTGGCGGCGAACACGAGCACGCCCTGGCGGACCGCCGCGGGCGTGTTCGGCTCGACCCGCAGGACGGTCGCGGCGTGCGGATAGGCGGCCCGGACCCGCTCGACGGTCGTCCCGCCGAGGATCGAGACGACGATGCCGGTGGCCGCGTCGGCGATCTCGCCCGCCACCGCGTCCAGCTGCGCGGGCTTGTGGGCCAGGACGATCACGTCGGCCGCTCGCGCGAGCTCGCGGTTGGTCAGCACCTCGCCGCCGAGCTCGGCGACCAGCTTGGCGGCGCGGCCCGAGCCGCTGTCGGTGCACAGCACCGGCTCGCCCCAGCCGCGCGCGAGCGCGGCCGCCATGTTCCCTGCTCCGATGAACCCGACCTGCATGCGGCGGGTGAGTCTACGACTGGTTGAAGAAGCCCTTCTCGATCAGCGCCGCGCGTTCCTCCGCCGAGACCTCGACGTTGCGCGGCGTGAGCAGGAAGACCTTGTCGGCGATGCGCTGCATGCCGCCGTCGAGGGCGTAGGTGAGTCCGGACGCGAAGTCGATCAGCCGCTTGGAGAGGTCGGGGTCCGAGCTCTGCAGGTTGATGATCACCGGGATCGAGTCCTTGAACTTGTCGGCGACGTCTTGCGCGTCGTTGAAGGACTTCGGGACGACCAGATGCACGCGAACCTCGTTTCGCCCGTTGGCGCGGCCGCCCACCGGGCGCAGCTGCGTCGTGCGGCGTTCGGCCGGCGAGTCGTCGCCGAAGATGTCGTCGATCTCGTCGCGGCGGCGGCGGGACGACGAGAGGCGGCGGACGTTCTGCCGCTCCTCGTAGCGACTCGCAGGCTCGGGCTCCCGGATCTCGGGCTCGTCGTCCTCGTAGTAGTCACGGTCCTCGGCGAGGCCGAAGTAGACGGCAACTTTGCGGAAGGAGTCGCTCAAGGCCATAGTCGGGTCAGTCGTTCGCGGCAGGGCAAGGTTTCCCTGCTCACTCTACGTATAGAGCGTCGTGCCGATCCGCACAATCGTTGCACCTTCCGCTGCAGCCACCGCAAAATCCTGCGATGTGCCCATCGAGAGCTCGGGCAGATCGTGCTGGGCCGCGAGCGCGGCCAGGCGGGCGAAATGCGGGCGGCTCAGCTCCGGATCCGGGGTGAACGGGGGCATCGTCATCAGCCCGATCACGGGGACCGGGGCCTCGTCGAGGTAACGCGGCAGATCGTCGGGCGCGATGCCCGCCTTGCCGGGCTCCTCGGCCACGTTGACCTCGAGCAGGATCCGCGTGGCGGGCGTGTGATGGAGCGCGAGCTGCTTGAGCGCGGACTCGCTGGCGACCGAGTGGATCAGGGTCGCGTACGGCACGATCTGCTTGACCTTGCGGGACTGCAGCTGGCCGATGAAGTGCCACTCGAACTCGGGGTGCGCGCCGGCCTTGGTCTCGAGCTCCTGCGCGCGGTTCTCACCGACCAGCGTGACGCCGGCCTCGCGCAGCGCGCCGAGCTCCTCGGCCTCGACG
>DATMGH010000077.1:0-6400 GCA_035555675.1 Solirubrobacter sp. | reverse complement strand
ACCTGCGCGGCAAGGTCATCCGCATCGCGCCGAAGCTGGGCGACATCCCGGCCGACGCGGCGCCGGGCGCCGGGGCGACCTACGACATCCCCGAGGGCAACCTGTTCCCGGTCGGTACCGCGAACACGCGCCCGGAGATCTACGGCATGGGCTTCCGCCAGCCGTTCACGCTGCACACCGACCCGGCGAACCCGGGCCTGATCGGCGTCGGCGAGTACTGCAACGACGCGAGCAGCGACGTCCCGTCGCGCGGCTTCGCGGGCGTCTGCGAGTGGAACCTGGTCAACAAGCCGGGCAACTTCGGCTGGCCGTTCTGCGCCGGTGACAACTCGCCGGCGAACACGGCGACGCGCTGGAACTACGCGAACGCGACCAGCACGGGCCAGAAGTACGACTGCTCGCTCGACCAGATCCCGTCGGACATCAACTACGCGCCGGAGGGCCAGCTCCCGAACCCGGCGACGTTCCAGGGCCTGCACAACCTGCCCAAGCCGATCCCGGCGACGATCTGGAAGAAGTACGCGGGCAACACCGAGGGCATGCAGCGCGACGCTGACTTCGGCGACCTCAGCAAGGGCGGCATGCAGCCGATCGCCGGTCCGATCTACCGCTACGACTCGTCGACGGCGAGCGCCGGGGCCTTCCCGCGCTACTACGACGGCTCCTGGCTGATCAACAACCGCGGCAGCAACGACGGCTTCTGGAAGGAAGTCCGGCTGCGGCAGGACAACAACGAGATGCTGCGCGTCAACGACTGGCTGCCGTACAACGCGGCGGGCAGCACGAACGCGAGCTGGAACAGCCTCGTGATCGGCACGCAGTTCGGCCCCGACGGCGCGCTGTACATGTCGCGCTACTCGGTCGGCTGCTGCCGCAGCAACACGCAGGTCGCGACGCAGATCGTGAAGATCTCCTTCAACGTCTACGACGAGACCACCGCTCCGACCGCGACCGGCGCGCTCGACCCGGCCGTGCCGGGCGAGGGCCGTGCGTACCCGGGCGCCGTGACGGTCAAGCTGACCGCCACCGACGCCGCGGACGCCGCCGATCCGAACCCGGTCTCCGGGATCGACTACGTCGAGTACCGCGACATCAAGGACGGCGTCCCGGGTGACTGGACGCGGCTCGCCAACCCGGCGGGCGGCAACCAGTTCACGGGCTCGGCCGTGATCGAGGCCGAGGGCGCGCACGCGATCGAGTACCGCGCGGTCGACAAGGCCGGCAACACCAGCGCCACCAAGACGCTGTCGTTCAGCATCATCCACCCGGCGACCGTGGACAACAACGTCACGGCGACGGTCCCGACGGTGCTGCGCCTCGCGCTCGACGCCCCGACCACGTTCGGCTCGTTCGCGCCGGGCGTGACGAACGACTACACCGCCACGACCACCGCGCACGTGACCGCCACCACCGGTGACGCGGCGCTGACGGTCGCCGACCACAGCTCGGTCAGCCCGGGCCACCTGGTCAACGGGACCTCCGTGCTCGCGCGGCCGCTCGAGATCAGCGCCGGTGGCGCGTTCTCGCCGGTCGGCGGGACCGCGAGCCCCGTCGTCCTGAAGAGCTGGAACGGCCCGACCTCGGTCGAAGCCGTCCCGGTGACCGTGAAGCAGGCCGTCGCCGCCGCCGACCCGCTGCGCGCGGGCACGTACGGCAAGACGCTGACCTTCACGCTCTCGACCACCACCCCGTAGCGCCGCCGGTGCCGGGACCCCGCCCCGTTCGCGGGCGGGGTCCCGGCCCGCTTCTTTTCAGACCGCATCGATCAGGAGACGGACTCGCTCCCATGAGAAAGCAGTGCCTGCCGTGGCTGGTCTGCGCGCTGGTGGCCGGGATCCCGGCCGTCGCCGGCGCGCAGGGTGACCCGACCCCGTCGGGGACGTTCGTCCTCGGCGACAACTTCTTCCAAGACGCCGCGGGCGGCGCGGGCGACAACGTCGTCGAGATCGCCACGGGGCAGACGGTGACCTTCCGGTCGCCCGTCGGCCCGGGCAACGCCGCGGTGCACAGCGTCGACTTCGAGGCCGACGTGCCGCAGACGCCGGTCTGCAACCAGACGGTCGCGACCGCGGACCCGGTCCTCGGGCCGCTGATCCCGCTCGACACCGACGGCGTGCCGCCGATGCCGGGCTTCCCGCAGCCCGCGGGCTGGGAGGGCTACTGCACGTTCCCGGGCCCCGGCACCTACAAGTTCTTCTGCCCCGCGCACGGCGGGATGGAGGGCAGCGTGGTCGTGAGCGGCGCGCCGACGCCGACGCCGACGGCGACGCCCACGGCGACGCCGACGGCGACGCCCACGGCGACCCCGACCGCGACGCCGACGGCCACGCCGACGGCGACGCCCACGGCCACGCCGACGGCGACGCCCACGGCGACCCCGACCGCGACGCCCACGGCGACCCCGACCGCGACGCCGACGGCCACGCCGACGGCGACGCCCACGGCGACGCCGACAGCCACGCCGACCGCGACCCCGACGGCCACGCCCACCGTCACCGCCACGCCCGACCCGGACGAGGGGGCGGTGATCGACCACGCGTTCACCGCCGAGGTGCCGACCGTGCTCGCCCTGAGCCTCTCGACGCCCACGGCGCACCTCGGCGCGATCGAGCCCGGCGTCACCGCGAACTACCAGGCCACCGTCTCCGCGCTGGTCACCAGCACGGCCGGCGACGCCACCCTGACCGCGTCCGACGCGTCCGACGGGACCGGGCACCTGACCAACGGCACGCACACGTTCGCGTCGCCGCTGCAGATCAGGGCCGCGAACGCCACGCAGCCCGACGGCGCGTTCGCGTCGCTCGGCGCAACCCCGGTCGCGCTGCTGTCCTACCCGACGCAGGTCAGCAACGACGCGGTCACGATCACGGTGCGCCAGCCCGTCGCGGCCGCGGAGCCGCTGCGCGCGGGCACGTACGCGAAGACGGTCGTCTTCACCCTCTCGACCACGAGGCCCTGAGCCTGCCGGTCACCGCCCACCACTCCTCCGGGCGGTGACCGGTCGTCGCTCGCCGGCACGGCTTGCCGGCGAGCGACGCAGGGGGCTCGTACCCTTGCTGTAAAGCGTTGACCGGCGAGCCCCACACCCCACCCGAGCCGCGCACGGGGGTCCCGGTCTGGGTTCCGTTCGTCGCGCTGCTCGCCGCGCTCGTCCTGATCAACCTGTTCGGCGCCGTCCTGCTCGGCGTGCTCGGCGAGACGAACCCCGACGACCTGCCCGACGGGGCGACGATCGGGCTCACGCTCGTCCAGGACCTGATCTTCGTCTACGCGGCCTGGATCGCGGTCAAGATCGCGCTCGGGCACGCGACCCGCGAGGACTTCGGCCTGCGCCGCGTCGACGGCTGGCAGCGCGCGCTGAAGTGGGCGGCGATCGCGTTCGCGCTCTTCTGGGCCGTCACGATCGTCCTCGCGCTGATCTTCGGCACGCCGAAGGACCAGCAGCTGGTGACCGACATCAAGCGGGAGGACACGGTCGGCGTCCTGATCGCCTGGGCCGTCCTGATCTGCGTCGTGGCGCCGATCGTCGAGGAGTTCTTCTTCCGCGGCTTCATGTTCACGGTCTTCGCGCGCCGGCTCGGCCCGGTGTGGGGCGCGCTGCTCGTCGGGCTCGTGTTCGGGGCCGGCCACGCGCCCGCTCCGGCCATCTCGCTGATCGCCCTCGGCGCCTTCGGCGTGGGGTTGTGCCTCGTCTACTGGCGCACACAGTCCATCATTCCGTGCATGGCCCTCCACGCCCTCAATAACTCGATCACGTTCGGTTCGGTGAAAGACCTGGATCCGGCGCTGTTCGCCGGCGTCGTCGTCGCGAGCGTCGGCGTGGTCGTCGCCGCCGCGACCGCGGTCGCCGCGCGGCCGGCGGTGAGCGCATGAGGCCGGTCGCGCTGGCCGTGCTCGCGGCGCTCGCGCTGCCCGCCACGGCCGCCGCGCAGGACCCGGTCCCGACGCCGCCCGCGCCCGAGCCGACCGCGACGCCGGTGCCGCCGCCCGCGCCGCCGGCCACCGCGACGCTCGCGGTGGCCGCCAAGAACGGGCTGCCGGGCAAGCGCCCCGCCGCGCTGGCCGGCCGCGCGTTCACCGCGCGCGTGGTCATGAAGCCGTACGTGGCCAACGAGCCGGTCGTGCTGCGCGTCTACCGGGGCAAGAAGAAGATCCGGGTCAAGTCGCTCACGCTGCACCCTGTCGCCGGCGGGACCGCGGGCGTCGCGGAGCTCAAGGTGAAGTCCGCCGCGTCCGGCACCGTCAAGCTGACCGCGTCGCACCGGGCGACCGCCGGGCTCGCCACGGTGATCGCCAAGCCCGTCAACGTGACGATCGCCAAGCCGTACGCTGGCCCGGGCGCGCGCGGCCCCGCCGTCCAGTACCTGCAGAACCGGCTCGCCGCGCTGCACTACGTCACCTCGCGCAGCGGCGTCTACGACGCCGCGACCGGCCGCGCGATCATGGCCTGGCGCAAGGTCGCCGGCTACGCGCGCACCTACGTCGCCGACGCGGCCGTGTTCGACGGCCTGCTCAAGGGCCGCGGCGTGTTCAAGGTCCGCCACCCGGGCGACGGCCACCACGTCGAGGCGCGCCTGAACCAGCAGGTGCTGGCGCTGATCAACGGTGGCCGCGTGGAGCGCATCTACCACACGTCCTCGGGCGCGCCCGCGACGCCGACGGTCCGCGGCCGGTTCGCCGTCTACATGAAGACCGCGGGCGTCAACGCCAAGGGCATGGTCGACTCGAGCTACTTCATCCGCGGCTACGCGATCCACGGCTACGCGTCGGTCCCGCCGTACAACGCCAGCCACGGCTGCCTGCGCGTGCCGATCCCGAACGCCCGGTCGATCTACGACTGGCTGCGGATCGGCGACGTGGTCTGGGTCGAGCCGTAGGTCTCGCGGGCCAGGGCGGCCAGCAGCCCGGGCATTCCGCCGGCGGCGTGGGCGGCGCGCATCCGGTTCGCGCCGCCGCCCTCGCGCAGGACGCGCTCGATCTCCTCGAGCGCGTCCTCGCCGTCGAGGTCGTGCGCGTACGGGCGGGCGAGCGCGAGCGCGTCGTGGGCGACGGCGGCGATCGGCCGCAGCGCCCCGCGCCAGTAGATCGTCGCGTCGACGCCGTCGCGCGCCGCGCGGAACGAGGACTCCTCGAGCGCCTCCGTCGGCAGCGGCGGCTCCTGCGCGCCGTCCGCGCACGCGGCGGCCAGCGCGTGCACGAGCGCGGCGAGGCCGGCCACGGTCGCCAGCCGGCTCTGCGCGTCCATCGCCCGCACCTCGACCGTGCCCAGCCCGGGGCTCGGCCGGATGTCCCACCACAGGTGGGTGTGGTCCGGGAGGTCACCCGCCGCTACGCACCGGGCGACCAGCTCGGCGTAGTCCTCCCAGTCGCGGAACGCCGGCGGGATCGCCGCGCGCGGAAACGCGCGGAACACGAGCGCGCGGGCGCTCGCCAGCCCAGCGTCGCGCCCGTGCCAGAACGGCGAGTGCGCGGCCAGCGCCTGCAGCAGCGGGAGGTACGCGCGCAGCCGGTTGTGGACGGCGATCGCGGTTTCCGGATCGGGCAGGCCGACGTGCACGTGCAGCGCCGCGGTCGGCGTGCGCTCGACCAGCCCGCGCATCTCACCGTGAATCTGGGCGTAGCGCTTGCGCTGCACGAGCTCGACGTCGCCGAACGCGGCGTCCGGGTGCAGACCCGCGCCCAGGAAGGTCGCGCCGGCGCTGCGCAGCCGCGCCCGCAGCGCGGCCAGGTGCTCGACGCCCTCGGGCGCGCTCGCGACGATCGGCGTCGAGGTCTCGATCAGCGCCTCGTAGAGGTCGTTGACCACCGCGCCGCCCATCTCCTCGACCAGCGCCGACGCGACGTTCGCGAGCTGGAGCGTGTCCGGGTCGACGAGCAGGAGCTCCTCCTCGATGCCCAGCGCGAAGTCCGGCGCCACGCCGAAGTGGTGCTCCACGTCCTCAGTCTATGGCCGGGTGGCTAGGGTGCGACGGCGATGTCAGCAAAAGACACCCTGATCGAGGAACTGCGCCGGCACGCGCTCGTGATCGGCGAGGTGACGCTCACCTCGGGCGCCAAGGCGTCCTACTACGTGGACGCCAAGCGCGCGATCCTGCGCCCCGCCGGGTTCACCGCGCTCGCGGAGCTCGTCGCGGGCTACGCGCGCCAGTGGGAGGCGACCGCCGTGGGCGGCCTGACGATGGGCGCCGACGCGCCGGCGTGCGCCGCGCTCGCGGGCGGCGCGGACGTCAAGGCGTTCTTCGTGCGCAAGGAGACCAAGGCGCACGGCCTCCAGCGCAAGGTCGAAGGGCCGCCGCTCGCGCCCGGCGAGCGCTGCCTGATCGTCGAGGACGTCGTCACGTCGGGCGGCTCGACGGTGCAGGCGATCGAGGCCGTGCGGGCCGCGGGCCACGACGTCGTG
>DATMGH010000076.1:0-19783 GCA_035555675.1 Solirubrobacter sp. | reverse complement strand
CGGGCCGGGGTGGGCAAGGGCACGCTCTACCGCCGCTTCCCGACCAAGGAGGCGCTGGTACGCGCGATCTTCGAGGACATCCTCGGCGAGATCGAGCGTCTCTCGGAGGCGACCACGGAGATCGAGGACCCGGTGGCCGCGTTCGCCCACTACGTCCAGACCGCCGCCCGCATGCAGGCCTCCAACCAGGGCTTCTACGACGTCGTCTCGCACCGCCTCGGCATCGCCGCGCTCACCAACGAGCAGCGCGAGCGCTTCCTGGCCGCCGCCGCGCGCCCGCTCGAGCGGGCGCAACGCGCCGGCGTCGTCCGCGACGACCTCGTCCCCGAGGACGTCCAGATGCTCCTGCGGATGCTCGGCGCGACCACCCGCCCGGCGTCCGACGGCACCCCGATGGACGACCACTGGCCGCGCTACCTCGGCCTGCTGCTGGACGCGGTCACGCCGCAGGCGGCGAGCCCGCTGCCGGCGCCGCCGTGGCGGCTCACGCCGCGCTGAGCAGCACCGGCGCGGACGCGGCCTTGATCGAGCCGCTCATCTGCGCCGCAGCGCACGCCACAGCAGGACCGCCCAGTCGGCGATCCCGGAGGCCAGGTGGCCCAGCGGTCCCGTGACCAGCCAGGCGGCGAAGCGCTCGCGCATGCGCGCCTTTGTATCGTTGTCCGCCGCTCTCATGGCTACCGACATCAGCACCACCCTCACCGAGCTTCCCGAATCGCGCGTGCGCGTCGAGGCCGAAGTCGGCCCCGGCGAGCTCGAGCGCCGGATGGCCCAGGCCGCGCGCATGCTCGCGCGCAACATCCGCGTTCCCGGCTTCCGCGCGGGCAAGGCCCCGCCGCCGGTGGTGATCAAGCGCGTCGGCCGCGAAGCCGTCCTCAACGAGGCGGTGCAGGAGTCGCTCGGCAACTGGTACCGGGCGGCGATCGACGACGCGCACGTGATCCCGGTCGGCGAGCCCGAGATCGACATTCCCGAGCTGCCGGCCGAGGGGCAGCCGCTGAAGTTCGCGATCGAGATCGGCGTGCGCCCGAAGGCGACGCTCGGGGACTACAAGGACCTCGAGGTCGCCAAGCGCGAGCCGGAGGTCTCCGACGAGACGATCGCCGAGGAGCTCGAGCGCCTGCGCGAGCGCGCGGCCAAGCTCGAGACCGTCGAGCGCCAGGCCCAGCGCGGCGACTACGTGGTGATGGACTTCGCGGGCACGCTGGACGGCGTCCCGTTCCCGGGCGGCGAGGGCCGCGACCAGATGATCGAGCTCGGCTCGGGCCGGCTGGTGCCGGGCTTCGAGGAGCAGCTCGAAGGCGGCGTCGGCGGTGAGGAGCGCACCGTCACGGTGACGTTCCCCGACGACTACGGCGCGCCTGAGCTGGCCGGCCGCGACGCCGCGTTCGCGGTCACGATCCGCGAGGTCAAGGCCAAGCAGCTGCCCGAGCTCGACGACGAGTTCGCCGAGGAGGCGGGCTTCGACACGCTCGACGAGCTGCGCGAGGACATCCGTTCGCGCCTGGCCGAGGCCGAGGCCTCGGCCGCGGAGAACGAGTTCCGCGAGGCGGCGCTGGACGCCGCGGTCGCCGCGGCGACGGTCGAGGTGCCGGACTCGCTGATCGAGGCGCGCGCCCGCGAGCTGTGGGAGTCGATGCTGCACCAGCTCTCGCACCAGGGCATCGACCGCGACACGTACCTGCGCATCTCGGGGCGCTCCGAGGAGGAGACGATCGAGCAGGCCAAGCCGGACGCCGAGCAGGCCCTGCGCCGCGAGGCGGTGCTGGCCGCCGTGGCCGAGGCCGAGGCGCTCGACCCGTCCGAGGAGGACATGCTGGAAGCGGTCCGCGAGGCGGCGCCACCCGGCGATAAGACTTCACCGAAGAAGCTGCTGGACCGCCTGCGTTCCAGCGGGCGCCTGGACAGCCTCAAGGACGACCTGTCGCAGCGCAAGGCGCTGGACCTGATCGTCTCGTCGGCGAAGCCGGCGTCCTGACCGCCACCGCGTCTGACCGGCTCGGCCCGTTGCTAGTCTTCGCCCGAGTGGTGCGGCTCGGGCCGTCAGCCATCTGAAGGATTCGAGCGTTCGAAGCGAAACGAAGCGAGGACCGTGAGCCCACTCGTACCCATGGTTGTCGAGCAGACCTCCCGCGGGGAGCGCGCGTTCGACATCTACAGCCGCCTGCTCAATGAGCGGATCATCTTCCTCGGGACCCCCGTGGACGATCAGATCGCGAACCTGATCGTGGCCCAGCTCCTGCATCTGGAGTCCGAGGATCCCGACAAGGACATCTCGCTCTACATCAACTCGCCGGGCGGCTCGGTGTACGCGGGGCTGGCGATCTACGACACGATGAACTTCATCAAGCCCGACGTGCAGACGATCTGCGTCGGCATCGCGATGTCGATGGGCGCGCTGCTGCTGGCGGGCGGGGCGAAGGGCAAGCGCATGGCGCTGCCCAACGCGAAGATCCTGATCCACCAGGTCAGCTCCGGCTTCCAGGGCCAGGCGACGGACATCGAGATCCACGCGCGCGAGGTGATCGAGCTGCGCCGCCGGCTGGACGAGATCATCGCGCACCACTCCGGTCAGGACATCGAGAAGGTACGCTCGGACACGGAACGCGATTACTTCATGTCCTCCGAGGAGGCCAAGGAGTACGGCATCATCGACAGGGTGATCTCCGAGCACTAGCCATATGGCGCGCCCCACGGACTCCAACGAGCAGCTCCTCTGCTCCTTCTGCGGCAAGTCGCAGCGGCAGGTCAAGAAGCTGATCGCGGGCCCGGGCGTCTACATCTGCGACGAGTGCATCGACCTCTGCAACGAGATCATCGATGAGGAGCTGACGGCTCCGCCGACGTTCGACATCGACAACCTGCCCAAGCCGAAAGAGATCTACGGCGTGCTCAACGAGTACGTCGTCGGGCAGGAGCAGGCCAAGCGCACGCTCTCGGTAGCGGTCTACAACCACTACAAGCGCGTGCAGATGATGCAGTCCGACGACTCGGACATCGAGCTGCAGAAGTCCAACATCCTGCTGCTCGGGCCGACCGGCTGCGGCAAGACGCTGCTCGCGCAGACGCTGGCGCGGATCCTGAACGTCCCGTTCGCGATCGCGGACGCGACCGCGCTGACCGAGGCCGGCTACGTCGGCGAGGACGTCGAGAACATCCTGCTCAAGCTGATCCAGGCCGCCGACTACGACGTCAAGAAGGCCGAGACCGGGATCATCTACATCGACGAGGTCGACAAGATCGCCCGCAAGGCGGACAACCCGTCGATCACGCGCGACGTGTCGGGCGAGGGCGTCCAGCAGGCGCTGCTGAAGATCCTCGAGGGGACGACGGCGTCGGTGCCGCCGCAGGGCGGGCGCAAGCACCCGCACCAGGAGTTCCTGACGATCGACACGACGAACATCCTGTTCATCTGCGGCGGGGCGTTCGCGAACCTCGACAAGGTGATCGAGCGGCGGATCGGCCACAAGGGCGTCGGCTTCGGAGCCAACATCGAGTCCAAGGCCGAGCGCGACCTCGGCGAGCTGTTCGAGCGCTGCCTGCCCGAGGACCTGATGCAGTACGGGCTGATCCCGGAGTTCATCGGCCGCCTGCCGGTGTCCTCCGCGGTGCACCAGCTCTCGCGCGCGGATCTGATCACGATCCTGACCGAGCCGCGCAACGCGATCGTCAAGCAGTTCCAGCGGTTCTTCTCGTTCGACGGGATCGAGCTGGTGTTCTCGGTCGATGCGCTGAAGGCGGTCGCCGACCGCGCGCTGGAGCGCGAGACCGGCGCCCGCGGTCTGCGCTCGATCATCGAGGAGATCCTGCTCGAAGTGCAGTTCGAGCTCCCCTCCCGGCGCGACGTCAAGAAGTGCGTCGTGACCAAGGAGACCGTCGAGCGCGGCGTCAAGCCGACGCTCGTCACCGAGGCGCCGGAAGAGCCGCCGGCCGCCAAGTCCGCTTGAGGACCGCGGCGTCGCCTTCACGCGTCCCGTCGTGCTGACCGCACGCCTCTAGACTGGCCGGCGCATGGGCCTCGAGGACCGCACACGCTACGACCCGGCTGAGAGCGAGGCGCGCGTCTTCGCGCGCTGGTTCGACTCCGGGCTCTTCCACCCGGAGCCGGCGGGCGCCGCGGCCGAGAACTACTCGATCGCGATCCCGCCGCCGAACGTCACCGGCGCGCTGCACATGGGGCACGCGCTCAACGGCTCGATCCAGGACACGCTGATCCGCTACGCGCGCATGCGCGGCAAGCGCACGAAGTGGATCCTGGGCACCGACCACGCAGGGATCGCCACCCAGACGCAGGTCGAGCGCCTGCTGGCGTCCGAAGGCACGTCGCGCGAGGAGATCGGCCGCGACGCGTTCGTCGAGCGCGTCTGGCGCTGGCGCGAGCAGTACGGCTCGACGATCATCGACCAGTACAAGCGGCTCGGCGCGTCCTGCGACTACGCCGAGGAGCGCTTCACGCTCGACGAGGCGTACGCGCGCGCGGTCCTGAAGGTCTTCGTCACGCTCTACGACAAGGGCCTGATCTACCGCGACAACTACATGGTCAACTGGGACCCGGGCAGCCGCTCGGCGATCTCGGACCTCGAGGTCGAGGACCGCGAGGTCACCGACACGCTGTACTACGTCGACTACCCGCTGGCCTCCGGCCACGGGTCGGTCACGGTCGCCACGGTGCGCCCGGAGACGATGCTCGGCGACACGGCGATCGCGGTCCACCCGGACGACGACCGCTACACGCGGCTGGTGGGGGAGACCGCGATCCTCCCGCTCGTCGGGCGGCGCCTGCGGATCATCGCCGACGAGTACGTCAAGCCGGAGTTCGGCACGGGCGCGCTGAAGATCACGCCCGGGCACGACCCCAACGACTTCGAGATCGGCCGCAACCACGGGCTCGACGAGCTGACCGTGATCGGCGAGGACGGGCGGATGACCGCGGAGGCCGGCGAGCGCTTCGCGGGCCTGACCGCGCTCGAGGCGCGCGAGGCGGTTGTCGCCGCGCTGCGCGAGGAGGGCCGGATCAGCCGCACCGAGCCCTACACGCACGAGGTCCCGTACTCGCAGCGCTCGGGCGAGCGGATCGAGCCGCTGATCTCACTGCAGTGGTTCATGAAGATGGAGGAGCTGGCCGCGCCGGCGATCGCCGCCGTGCGCGAGGGGCGGATCCGCATCCACCCGGAGGGCCAGCGCCGCCGCTATCTCGACTGGCTCGAGAACATCCGCCCGTGGTGCATCTCCCGCCAGCTGTGGTGGGGCCACCAGATCCCCGTTTGGTATCGCGGCGAGGAGACCTACGTAGGGATGGACCCGCCGTCCGGGCCGGGCTGGGAGCGCGATCCCGACGTCCTGGACACGTGGTTCTCGAGCGCGCTGTGGCCGTTCGCGACGCTCGGCTGGCCGGACGAGACCGACGAGCTGCGCGCGTTCTACCCGACCGACGTGCTGCTCACGGCGCGCGACATCCTGTTCCTGTGGGTCGCCCGCATGGTCTTCATGGGGCTCGAGTTCGTGGGCGACATCCCGTTCGACGACGTCTACGTGCACTCGGTCGTGCAGGCGCCGGACGGGCGCCGGATGTCGAAGTCGCTCGGGACGGGGATCGACCCGCTGGCGCTGATCGACGGCGGCCCGCGGCCCCCGGTCTTCTCCGAGGGCGGGGACTTCCCGGCCTACGGGGCGGACGCCGTCCGCTACGGGCTGCTGGCGATGTCCTCGACGCAGGACGTGCGCTTCAACGAGGGCACGATCGCCGAGGGCCGCCAGCTCGCCAACAAGCTGTTCAACGCGTCGCGGCTGGTGCTGCTGCGCGTGCCCGAGGGGCTGACGGTGCCCGAGACCGCGCCGGCGCCCTCGACGGTCGAGGACACGTGGATCCTGTCGCGCCTGCAGGCCGCCGAGGCGGAGATCGCGGAGGCGATCGGCGCGTTCGAGTTCCACCGCGCGACGCGCACGCTGTACCGCTTCGTCTACGGCGAGCTGTGCGACTGGTATCTGGAGATGCTCAAGCCGCGCCTGTACGCGGAGGACAACGCGGAGCCGGCGGCGTTCGCCCTCTACGTCCTGGCGGAGACGCTCGCGCTCGCGCATCCCGTGATCCCGTTCGTGACCGAGGAGATCTGGTCGCTGATGCCGGGCGCCGGCGACCTGCTGATGGCGCACCGCTGGCCGGAGGCCGATCCGGCGCTGCGCGACGCCGACGTCGAGGCGGAGGTCGCACGCGCGATCGAAGCCACGCAGGCGCTGCGGACGTGGCGCGACGGGGTCGGCGCGGCGCCGGGCTCGCGCGTGCCGGCGCGGCTGGACGCACCCGGCTACGAGCGCGTCGCCGAGCACGTCGCGCGGCTCGCGCGCTTCGAGTTCTCGCTCAACGGCGACGATCCGGTCGCCACGGTGGGCGTGCCCGGCGGGGCGGTGCTCGTGCTCGCGTCCGACGCGGTCGACCTCGAGGCCGAGAAGCGCCGCGCGGCCGAGCGGGCCGAGCTGCTGCGCAAGGAGATCACGCGCGCGGAGAGCAAGCTGGACAACGCCGGGTTCGTCGCCAAGGCGCCGGCCGCGGTCGTCCAGGCCGAGCGCGACAAGCTCGACAAGCTGCGCCGGGAGCTGGACGAGCTGTCATGAGCGCCTGGGACCTCTCGCGGGCCGAGGCGCACCTGCTGTCCCTGGAGCTGTTCGGCATGCGCTTCGGCCTGGAGCGCATGCGGCGGCTGCTCACAGCGCTCGGGTCTCCGCAGGAGCGCTTCCGCGCGGTGCACGTGGTCGGGACGAACGGCAAGTCCTCGACCGTGCGCTTCACGGCGGCGCTGCTGGAGGCGCACGGCGTGCGCACCGGCGCGTACCTGTCGCCGCACCTGACCTCCTACGCGGAGCGGATCCGGGTGGGGGACGCCGACGTGTCCGGCGCGGACTTCGCCGCCGCCGTGCAGCGGGCCGCGGCCGCGGCGGCCAAGGTCGACCGGACGTTGACCGACGGCGAGCGCGTCACCCAGTTCGAGCTGCTGACCGCGGCGGCGTTCTCGGAGTTCGCGCGCCGCGAGATCGAGGTCGCGGTGGTCGAGGCCGGGCTCGGCGGGCGCTACGACGCGACCAACGTGCTCGGCGCCGACGTGGTGGTGCTGACCAACGTGGGCCTCGAGCACACGCGCTGGCTCGGGCCGACGATCGCGGACATCGCGGGCGAGAAGCTCGCGGTCGTGCGGTCCGGCGCGACCCTCGTGCTCGGCGACACGGCGCCGGAGGTCGAGGCGCTCGCCCGCGCGACCGGCGCGACGATCGTCCGCCCGGCGCCCGCCCCGGCCGCCGGCGCCTCGGCGGCCGCCCCGCCGCGCGCCGCCGGCGACTCGGCGGCCGCCACCGGCGACCGCCCCGCCGCCTCGCCGCGCGCCGCCGGCGACTCGGCGGCCGCCACCGGCGACCGCCCCGCCGGCCCGTCGCGCGCCGCCGGCGACCTCGCCGGGGCCCTGCCGGGCTACCAGCGCGGCAACTTCGCGCTCGCCGAGGCCGCCGCTGCCGCCTCGCTGGGCCGCCCGCTCGATCCCGCCGCGGTCGCCCGCGCCGCCGCGGTCGCGCGCGTCCCCGGGCGCCTGCAGGTGGTCGCGCACGACCCGCTCACGATCTTCGACGGCGCGCACAACGCGCCCGGCATCGCCGCGCTCGCGGACTCCGTCCCCGACGGCACGGTCGCGGTGCTGTCAATCCTCGACGACAAGGACGCGGCCGCGATGCTGCGCGCGCTGCTGCCGCGCCTGGGCGCCGCGGTCTTCACGCGCGCGCCGAACCCGCGCGCGCTGCCGCCGGCGACGCTGGCGGACCTGGCGGACAAGGTCGGCGGCGTCCGCTCGGAGATCGAGCCCGACCCGCGGCGCGCGCTCGAGCGCGCCCGCGAGCTCGCGGGGCCGCAAGGAACCGTGCTGGCGACAGGATCCATCTACCTGGTCGCCGAATTGATCTCCCAGCCCGGCGAACGAAGAGCGAGCGCGTTGTGAACGAGGGCGGCCCCAGCGTCTTCGCGATGATCGCGCTGGTCGCGATCGTCGTGGCGCTCGTCATCCTTGTCTTCTTTGGAATCGGATACGCGTTCGGGCGAGCTTTTCTGTAAAGCACCGCCGCAGTCCCTACTACGCTTTCGGATCACACATGGACACGCTCGCGATCTTCGAGATCAAGAACAGCGCGCTGAACACTGGAGTCAGCGTCGCCCTTCTCATCCTCGGCGTGCTGTGGTTGGCGTTGATCTTTTGGACGTTCGCGGACGCGCGACGCCGGATCGACGACCCGCTGCTCGTCGTCTGCGCGACGCTGTGCTCGTTCTTCCCGTTCGTCGGGACGATCGTGTACTTGATCGTTCGCCCGCCTGAGTTCCTCGACGACGTGCGCCTGCGCGAGCTCGAGATGAGCGCCGCCGAGGCGCGCCTCGCGAGCCTGGACTACCAGCTCTGCCCGCACTGCGACTACGAGATCCAGGCGGACTACCTGCGTTGTCCGAGCTGCATGCGCAAGCTCAAGGAACGCTGCTACTCGTGCTCGAAGCCGATCGACCCGGCCTGGCGCATCTGCCCGTTCTGTGAGGCGGAGACGTCGGCGCCGACCGCGTCGGCCACGACGCGCCGCCGCCGGCGCCAGACGACCGACCAGGCGACGGTCGCGGCCGAAGTCGCGACGCCGGAGCCCGAAGAGGCCACCGCGAGCGGTAAGTCGCGGCGTCGGCGCGACTGACACACTGCGCGCCATGGAAAGAACACTGATCCTGGTCAAGCCGGACGCGTTCGCGCGCGGGCTGACGGGGGAGATCATCGCGCGCTTCGAGCGCAAGGGCCTCAAGATCGTCGCGGCCAAGCACATGACCGTGACCGAGGACCTGGCCAAGCAGCACTACGCCGAGCACGACGGCAAGCCGTTCTTCGGCGAGCTGGTCGCGTTCATCACGTCCGGGCCGATCGTCGCGCTCGTGCTCGAGGGCCAGGACGCGATCCGCGCCGCGCGCCAGGTGATCGGCGCGACGAACCCGCTGGAGGCCGCCCCCGGCTCGATCCGCGGCGACTTCGCGATCGAGGTCGGCCAGAACATGGTCCACGGCTCCGACTCCCCCGAGTCCGGCGCCCGCGAGGCCGGGCTGTTCTTCCCCGAGCTTTAGACACAGGGGACATCCCCACCGCCCCGCCCCGATCATCCGACCTGTGAGGCACGGCGGTTTGATCCTGGCGTCGGCGTCGCCGCAGCGGCGCGCGATTCTCGATCAGGTCGGCATCCTCTTCGACGTCCGCGTGTCGGGCGTCGAGGAGGAGACGCACGGCGACCCCGTCGCCGTGGCCGAGGAGAACGCGCGCCGCAAGGCGCTCGCCGTCGCGGCGACGCTCGAGGACGAGGCGCTCGTCCTCGGCGCCGACACGCTCGTCGCCGTCGACGGCGACATCCTCGGCAAGCCCGCGGACGCCGAGCAGGCACACGCGTACGTCTCCCGCCTGGCCGGCCGCACGCACCAGGTGGTGGGCGCGATCGCGCTCGTCACCGCCGGCGAGCCGCCGCGGCTCGCCGCCGAGATCACCGACGTCCGCTTCCGCCCCGCGAGCCCCGCGCTGGTCGACTTCTACGTCGCCACGGGCGAGTGGCGCGGCCGCGCGGGCGGCTACGCGATCCAGGGCGTCGGCGCGGTCCTCGTGGCCGGTATCGCCGGCGACTACCTGAACGTCGTCGGCCTTCCGCTGGCCCGCCTGCTCGACCTCGCGCCGGACCTCCTGCCCGCGGGCTGAACCTCCGCGTGCGGACGGTTGCCACGCGAGCGTCGAGTTACCTACCTCCACGGTGGATAACTCGACGCTCGCGTGGCGCCGCCGACCCGGGGCTCGGCGCGCGGCGGCGGTTGCCACCCCTCGCCGTGAAGGTCCCTTTGCAGCGATTTCCGAGCACTGGACCTTCGGTAGACTCACCGGCGGCTCGGAGCCCCGTCCGTACGTGGGACCCGGTCCGCTACCGCATGGGCTTCTTCTCCTATCTCACCGGCTTCGGTGGCCGTGACATGGCGGTCGATCTCGGCACCGCGAACACGCTCGTCTACGTCCGCGGCCGCGGCATCGTGCTCTCCGAGCCGAGCGTCGTCGCGATCGACAGCCGCAGCGGCGAAGTGCACGCCGTCGGCATCGAGGCCAAGCGCATGCTCGGCCGCACTCCGGGCACGATCAGCGCCATCCGGCCGCTGAAGGACGGCGTGATCGCCGACTTCGACGTGACCGAGGAGATGCTGCGCCACTTCATCCAGAAGGTGCACCAGAACCGCTGGGCGCACCCGCGCGTCGTGGTCTGCGTCCCGTCCGGCGTCACCGGCGTCGAGAAGCGCGCGGTCGAGGAGGCCTGCCTGTCCGCCGGCGCCCGCCAGGCGTACCTGATCGAGGAGCCGATGGCGGCCGCGATCGGCGCCGGGCTCCCGGTCGGCGAGCCCACCGGCAACATGGTCGTCGACATCGGCGGCGGCACGTCCGAGGTCGCGGTGATCAGCCTCGGCGGCATCGTCGTCTCCCAGTCCATCCGGGTGGGCGGCGACGAGCTCGACGACTCGATCATCAACTACGTCAAGAAGGAGTACAAGCTCCTGATCGGCCAGCAGACGGCCGAGGAAGTCAAGCTCGAGATCGGGTCCGCGTATCCGCTCGACGAGGAGGTGCAGGCCGAGATCCGCGGCCGCGACCTCGTCTCCGGCCTCCCCAAGACCGTGGTGCTGACCTCCGAGGAGGTCCGCGCCGCGCTCGAGGAGCCGCTGGTGCAGATCATCGACTCGATCAAGGAGACCCTGGACCGCACGCCGCCGGAGCTCGCGTCCGACATCATGGACCGCGGGATCATGCTGGCCGGCGGCGGCAGCCTGCTCCAGGGTCTCGACGAGCGTCTGAGAGAAGAGACACAGATGCCGGCCCACCGGGCCGAGTCGCCGCTCACGTGCGTGGCGGTCGGTAGCGGAAGGAGCCTCGAGGAGTTCGAGGCGATCCACAAGTCCAACCGCTCCAACCACCGCAACCGCAGGCCGCGGCGCTAGCTTGAACCCATGCACGACAGAGCGGTCAGACGCCGGCGTGCAGTGCTGGTCGCCCTCGTCGCGGCCTCGCTGATCCTCCTCACGGCCTACTTCGGCGAATCCGACAGCGGACGCCTGCACTCCGCCCAGCGCGGTGCGCTCGGCGCGCTGTCGCCGATCCAGGAGGGCGCGAGCCGCGTGCTGAAGCCGTTCCGCGACCTGTTCGGCTGGTTCGGGGACACGATCGACGCCAAGGGCGAGCGCGACAAGGCGCGCGCGGAGGCCGACAGCTACCGCACGCAGGTCGCCCAGCTCTCGGCCCGCATCCAGGAGCTCTCCCAGCAGCAGGGCATCAAGACGATCGACACCACCGGCGGGATGGGCCGCTACGGCCCGGTCGACGCGCGCGTGTACATCCACTCGCCCAACGCCTGGTACCAGCGGGTCGAGATCAACAAGGGCTCCAGCGACGGCATCCGCCGCGGCGACCCGGTGATCAACGGCGGCGGCCTCGTCGGCAAGGTGGAGACCGCGATGGGCGGGAGCGCGGTCGTGACGCTGCTGACCGACCCCGAGTTCGCGACCGGCGGCATCACCGCCACCTCGCAGGAGCCGGGGACCGTGGTCCCGGCGGTCGGCGCGCCCGGCGGGCTGACGTTCAAGTTCATCGAGAACGCCTCGCGCGTGCGCAAGGGCGAGCTGGTCTACACGGCGGGGACGATCTCCTCGCGCCTGGAGTCGCTGTACCCAAAGGGGATCCCGATCGGCAAGATCGACCGGATCGACTTCGGCGACGGCGAGCTGGACACGCGCGTGCACATCAAGCCCGCGGTCGACATCCGCCGCCTCGACGTGGTTCAGGTGCTGACCGAGCCGCACGCCGACGTGGAGGGCAAGTGACGATCACCGGCGCGTCCGTCGTGCGGCTCGTGCTGCTCGGCCTCTTCGGCGGCCTCGTCGAGCTGAGCGTGGTCTCGCAGGTCACGATCTTCGGCGTCCCCGCCGACCTCACGCCGCTGCTGGTCGCGTCGGTCGGCTTCCTCGCCGGCTCGACCACCGGCGCCGTCTTCGGCTTCAGCCTGGGGCTGTTCATCGACGTCTCGCTCTACCAGACGCTCGGGGTCAGCTCGCTGGTGCTGACCGCGGTCGGCTTCGGCGCCGGCCGCATCCGCGAGCTGCGCGACCCCGCGCACGGCCTGGCGCCGGTGGCGGTCGGCGCCGCGGCGACCGCGATCGCGCTGGTCGGCTTCACGCTGCTGCAGTTCCTGCTCGGCGTGCAGGCGCCCGTCTCGCTGCTGCTGCTCCGTGAGATCCTCTTGACCATCGTGCTGAACACGCTGCTCGCGCTGCCGGTCTACGCGCTCGTCCGCCGCGTGCTCGCCCCGTTCCTGCCCGAGGACCCGCGCCGCCGCCGGCGCCGGGCCTACACGACCGGCGGGCTCAGCCCGATCTCGCGCGCCTAGTGCCCCAGCGCATCGAAGACCGCCTCCGTCCGATCACCCCGCAGCTGGCGATGCGCGTGGCCGTGCTCGGCGGGATCGCGTTCGTGCTGTTCGGGATCGTGTTCTTCCGCCTCTGGTACCTGCAGGTGCTGACCGGCCAGGAGGCCGTCACCCAGGCGCGCGACAACCGCGTGCGCAAGGTCCGCATCGAGGCCGCGCGCGGGGACATCGTCGACCGCAGCGGCGAGGCCAAGCTCGTCTCGACCAAGGCCGCGGCCGTGATCCAGCTCGTGCCGAGCAAGCTGCCGGCGAGCGTGCGCGAGGACGCGGGCAAGTACCAGAAGGACCTCGCGGCCGCCGAGCGCGTGCGGCTGCGCTACCAGGAGCAATACGACGCGTACCGGCGCCAGCTGGCCGACGACGACCACAAGGCGACCGCGAAGGAGAAGCGCGAGCGCGCGCGCCTGCGCAAGCTGGCGGCCACCGCTCCGCCGGTCGCGGTCCCGAAGGTCCGCCCGAACGAGACCGACCTGATCAAGCTCTACGAGCGCATCGGGCGCGTCCTGGAGATCCGGCCGACGACGATCCACGAGCGGGTGATCCGCGGCATCGCCGACGCGCCGTACTCCAACGTCACGATCCGCACCGACGTCAAGCGCTACGAGTTCAACTACATGCGCGAGAACGCGGACCTGTTCCCGGGCGTCGTGGTCGAGGAGCGCTACATCCGCCGCTACCCGCAGGGCGAGATGGCGGCGCAGCTGTTCGGCCGCGTGTTCGAGATCGGGCCCGATCAGCTCGAGGAGACCAAGTTCAAGGGCGTCGCGCCCGGCACGCGGGTCGGCCAGAGCGGGCTCGAGCGCACGTACGACCAGTACCTGCGCGGGACCGACGGCTACCAGAAGGTGGTGGTCGACGCCAACGGCCGCCGCGACGACGCGCGCACGGCGTCGGTCAAGGAGCCCAAGCAGGGCGAGCGGCTCAAGCTGACGCTCGACTCCAACCTGCAGAAGGCGGGCGACGCGGCGCTGGCCAAGGCGATCGCGGCGTCGTCGTACGGCGCGAAGGCCGGTGCGTACGTCGCGATGGACCCGACCGACGGGTCGATCCTGGCGATGGGCTCGCGGCCGAGCTTCGACGCGAGCGTGTTCGCGCGCCCGTTCAGCCAGAGCACGTGGAAGTCGCTGACGTCGGAGGCGACCGGCGAGCCGCTGATCAACCGCGCGACCGAGTCCGTGTATCCGGTCGGCTCGACGTTCAAGCCGTTCGTGGCGCTGGCCGCGCTCGACGGCCGGCTGATCAAGGCCAACGACATCGTCAACGACACCGGTCACTGGGAGCTCGGCCCGCAGAAGTACCAGAACGCCAAGGCCGAGGCGATGGGTCCGATCAACATGTCCGATGCGCTCAAGAAGTCGTCGGACGTCTACTTCTACCAGCTCGGTGCGAAGGCCGAAGGCCACGACAACCTGATCCAGCGCTGGGCGAAGCGGTTCGGCTTCGGGCGCTCGACCAAGGCCGACGTGTCCGATCAGCCCGGCCGCGTGCCGGACCGCGACTGGCGCCAGAAGGGCTACGAGAAGTACGAGAAGTGCCGCAAGAAGGCCGGCCTCGCGTACCAGAGCCAGGCGGCGCTGTACGAGTGCGGCGGCATCGACAAGGGCTGGACCACCGGTGACAACGTCAACCTCGCGGTCGGCCAGGGCGACCTGGAGGCGACGCCGCTGCAGGTCGCGGTCGCCTACGCCGCGCTGGCCAACGGCGGCACGATCGTCCGCCCGCACGTCGCGCAGGCGATCGAGGACGGCAACGGCGTCCCGATCCAGGAGTTCCACCCCAAGCCGCTGCGCAAGCTCAAGATCGACAAGGGCGACCTCGACGTCGTGCTCGGCGGCCTGCGGCGCGCCGCCGGCGAGGAGGGCGGCACGTCCGCCGACGTCTTCAAGGGCTTCCCGTACCGGGTCTACGGCAAGACCGGCACGGTCGAACGCCCCCCGAACCCCGACCAGTCCTGGTACGCGTGCTTCGTCAAGGACGACACGAACCGGCCGATCGTCGTCGTCGTGACCGTCGAGCGCGGCGGGTTCGGCGCGGAAACTGCGGCACCCGCGGCGCGTCTCATCCTCTCTCAGTGGTTCGATGTGAAGAACCGCGAGTTCCGAGCCGGCTCGGACCAGAGCAATTGAGCACCCAGTCGATCCAACCCGCTTCCGAGCCGCCGCCTCCGCTGATGCCGCGCGTCTGGCGTCCGCGCCTGGACCCGCTGCTGCTGCTGGCGTCGCTCGGACTGGTCGCCTGCTCGCTGATCGTGCTCAGGGGCGCGACCCGCGACGACATCCAGGGCGACCCGACGTACTTCGTCAAGCGCCAGGCGATCTACGCCCTCGTCGGGCTCGTCCTGATGTACGGCGTGTCGCGCCTGGACTACTCGCGGCTGCGTGAGCTGCGCTACCCGATCTACGGCGTGCTGGTCGTGTCGTTGATCGCGGTGCTCGGCCTCGCGGCGGCGACGCGCGGCGCCAAGTCCTGGATCCCGCTGCCGGGCTTCCAGGTGCAGCCGTCGGAGATCGGCAAAGTGCTGCTGGTCGTCGCGCTGGCGGGCTTCGTGGTCGAGCGCCTGCGTGAGATGGGGCGCCAGACCACCGCCCGGGTGATGTTGCTCGGGCTGTTCCCGACGATGCTCGTGATGGCCGAGCCGGACCTCGGCTCGGCGACCGTCTACATCTTCGGGACGATGGCGATCCTGTTCGTGGCCGGCGCGCCGTGGCGGCATTTCGCGGCGCTGATCGCGATGTTCGCGCTCAGCCTCACGTTCGTCCTGGTGGTGGCGCCGAAGGTCGGCGTCGAACTGCTCAAGCCGTACCAGGTGGATCGCCTGACCGCGTTCCTGCATCCGTCCGCGGACCCCGGGGAGACCGGGTACCAGCAGGCGCAGGCCCGGATCGCGATCGGCTCGGGCGAGAAGACCGGTCGTGGCGTCGAGAACGCCACGCAGACCAAGCTCGACTACCTGCCCGAGCACCAGACCGACTTCATCTACGCCGTGATCGGGGAGACCTACGGGTTCGCCGGTTGCGCGTTGGTCCTATCGCTGTACGCGCTCTTGATCTGGCGCGCGCTTCGCATCCTGACGATCTCGAAGAACCTCTTCGGTGCGCTGATCGCCGGCGGTATCGCCGTGATGCTGCTGTACCAGCTCTTCGTGAGCATCGGGATGAACGTGGGCATCATGCCGATCACCGGCGTGACCGCTCCACTTCTGAGCTTCGGCGGCTCGTCGATGCTCGCCACCTTCCTGGCCCTCGGGCTCTTGCACTCCATCAACGCGCAGGCGCGCGAGACGGCGGACCGCAAGGGCAGGGCCACCGTATTCCAATGAGGTTGTCCTTTGAGAAAGCAAGTGCTGGTGACGGTCGACCGCGGCGAGACGCGCGTCGCCATGTTGGAGGCGTCCGGTGAGCCGGCCGCCCCGTCCAAATCCCGCTCGCGGCGCCGCAAGACCCATCAGGTCCCGACCGGCTACCGCGTAGCGGAGATCTACTTCGAGCGCCGTGGCGGCCGCTCGATCGTCGGCAACATCTACAAGGGCCGCGTCGACAACGTGCTGCCCGGCCTGGAGGCCGCGTTCGTCGACATCGGGCTCGACAAGAACGGGTTCCTGCACGTCGACGAGATCGTGCTGCCCGGCGTCGAGCAGGCCAAGCGCGGACGCGGGAGCAGCGGCCCGCGCATTACGGACCTGCTCAAGCCCGGGCAGGAGATCGTCGTCCAGGTGGTCAAGGACCCGCTGAAGACCAAGGGCGCGCGGCTCTCGATGGAGGTCACGATCGCCGGGCGCTACATGGTGTACGCGCCGACCGGCGAGGGCGTCGGCGTCTCGCGCCGGCTGGAGGACGCCGAGCGCGACCGCCTGCGCAAGGAGGCCAAGCAGCTGAACCTGGGCGGCGGCGGCGCGATCATCCGCACGGCGGCGCACGGCGCCACCCGCGCGGATTTCGAGCGCGAGCTGCAGTACCTGTTCAAGCTCAACGAGGTGCTGGAGAAGCGCGTGCGCGAGACGATCGCGCCGGCGCTCGTCTTCCAGGAGGCCGACCTCTCGGTCCGCGTCGTCCGCGACATCTTCTCCGAGCACTTCGAGCGCGCGATCGTCGACGACCCCAAGCAGCACCACCGCCTGGTGTCGTTCTTCACGCGCACCGCGCCGGAGCTGGTCGACCGCGTCGAGCTCTACGAGGGCACCGAGGCGCCGCTCTTCGAGGCCTACGGGGTCGACCCCGTGATCGAGGGCATGCTCGAGCGCCGTGTGGACCTGCCGTCCGGCGGCTACCTGGTGATCGACTACGCCGAAGCGCTGACCGTGATCGACGTCAACACGGGCTCGTTCACCGGCAAGGGCAAGAGCGCGCGGCTCGAGGACACGATCACCAAGACGAACCTCGAGGCCGCCGAGGAGGTCGTGCGCCAGCTGCGGCTGCGCGACATCGGCGGCATCATCGTCATCGACTTCATCGACATGGCGCGCTCGCGCAACCGCGACGCCGTGCTGAAGGTCCTGCGCAAGGCGCTCGACGAGGACCGCACGAAGACGTTCGTGGTCGAGATCTCGCCCCTCGGCCTGGTCGAGATGACGCGCCAGAACGTCACCGACGGCGTGCGCGAGATCATGACCAAGCCGTGCGCGGTCTGCCACGGCGAGGGCGTCGTGAAGTCCGAGGAGACGATCGCGATCGAGTTCGCGCGCCACCTGCGCCACATGGTCGCCGACGCGGGGCCGGACGCGCCGGAGGCGTACCTGCTGCGGATCAACCCGCGCGTGACGGCCTGGTTCATCGCCGACAACGCGCGCGAGCTGCACGCGCTCGAGCAGGAGACCGGCGTCTACTTCCACTTCGAGGGCTCCGAGGGCCTGCCGCTCGACCACTTCGCGGTGACCATGGAGGGCACGCGCGCGGAGATCGAGGAGCAGTCCGTGCCGTTCCGGGCGGGCGAGGAGGTCCACGTCGACCTCGTCGAGCCGCACATGTACAACGAGGACGACGCGGTCGCCAAGGTCGACGGCTACCTGATCGACGTGCGCAACGGCGTCACGTTCGTGGGGGAGAAGAAGCTGGTCCGGATCGAGGAGGCGGGGCGCACGATCGCCACCGCCGTGCTCGTCGGGCCGGACGCCGAGGTCGCCGAGGCGGCGGCGCGCGAGCGCGCGGCGGCGCGCGAGAAGGCGCTCGTGGCGGCGCGGCGCTCGGCCGCGGCGCGCAAGGGCGCGGCCAAGCGGCGCGAGCGCGCGGAGGCGGCCAAGACGCTGGCCGACGAGACGCCGGTCGAGGCGGGCACGGCGCCGGCCGCGGTCGAGGAGGCCGACGTCGCGCCGAAGCCCAAGGGCCGCACGCGCAAGCGGCCGGCCACGGTGGAGGAGGAGGCGCCCAAGCCCAAGGGCCGCGCCCGCAAGCGCACGCCGGAGCCGGAGCCCGAGCCCGAGGAGGACGCGGTCGAGGAGACCGGAGCCGACGGCCAGGACGGCGACGACGCGCTATCCTCTCGCCCCCGGCGCCGTGGCCGCAGAGGCGGGCGGCGCCGTTCGCGCGCGAAAGCTCAGGCTGAAGATTGAGGCCGGCAGCCCCGCCCCGATCATCCGACCTCATATTGAACTGACTCCAGACCATGTCCTACGCAGTCATCAAGACCGGCGGTAAGCAGTACCGCGTCATCGAGGGCCAGACCCTCCTGATCGAGCGCCTGCCCGACGAGGTCGGTGCCACGGTCGCCCTGCAGCCGCTGCTGCTCGCCGCCGACGGCGCCGAGCCCGTGTTCGAGGGCGACGCGCTGACTTCCGCGACGGTGTCGGCCGAGATCCTCGGCCACGAGCGCGGGCCGAAGCTGCGCGTGTTCAAGTTCAAGCCCAAGCGCGGCTATAAGCGGCGCACCGGGCACCGTCAGGAACTGACGCGGATCAAGATCACGTCGATCGGCAAGGGGTAAGCGACCTCATGGCACATAAGAAGGGCCTCGGCTCCTCCCGCAACGGCCGCGACTCCAACGCCAAGCGCCTCGGCGTGAAGGTCTTCGCCGGCCAGGCCGTGACCGGCGGCGAGATCATCGTCCGTCAGCGCGGCACCAAGTTCAAGCCCGGCGCGGGCGCCGGCATCGGCAAGGACGACACGATCTACGCTCGCGCGGCGGGCACCGTGGAGTTCAAGGAAGGCCGCCGGGGCCGCGTCATCTCGGTCCTACCGGCCGAGTAGCTCTTTCGCCACCTGCTCCGCGTGCTCGCGGAGCAGGGCGGCCAACCCGCCGGCGTCGGTCATCCGCGGCGCCGGCCCGGACACGCTGATCGCGGCCAGCGGCACGCCCGCGTCGTCCAGGATCGGCGTCGCCACGCACGTGACGCCCAGCTCGTGCTCCTCGTCGTCGGTCGCGTACCCGCGCTTGCGGATCTTCGCCAGGTCGCCCTGGAGCGCGTCGAGCGTCGTGAGCGTGTGCGGCGTCGAGGGCGCCAGCGGCGCGCCGTCGAGCAGCGCGGCGACGTCCACCGGGTCGCGCCACGCCAGCAGCGCCTTGCCGGCGCCCGACGTGTGCGCCGGGATCGAGCGCCCGACCTCGGTGTGCAGCCGCACGCTGCGCGTGCCGGAGACGGACTCGATGTAGACCACGTCGCGGCCTTCCAGCACGACCAGGTTCGTGGTCTCGCCGGTCCTCGCCTGGATCGCTTCCAGGTGCGGCTTGGCCGCGGCGGTCAGGCGGGCGAGCCGGTCCTGCACGCCGCCGGTCAGCTCGAGCAGCTTGTAGCCGAGCCGGTAGCGGCCGGTCGCGGGGTTCTGCGACGCGTAGCCGCGCGCGACCAGCGTGCCGAGCAGGCGGTGCGCGGTGCTGGGGACGAGCCCGGTGCGGGCCGCGATCTCGGACACGCCGAGCTCGCCGGCGTCCGCGAGGGCCTCGAGCAGGTCGAGCGCGCGGTCGAGCGACTGGACCCTGGGCTGCGGCACGTCCCGCAGCCTAGAACACCCTTTCCACTATGCGCGATCTCGACCGTCCCGTTCCACAGCACGTGCTCGCCGACGTTGCCGAGCGCGTCCCTATCGTGCTGGGCCATGAGCACCCGCGAGCGGATCGCGCAGCTGGCCGAGCAGATCACCGCGCTGCGCGAGGCCTACTACGAGGGCGACACGAAGACGTCCGACGCCGACTACGACGCGCTCGAGGACGAGCTGCGCGCGCTGCTCGGCGCGCACCCGGAGCTGACGCCGGACCCGAACCCGCTCGAGCGCGTCGGCGCGCCCGCCGTCCTGCACGCCCCGGTCCGCCACTCACGCCCGATGCTCTCGCTCGACAAGGCGACCACGCCCGAGCA
>DATMGH010000075.1:0-4527 GCA_035555675.1 Solirubrobacter sp. | reverse complement strand
GATCGGGAGCGGGTGCGCGTCAGCATCGAATAATGCTGCTCGGTGCGCATCGAAGTATGTAGGTCGGCTGGGGGCCTTGAGGGCTGATACGCGCACGGCGGGTGAGGAGCCCCGGAGGGGCGACGATCCCGTCGTGCGCGTGCGCGTCGCCTGACCCCCGGTCGGTTCTGTCCTGCGCGGTCGTGACGCTCGTCGGCTTGGTGTCGTCGAGCGTCGAGGTCTGCGTGATCAACGAGGAGGAACTGATGGATGTCAGGGCGCTCGCGCGCCAGGGCTACACCTACGCCGAGATCGGCCGCATCGTCGGCCGGGACTGGCGGACGGTGAAGCGCTATCTCGAACACGGCGCGCAGCCGGTCTACCGGCGCCGGCGGATGCCGTCGAAGCTGGACGAGCTCAAGCCGGTGATCGACCAGTGGCTGGCGGCCACGCCGCGGTTGCAGGCGACCAGGATCCATCAGGACCTGGTGCGCGACTACGGCTATCAGGGCGGCTATGACACGGTCCGCCGCTACGTCGAGCGCTCGCGGCCGAAGCCGCCGGCGCGCACCGAGGTGCGCTTCGAGACCGCGCCGGGGTTCCAAGCCCAGGTCGACTGGTCGCACGAGGAACCGATCCGCACCAGCTCCGGGATCGAGCTGCCGCTGTATTGCTTTCACATGGTGCTCGGGCACTCCCGGGACTCGTTCTGCGCGCTGACCGGCTCGCAGGACCTGGTCACGTTCTGGGCCTGCCACCGCCAGGCGTTCCGCCATTTCGGCGGCGTGCCACGCGAGTTGCTCTATGACCGCACCAAGACCGTGGTCCGCCAGCACGTCGGCAAGGAGGTGACGCTCGAGCGGCGGATCTTTCACCGCGAAGCGCTGGCCTCGGCGCATCACTACGGGTTCTCCCTGCGGCTCTGCCAGCCCTACCGGGCCAAGACCAAGGGCAAGGTCGAGCACGACGTCTCCTATGTCCGCGAGCGGCTGCTGCGCGCGCACACGTTCACCGACTACGAGCACGCCAACCAGGCCTGGCAGTCGTGGAACGAGGAGATCGCCCGCCAACGCGTTCACGGCACGCACGGCGAGATCGTCGCCGAGCGCGCGCACCGCGACCACGCGGCGCTCGGGCCGCTGCCGGCCACGGATTATCTGGTCGTGGAGCGCACCACGCGGGTGGTCGCGCGCGACGGGTTCTTCAGCTTCGAAGGCCGCCGCTACCAGGTCCCCGACGCCACGCCCGGCGAGCGAGTCGAGCTCGTGCTCGGCGCCACCGAGCTTGAGGTCTACTCGCGCACCGACGGCCGCCGCCTGGCCCGCCACCAGCGCGGCCGCCCCGCGCGCGTGCTTCCCGATCCGGTCGAGCACTCGGTCGCGCTCGCGCAGGTGCTCGGCGCGCTCCCGCAGCCGGAGGTGCACCGCCGCCCGCTCGCGGTCTATCAGGACCTGATCGATGGCTGAGCTGATCACCCAGCGCATCCAGCGCAACGCCACCGAGCTCAGGTTGCCGGCGATCGCCGCCAACCCCGACGAGCTGATCGAGCGCGCCGAGCAGGCGCAGCTCGGCTACCGCGAGTTCCTCGACCTCGTCCTGGAATCCGAAGTCGGCGAGCTCGAGGGCCGCCGCTACCAGGCCCGCCTAAAGATGGCCGGCCTGCCCCACCACAAGACGCTCGACGACTTCGACATCGCCTTCCAGCCCGAGCTCGACGCCAAGCGGCTCGCCGAGCTGCGCTCGCTGCGGTTCATCGAACGCAAGGTCGGCTGCTTGATCTTGGGCCCGCCGGGCGTTGGCAAGAGTCACATCAGCGTGGGTCTGGCGATGGAAGCCCTCGCGCGCGGCTACCTCGTCCGCTACACCACGCTCGACGATCTCGTCCGCGGCCTACGGCACTCCGACGCGCTCGGCAAGCTCAACAGCAAGCTCGCCCAGCTACAACGACCGCACCTTCTCCTGATCGATGAGGCCGGCTACCTGCCGCTCGACCGCGCCGACGCCAACCGCGTCTTTCAGGTCGTCAACCGCCGCTACACGCGCGGATCGACGATCGTCACCAGCAACAAGACCGTCGCCGAATGGGCCCAAACCTTCGGCGACGAAGCGCTCGCCGCCGCGATCCTCGACCGCCTCCTCCACGACGCCGAAGTGCTCGCCATCAACGGCCCGAGCTTCCGCCTCAAGGGCCGCCTGGACGCACTCCGCACACGCCCCGACGAGCACTCCCAGCCAGCCTAAGCCCAGCCCGCCGACCGACATTTTTCGATGCCGATCCACCGACATTTTTCGGCGCCTCTTGACAGCGGGTCGTATCGCAGTGGGTCGAGCGCGACGAGAAGGTCGGCCTCCTCATGCGCGCCGAGAACCATGGTCACGTCGACTCCGGCCGGGTCGAAGCCCACGGGGTGGAGTTGCGCGCGCCACGCCGGATCATTGACGTCGCCGTAGCGGATCTGCATCCGCTGCTCGTCGTCCGGACGGTTGCGAGTCACCCGGCGATTCGCCGTGAAGACGTAGAGCATCAACCCATAGCGCTGTGCATCTTCGTTCTCAATCGCCAAGAACAGCGGTGCCGTCTCCGACCCGGAGGACCACAGCACATTGCCGCCTGCGCGCTGAACCGCCTTCTCGACGAACGCGTGGGCCTCGTGCCGTCGCACCCTCGCGTACGTGCGAACGTAGGCGCGTTCAGAAGGATGGTCCGACATGCGGTGAGGTTCGACGCGGCATCTGTGCGTCCTTGCGGTGTTCGCCTGTACGACTTGAGTTGTGCCGCTCGCCCGGCGCCATCGGCTGCGAGCCGACCGTCGCGCAGCCGACTCGCAAGACGGGCAGGCCCGGAGTGTCGGTCTATCAGGACGATCGGCCGCGAGCGGCCATAGCGTCCCGGCGAACGTCTGGGGCCTCAGAAGCCGGGTCGAACTCCGCATGTGGGAGGCCGTCCTGGCCGAGCGCCACGTCGGCTTGAGTGGCGTCATGGGCGCGCGATTCGCAGCGGTATTCGTACTCCGGCTGCTCGTAGGCCGACTCGGGGTAGATGGTCAGGTCATCGCAGGCGACCTTATCCGCCGTCCACGGTGCCGGATACGCGAGAACCGGCGTCGGAGGGCACGCCCAGTAGCTGGCAGTGCCGTCAGCCAAGCCCTGCTCGCAGACCTGCTGCTCTCGCATCGCGTCCGCGTATCGCGCCTCGGCAAGGCGACGGTCGCGCTGGGTCAACTGCCCCGCGTAGAACTCCTCAGCTTGAAGTGCTGTGAGCGTCGGGAACTCGGGCGGGGCATTCTTGTGAGTGGCCCTCGCGGCGTCCTCAGAGACCGCATTGCAGAAGCCGACGCTGTATGGGTACTTGTGGCTTCTCGACAGGCTGTCGATCTTCCATCCGCCCGGCCTACGCTTCGGAGCGCGATAGACCCAGCGGACTCGCGTGTAGATGCGCGTTCCGTCGTTGCAATAGCGAGGGCGATAGGCGATGACCTTCCCTGGCACAGCAAACCCGGTGATGAACGGCTTTGTGGAGCGGGAGTACGACAGGCCGATCTTGCCCTTGCCCACCGCCTGCGAACGACCCCAACCACGCCATGTCAGCTTGAAGCCCTGAGCCGGAAGGCGACTGGCGCAGTTAGCCGCGTAGTTGCGCGGCTTGACGGTGTGGCGATCCGGCATCCCGCAGACCGTGCCGAGTTCCACGTGCGGATAGGTCGCGGCTGACGCGTTGGTCGGCGCAAGAAGCGCGAAGGAGGCGATCGACGCGACCATCAGTCGCGAGATTGATCGGTTGGCTGACATCCGCTTGACCCTCCTGGTCCCCTGAGATTTGAGCGTTCGCGCTCGATCAAGAATGGTATGAGCGACTACAGACTTCCGACCGCTGACGAGGTGGCCGACATGCTCGGAGTCAAGACCGTGCACCTCACGACCTTCGGGGGCAAGCGCTCCATGCTCGGGGAGTACGAGTCGATGCTCCGCGTGCACCTCGCCCCGGGCATCCCTGGCAGCATCGCCCGTGTCACGCCTCGGGACGTAGAGGGCTACATCGCGGCCAAGACACACGCCGGGCTCGCGCCCAAGACCGTGGGGAACCACCTCGGGCTACTGCATTCGATCTTCGCCTATGCGGAGCGCCGGGGATGGGGCGACCGGGGACCCGTGCGCGTACGTAGACGGTCCGCGAACGGCGGACACGGAGGCGGACATTCGATTCCTCGACGGCGCCGAGTTGGCGGCGCTGCTGCGCGCGCGACGAGCTGATCGCGGCCGTACCGAGCTGGCGTCCCGCAGGAGGGCACACGGACGCCCTCCGGCGTGTGCGCCAGCTCGACCGTGCGCTGTACGAGGTCGCGGGGCTCACCGGCGCGGAAAGGCGAGCTGCTCGAGCTCCGGTAGCGTCACATCGACTGGACGGCCGGGGTCCGAAGACCCCGGTGACCTGGAGTCGACGTACCAGCGGACCGCGGCCCGGAGCCTGCTTCAACGGAGCCGGGGTCCGAAGACCCCGGTGACACGGCCGTGCGGCTCAGTCGTAGAGCCGGAAGAACGTGCTTCAAC
>DATMGH010000074.1:0-37602 GCA_035555675.1 Solirubrobacter sp. | reverse complement strand
GCCGCCCTCGTTGTAGAGCGAGACGTTGCCGCCGACGACGGGGATCCCGAACGCCCGGCACGCGTCGCCGAGGCCGGCGATCGCGCGCGTGAGCTGCCACGCGATGTGCGGCTTCTCCGGGTTGCCGAAGTTCAGGCAGTTGGTGAGGCCGAGCGGCTCGGCGCCCACGCAGGCGAGGTTCGCGCTGCACTCCAGCACGGCCTCGACCGCGCCGCGGTACGGGTCGGCGGCCACGCGCCGGCCGTTGCCGTCGATCGCGACCGCCAGCGCGCGCCGCGCGGCGCCGTTGCCGGTCTGGTCGAGCAGCAGCACGGCGGCGTCCGCGGCCTCGGGCCGGCGCACCGTGCGCGAGCCGACGATCGCGTCGTACTGCTCGAACGCCCACTTGCGCGACGCGACGTTGGACGAGCCGAGCAGCGCGACCAGCGTCTCGCCGGGGTCGTCGGTGTGCAGCGTCGCGGGCGGCGCCGGGTACAGCGGCGTCGCCGGCTCGGCGGGCTCCAGCGCGTACGTCGGGCACTCGTCGACGAGCGCGCCGACCGGCATGTCGCCGACCAACTCGTCGCCGTCGAACACGCGCAGGCGGCGGGTGTCGGTGACCTCACCGATCGCGGTCCCGTCGACCTCCCAGCGCGCGCAGACCTCCAGGACGGCGTCGAGCTGCTCCGGCTCGACGACGCAGAGCATCCGCTCCTGCGACTCGCTGACCATGATCTCGAACGGCTCCATGTCCGCCTCGCGCAGCGGGACGCGGCGCACGTCGAGGTCGAGCCCGACCTCGCCCTTGGCCGCCATCTCCGCCGAGGAGGACGTCAGGCCGGCCGCGCCGAGGTCCTGCAGCGCCACCAGCAGCCCGCGGTCGAGCAGCTCCAGCGAGCACTCCAGCAGCTTCTTCTCCGTGAACGGGTCGCCGATCTGGACGCTCGGCCGCTTGTCCTCGGAGTCGTCGAGCTCGGCCGACGCCAGCACCGACGCGCCGCCGATGCCGTCGCGCCCGGTCTTGGCCCCGAACAGCACCACGACGTTGCCGACGCCGGCGGCCGCGCTGCGGATCAGCTTCTCGGTCTCGATCAGCCCGAGCGCCATCGCGTTGACCAGGCAGTTCTGCTCGTACGGGCCCTCGAAGTAGATCTCGCCGCCGACGGTCGCGATCCCGATCGAGTTGCCGTAATGGCCGATGCCCGCGACCGCGCGCTCGAGCAGGTAGCGCGAGCGGGCGCTCGTCGCCACCTCGCCGAAGCGCAGCGAGTCCAGGATCGCGATCGGCCGGGCACCGATGGCGAAGATGTCGCGCAGGATCCCGCCGACGCCGGTCGCGGCGCCCTCGAACGGCTCGACCGCGCTCGGGTGGTTGTGGGACTCGACCTTGAACGCGCACGCCAGGCCGTCGCCGACGTCCACGGCGCCGGCGTTCTCGCCCGGCCCGAGCACCAGCCGCGGGCCTTCGGTGGGCAGGGTCTTCAGCAGCCGCCGCGAGTGCTTGTAGCCGCAGTGCTCGGACCACATGAGGCTGAACACGGCCAGCTCGACCTCGTTCGGCTCGCGGCCCAGCTTCTCGACGATCAGGTCGTACTCGTAGTCGGTGAGCCCGAGCTCACGATGCTTGGACATGCGCCTACTTAAGGTCGGATGATCGGGGCGGGGTGGAGGGGCTGCATCGCCTTAAGCCGGAACTCGTGCCGCGGACTCGAACAGCTTCAGGCCGTCCGCGGACCCGGTCAACGCGTCGACGGCGTGCTCCGGGTGCGGCATCAGCCCGACGACGTTGCCGGCCGCGTTGGACACGCCCGCGATCGCCCGTGAGGAGCCGTTGAAGTTCTCGCGGTAGCGCAGGACGACCTGGCCGTTGGCCTCCAGCTCGTCGAGCGTTTCGTCCGGCGCCCAGAAGCGCCCGGTCGTGTGCTTGGCGGGGATCGACAGCGTCTCCCCCTCCGTGCACGCGCCGGTCCACGCCGTGCGCGCGTTGACGACCTCGAGGTCGACCTGGCGGCAGGTGAACTTCAGCGACGTGTTCGGCAGCAGCGCGCCCGGCAGCAGCCCGGCCTCGCACAGCACCTGGAAGCCGTTGCAGATGCCGAGCACGAGCCCGCCCTCGCGGGCGAAGCGCTCGACCTCGCTCATCACGGGGGCGAAGCGGGCGATCGCGCCGACGCGCAGGTAGTCGCCGTAGGAGAAGCCGCCGGGGACGATCACGGCGTCGACGTCCTTGAGGTCGGCGTCGCCGTGCCAGAGCAGCTCGGCGTCGCCGACGCGGCGCGCCGCGAGCAGCGCGTCGACGTCGTCGCAGGAGCCCGGGAAGCGGACGATCCCGAACCTGAGGCCGGACGATCGGGGCGGGGCGGAGGGGCTGCCGGCCTCACTCATTGGATCTCGTAGTCCTCGATCAACGGGTTCGACAGCAGCTTCTCGCACATCTCCGGCACCCGGGACGCGTCCGGCACGTCGAGCTCCACCAGCCGGCCGATGTGCACGTTCTCGACGCCGTCGAAGCCCAGCGCGGGCAGCGCGCGCTCGACGGCCTGACCCTGCGGGTCGAGGATTCCGGCCTTGGGGCGGATCAGCACGCGGACGCGGGTCATGGCGCGACCCGGTCCAGCCAGGCGCCGAACGGCTCGCCCGCCAGGCGCTCGTAGGCGGTGATGTAGCGCTCGCGCGTCTGCGCGACCACGTCGTCGGGGATCGCCGGCGCGGGCGGGAGCTTGTCCCAGCCGGTCGACGTCGCCCAGTCGCGCACGTACTGCTTGTCGAACGACGGCTGGCCGTGGCCGACCTCGTACGTGTCCGCGGGCCAGAAGCGCGAGGAGTCCGGCGTGCAGACCTCGTCGCCCAGCGTCAGCACGCCGGCGGCGTCGAGGCCGAACTCGAACTTCGTGTCGGCCAGGATCACGCCCCGCTCGCGCGCGTGCTCCGCGACCGCCTTGTAGACCGCCATCGACACGTCGCGCAGCTGCGCGGCCAGCTCCTCCGAGCCGACCAGCTTCACGGTCTCGGCGAAGTCGATCGCCTCGTCGTGGCCCTCCTCGGCCTTGGTCGACGGCGTGTAGATCGGCTCCGGCAGCTGCTCGGACTCCTGCAGCCCGGCCGGCAGCTCGATGCCCGACACCGTGCCGGTCGCCTGGTAGTCCTTCCAGCCCGAGCCGGTGATGTAGCCGCGCACGATGCACTCGACCGGCAGCATCTTCAGCCGCCGGACGCGCAGGCCGCGGCCGCGGTACTCGGCCGGCACCCCGTCGGTGGCGGACACGAAGTGGTTCGGGACGATGTCGCGCGTCAGCCCGAACCACAGCACCGAGAGGCCGGTGAGCACGCGGCCCTTGTCCGGGATCGGCGTCGGGTGGACGGCGTCGTAGGTGGAGATGCGGTCGGAGGCGACCATGAGCAGATCGCCTCCGAGGTCGTACAGCTCACGGACCTTGCCGGAGTGCAGCAGCGGGAGGGTTGACGTCACGTCGCCCCAGGATATGTCACAGGTCGTACGGGAAATCCGTCAGGAGCTCGAAACCGTCGTCCGTGACCAGCACGAGGTCCTCCAGCCGACAGCCGCCGAACCCGCGCCGGTAGCAGCCCGGCTCGACCGTGACGACGTCGCCGGCGAGCAGATCGTCGCCCAGCCGGCCCATGTGCGGGCGCTCGTGGACCTCAAGCCCGACGCCGTGGCCGAGCCCGTGGAAGTAGCCGTCCTCGAGCACCGTGCCCGGCGCCTTGGAGAGCTGCGTCGGGCGGCCGGCCTCGATGTAGGGCTCGCACGAGCGCTCGTACAGCGCGCGGCCGTTGGCGCCGGCGCGCAGGTCGGCGTAGACGCGCCGCAGGGACTCGCGCGTGAGCGTCCAGTACTCCTCCAGCTCGGCGGGCGGCTCGCCGCCGCCGGCCACGAACGTGCGCGTCATGTCCGCCCAGCAGCGCGACGCGCGGTCGCGCGGCCAGATGTCGACCACGACGGGCTCGCCGCGGCCGATCGCGCCCGACCCGGAGTCGTGCCCGATCGCCGACTGCGGGCCGTGGCTGACGATCACGTCGTCGGGCAGGTCACAGCCGTGGTCGTCGCAGACCGACTGCATGGCACGGCGCACGTCCTCGGAGGTGAGCCCGTCGGCCAGCCCGTGGATCAGGTCGCGGGCGACGAACATCGCGGCGTCGGCGGCCTTCTGGGCGCGGCGGATGCCGTCCAGCTCCAGCGCGGACTTGACGCGGCGGCGGCTGGCGAACGCGTCCTCGTCCACCTGCAGCTCGATCCCGTTCGCGCGCAGGTGGTCGGCGACGAAGAGCGGGAACTCGGGCGGGACCTGCGCGGACTCGATGCCGAGCTCGCGGGCGCCGCGCAGGCAGACCTCGGCCTCGATCCCCAGCGGGTCGAGCCCGGACGCCATCAGCTCGTCCTGGCCGAGCGTGATCGGGTCGATCGCCTCGACGCCGGCCGCGACGACCTTGTCCGCGTCGAGCACCGAGATCAGCGCGACGCGGCGGCCGTCGTGCTCGAGGTAGAGGAACGGGTCCGTGATCCCCGCGGGGATCTCGTGGAAGAGCGTCGCCGAGAGCTCCGGCGAGCCATGGATCAGGACGGCGATGGGATCACCTCCAGCCGGTCGAGGATCTGGGGCACGTGACGAACGTAGTACCCGTAGTCGAACGTGGCGTCGAGGTCGATGTCGACGTGCTCGCGCTCGAGCAGGGTGCGCAGCGGCGTGCTCGTGTCCCACGCCTGCTGGCCGAGCCGCTGGACGATCCGGTAGGCGTCGTCGCGCTGCATCCCGCTCTGCACCAGCGCCAGCAGGACGCGCTGGGAGAACAGCGCGCCGGACGTCAGCTCGAGGTTGGCCAGCATGCGATCCGCGTGCACGGTCATGCCGCGGACCAGGCGCAGCGCGAGCGCGAGCAGCTGGTCGAGCAGGATCGTCGAGTCCGGCAGCACGATCCGCTCGGCGCTGGAGTGGCTGATGTCGCGCTCGTGCCAGAGCGCGACGTTCTCCAGGCCGACCTGCGCGTTGCCGCGCAGCACGCGGGCGAGGCCGCAGATGCGCTCGGACACGACCGGGTTGCGCTTGTGCGGCATCGCGCTCGAGCCCTTCTGGCCCTTGCGGAACGGCTCCTCGACCTCGCGCACCTCGGTCCGCTGGAGGTGGCGGATCTCGGTGGCGAAGCGCTCCAGGCCGGCGCCGGTCAGGGCGATGGCGCTCAGGACCTCCGCGTGGCGGTCTCTCGGCACGACCTGGGTGGAGACCGGCTCGGGGGTCAGACCGAGCCGCTCCAGGACCTTGGCCTCGTAGTCGGGGCCGAGCGTGGCGTACGTGCCGACGGCGCCGCTGATCGCCGCCGTGACCTGGTCGAAGGCGCGCTGCAGGCGTTCGGCGTTGCGGTGCGTCTCGAGCGCGTAGCCGGCGAGCTTGAGGCCGAACGACGTCGGCTCGGCGTGCACGCCGTGCGTGCGGCCGACGCACAGCGTGTCTGCGTGCTCGCGGGCCTTCTCGGCCAGCTCGTGGGCGAGCGTGCGGGCGGCGGGGAGCAGGATCGCGCCGGCGCGCTTGAGCTGCAGCGCCATGCCCGTGTCGACCACGTCGGAGGACGTCAGGCCGTAGTGGATCCAGCGGCCCGCCGGGCCGGCGGACGCCGCGAGCACGTCCACGAACGCCGCCGTGTCGTGGTCGAGCACCTTCTCGCGCTCGTCGATCGCCTCGACCGTGAACGTCGCCGCGCGGATCGCGTCGAGCTCCTCCGGCGTCGGGCCGTCGAGCGCCTCGGCGGCGGCCACCTCCACGTCGCGCATCGCGCCGAAGCGCGCCTCGTCGGTCCAGACGGCCCCGATCTCGGGCCTCGTGTAGCGAGCGATCACGGCGTCGATGCTAGGAGACGATGCGGACCGGCGTGCCCGGCGGCGCCTCGCGGTACAGGCGCTCCAGCGCGCCGCTCGGGACGCGGACGCAGCCGGCGCTGAAGCGCTTGGACTTCGCGGCCGGCGGGACGCCGTGGATGGCGACCCGCGACGTGCGCGTCCGATCGCCGTAGGCGGAGAGGACGAGGACGCGGGCGCCGTAGACGCCGCCGAAGCGGGCGCCGTCGATGCGATCGGTGACCTGGAACGTCCCGCTCGGCGTGGGCGTGCGCGTCCCGCCGATGACCACCCGCGTGCTCCAGCGCTTCGCGCCGCGCACGGTGAGCCGCTTGCGCGAGCGGTCGATCTCGATCCACCGGCGCAGGGTCGCCGCGGGACGGGTCGCGCTCGCGCGCACCCAGCCGGTACCGCCGTCCGCCACCGCCACTTTCAGCCAGGCGCCGCGGCGCTCCCGCACCCACAGGCGCTGCGGACCGCCGTAGGGCGTCCGCGGCCGCAGCCGGACGACCGCGCGCCCGCCGGGCGCGGCGTGGACCACCACGCCGGACGCGTGCGCCGGGGCGACCGTCTCGATCGCGCCCGTGGGCAGCGCGAGCGCGGCCGCCGACGCAAGAGCCACGACACCGGAATCGAGCGGCAGCACGACCCGGGGAACTATGGCGCATCGAGTGGTCGCGTTCGGGCCCGGACGGCCCGTTCGCGACCACTCGCCGCAGCTCGATCAGGCGTTGAGGATGCGCGCCGCGAGCACCGCGGCGTTGCGCGCGTTGTCCACGCCCACGCAGGCGACCGGGACGCCCGGCGGCATCTGTGCGACTGAGAGCAGCGCGTCGAGCCCGCCCCCGACCGAGGTCTTGGACGTCAGCGGCACGCCGATGACGGGCAGGTCCGTGTGCGCCGCGACCACGCCCGGCAGCGCGGCGGAGAGCCCCGCGCCGGCGATGACCACGCGCAGGCCGCGCGAGCGGGCGGTGCGCGCGTAGTCGGCGACCTTCTCCGGGTCGCGATGCGCGGACATCACGTTGACCTCGTGTGCGATGCCGCGCTCGGCCAGCTCGGCGGCGGCCTTCTCCATCGCGGGCAGGTCGGACTTCGAGCCCATGACGATGCCGACGAGGGGTGTTTCGGTGGGTGCGTTCATGCAGCGATGTCCCGGCGGTAGGTCTTGCCATCGAAGGTGATCACGTCCGCGGCAGCATAGGCGGCGTCCCGGGCGGCGTCCCGGTCGACCCCGAGCGCCGTCACGTTCAGGACGCGGCCGCCCGCGGTGACGACGTCGCCGTCGCGCAGCGCCGTGCCCGCGTGGGTGACCTCGCCGCCCGCGTCGCCGAGCCCTTCGATCACGTCGCCCGAGCTGGAGGTGACCGGATAGCCGGCCGACGCGAGCACGATCGTGACCGCGGCCCGCGGGTCCCACTCGAGCGTCGCGCCCGCCAGCCCGCCGGGCACGACCGCCCGCTGCAGCAGCGCCAGCAGGTCCGACCGCAGCCGCGGCAGCACCGCCTGCGTCTCCGGATCGCCGAAGCGGACGTTGAACTCGATCACCTTCGGCCCGTCCGCGGTCAGCATCAGCCCGGCGTAGAGCACGCCGTGAAACGGCGTCCCGCGGCGCGCGAGCTCGTCCACGACCGGCTGGCAGATCTCGGCGCGCACGCGCTCGATCAGCGCGTCGTCGACCCCGTCGACCGGCGAGAACGCGCCCATGCCGCCCGTGTTGGGCCCGGTGTCGCCTTCGCCGATGCGCTTGAAGTCGCGCGCCGGCGCCAGCGGCAGCGCGCTCACGCCGTCGCAGAGCGCGAGCACCGACAGCTCGACGCCCTCCAGGAACTCCTCGACCACCACGGGCGCCTCGCCGAAGCGGTGCGCGACGAGCATCTCCTCCAGCGCCGCGCGCGCCTCGGCCTCGGAGGTCGCGATCACGACGCCCTTGCCCGCGGCCAGCCCGTCGGCCTTCAACGCCACGGGGTAGGCCGCGATCGCCGCCAGCCCCGCCTCGACGTCGTGGACGACGGTGTGGCCCGCGGTCGGCACGCCGGCCGCGGCCATCACCTCCTTGGCGTACGCCTTGGAGCCCTCCAGGCGCGCGGCCGCGGCGACCGGGCCGAACGCGGCCACGCCCGCCGCCGCGCAGGCGTCCACGAAGCCGGCCACCAGCGGCGCCTCCGGCCCGACCACGACCAGGTCGATTCCGGCGGCGGCGATCGCCGCCGGGTCGCCGGCGCCCTCGAACGGCGCCGCGTCGCGCACGATCCCCGCGTTGCCGGGCGAGCACAGCACCTCGGGCCGCTGCGGGGAGCGCAGCAGCGCACGCACGATCGCGTGCTCGCGGCCGCCGCCGCCGATGACGAGTACGCGCGTCAAAGCGCCGCGATGAAGTCGTCGATGGGAATCGCGATCAGCGTCTCGTAGTGGCCCGTGCCGCGCGAGCCGAGCTCGAGCGAGATGCGGGCCATCGTCTTGTCGTCGGGCGCCTCGATCACGTTGACGAAGTCGAACGAGCCGAGCGTCGCCCACTGCGCCTTGACTTCGGCGCCGAGCTGCTCGACTTCCTGGTTGACCTCACGGATGCGCTGCGGGTTGTTGCGGACGGTCTGGATTCCTTCGGGTGTCAGGGTCGAGAGCATGATGTATGTCGGCACGGCGTCCTCCTCGCTGGAAGTTCTCCGTGTCCTTCTACCGAACCATCGCCGCCGATGCGGTGTTACGAGAGACGATGCTGCTTCGCCTGACCCTGCCCACCCTCGCCTTGACGGCCCTGGCCGCCGCCCCCGCGCACGCCGGGCCGATCCTCAATCCGGTCAAGCCGTGCTACGTCGCGGCCACCGAGGACCAGCGCGAGCCGGTCGCGATCGACGGCTGGAACTTCACGCCGTTCGCGACCGTCAGCGTCTACGTCGACGACATCGAGGTGCAGCTCGATCCCCCGCCGCAGGCGGACTTCGACGGCACGCTGCACGGCACCGTGGCCGCGCCCTACATCGACGGCGACCAGCGGCGGTTCACCGTCCGCGTCGTCGAGCAGGCCAACCAGGGCAACACCGCCGCGGTCAGCGCGCTGGTCACGCGGCTGATGGTCGAGCAGACGCCGGAACGGGCGTCGACCAAGCAGAAGGTCCGCTTCCGCGGGCGCGGGTTCACGAACCTCACCGAGCCGGTCTACGCCCACTACGTGTACGCCGGCCGGTCGCGCAAGACGATCAAGATCGGCCTGCCGACCGGCGACTGCGGGCGGTTCTCGATCAAGCGCAAGCAGTTCCCGTTCAAGAGCAGCCCGCGGGTCGGCCTGTGGACGATCCAGTTCGATCAGACGGCCAAGTACGACCCCAAGGCCTCCCCGCGGGTCCCGCTCACGATCCGGGTCAGCAAGCAGGTCAAGCGGCCGCGGGCGCAGGCTCGCTAGCCCGCGTCCGCTCGAACCGCAGCGCCCCGTCGTCGGCGTCGACCTCGATCCGGTCGCCGCTCGCGAACTCGCCCTTGAGCAGGGCCAGCGCCAGCGGGTCGACCAGCTGCTTGGAGATGATCCGCTTCAGCGGCCGGGCGCCGTACGTCGGGTCGTAGCCCATGTCGCCCAGCAGGTCGCGCGCCGCGTTGGACAGGTGCACCTCGACGCCGCGCTCGGCGACGCGGCCGATCAGCCGGGCCACCTGCAGGTCGACGATCTGACGCAGCTGCTCGCGGGTCAGCGGGTCGAACTCGACGATGTCGTCCAGGCGGTTGATGAACTCGGGCTTGAACGTCGCCTCGGCGCCGGCCCGGCCGCCCGGAATGTTCGAGGTCATGATCAGCACCGTGTTCTTGAAGTCCACGGTGTGGCCCTGGCCGTCGGTCAGCCGCCCGTCGTCCATCACCTGCAGGAGCACGTTGAAGACGTCGTTGTGCGCCTTCTCGATCTCGTCGAGAAGGACGACGCTGTATGGCCGCCGGCGCACCGCCTCGGTGAGCTGGCCGCCCTCCTCGTAGCCGACGTAGCCGGGAGGCGCGCCGACCAGCCGCGCGACCGAGTGCTTCTCCATGTACTCGGACATGTCGATGCGGACCATCGCGTCCTGGGAGTCGAACATGAACTCGGCCAGCGCGCGCGCCAGCTCGGTCTTGCCGACGCCGGTCGGGCCGAGGAACAGGAACGTCCCGATCGGGCGGTCCGGGTCGCTCAGGCCGGCGCGCGAGCGGCGCAGGGCGTCCGAGACGGCGGTGACCGCCTCGTCCTGACCGATCACGCGCTGGTGCAGCCGCTCCTCCATGTGGATGAGCTTCTCGACCTCGCCCTCGACCAGCCGGCTGACCGGGATCCCGGTCCACTTGGCGACGACCTCGGCGATCTCGTCGACGTCGACGCGCTCGGACAGGTAGACCGGCGGCTCGTGCGTCTCCGGCCGTTCCTCGGCCTGCTGGAGCCGCGCCTCGAGCTGCGGGATCTCGCCGTGGCGCAGCTCGGCCGCGCGCTGGTAGTCGAGCTCGCGCTCGGCGCGCTCGAGCTCGCGGCGCGCCTCGTCGAGCCGCTCGCGCAGCTTGCCGTGGCCCTCCGCCTGCTCCTTCTCGCGCTCCCACTGGGCGCGCATGCCCGCCGCGGTCTCGCGCAGCTCGGCCAGCTCGCGCTCGATCTCCGCCTTGCGCTCGGCCGCGGTCTCGTCCTTGCCGACCGCCACCAGCTCGATCTCGAGCTGCTTGATGCGGCGCTCCACCTCGTCGATCTCGGTGGGGACGGAGGACAGCTCGATGCTCACGCGGCTGGCCGCCTCGTCCACGAGGTCGATCGCCTTGTCGGGCAGGAAGCGGTCCGCGATGTAGCGGTCGCTCAGCGTCGCGGCCGCGATCAGCGCGGCGTCGGTGATGGTGACGCCGTGGTGGGCCTCGTAGCGCTCCTTGAGGCCGCGCAGGATCGCGATCGTGCCTTCGAGCGTCGGCTCGCCGACGTAGATCGGCTGGAAGCGGCGCTCGAGCGCGGCGTCCTTCTCCACGTGCTTCTTGTACTCGTCGAGCGTGGTCGCGCCGACGGCGCGCAGCTCGCCGCGGGCGAGCATCGGCTTGAGCAGGTTGGACGCGTCGACCGCGCCCTCGGCCGCGCCGGCGCCGACGATCGTGTGCAGCTCGTCCATGAACAGGATGACCTGGCCCTCGGCGTCCTGGATCTCCTTCAGGACGGCCTTCAGGCGCTCCTCGAACTCGCCGCGGTACTTGGACCCGGCGAGCAGGGAGCCGATGTCGAGGCTGATGACCTTGCGGTCGCGCAGCGACTCGGGGACGTCGCCGGAGACGATCCGCTGGGCGAGGCCTTCGACGATCGCGGTCTTGCCGACGCCGGGCTCGCCGATCAGCACGGGGTTGTTCTTGGTGCGGCGGGACAGGACCTGGATGACGCGGCGGATCTCGTCGTCGCGCCCGATCACCGGGTCGAGCTTGCCCTCCTCGGCGGCCTGCGTGAGGTCGCGGCCGAAGCGCTGCAGCGCCTGGTACTTCTCCTCCGGGCTCTGGTCGGTGACCCGGTGCGGACCGCGCACGGCCTCGATCGCCGCCAGCGTGTTCTCGTGGTTGGCGCCGTTGCGGTTGAGGATCTGCGCGACCTCGCCCGACTGGGCGGCGGTCAGCGCGAGCAGGATGTGCTCGGTCGAGATGTACTCGTCGTTGAGCTTGCCGGCCTCGCGCTCGGCGAGGCGCAGGACGTCCATCAGCTCGCGGCTGGTGCCGGGCTCGCGGGCGCCGGCGGTGATCGTCGGCAGCGCGTCGAGCGCGGCCTCGGCCTCGGCGCGGATCGACTCCGGACGGGCGCCGAGCTTGCGCAGCACGGGCCCGACGACGCTGTCGGGCTGGTCGATCAACGCGACCAGCAGGTGCGCGGGCTGCGTCTCGGTGTGGTTGTGCGAGGCGGCGACCGCGATGGCGGCCTGCAGCGCCTCCTGGGACTTGATCGTGAAGCGGTCGGCTTGCATGTGGTCCTAAATCTTAGTCGGAGAGACTGAGATATTAGCTTGCTTGCGCGCGCGGATCAACCGCACGGCGAAACGCTCGCCGCGCGGTCGTGGAGCGTCCGCCGGCTAGCGGCGCTCGGGCGGCGGGACCAGGCCGGCGTCGACCGCCAGCCGGACCAGCTCGAAGCGCTTGCGGTACGGCGCGGAGGCCTGCAGGCTGAACGCGTCGAAGAGCGCGCGCATGTGCGTCTTGACCGTGTCGATCGACACGGTCAGCGCCTCGGCGATCTCCTCGTTGGAGGCCGGGCCGGACGCCGGGCGGCAGAGCGCGACCAGCACGCGCAGCTGCGCGGGCGTGAGCACCGGGATCGCCGCCTGGGAGGCGACCTCGGTCAGCTTGGAGTCCGTCGTCGCCGAGGGGTCGTGGAAGCGCAGGCGGGTCGCGCCGACGCGGATCACGTCCAGGTGGCGCAGCGTCCGCCGCCCCTGCACGCGCTCCTCGTTGACGAACGTGCCGTTGGTGGAGCGCCCGTCGTCGAGCACGGTCCAGACGCCGTCGATCGCTTCGATCGACGCGTGCGAGCGCGACACCTGCGCGTCCCAGACCAGCGCCAGGCCGGACGCCGGGGACCGCCCGACGGTCAGGCCCTCGCCCGCCAGCGTGACCAGCCGCTGGATGCCGTCGCCGTCGCGCAGCTCGACGAACGCCGCCTCGCCGCGCTCGGCGGCCAGCCGCTCCTGCAGCTCGCTCGGCGACGACGCGTGACGTTCAGGCCAGTCCTGCACGAACGATCACTCTAGGGGTCCGTACCCAAGAGGGCCAGCAAACCCCGTAGAGTCGGCCGAATGAGCGCAATCTCCCCCCGCGAACCGTGGCCTGGATACGCCAAGCTCGACGAATCCGAGCGTGAGGCGCTGCTGGCGAAGAAGTACGAGCAGGCCAAGGACCAGAACGACCAGGACTACGCGCTGGCGCTGGCCGCCGCCGTCGCCAACTACGAGCTGGTGCTGGAGCTGCAGCCGGACGCGACCGCCGCGGAGCCGGTGGCCAAGACCGCGCGCGACCTGCACGACGACGCCGGGTCGTGGATGGCGAGCTGAGCCGGTGACCGGCGAGCCGCCGCTGTCCGCGATCCCCGCCGCCCGCCGCTCGCGGGCCCCGGCCGACGACTACGACGTCGCGAAGGCGCACACCGACGGCGCGGTCGGCGAGGCCGCGCTCCCGGAGGTCGTGGACCTTCGGCGCCCGTGGCACCGCGTGCCCGATCAGGGGCACACCGCGTCGTGCGTCGGCTGGGCGGTCGCGGACTCGGTGGTCCGCTGGCAGCTCGTCGAGGAGGGGCGGCTCGACCCCGATCAGCCGCTGTCGGCCCGCCACGTGTGGATGGCGGCCAAGGAGACCGACGCCCGGGAGACGTATCCGTCCACGTTCCTCGAGACCGACGGCACCAGCCTGAAGGCCGGGCTGGACGTGGTCCGGAAGTTCGGCGCGGTCCTGGAGTCCGAGCTGCCGTGGTCCGGGGGCCTCGCCTCGACCGCGCCGGACGCGTTCAACGCGTCGGCGCGCCGCCGGCGCATCGTGGCCTACTTCAACCTCGGCGACGACAGCGTCCCCGACCGGACGGTGCACTTCGCCGAGTGGCGGCGCTGGCTGCACGAGCGCGGCCCCATCCTGGTGCTGCTCGCGCTGGACGCGAACATGCGCACGCCCGGCGCCGAGCTCGAGACCTTCGACGCCGAGTCCGCCGAGGGGAGCCACGCCGCCGCGCTGTTCGGCTACGGGCCGGACCACTTCCTCCTGCGCTCGAGCTGGGGACCGTCCTGGCGCGACGGCGGCTACGCGCGCATGAGCCTCGACTACACCGCGCACGCGGTGATCGAGAGCTACGGCGTGTGGGTCTGACGCGCTACCAGGTGATCGTGTTCGCGTCGTCGGCGATGCGCGCCGCGACGTCCGGGAGACCGAGCTCGCGCGCCAGCCCGAGGCCGCGGTCGACGAGCGCGCCGCGGTCGGCCGCGGGAATCCCCGTCGCCAGCCAGTCGCCGATCGTGCGCAGCGCCCAGCCCGGTGCGCGCCACTGCGTCGCCAGCCGCAGCGCCTCATCGAAGTGGACCGCGGCGGCGTCCGGGCGGTTGTCGGCGGCGGCCAGCAGGCCGAGCACGCGCGCCACGGGCCCCCAGAGCGCCCACAGGTTGATCAGGACGGGATTGGCGGCGGCGTGCGGGAGCAGCAGCTCGTAAAGGCGCTCGACCTGCTCCGGCTCGCCCGTCCGGGCGACGGCCTCGGCGAGGCAGACGGCGGCGGGCAGGAAGTCCGGTGACCCGACGACCGACGCGAACCCGTCGCGCGCGCACACGGCGACGCTGCGCTGCGCCGCCTCCACGTCGCCCAGCTCGCACTCGAGGGACGCCAGCATCGCCTCCCACACCGGGAGCTGCGGGTAGCGGGCGGCGAACCCGCGCAGGTCGGCGAGCCCCGCCTCGCGCGGGCGCCAGCGCAGCCGGGCGATCACCAGCCGGGCGACCGTGTACTCCTGCAGGCAGTCCTCGCCGTGCCGGCGGTTGATCGTCAGCGCGTCCTCCGACATGCGGTCGGCCTCGTCCAGCCGCCCCGCGAACGCCGCCCGCCCCGCCTCATAGACCATCAAGAACCACCGCAGATGGCTGCGCGACGAGCCGTGGGCGACGGAGCGCGCCCGGTCGAGGTCGGCGTCGGCGCGCGCGATGTCGCCCTCCTGCATGGCGTCGCGCATCCGGTGCAGGTACGCCCACACGAGCGCGACGCGATCGGCGTGCCGAGCGGCGACGCGCACCACCTCCTCGGCGGCCTGCGCGCGCGAGGCCGCGCGCTCCGGCCGCCACTCGACGACCAGGGCGACCGGGTAGAGGGACCCGAGCGTGACCTCGTCGTTGAGCCGCCGCGCCATGTCGATCGCTTCGTCGATCAGCGCCTCGCGCCGTTCCTGGACGGACTCGAGGACCGCGAGCAGCGCCAGCGCGCGCGCCCGCAGCGGCCCGTCGCTCGCCGGCAGCGCCTCCAGCGCCTGCGTGAGCAGGGTCACGCCCTCGGTGTCGGCCGCGCCGTACGGATGCACCTGCGTGAACCCGAGCGCGGCCTGGGCGAGGCCGTCGGCGTCGCCGTCGCGGCGCGCGGCCGCCGCGGCCTGCGCGTAGCGGCGGCGGCCCTCCTCGATGTCGCCGGCCGCGAAGGTCGCCTCGGCGAGCGCGAGCAGCGTCGCGCGCCGCTCCGACGCGGGCACCTCCGCGCCGAGCGCGACCGCCTCCAGCGCCTGGGCGTAGTGCGCGGCGGCCTCGGCGTGGCCGAGCGCGGCGGCGGCCTCTCGCGCGGCTTCGCGCGCCGCTTCCCAGGCCGGCTGCGGGTCCGCCCCGGCGCGGGCGGCGGCCAGCGCGTGGTGGGCGATCTGCGCGGCGGGGACGTCGGCGCCGGCGTCGCGGCGGACGGTCAGTGCGCCCGCGACCGCCTCGTGCAGCGCGCCGCGGCGCTGCTCCGGGAGCGCGTCGCGCACCGCGTCGCGCACGATCCCGTGGACGAACGCGAACCGGCCCGGCGCCTCGCTCGCCACCAGGCCCGCGGCCACCCCGCGGTCGAGCGCCGCGGCGGCGGCCGCGCGCGGGACGCCGGCGGCGCGCACGAGGTCGGCGATCGTGAAGCGCCCGGCGACCGCGCCGACCTCGAGCACCGCGCACACCTCGTCGCCGAGCCGCTCGACGCGGCGTCGCACCGCCTCGCGTACGCGCGCGGGCACGAGCGTCGTGCTGGACTCCGACGTCTGGTCGGACGCCTCCAGCAGCCGCACCAGCTCGGCCACGTAGAACGGGTTGCCGCGCGTGCGCCGGTGCACGGCCTCGGCGGTCGGGACCGGCGCCTCGGGCGGCAGCAGCGCCCGGACCGCGTCCGGGCCGAGGCCGGTCAGCTCGACGCGCTCGATCCGCGGGTCGCCCTCCAGGGCGCGCGTGGCCGGCTCGCCGCTCGGGTAGGCGACGGCGATCAGCAGCCGCGCGTTCGGGACGGCGTCGGTGACGTGGGTCAGCAGCCGCAGCGAGGACGCGTCCGCCCAGTGCAGGTCGTCGAGCAGGATCAGCAGCGGGCGGTCCGCGGACGCGGCGGCGAGCAGGTCCGCGACCGCGTCGAAGAGCTGCAGCCGCTGCTCCTCCCCGCCCGAGCCCGCGGCGCCCAGCAGCGGGCCGAGCGCGGGGTTCGGCTCGCCGGGCGCGAGGGCGGTCAGCGCCTTCACGACCGGGCGCCAGGCGCCGTACGCGTGGCCTTCGAGCTCACCGCGCCCGCGCGCGACGACGCCGCCGCGCCGGGACGCCTCGGCGGCCAGCGCGCCGAGCAGCGTCGTCTTGCCGATGCCCGGCTCGCCCGCGATCGCGACCGTGCGGGCGGCGCCCGTCCACGCGGTCACCAGCGTCCCGCGCAGGCGCTCGAGCTCCGGGCCGCGGCCGACCACGCCCGCCGGCGCGGCGACCGGCTCGCCCGGGCGGACGATCAGGCGGTCCAGCTCGCGCGCGACCACGGCCGCGTCGGCCGGGCGCTGCGCGGGGTCGTGAGCGACGAGCGCCAGGACCAGGCCGTCGAGCGCTTCCGGGACGCCCGGGACGAGCGTCGAGGGCGGCGCGGGCGGGCGCACGCGGAAGACGTCCTTGGCGTCGAACGGGCGCGCGCCGCACACCAGCTCGTAGAGCGTGACGCCGAGCGCGAACAGGTCCGCGCGCGCGGTCGCCGGGTCGCCCAGCGTCTGCTCGGGCGCGGCGTAGCGCGGCGTCCCCGCGGACGGCGCGTGCTCGCCCTGGGCGATCGCGACGCCGAAGTCGCCGAGCGCGGCCTCGCCCTCGGCGTCGATCCACACGTTGTCCGGCTTGACGTCGCGGTGCACGACCCCGTGCGCGTGGGCGTGCGCGAGCGCGAGCGCGATCTCGCGCGCGGCCGCGATCGCCTCCTGCGGCGCCAGCCGCCCGGTCGGCGAGCGGGCCAGCCGGTCGGCCAGCGAGCCGCCGGTCATGTGGCGCGCGACCAGGCACGGCGTGCCCTGGTCCTCGAAGACGTCGTGGACGGTGACGATGTGGCGGTGGCCGCCGAGCCGGGCGGTCAGCCGGGCCTCGCGCCGCAGCCGCTCCCACGCGCCCGTGCCGGACACGCGCGCGAGCGCCACCGCGCGGTCGAGCGTGAGGTCGTGCGCGAGCCACACGTCCTTGCTGGCGCCGCGCCCGAGCCGGCGCTGCAGCAGGTAGCGCCCGGCGACCAGGTCCGGCTCGGCGGCCACCCCGGGCGCCGCCTCGACTTCGGGCGACGCGAGCGTGCAGGCCGAGCAGACGCCGTCGGCGGGAAGGTCGCGACCGCAGTTCGGGCAGGACGGGCTCAGTGTCCCGAGTCTAATTGGCCGCGAACTGGCGGTTCGGGCGGGGGCGGCGCCGGGCGGGGCGCGGTAGGGTCGCGCCATGTCGAGCCGGGCCTGGCTGACGGCGCTGCTGGTGGTGGCGATCGCGCTCGGCGCCGGCACGCCGGCACGCGCCGGGCAGCTGGTCTTCGAGAGGGATTCGTCGATCTGGGCCGCGGCTGACGATGGCTCCGGCGCGCACCCGCTGATCGACGTGCTGAACGTGCCCGGGATGCAGCGGCTGAGCGCCCCGTACGCGTCCGCCGACGGGCGCGTGGTCGTCTTCTCCGGGCGCTGGGCGGGCGCGGTCGCGGAGCAGCGGCGCTCGAGCGCGCCGGGTGCGATCGGCGGCAACGCCGACGGCGTGTACCGCTGGACCGCCGGCACCGTCACCCGGCTCACCGCCGCTCCGGTCCCCTGCCCGCTGGAGCCGTGCTACTCCGCCACCACGCAGCCGGAGCTCGCCGGCGACCAGATCGTCGCGGGCACCGAGCTGGCGAGCTGGGAGCCGTGCGCGTCGGTCGGCTGGTGCGTCAAACGGTCCGGCGGCGACGTCCTCACGGTGCCGCAGGGCACCAGCATCGGGCCGGCGTGCGGCGGCATCGGCGTCGGCGAGCCGAGCGCGAACCCGGTGCGCCCGGCGGCGATCGCGTACGTCGGCTGCTCGGTGGCGGTCGACGGCAACCTCTACCCCGCGCTGTTCGTCGAGGAGGGCGGGACGAACCAGGCGATCGCGTACGACGATGCGACCCAGGCGGACCCGTCCTGGTCGCTCGACGGCACCCGGATCGTGGCCGTCGAAGGCGGCACGAACCCCGGCCTGTGGACCTACGCGCCCGGCGCCTACGTGCTCGCCGGGACCGGGTTCGCGTCGCCGCGGTTCGTGCCCGGGGACCGGATCGCGTTCGTGGCCCAGGGCGACGTCTGGACCGTGCCCGCGAGCTGCCGCGCCTGCACGTTCCCGGCCGACGCGACGCGGCTGACCGCGCTCGGCGGCGTGGTGTCCGTGGCCTGGACGCCGGCCGCGCAGCTCGGCGAGCCGCCGGCGGCGCCGCCCGCGGCTCCCGCGCCGGCGGCCCACGCCGCGCTGACGCTGCCCGGCGGGCGCCACCGCGCGTCGCACGGCGGCCGCGTCAAGCTCCGGCTCGCCTGCGCGCCGGGGGCGGCGTGCGCCGGCCGGCTGAAGCTCACCGCGGGCAAGCACGCGCTCGGCTCCGCGCGGTTCGCGATCGCGGCCGGGCACCGGCGCACCGTGACCGTACGGCTGACCGCGTCCGGCCGCGCGCTGCTGCGGCACCGTCACCACCTGAAGGTGATCCTGACCGCGCCCGGCGCGGCCCGCGCGAGTGTGACACTGTTGGCGCCGACGTAGCCGCCGGGCGCCGGACTAAACTGTGTGCGGCATGCACACTTTGCCCGGCCGGACCGAGAACCTGCTCGCCACCTGCTCGCTGGCGCTGACCGAGCGGGTCGCGGGCGCCGCCGAGCAGGCGACCGGGCTGGGCGCGGGGGCGCCGGCGGCGCTGGTGGCGGTCAGCGGGTTCCTGGGCGGGCAGAGCGTGACCGCGCTCGCGAACGTCCTCGGGCTCTCGCACGCGGGGACGGTGCGGCTCGTCGACCGCCTCCAGGCGCAGGGGCTGATCGAGCGCCGGCGCGGCGACGCGGACGCACGCGAGGTGCGCCTGGTCGCCACCCGTGCCGGGCGCGCGGCGGCGCAGCGCGTGCTCGACGGGCGCCGCGACGCGATGGCGGCGGTGCTGGCGGCGCTCTCCGAGGAGGAGGTCGCGACGCTCGTGCCGCTGCTGGAGCGGATGCTGGCGGCGATCACCGCCGGGCCGGACTCGCCCGGGCACATCTGCCGCCTCTGCGACGCCGACGCGTGCGGGCACCCCGAGATCTGCCCGGTCACGCTCGCCGCCCACGGCTGACCGTTCCTCATCCAAGGGGTGGAAACCGGTCACACCGTGTGTGGGGAAGGTTCACCCCCGCCGCTCATGGTCGTACGACCCCCCGTCGGAAAGGGTTCCGGGTATGGCCGCTCCCTCCCAACTCTTCCCGCCTTCCGAGGCCCCCGGCAGCACGCGGGACTTTGCCGCGGAGGCGCGCCTGCAGTCCGTCCGTGCCGCCGCCACGGTGGCGCGTGACCGCATCGCCGAGCTCGAGGGCGTCCGCGTCCTCGGCCCCGAGGTCAAGCGCGACAGCGACAGCGTCCGCCTGGCGATCGACCTGCGCGACACCGGCCGCGACGCCTGGCAGGTGGCGTGCGCGATGGCCGGGCGCGGGTTCACGCTCGACGCCGCGTCGCACCGCGTGATCGTGGTGCGCCTCAACGAGGACGACATCCGCGACGCGTCGCACCACCGCCTGGCGTCCGCGCTGCAGCTCGCGCTGTGGTCGGCGCCCGCCGTGGCGGTGTAGGACGCGCGCGCCGCCGCACCCGCGCCGCGCGTCGCGGCGCCCCTCACCCGTACCGCGCGTCGCGGCGCCCCACTACCCGCGCGGGATCGGCAGCGTCGCGCGGATCACCGTCCCGCCGCCCGGCGGGCTCTCGACCACCAGCTCGCCGTTGACCGCCGCCGCGCGGTCCTCGAGCCCGAGCAGCCCGGACCGCTCGTCGCCGTGCGCCCCGCCGACCCCGTCGTCGCGCACCTCCACGCGCAGCGCCCCGTTCTCGCGCGCGGCGGACACGCGCGCCCGCTGGGCGTGCGCGTGCTTGAGCGTGTTCGTCAGCGCTTCGGCGACGACGAAGTAGGCGGTCGCCTCGAGTGCCGGCGGGAAACGCTCGTCGGTCACGTCCACGGTCACCGGGATCCGCAGGCGCGGGACGAGCGTCTCGACGCCCGCGCGCAGGCCGCCGTGGCTGAGCGCCGCGGGCAGGATGCCGTGCGCGAGGTCGCGCAGCTCCGCGGTCGCGCGCTCGGCCTGCTCGAGCGCCTCGGCCACCAGCTCCTGCCCCGGCTCGCCGTCGCCGAGCTCGCGCAGCGCGAGCTTGAGCGTGATCAGCGTGTGGACGAGCCGCTGCTGCGCGCCGTCGTGCAGGTCGCGCTCGATCCGCCGGCGCGTCTCGTCGGCGGTGGCCACGACCCGCGCGCGGGAGGCGGCGAGCGCCGCGCGGCTCTCGGCGTTCGCGACCGCGGTCGCGACCAGGTCCGTGAACTGGCCCATGCGCTCCTCGCTGTCGACCGCCGGCACCGCGGCGCTCCACGTCGCGACCATCACGCCCCACAGGTGGTCCTCGACGACGATCGGCGTCGCGACCGCGGCGCCCGTGCGCGCGGGCCGCCCGTCGCGGCGCACGGCGGCGACGATCGCCGCCGCCGGGCCGCCGGCGCGCGCGTCGCCGTCCAGGCGCCCGTCACCCTCCGCCGCCGCGTCGCCGCCGCGCCGCCCGACGGTCGTCACGCCCCCATCCGGATCGAAGCGCACGAGCCGGGTGGCGTCCGCGTCGAGCAGCCGCCGCACCTCGCCGGCGACCGCGTCGAAGACCTCCGGCGCCGGCACCGCGCGTGCGACCAGCGTCGCCACGCGCCGCAGCGCCGCCTGCTCGTCGGCCAGCGCGCGCAGCCCGTCGCGGCTCGTCTCCAGCGAGCCGGCCATCGAGTTGAACGCGCGCTCGAGCGTCGCCACCTCGCCGGCGCCGGTCTCCGGCAGCCGGGTGGAGAGGTCACCGGCCGCGAGCCGCTTCGCCATCCCCGCCGCGCGCCGGACCGGCAGCGCGATCGTGCGCGTCACGTAGGTGCCGAACCCGAGCACGAGCAGCATCGAGCCCGCCAGCCCGGCGGTGGCGATCGCCAGCGCGCGCCGCGAGTCGTCGTCGGCGCGGTCCTGGCGCTGCCGGAACGCCGTCCGCTGCGCGGCCAGGAAGCCGTCGAACTCGCGCCGGATGTCGTCCACGCGGCGCCGCCCCTCGTCCAGCCGCGCGGCCCGCCGCGCCGACCCTTCGCCGCGCCGCGCCGCCACCACCAGCGGAATCGAGTACCCGTGCACGTAGCCGTCGACCGCCCGCGTGATCGCGCGCGAGCGCGCGTCGCCCTCGGCCGCGTCCAGCAGCGCGCGGCTGGCGCGCGGGTACTGCACCATCGCCCGCCGCCACGGCTCCAGGAAGCGCTCGTCGCGCTCGATCAGGTAGCCGCTCTGCCCGGTCTCCAGGTCGAGCACGACCCGCTCGAGGTCGGTCCCCGCCGCGATCGCCTCGAGCGAACGCGTCGCCTGGTCGGTGGCCGCGCGGGCGTCGCCGACCGCGCGGACCAGCAGGGCGAACGTGGCGCCCACCACGAGCGCCAGGAGCGCACTGGAAACGATCGTGCGGCGGGTCAGCCCTCCGCTCACATCGCCACTGTACGTGCACCGTTACATGTTGAGCGGATGGTGGCACGCCGCCCGGTGCCCGGGCGCGTGCTCGACCAGCGGCGGCTCGACCGTGCGGCAGACCTCCGTCGCGCGCGGGCAGCGCGGATGGAAGCGGCAGCCGGGCGGCGGCGAGACCGGATCAGGCGGCTCGCCGCGCACGACCGTGCGCGCGCGGGCGCGGTTCTCGCGCGGGTCCGGCACCGGGATCGCCGACAGCAGCGCCGCCGTGTACGGGTGGATCGGCCGCACGTAGAGCTCCTCCGCGGGCGAGAGCTCGACCACCTTGCCGAGGTACATGACCGCGATCCGCTGCGAGACGTGGCGGACCACCGAGAGGTCGTGCGCGACGAACAGATAGCTCAGCCCGAGCTCGTCCTGGAGGTCGTCGAGCAGGTTCACGACCTGCGCCTGGATCGAGACGTCCAGCGCCGACACCGGCTCGTCGAGCACGATCAGCCGCGGCCCCATCGCGAGCGCGCGGGCGATCCCGATGCGCTGGCGCTGGCCGCCCGAGAACTCGTGCGGGAAGCGGTTGAGGTGCTCGGGGTTCAGGCCGACGCGGTGCAGCAGCTCGCGCGAGCGCTGCTCGGCCTCGCGCCCGCGCACGCCGCGCTGCGCGAGCGGCACGCCGAGGATCTGGCCGACGCGCTTGCGCGGGTTCAGCGACGCCTGCGGGTCCTGGAAGACCATCTGCAGCTGCGGGCGCAGCGGCCGCAGCTCGCGCGGCTTGGCGGTCGTGATCTCGCGCCCCGCGAAGCGGATCCGCCCCGCCGTCGGGCGCAGCAGGCGGACGACGCTGCGCGCGAGCGTGCTCTTGCCGCAGCCGGACTCGCCGACGACCCCCAGCGTCTCGCCCTCGGTGACCACCAGCGACACGCCGTCGACCGCGTGCACCTCGCCCGCTTTGCGGTTGAACAGCAGCCCACCGCGGACCGCGAAACGCACCACGAGGTCCTCGACCTCCAGCAGCGGTACCGCGCTCACGCCGCCAGCCCGATCTGGCCGGCGACCATGCGCCGCCGCCGTTTCTCGGCCAGCTCGAGCCAGCAGCGGTCGAGGTGCCCCGGCGCGTCGGCCGCGTTCGCCGTCAGCGGCGGCGGCAGCTGGCAGCGGTCGAAGCGGTGCGGGCAGCGCGGGTGAAAGCGGCAGCCGCTCGGCGGGTTCACCGGCGAGGGCGGCGCGCCCGGGATCGCCGGCAGCCGCTCCGGCCGCTCGCGGTCCACGCGCGCGATCGAGCCCAGCAGCCCCCAGGTGTAGGGATGGCGCGGGTCGTAGAAGAGCTCGTCGACCGTGCCCTGCTCGACGACCTGGCCGGAGTAGACGACCACGACCCGGTCGGCGATGTCGGCCACGACGCCGAGGTTGTGGGTCACGAGCACGATCCCCGTGTCGCCGGCCGCCGCGATCTCGCGCAGGTGCGTGAGGATCTGCGCCTGGATCGTGACGTCGAGCGCGGTCGTCGGCTCGTCGGCGATCAGCACGCGCGGGCCGCACGACAACGCCATCGCCAGCATCACGCGCTGGCGCATCCCGCCGGAGAACTCGTGCGGGTACGCGCGCACGCGCTCCCGCGCCCGCGGGATGCCCATCCGCTCCATCAGCTCGATCGCCCGCTCCCGGGCCTGCGCGCGCGTGACGTCCGGCTCGTGCGCACGGATCTGCTCGACGATCTGGTCGCCGACGCGCTGGACCGGGTTCAGCGACGACATCGGGTCCTGGAAGACCATCCCCATCTGCACGCCCCGGATCCGCCGCAGCTCGGCGTCGCTCGCGGTCAGCAGCTCGGTGCCGTCGAGCCGCGCCGAGCCGCGCACGGTCGTGCCCGGCCCGCGCGTGAGCCCGAGCAGCGTCATCACCGTCACCGACTTGCCCGAGCCGGACTCGCCGACCACCGCCAGCACCTCGCCCGCGTCGAGCGTGAACGAGACGCCGTCGACCGCCTGCACGAGCCCGTCCTCGGTGGCGAAGGTGACGCGCAGGTCCTCGACGTCGAGCAGCCTCATGACAGCCGCACCCGCGGGTCCAGCAGCGCGTACCCGACGTCGGTGAGCGCGCTCAGCAGCACCACGAAGAACGCGCCGAACATCACGATCACGAGCACCGGCGGCACGTCCAGCTGCCCGATCGAGGTGGCCGCGTACTGGCCGACGCCGTGCAGGTTGAAGACCGACTCGGTCAGGATCGCGCCGCCGCCGACCACCGCCGCGAAGTCCAGGCCCCAGAGCGCGACGATCGGGATCATCGACGTGCGCAGGACGTGGCGGATCAGCACGCGCCGCCGGCTGAGCCCCTTGGCCTCCGCGGTGCGCACGTAGTCCTCGTGGATCGTGTCGAGCACGTTCGAGCGCAGCACGCGCGAGTAGACGCCGATGAACAGCGTGGACAGCGCCAGCCAGGGCAGGATCATGTGGCTCAGCCAGCTGAGCGGATCGGTCGTGATGCCGACGTAGCCGCCGTCCGGGAACAGCGCGAAGCGGTAGGCGAGCACGTACAGCATCACCGCTCCGAGCAGGAACACCGGCGTCGAGATCCCGACCAGCGCCACCACGGTCAGCCCCCGGTCCAGCAGCCCGCCGGCCCGGACCGCGCTCAGCAGCCCGAGCGCGGTGCCGAGCCCCATCCAGATGATCGCCGCGCCGACCGCCAGCGAGATCGTCGGCGGCAGGTCCTGCTTGATCTGCGCCTCGACGTTGACCTGCTGCGTGTAGGAGATCACCTTGCCGGTCAGGATCTGCTTCATCGTCAGCAGGTACTGGTCGTAGACCGGCTTGTCGAAGCCCCAGGTGCGGCGGATCGCCGCGACCGTCTCCGGCGTCGACGTGCGCCCGGCCAGCCGCTGCGCGGGGTCGCCGTTCGGGATCTTCTGGAAGATCAGGAACGTCAGCACCGAGATCGCGAACAGCACGAGCGCCATCGAGATCGTGCGGCGGATGACGAACCGGGCCATCAGTGCGAGACGCGCACCGCGGCGCGCGGGTCGAGGGCGTCGCGGACACCGTCGCCGAACACGTTGATCCCGAGCACGGCGAGCACGAGCATCGCGCCCGGCACGAGCGTCATGTGGATCGACGTCGGCAGCAGGTTGATGCCGTCGCCGATCATCGTGCCCCAGGACGGGCTCGGCGGCTGCACGCCGGCGCCGAGGTAGGAGAGCCCGGCCTCCAGCAGGATCGCGTTCGCGACCATCAGGGGCGCGAAGACGATCAGCGTCGACGCGACGTTCGGGAGCACCTCGGACACCAGGATCCGCGTGTTGCCGAGGCCGAGCATGCGCGCGGCGTCGACGAACTCACGCTCGCGCAGCGTCAGCACCTGGCCGCGGATCGGCTTGGCCACGTACGGCACGTAGACGAAGCCGATGATCAGCGCGGGCACGAACAGCGAGCGGTTGGAGACCGTGAACAGGCCGAGGTTGAGCCCGCCCAGCGCCAGCGACGTGCCGAGCGCGATCCCGAGCAGCACCACCGGGTACGCCCAGATCAGGTCGAGGATGCGGCTCAGCACGCCGTCGACGGGGCCGCGGAAGTACCCGGCGGTGATACCCACGGCGGTGGCCAGCACCATCGTGATCGTGGTCGCGATGAACCCGATCTCGAGCGAGTTGCGCCCGCCGTAGAGGAGCCGCACCGCGACGTCCTCGCCGGTCTGGTCGGCGCCGAGCAGGAAGCGGCTGTGCCAGGTCGGGCCGATCGGCAGCCCGTCGGTGCCGACCACGTCCTCGACCTTGCCGCCGACCGTCACCGTGTCGGTCACGTGCGTGTCGTTGGGCCCGGTGTGCGCGACGTCGTGGGCGTAGACCGGGGCCGCCAGGCAGAGCGCCACGATCACCAGGAACATGGCGCCGAAGGCCAGCGCCGTGCGGTTGCGCCGCAGCCGGCGCAGCGCCAGCCGGTAGGGCCCGACGCCCGGCGGCGGCGTTCCGTCGCCGGCGCCGGGCTCACTCGGTACCGCCAGTTGCAGGTCGGCGGCCATGGCGGGCTACTTGAGCAGCTGCCAGCTCGAGTAGTCGTTCAGGTACAGCGGGTGGAAGATCGCCGTCTTGAAGTCCAGCCGGTCGGAGAAGAACTTCGGGACCTCCTCGGACCCGTACGCGGCGATGTACGCCTTCTGCGCGACGTACTCGTCGAGCTGCTGCCACTCCTTGGCGACCGTCGCGAGCTTCGTGGCCGGGACCGCGTCGAGCTTGGCCAGCTCGGACTGGATGTGCGGGTCGTTGACCTGGCTGAAGTTCTCGTTGTTGGTCGGCTGGATCGACTTGGCGTCGAGCAGCAGGTAGAAGTCCGACGGGTTCGGGAAGTCCTGCAGCCAGTCCGCGAAGCCGGTCTGCGGGTTGGTCTTGGTGTTGCCGATCGTCGGGAAGTAGATGCTGTCGGAGATGATCTTCGGCGTCGCCTTGAAGCCGATCGCGTTCAGCACGCTCGCGTAGTACTCGACGTACTGGCGGCGCGGGCTGCGCTCCTGGCCCCAGACGGTCACCTTCGTGCCCTCCAGGCCGGCCTGCTGGACGAGCTGCTTCGCCTTGGCGACGTTGGGCGCCGAGTTCGGGTCGCCGTACGGACAGGGCGACGTCGGGTGGCCGACGATGCCCTCGGGCAGGAAGTAGCAGCCGGGCTGCAGGAAGCCGCTCGCGAGCCGCGCCATGGCGCGCCGGTCGAGCGCGAGGTTGACGGCTTCGCGCGCCTTCGGGTTGTTGAAGGGCTTCGTCGTCGTGTTCAGGAAGAAGTAGAACGTCGACGGGATCGGCTCGCGCGCGAAGCGGTTGCCGGCCTTGGCCTCGATCTGCGGCACCAGCGCGGGCGGAAGCGTGTCCCCCGGGTCGAACGCGTCGGCCTGGTTGGACAGGACCTGCTGGGCTTCGGACTGCGTGTTCGAGGTGATGTTGATCGTGATCTTGTCCAGGTGCCCGACCGGGATCCCCGGGATGTGCAGCGACGCGAAGCGCGGGTTCTTGACCACGCTGTAGCTGCGGTTCGGGGAGACGTCCTTGATCATGTACGGCCCGACGCCGGGCGGCGGGTCGTTGGAGAGGTTCGTCATCGCGGTGCCGGACGGGACGAGCCCGGCGGCCGGGAACGCGAGCACGTTCGCGAACGCGCCGTACGGCGACACCAGGTGGATCGTGATCGTGCCGGTGGCGTCGTCGGCGGTGATCCCGGAGATCGACTTCGCCTTGCCGGTGTCGTACGCGGACGCGCCGTCGATGTAGTTGGTGAAGAACGACTTGCCGCCCCAGTTGAGCTTGATCGCCCGCTCGATCGTGTACGGGAAGTCGGTCGCCTTGACCGCGGTGCCGTTGGAGAACTCCAGGTGCGGGCGCAGCTTGAGCGTGTAGGTGCGCCCGTCGGCCGAGATCTTCGGCAGGCCCGCCGCGAGCCCGGGGATCAGCTCGGTGCCGGCCTGGCCGTCCGCGTGCTTGTAGGTCAGCAGCGGCGTGTAGGTGATCCACGTCGCCTCGGCGGACTGCGTCGTGTATCCCTCCTGCGGGTCGAGGAAGTCCGGCGCGGTCCCCTGCAGCACCGTCGCCGTGCCGCCGTTCGTCGTCGCGGCGGTGCTCTCGCTCTTGCTGCTGTTCGAGCCGCCGCACGAGGCGACGCCGACGGCGGCGGCACCGACGAGGACGGCGGTTGCGATTGCTGCTCTGGTCACTGAGGCCTCCTGAGCCGTTCGAGGCTCGATGGTCGCTCCGCCGCGCGCGCTTGTCGTCGGCCCGCGGACGGGTCTTGCGCGTACCGCGCGGGGCGTACGCGCGGCGCGAGCCTGCGTCCGCGGGCGTACTACGCGCCGCCGAGCAGGCGGGTGAGCGCGGCGTTCGGGAGCTGGTCCTTGGGCACGAACGCGGCCGCGCCGCTGCGGCGGACGTCGGCGGGGCTGGCCGCGTCGGCGTCGCTGGAGGTGAGCACGACGCGCGGGTGCCACGGCAACGCGGTCAGCTCGCCGGCGAGCGCGATCCCGTCCCGATCGGGCAGGCCGACGTCGACGAGCACGGCGTCCGGCCGCAGCGCGCCGGCGGCGGCCAGCGCGGCCGCGGCCGTGCCCGCCTCCCCCGCCGGCACCAGCCCGAACGCGATCAGCAGGCGGCACGCGAGGCCCCGGAACGCCGGGTCGTCGTCGACTACGAGGACCGACGGAGCCACGCGCGCAATCATCGCAAGCGCCCGTGAGCCCCCGCGATCGGGCCGGCCCGACCCGCGCCGGGGGTTGGCCAGACACCGGAATCGGGCGCATGGACATGGACGCGCGCACTCGGGCGCGCGACAGTGCCCGGTATGGAACACCGCGTCCTGATCGCCGAGGGGGAACGGCTCGTCAGCGCGGGGCTGCGGGCGCTGCTCGAGCGCCAGGGTGACCTGCTCGTGACGGCCGAGGTCGCGACCGCCGAGGCGGCCCTGGCGACGGCGCAGGCGACCCGGCCGGACGTCGTCCTGCTCGACGCCGATCTGCACGGTGCGCTCGAGACCGCGCGCCGGCTCACGGACGTGCCGGTGGCGATGCTGCTGTCCTGCGACGCGGAGGAGGCCGTGCTCGGCGCGCTGCGCGCCGGCGCGACCGGGCTGCTGCTCAAGGACGCCGAGCCGGACGAGCTCGTCGCCGCCGTGCGCGCGGTCGCCGGCGGCCAGACGCTGCTCGCGCCCGTGCTCGCGCGGCGCGTCGTCGCCGAGCTGCTGGCGCGGCCGGAGCGCCTGCGCGCCGCGCCCGAGGGGCTGGCCGAGCTGACCGCGCGCGAGCGCGAGGTCATGACGCTCGTCGCGTGCGGGCTCAGCAACGCCGAGATCGCCGAGCGGCTCGTCGTCACGCGCGCGACCGCCAAGACGCACGTCAGCCGGGCGCTCTGCAAGCTGCACGCGCACGACCGTGCGCAGCTCGTCGTGCTCGCGTACGAGGCGGGCCTGGTGCGTCCCGGCGACGCGCACGCGTTCCGCCGCGCCGCACCCGTGCGCGTGCTTGCCGCAGCCGCGTAGGCCAGCGAGTACGGTGGAGGGGTGCCCGATCGCGTCCGCGTGATCATCGGCGAGGACGACGTGCTGCTCCGCGAGGGGATGGCGCGCCTGCTCGTGGAAGCCGGGTTCGACGTGCCGGCGCAGGCCGGCGACGCGGACGCGTTCCTGCGCAAGGCGATCGCGCACAAGGCGGACGTCGCGGTCGTGGACGTGCGGATGCCGCCGGGCCACGCCGACGACGGGCTGCGCGCGGCGGTCGCGCTGCGCCAGCGGCGCCCGGAGGCGGGCGTGCTCGTGCTCTCGCAGTACTACGAGCCGAGCTTCGCGCTCGATCTGATCGGCGAGCGCGCCGACGGCGTCGGCTACCTGCTCAAGGAGCGCGTCGGCGACGTGGACACGTTCGTCGAGGCGGTCAACCGGGTCGCCGCGGGCGGCACCGCGCTGGACCCCGAGGTGGTCGGCCGGATGCTCGGGCGCCACGCGCCGGACAGCCCGGTCGAGCGGCTGAGCGCGCGCGAGCGCGAGGTGCTCGCGGCGATGGCCGAGGGCAAGTCCAACCACGGCATCGCCGCCGCGCTGTTCGTGACCGACGCGGCGGTCGAGAAGCACGTCACCGCGATCTTCCAGAAGCTCGGCCTGGCGCCGACGCCGACCGGCCACCGGCGCGTCCAGGCCGTGCTCGCGTTCCTGCGCGAGACGCAGTCCTAGGGGCGCTTGATGTGGCGGATCGGGATCAGCGACGTCCCGGGTGCCGCCTCGTAGCGCACGATCTCGGCCTTGACCGACTCGCGCTTGGCCTCCAGGCGCACGATCTCCTCCTGCAGCTGCTCGGCCCGCCGCTCCAGCGTGGCGACCTTGCGCTGCATACGGTCGAGCTGCTCCTCGAGCTCGAAGACCCGCTCGACGCCGGCGAGGTTCATCCCCCACTCGGTCGTCATCTCCTGGATCCGGCGCAGCCGCTCCACGTCCGCCTGCGAGTACAGGCGGGTGCCCTTGGGGGAGCGCTTGGGCTCGATCAGCCCGCGCGCCTCGTACATCCGCAGCGTCTGCGGGTGCATCTCGGCCAGCTCGGCGGCGACCGAGATCATGAACACCCCGCGGTCGTGGTCGACGCGGGCCGTGATGCGCGTGCGGCGGGTCGCCATCAGGAGCGACTCGCCGCCCGCAGGATCCGCTCGCGCGGATTGCCGTTCATCACCTTCGACAGCTGGTCGACCGCGGCCTGCTGCTCCGCGTTGAGCGTCTTCGGCATCTCGATCACGAACCGATAGTGCAGGTCCGCCCGGCCGGAACCGCCGAGCTTCGGCGGGCCCTCGCCGCGCAGGCGCTGCACCGTGCCGTGCGTGGTGCCCGGCGCGACCCGCAGCTTCTTGGTCCCGTGCAGCGTCGGCACCTCGACCTCGGCGCCGCCGAGCGCCTCGGCCGCCGTGATCGGCACCTCGACCTCGTAGTTGTCGCCCTTGGGCTTGAACACCGGGGACTCCGTCACGTGCGTGACCACGTACAGATCGCCCGGCGGGCCGCCGCGCAGGCCGGCCTCGCCCTTGCCCGCGAGCCGGATGCGCGAGCCCTCGCGCACGCCGGCGGGGATGTTCACGCGGTAGCGCTTGACCTCGCGCAGGCGGCCCTCGCCGCCGCACGTCGGGCACGGGTCCTCGATCACGGTGCCGGTGCCGTTGCAGCGGCTGCACGGGCGGGTGATCGAGAAGACGCCCTGGCCCTGGGCCTCGACGCCGCGGCCGTTGCAGACCGGGCAGACCTTGGGCGACGTGCCCGGGCGCGCGCCCGAGCCCTGGCAGGTGGTGCAGGCCGCGTGGGTCGCGACCGACACCGGGACCTGCGCGCCCTCGATCGCCTGCGCGAACGACAGCGTCACCGTGGTCTCGAGGTCGCGGCCGCGCTCGGACGCCGGCTTCGTGCGCGTGCGCCCGCCGCCGGAGTTGAAGATGCCCGACAGGATGTCCGAGAACGAGCCGAAGTCGGTCGCGCCGCCGCCCTGGGTCCCGCCGCCGGCGCTGCCGCCGAACGGGTTCCCGCCCGCGAACACGGAGCCGCCGCGGTCGTACTTCTTGCGCTTCTCGGGATCGCCCAGCACGTCGTAGGCCTCGGAGATCGCCTTGAAGCGCTCCTCCGCCCCCGGGTCGGAGTTCGTGTCCGGGTGGTACTTGCGGGCGAGCTTGCGGTAGGCCTTCTTGATGTCCTCTTGCGACGCCTTCTTGTCGACCCCCAGGGTCTTGTAGTGATCAGGAGCCTTGGCCATCGCTACGCCGCCCTCGGAGTCGCCGCGGCGCGGGAGCGAGCCGCCAGGCGAGTTCCCGCCGAAGCATGTGAGCGCGCAGCGCGAGTCATGCGGCCACCACCACGCGCGCGGGACGCAGGACGGACCCGTTGATCCGGTAGCCGGACTGGTAGACCTCGACCACGGTGCCGGACGCGGCGCCCTCGAACGGCTGCTGGGCCATCGCCTCGTGCTCGTTCGGGTCAAACGGCTCGCCGGCCGGCCGGAAGGCCTGGATGCCGACGCGCGCGAGCGCGGCCTGCAGCTCGTCGGCGACCATGCCGAAGCCCTTCACGATCTCCTCGTGCCCCTCGGCCGCCTTGAGCGCGAGCTCGAGGTGGTCGAGCGCCGGCAGCAGCTCCTTGGCCAGCTTCGCCATCCCGCGGTCGATCGCGGCCGCGTTCTCACGCGCCATCCGCTTGCGGAAGTTCTCGAAGTCGGCCTGGGTGCGCTTGGCCAGGTCGAGGTAGCTGTCGCGCTCGGCCGTGAGGTCGTCGAGGTCCTTGCGGACCGCGGCGAGCTCGGACGCCGCCGGCGCGTCGGCGTCGGCGAACGACGTCTCGCCGGCGCCGGCCCCTGCGGGATGCGGCGGCGCCGCCGCGGAGAAGTCCTCCTCCTCCGCGACGGTGTTGCGGGTGTCGTCGGTCATCACTTCTGCTCGTCGACGACCTCGGCGTCGACGACCTCCTCCTCGTCGGAGGACGCCGCCGAGCCGTTGCTGCTCGGCTCGGCCTCCCGCTGGGCGGCCTGGGCACGCTCGTACATCTGCTCGGAGACGCGGTGGAACGCGGTCTGCAGCGTCTCGGTCTTGGCGCGGATGTCCTCCGCGTCCTCGCCCTTGACGGCCTCGTTGACGGCCTTGATCGCGTCCTGGATCTCGGTCTTGGACGCGTCGTCGATCTGCTCGGCGAGGTCCTTGAGCTGCTTCTCGGCGGAGTACGCGGCCGACTCGCCCTGGTTGCGGGCCTCGGCCAGCTCGCGCAGGCGCTTGTCCTCGTCGGCGTGCGACTCGGCGTCGGTGACCATGCGCTTGATCTCGTCGTCGGAGAGCCCCGAGCCGGACTTGATCTCGATCTGCTGCTCCTTGCCCGTGCCGAGGTCCTTCGCCGACACCTTCACGATGCCGTCGGCGTTGATGTCGAACCCGACCTCGATCTGCGGGATGCCGCGCGGCGCCGGCGGGATGCCCGTCAGCTGGAACTTGCCGAGCGACTTGTTGTAGGTCGCCATCTCGCGCTCGCCCTGCAGGACGTGGATCTCGACGCTCGGCTGGTTGTCCTCGGCGGTCGAGAACACCTCCGACTTGCGCGTCGGGATCGTCGTGTTGCGCTCGATCAGCTTGGTCATCACGCCGCCCTTGGTCTCGATGCCGAGCGTGAGCGGGGTGACGTCGAGCAGCAGGACGTCCTTGACGTCCTTGGAGAAGATGCCGGCCTGGATCGCGGCGCCCATGGCCACGACCTCGTCCGGGTTGACGCCGCGGTGCGGCTCCTTGCCCGTGAGCTCCTTGACCTTGTCCTGGACCGCCGGCATGCGGGTCATGCCGCCGACGAGGACGACGTGGTCGATGTTCTTGACGCCCTTGTCCTTGGCGTCGTCCATCGCCTGGCGGACCGGGCCGACGACGCGCTCGATCAGGCTCGCGGCCAGCTCGTTGAGCTTGGCGCGCGTGAGGCGCACGTCGAGGTGCTTGGGGCCGGACGCGTCGGCGGTGACGAACGGCAGGTTGATCTGCGTCTCCTGCGCGGAGGACAGCTCGATCTTGGCCTTCTCGGCGGCCTCGTAGAGGCGCTGCAGGGCCATCTTGTCCTGCGTCAGGTCGATGCCCTGGTCGCGCTTGAACTCGGCCGCGAGCCAGTCGACGATCGCCTTGTCGAAGTTGTCGCCGCCGAGGTGGTTGTCGCCCGCGGTGGCCTTGACCTCGAAGACGCCGTCGCCGATCTCCAGGACGGACACGTCGAACGTGCCGCCGCCGAGGTCGAAGACGAGGATCGTCTGGTCGGTCTCCTTGTCGAGCCCGTACGCCAGCGAGGCGGCGGTCGGCTCGTTGATGATGCGCTTGACCTCGAGGCCGGCGATCTTGCCGGCGTCCTTGGTCGCCTGGCGCTGATCGTCGTTGAAGTACGCGGGGACGGTGATGACCGCGGAGTCCACGGTCTCGCCCAGGTAGGCCTCGGCGTCCGCCTTGAGCTTCTGCAGGATCATCGCCGAGATCTCCGGCGGCGAGTACTGCTTGCCGGCGGCCTCGACGCGCACGTCGCCGCCGGGGCCGGCCACGACCTGGTACGGGACGATCGACTCCTCCTCGCGCACCTCGGCCTCCTTGCGGCCCATGAAGCGCTTGATGGAGAAGATCGTGTTGGTGGGGTTCGTGACCGCCTGGCGCTTGGCGACGGTCCCGACGAGGCGGTCGCCGCCCTGCGTGAACGCGACCACGGATGGCGTGGTGCGACCGCCTTCGGAGTTCTCGATCACCGTGGGCTCGCCGCCCTCGAACACCGCCATGCAGCTGTTGGTGGTGCCGAGATCGATCCCGATCGTCTTTGCCATGTGGTGTGCTCCTCTACAAGATCTCAGTCTGCTTGGCGCAGATTGTAGCCGGTCGGGCAGAGGCGGAGGAGTCCACATTCGTCACACTGGGGCCGCCGCGCGTGACACGTCCGGCGGCCGTGGCGGAGCAGGTTCACGTGGAGCTCCAGCTCCTGCCCCTTCGGGGTGATCGCGAGCATCGCGTCGTGGAGCTCCTCGAAGGGCGCGTTGGGGCGGAAGAGGCCGAGGCGGGTGCCGACGCGGGAGACGTGCGTGTCGACGGGGATGTCGCGCATGCCGTAGGCGAAAAGGAGGACGCAGGCGGCGGTCTTGCGGCCGACGCCGGGGAGGGCGACGAGCTCGTCGCGGGCCTCGTCGACGGTCTTGGTCGCCAGCTCGCGGTCGAAGGTGGGGATGTCGATCTCGCGCAGGATCTGCTGGATCCGGACCGACTTGACCTTCGAGATGCCGCCGGGGCGGATGGATTTCTCGACGTCCCCGTTGGGAGCGTCGCGGACGGCCTCCCAGTCTTCGAAGTCGCGCCGGAGCGCGAGGAACGCGACGTCGCGGTTGCGGTCGTTGGTCGACTGGCTGAGGACCGTGAGGATCAGCTCGTCGAGCGCGTGGCCGTGCGGGGGCGCGAACGGCCGCCCGTAGATCTCGCGCAGGCGGTCGCGAATGCGGCGGACGCGGGCGCGGGACGGCGGGGCGAACATGGCGCGAGACGCTAGCGGCGCGGGGCGTCGGCGCGCCGCGCCGCCGGGGGGCCACTCGCCCCGCGAGTGGTCACTTTCTGGCGCTCTCCGCCGATACTCGCCCGCTCGCCGCGCCGCGGGGGCGCCGGCGATGAGGGGGGAACGGCGGCGCGCGACCGCGCCCATCGTCCGCGGAACCGCGCGACCGCGCCGGCGAACACCGCCGATAAGGGGGGAGCGGCGATGCGCGACCGCGCCCATCGTCCGCGGAACCGCGCGGGGGCGCCGGCGAACACCGCCGGCGAGGGGGAAGCGGCCGTGCGCGACCGCGCCCATCGTCCGCGAAGCCGCGCGACCGCGCCAACGAACACCACCGGTAAGAGGGGAGCGGCCCCACACGCCGCGCCATCGTCCGCGGAGCCGCGCGGGGGCGCCGGCGAACACGGCCCGGTGAGGGGGAGCGGCGGCGCGCGACCGCGCCCATCGTCCGGCGCCGGACGACACGCGACGATCCATGTCGGGCTCGCGGCGCGCGACTTGGCGCGTTGCCACTCTCGAGGCGCGGCGAGTGGTCACTTTCTGGCGGTAGACGCCGGAAAGTGACCACTCGGCGCGGAATGTGGCGCGTTGGCGCTCGCCATGGCGACCGCGGACGGGCGGTGGCGCCGCGAGCGGGCGCTCCCCTCGATGCGCCGTTCGCCGGTGCGACGGCGGCGCCGACGGACGCCGGGCATGGCCGCGAAGTGGGGCACCTCGCCGCACCGGGGCGCGCCGGACGAGGGCAGGCCGCGCCGCGCCCCGGGCGCGGCGGATCAAGGCGCGCCGCACCGGGGCGCGCCGCCCGAGGACGCCGGACGACGGCGCGCCTCGCCGCCGGTCACCGAGCGTTGACGGGGGGCGTCCCCGATTCGGGGGAACCGGCGGCCAGAACGGTTCGTTTGCTGACTGAATGGCCACGCTGTAGCCTGAATGCGCCCGTTGAGGTTTAGGTTGCGGGCCTCGCGCAAGGAGGCGCGGGTCGGTCGGGAGCGACGGAGCGCGGTTGAGACTCTTCGTGCGTCTTTGGTCAGGCGCGCGGTTTCCAGGAGAGCCCCATTTTGTCTGTCACTGCGCTGCGGCGAGCGTTGCTCGTCGCGACGATCATGTTCGGATGCGTCGCGGTCCCCACCGCGAACGCGTCCTCCCGCCACGACGCCACCGAGGCGCAGATCATCCGCGCCCTCAATCAGGCGCGCGCAAGCCACGGGCTGCCGAAGCTGTCGAGCAGCCGCCCGCTGGCGCGCGCCGCGCACGCGCACTCGCGTGCGATGCGCAGGGCGAACGCGATCCAGCACGGCGACTACGCCGCCCGCCTGCGCCGCTACGTGCGCTCGCGCAAGGTCGGCGAGAACGTCGCCTGGCGCGAGGGCTGCAGCCCGAGCGAGATCGTGCGGATGTGGCTCAACAGCGCGCCGCACCGCAAGGTCATGCTGTCGCGGTCGTTCCGCCGGATCGGCGTCGGGCGCAGCGGCTCGCAGACATGCTTCGTGACCGCTGACTTCGCGTCAGCGCGCTGAAGCCTCATGCCGCGGCGCTAGGGTTTCCGGCGCCATGCGGCGCGCGTTCGAGCACCCCCTCGCGCCGGCACTGGGTTGCGCTCTGTTCTGCGTGGGCTACCTGCTGGTGTCGCCGGCGACCGCCGACATGGCGGCGCACTCCTACCGCGCCTGGCTCTTCCAGCACGAGGGCCTGACGGTCTGGAACGCGCAGTGGTACGGCGGGCACCACGTGCTCGGGTACTCGCTGCTGTTCGCGCCGCTGGCGGCGACGCTCGGCCCGGCGATCGTCGGCGTCGTCTCCGCCCTGGCCGCCGTCCTGCTGTTCGTCCCGCTCGCGCGCACGGCGGCGCCGAGCCCGCAGGCGGCCGCCGCCGCGTCCTGGCTGTTCACCGCCGGCGTGCTGTCCAACGTGCTGATCGGGCGGATGCCGTTCCTGCTCGGCATCGCGCTCGCCGTCGCCGCCTGCAGCGCGGCCCGCGCGCGCCGGCACGTCCTGTCCGGGATCGTGGCGCTGGCCGCGATGCTGGCCAGCCCCGTCGCCGGCGTGTTCCTCCTGCTCGCGGCCGCGGCGAAGCTGCTGGCCGGGGGACGGTCGGCGCTCACGACCGCGCTCTGGGTCGGCCTGCCCGCGCTGGCGGGCGGGATCGCGCTCTACCAGCTGTTCCCGGAGGGCGGGACGGACCGCTTCACCGCGACCGCGTTCTGGCCGATGCTCGTGATCAGCGCCGCCGGCGTGGCCCTGCTGACCCCCGGCAAGCGCACGCTCTGGGCGGGCGGGCTGCTGTACCTGGTCGTGCTGATCGGCGCGTTCGCGATCCCGACGCCGTTCGGCCAGAACGCGCTCCGCCTCGGCGTCCTGGTCGGTCCCAGCGCGCTCGCGCTCGCGCACCGCAAGCGCGTGCCGGTGCTGCCGCTGGCGCTCGTCGGCGTCGGCCTGCTGTACCTGCAGTGGCTGCCCGCGGTGCGCGCCGTGGCCGAGGCGCACGGGGACCCGAGCACGCGGCTCGCGTTCCAGGCCGAGGCGCGCGACTTCCTGACGAAGGTCGCCAAGCCGGGCGAGCGCGTCGAGGTCCCGCTGACGATGAACCACTGGGAGGCCGCCGACCTGGCCAAGGTCGTCCCGCTCGCGCGCGGCTGGGAGCGCCAGCTCGACCAGAAGGCCAACCCGATCTTCTACGACGGCAAGCCGCTGACCGCGTCCGCCTACCGCGACTGGCTCAACGAGAACGCCGTCCGCTGGGTCGCGCTGCCGAACGCGCCGCTGGACTACTCCGCGCAGGCCGAGAAGCGCGTGCTCGAGCACGGCGCGAAGTTCCTCCAGCTCGTCTACCACTCGCCGCGCTGGCGCATCTGGGAGGTCCAGGGGACCGACCCGCCGGCGTCCAACGGCGCCCAGCTGCTGGCCGCCGGACCGAACTGGTTCATGGTCGACGCGCCGCGCGCGACCACCGTGCGCTACCGCTACACGAAGTACTGGTCCTCCGTCGACGCGTGCCTGAGCCGCGCCGCCGACGGCTGGACGCAGATCGAGCCGCGCCCCGGCAGCCGGGTGATCCTGGTGCAGGCGCGGTTCGAGCTCGAGCCTGGGCGGCGCGCAAAGGGGTGTTAGCCCCCGTGGAGCATCGCGTCCACTCGGTCTAGCCTGCGTGGCGATGGTGCGCAGACTGCTCCCCCGCGGCCCAGGCGACCTCGTATGGCAGATCGTGTTGTTCTGTGGGGCCTACTGGCTTTACCGCCTCGTGCGCGGGCAGGTGTTCGACCAGTCGGCGGCGGCGTTCGAACACGCGCGTGACATCGTGTCGCTGGAGCGCTCGCTGCACGTCTTCGCCGAGCCCGCGATCCAGCACTGGGCGGCGGGCACCGGGTTCCTCGACGACGCCGCCAGCTGGATGTACCTCAACACGCACTTCGTCGTGACGTCGTGCACGCTGGCGTTCATCTACCTGTTCCGCAACGAGCACTTCTACTGGATCCGGAACATGTTCATGGTCGCGATGGGCCTCGCCCTGGTCGGCTACGTCGCCTTCCCGACGGCGCCGCCGCGGCTGCTGCCGGAGCTCGGCTTCGTCGACTCGGTCGCCGACTTCACGGGCGTCAGCTCCGACGCGAGCGTGAACGCGCTCTTCAACCCGTACGCCGCGG
>DATMGH010000073.1:0-19110 GCA_035555675.1 Solirubrobacter sp. | reverse complement strand
GCGGCCGCTGACGGTCTCGGTGTCGGACGCGCTGCTGGGGCGCGCGCTGGACGGCCTGGGACGGCCGCTGGACGGGCTCGGGCCGCTGCCTGAAGGCCTGTGGCGCACGGTCGAGGCCGCGCCGCCGGACCCGCTGTCGCGCCCGCGGATCTCCGACCGGGTGTCGCTCGGGGTGCGCGCGCTGGACGCGATGGTGCCGTGCGGGCGCGGGCAGCGCCTGGGCATCTTCGCCGGCTCCGGCGTCGGCAAGTCGTCGCTGCTCGGGATGATCGCGCGCTCCACGTCGGAGGAGATCAACGTGATCTGCCTGGTCGGCGAGCGCGGCCGCGAGGTCCTGGAGTTCATGCAGCGCGACCTCGGGCCCGAGGGCCTGGCGCGGTCGGTGGTCGTGTGCGCGACGTCCGACCAGCCGGCGCTGGTGCGGCTCAAGGCGGCGTTCACGGCGACCGCGATCGCGGAGTACTTCCGCGACCAGGGGCGCAACGTGCTGCTGATGATGGACTCCGTGACGCGCTTCGCGATGGCGCAGCGCGAAGTCGGCCTGGCGATCGGCGAGCCGCCCGCGACGCGCGGCTACACGCCGTCGGTGTTCGCGCTGCTGCCGAAGCTGTTGGAGCGGACGGGCACGTCGCCCTCGGGGTCGATCACCGCGCTGTACACGGTGCTGGTCGACGGCGACGACATGAACGAGCCGATCGCCGACGCCGTCCGGGGCATCCTGGACGGGCACGTCGTGCTCTCGCGCTCGCTCGCCCACGCGGGGCACTACCCGGCGGTCGACGTGCTGGCGTCCGTCTCGCGCCTGGTCGGCGAGATCGTGTCCGAGGACGTGCGGCTCGCGGGCAACGCGGTGCGCAAGCTGATGGCGACCTACCGCGACAAGGCGGACCTGATCGCGATCGGGGCCTACCAGGCGGGCACGGATCCGGGCGTGGACGCGGCGATCGCCGCCCGCGACCCGATCGACGGCTTCCTGCGCCAGCTCGTCACCGAGGCGTCCACGGCCGAGGAGGCCGACGCGCGGCTGGCGTCGCTGGCCACGCTCGGCGCTCCGGCGCCGGTGCCCGACGCTCCGCCGCCGCCCACCGCTGCGTCCCCGCCGCCGCCGGAGGCTCCGGGCACGCCGCTGCACAACGCGATCCCGCCGCTTCACATCCCGTCCTAACGCCGCCGGACTGTTGGGGGGGTCTTAACGCCGCCGGTTGGGGGGGTCTGACCCCTCAACCTGGCGTTCGCAATAAAAGCCCTGCTCAGCGCGGATTCGCAGTAAAGGGGGTCTGACCCCGGGGGTCAGCAGCACCAGCCGTGCGTGCGGGCGGCGGGGCCGAAGCGCGGGGCGGTGGAGACCGCGGCGACGTGGGGGCGGCCGGTGGCGCGGGCGATCAGCCACTGGCCGGCGGCCGGGTAGCGGGCGAGCAGCCAGCGGCCGTCGGGCGACCATTCGAGGCCGTCGAGGCGGCCGGCCGCCGAGAGCAGGACCTGCCCGCGGGCGCGGATCTCGGTGCGCCCGGCGGCGCGGACGGCGAGCGCGAGGCGGTCGCCGCGCGGGGCGTAGGCGGCGGCGAGGAGCTCCTCGTCCGGTCGCAGCCGGAGGCGGGTGCGCGTGCCGGCGGCGAGGTCGTGGATCGTCGCGTGGCGGCGGCCGGCGACCAGGAGCTTGGACCCGTCGCCGGAGAACGCGAGCGCGCGGACCGGCCCGCCGCGGAACGTGTGGAAGACCTTCGCGGTGTCGGCGTCCTCGAGCGTGACGGTGCCGTCGCGCGCCGCCCAGGCGACCGTGCGGCGCTGGCCCGGGCGCCAGGCGGGCGCGACGGCGGCCATGTCGCGGCCCGCGAGCACGTCGTGCTCGCCGTTGCCGTAGACGATCCGCAGCGCGCCGCCGGCCCGGTAGGCGACGTGCAGGCCGTCGGGCGCCCAGCGCGGCAGGCTCACGTCGCCGCCCGGGCGCAGGCGCCAGCGGACGGTTCCGTCGGCGGGGTCGAGCGCGGCCAGCGTGGGTCCGGCGGTGGCGGCGACGAACAGACCGGTGGGCGACCAGGTGGCGTCCTCCCAGCGCCCGAGCGACGTGCGGTGCCCGTCGCGGGTCACGACGAAGAGGCCGTCAGCGCCGGTCACGAGCAGGCGGCCGGGGGCCGGGAGCGCGAGGCCGGGACCCGGCGCCGGGGTGGGCGCCGGCGCGGGCTCGCGCACGATGTCGCGCACCAGCCGCTCGACCGCCTGCGCCGGGCCGCTGTCGCGCTGGGTCACGACGAACGCGGCGGCGATCGCGACCAGCGCCAGCAGGATCGCGGGGCGCGCGCGGCGCAGGCGGGCGCGTGGGCGTCGCTGCGCGTGCGCGGCGAGCACGGTCTCCCGCGCCCGCGCGCGAGCGGCCCCGGCGGCGGGCGGCTCCGCGGCGCGCAGCGCGCGCTCGAGCGCGGCGAGCTCGTCGCGCGTCATGGCGCGCTCCGGAGTGGGCGGGCCGGGAGGGGCGCGGCGGGGCGGAGCGTGGCGGGGCGGACAGCGGCGGCGCGGCGGAGAGGCGCGAAGCGGCGGCGCGGCGCGGTGAGGTGCGCGTTCATCGCCCGGCCTCCTCGAGTGCGCGGCTGAGGGCGTCGAGGCCGCGGCGCAGGCGCGAGTTCACGGTCCCGCGCGGGAGGTCGAGCATCGCCGCGATCTCGCCGGGCGTGTACCCGAGCAGGTGGCGCAGGACGACGACGGCGCGGTGCTCGGGGCCGAGCGCCGCGAGCGCCGCCACGATCTCGTCGCCCACGTCGGGCGCGGCCTCCGGCGCCGCGGGCTCGGGCAGGTGCTCCGCGGCGGCCTCGGGGCGCAGCGCGCGGGCGCGCGAGAAGTCGATCGCGCGGTTGACCACGATCCGGTGCAGCCAGGGCGCGAGCGGGCGCCGGCGGTCGAAGCGGTCGAGCGCCCGCAGCGCGCTGACGAAGGCCTCCTGCGCGATGTCCTCGGCCGCGGCCACGTCGTGCACCACGAGCCACGCGGCGCGGTGCGCGGCCGGCCAGTGGCGGCGAAAGAGCTCCTCCACCGCGGCGGTCGAGCCGCCCTGTGCCGCGCGCACGAGCGCGGCGTCGCCACGGCGGCTCAGCGGCCGCGGCACGCGCACCCTTCCGGCGACGGCGTCCTGCACAGCGAGCTCCTCGGTCGGCATCGCAAGCCTAATGGCGGACGGGCGGCGCGGGCATGCCCGTCCTACGGCGGCGGAGGCGCAAGAGGTCCAGGAAGATGAGGAGGTCGCTTCAGGTCCAGACCCCACATGCCGATGGAAGGGATCGTGGAGACTCCCTCCTTCACGTTCCGTTTGGAACGGGTCCGGACGATTCGCGCACGCGCCGAGGAGCGCGCCCGTGAGGCCCTGAGCAGCGAGCTGCGCGCTCGCGCCCGCGACGAGGCGCAGCTGCACGACGCGCTCGCGACCGTCGCCGCCGCGCGTGACGTCGGCCGCGCCGCCGCGACGCCCGGCCGCACGTCCGCCGTCGATTTCCTCTCCGCCCAGGCGTACCTCGAGCGCGCGGAGCGCCGGCGCGCCGAAGCGTCGCTGGAGCTCTCGCGCCGGGACGCCGAAGTCGCCGCCCGCCGCCAGGTGCTCGCCGCCGCCGCGCGCGACCGCCAGGCGATCGACAAGCTCAAGGAGCGCCGCCGCGCCGAGCACGACGCCGAGTGGGCGCGCCGGTCGCAGAACGCGCTCGACGAGCTCGCGCTCGCGATCCACCGCCGCGGAGGCCCGGCCGCATGAGCATCGAGGCCGTCATGAGCCGCGTCAGCCAGCTGCAGGCGATGCTCGCCAGCGGCGCCGCCCCGGCGCCGTCCCCGGCGACGAGCAGCGCGTTCCAGTCCGCGCTCGCGAACGCGACGGGCACAGCGACCCCGTTCGCGAGCAACGCGGGGACCGGCACCCTGATGAGCGCGGCGACGAGCGGCGCGTACGGCGCGACCGCGGGCGGCGCGGGCGCGAGTGGCGCGTATGGCGCCGCGGCGTACGGCGGCGCGGCGGCTGGCGTCGGCGCGAGTGGCGCCGGGACGTCGGCGCTGCCGGCCGGAACGCCGTACGCGGCCGAGATCACCCAGGCCGCGCGCGCGAACGGGCTCGACCCCGCGCTGCTCGCCGGGCTGATCAAGCAGGAGTCCGGGTTCAACGCGAGCGCCGGGTCGAGCGCCGGGGCGCGCGGGCTGACGCAGCTGATGCCCGGGACCGCCGCCTCCCTGGGCGTGACCAATGTGCTCGACCCCGTGCAGTCGATCAACGGCGGCGCGCGCTACCTCAAGCAGCAGCTCGACGCCTTCGGCGGCGACGTCACCAAGGCGCTGGCCGCGTACAACGCCGGCCCCGGCGCCGTGCAGCGCTTCGGCGGGGTGCCGCCGTACGCCGAGACTCAGAACTACGTCCGCGCCGTGCAGGCCAACGCCGCCGCCTACCGCGGCGGTGCGCCGTCCACCTCCGCCGCCCTCCCCTCCGAGATCTGAGGCCCATGACGACCGATCGCACCGCCGCCAGCCCGCGCGGCACCGCCCTCGCCGACCGCCCGGCCGCCACGCCGCGCGCGCAGGCCGCGTCCGCCGACTCGTTCGCGGCGCTGCTCGGCGCCTCGGCGCCGAAGCCGTCCGACGCGGCGTCGCGCCGCGACGACGCGCGCGAGCGCCAGCCGGCGCGCCGCGAGGACGTCGACCGCCCGGGCCGCGGCCGCGACGACGTGCGCCGCCGGGACGCCGGCCGGCCCGCCGACGCGGGCTGGGCACGGGCGAAGTCGTCAGCGACGGACGGCCCCGGAGCGACCGCGCGCAACGATGCGCCGGCGCCCGCCGACCCGGCCGCCGCGACCGTCGAGGCGAGCACCGGAACCGCGACGGACGCCGCCGCGACCCCGACCGCGCAGACCCTGCTCGCCACGCTCGCCTCCCCGCTGCCGCCCGCGACGACGGAAGCCGCGGCGCAGCTCGCGAGCGCGCCGGGCCAGGCCGCGCAGAGTGCCGCCGCGTCGAACGCGGCGCTCCCCGGCGCCGGCGAAGACGCGGCCGAAGCGGGCTCGACCGGCACGGCGAGTCCGGGCGCCGCGGCCGCGGCCGCGGTTGCGGAGAAGAACTCGGGCGCCGCGGGCGCGACCGCCGCCAATGCTGGCCCGGCGAGCGCCGGCGTTGCGGGTCCGGGCATCGGCGCGGCCGGCGCGGGCGACACGCCCGGCGCGAGCACGGCCGGACCGAGCGGCGCGAATGGCGTGCCCGCGGACGCGGCGCGCCCGGGCGGCGCCGGCGCGGCGAGCGCGAACGGCGCGGACGCGGCGCGCGCCGATGGCACCACGACGGCGAGCGCGAGCAACACCGTCGCGGCGACCGCCGGTGCCGCTGCGAACGGCGCGACCGCCAGCACGGCGAGCGACGCCGCGAAGACCACCGCCCAGCCTCAGGCCGAGGCGCCGCCGGCGCAGCCCACCGCACCCCAGGTCGCCCCCGTCGCGGCGCCGACCGTCCCGACGACCCCCGCCGTCGAGCGCGCCGTGCCGCTCTCGCGCGCCGTCGCGACCACCGGCGTCCTGCTGCACCTCGCGGTCGAGAAGCACGTCACGCACGCGCGGCTGAACCTCAAGCCCGCCGAGCTCGGCGGCATCGAGGTCCGGCTCATGACGACCCCGCGCGGCGTCCACGCTCAGCTCCTCGCCGACTCCCCGGACGCCGCCCGCATGCTCGGCAACGCGAGCGACGACCTGCGCCGCCAGCTCGCCGAGCGCGACGTCACCCTGCTCTCGCTCGACGTCTCGACGACGTCCGACCAACGCCAGGCCCCGGCGTTCGCCGGCGGCTTCGGCGACGACCGCAACGGCCCGGCGCACCGCGGCCCGCACGGCGCCCGCCCCGACGGGGCCGACCCGACGACCGAGGCGGCGCCCGTCGAGACCACCCTCGTCCTCCCCGACGGCGTCCACGTCGACGTCCTCGCCTGACCCAAGGAACCATGACCGAGATCTCAGCGCTGGGCGGCGCCTCCGCCACGACCCCCAAGACCGGTGACCGGTCGATCCTGGACAAGGACGGGTTCCTGAAGATGCTGGTCGCGCAGATGCAGCATCAGGACCCGGCGAGCCCGATGAGCGCCAGCGAGCAGACGCAGCAGATGGCGTCGTTCACGATGGTCGAGCAGATCACGAACATGACGGCCGCCAACGAGCAGCTCGCCGCCTCCATGTACGTCAAGCAGGCCATCGACCTCGTCGGCCGCACGGTCACCTACACCGACGAAAACGACGAGTCGCACACCGGGGTCGTCGAGTCCGTGGCCACCGCGGGCGGCAACGCAAAACTGACCGTCGACGGTGTCGACGGCATCACCCCGTCCGTGATCACCAAGGTCGCCTAACCGGCGGCGAAGAAAGGAGTATGCCCCATGATGCGAGGCATGTTCGCCGCGATCAGCGGCCTCAAGCAGCACCAGGTCATGCTTGACGTGACCGCCAACGACATCGCCAACGTCAACACGATCGGCTACAAGAGCTCGCGCATGACGTTCGCGGACTCGCTGAACCAGCTGCAGCGCGGCGCGGCCGGCCCGACCAACACGACCGGCGGCTCCAACGCCGCGCAGGTCGGCCTCGGCGTCGGCCTCGGCTCGATCGACAACCTGATGACCGACGGCGCCACCCAGACCACGGGCAACCCGCTCGACGTCGCGATCCAGGGCTCCGGGTTCTTCCAGATCGGCGTCGGCGCGCCGACCGACGCGAACCCGGAGATCACCCCGACGATGTACACGCGCGCGGGCAACTTCACGATCAACTCCGAGGGCTACCTGACCACCCAGACCGGTCAGTTCGTGCTCGGCTGGGCGATGCCGGCCACCGCCGGCCCGGAGATCGCGATCAAGCTCCCCGAGGGCGCGACCAGCGTCGCGATCGACCAGTCCGGCGGCGTCTCCTACATCGACAAGACGACCGGCCTGCGCACCACCGCCGCGCGCCTGACCCTGGCCACGTTCTCCAACGCCGCCGGCCTCGAGCGCACGGGCGGGAACATGTGGGTGACGTCGGCCAACTCCGGCCTCAAGAGCGCGAACACGCCGGGTCAGGAGGGCCTCGGGATCACGCAGGCCGGCGCGGTCGAGATGTCCAACGTCGACCTGTCGCAGACGTTCACGAACATGATCACCGCGCAGCGCGGCTTCCAGGCCAACTCGCGCGTGATCTCGACCGCGGACGAGATGCTCCAAGACTTGGTGAACATGAAGCGGTGAGTAACGTCGCACGGAGGTCGGATTCCCCGGAAGCGCCGCCGTCGGAGACGCTGGCGCCCGGTGCCGGGAAGACGACCGGAGGGCGAAACCCCTTGTCAGGGCCCACCGCACGGTGGGCTCTTTCCGTTTAAGGCCCTAGTACGTCTGCCGATCACAGGGTTGTGATCCGTCTTCATCGCCTATCCGCGCGGGCGGAGGTCTTTCACCTCAATCCCGATCTGATCATCACCATCGATTCGACCCCGGATACGGTGCTGACGCTCACCACGCATCAGAAGGTGCTGGTCTCCGACTCCCCCGAGGACGTCGTCGCGGCGATCCACGCCTGGCGCTCGTCGATCATCGCGGCCGCGCTCCCGAGCGTCCCGCGGCGCCGCAGCGAGGCGCCGCTGACGCTCGTCGGCGCCACCGCGGGGACCGCCTCCCACTACGACGACAAGGAGCGCGACCGATGAAGGTCTCCTCGCTCATCGGGCTGGTCGTCGCGCTCGCCGGCCTCTACCTGGGCGCGACCATGGAGGGCTCGAACCCCATGGCCGTCCTGAGCCCGTCGGCGATGCTGATCGTGCTCGGCGGCACGCTCGGCGCGACGATCACCGGCACCAGCTTCGACGCCGTCAAGAACATCCCGAAGATGTACATGAAGGCGTTCAACTCGGCGCCCCCGGACCTCACCGGCAAGGTCGGCGAGCTGGTCGGCTACGCCGAGTCCGCGCGCCGCGACGGCCTGCTCGCGCTCGACGAGGTCGCCAACTCGATCGAGGACCCGTTCACCCGCAAGGGCCTGCAGCTGGTCGTCGACGGCACCGACCCGGACCTCGTGGCCGACATCCTCGAGTCCGAGAACGACGCGATGCGCAAGCGCCACCAGGCGAGCGTGCAGCCGTTCGAGAAGGCCGGTGGCTACGCGCCGACGATGGGCATCATCGGCACGGTCTTCGGCCTCATCCACGTGCTCGCGAACCTCGACAAGCCCGAGACGCTCGGCCCGTCGATCTCCGCCGCGTTCGTGGCCACGCTGCTCGGCGTCGCCACCGCCAACATCGTCTACCTGCCGCTCGCGGCGCGCCTGAAGCAGCTCTCCCAGGAGGAGCTGCACGCGCGCGGGCTGATCGTCGAGGGCATCCTGTCGATCCAGGCCGGCGACAACCCGCGCGTGGTCCAGGAGAAGCTGCTGACGTTCGTGCCGCCCGCCGGGCGCCCGGCCGACGGCGAGTCCGTGACCACCGCCGCCCAGCAGAAGGCCGCCGCGTAGCCGCACCATGTCCGCTTCGCGCCGTCACAAGCGAGCCCACCACGAGGAGGAGCACGAGAACGAGGAGCGCTGGCTCGTCTCGTTCGCGGACATGATGACGCTGCTGTTCTGCGTCTTCATGGTCCTGTTCGCGATCTCCTCCGTGAACACGTCCAAGTTCGAGGCGCTCCAGCGCTCGTTGCAGGACGCGTTCTCGGGGGCCGTGCTCGACGGTGGCCGGTCGATGCTCAACTCCGGCTCGAACGCGCAGGAGACCCAGCAGTCCTCCGTGCAGCCGCCGCTGCCCGCGCTGCGCCCGGTGATGTCGTTCAGCGAGACGCCGTCCAAGAGCTCCGCCGAAGAGCGCAAGAAGGCGCTGCAGGAGGAGCAGGACTTCCAGGCGCTCAAGCGCCGGATCGAGCAGCTCGCCCGCGACGCCGGCCTCAACGGCAAGGTCAACGTGACCGTCCGCCGCCGCGGGCTGGTGATCCAGCTGCTCACCGACAAAGTGTTCTTCGCGTCCGGCGACGCCAGCCTCAAGCCCGAGGCCAAGCGGCTCGTCGACAAGATCGGCGCGGTCGTGCGCGACGAGCGGCGGCACCCGGTGGTGGTCGAGGGCCACACCGACTCGCAGCCCATCTCGGGCTCGCAGTACCCGTCCAACTGGGAGCTGTCCGGCGCGCGCGCCGGCGCCGTGATCCGCGACTTCATCGCCAACGGCGTGCTCGCGAACCGGATCCAGGGCGGCATGTACGCCAACCAGGAGCCGATCGCGTCCAACTCCACCGCCGCCGGCCGCCAGCGCAACCGGCGCGTGGAGATCGTGCTCTCCCGCATTCACACCCGAACCGACACGGAGTCGACCCCCTAGCGCAAGGAAGGCGCTGATCCACCATGGTCAAGAAGCTCGCACCCATCATCGCCCTGCTCGCCGTGCTCGGCGGGGCGTACAAGTTCGTCCTGGCCAAGCCGGCCACGGCCGGCGAGGCGCCCAAGCCCAAGGTCGAGGGCACGGTCTACATGCTCCAGAAGGAGTTCCTGGTCAACCTCGCCGACGGCCGTTTCGCGAAGCTGCAGATCGGCCTGGTGCTGGCCCACGACGACACGTCGACCGAGGCGGCCGGCGGGCACGAGGGCGGCGCGACCCCGCCCGAGGGCTACGGCCCGATGACCCAGGAGGGCGTCGTGCGCGATGTCATCACCGGCGTGCTGACCGACGCCAAGGACTCCGACCTGATCGTGGAGAGCGGCCGCGAGCGCCTGAAGACGCAGATCCTCAAGGAGCTCAAGCGCCACACCGATGTAAAGGTCGAGCACGTCCTGTTCTCAGACCTCACCGTCCAGTAAGCGAGCCCATGGCCGAAACCGTCGACTACGCCCCCTTCGAGACCACCACGTCCGACGCCGCGGAAGCGGCGCCGCCGCACCCGGTCACGGCCGAGGAGCTGACCCGGCTCCACGACGTGTCGGTGGAGCTCGCGGTCGAGGTCGGCCGGACGCGGATGACGATCCGCGAAGCGCTCGCGCTGGGCCCCGGGTCGATCGTGACGCTCAACCGGCTCGCCGGCGAGCCCGTCGACCTGCTGGTCAACGGCAAGCCGATCGCGCGCGGCGAGGTCGTCGTGATCGATGAGGAGTTCGGCCTGCGGGTCACCGAGGTGCTCGCCCCGAAGGGCGAGGCCGAGCCCGCGGACGACGACGCGTAGCACCTGCTCCGGGCGCCGCGACCGCGGCGCCCGGAGCGAAAAGCCTGGTATCACGGCGGTGTGCACCGCGCCGCCCGAGCCGTCGCCGCGTTCTGGCGCAAGGCCTACGACGACGGCTTGACCGGCCTCGCGGCGATGGTGGCGTTCAACCTGCTGCTGTCGATCTTCCCGCTGGCGCTGATCGCGCTGTTCATCGCCAGCCGCGTGCTGCGCAGCCCGGAGCTGGCGGCGTCGGTGATCAACGACGCGCGCACGATCTTCCCGAGCGCCGCGCAGAGCACGCTGGTCGAAGGCGTCCAGCGGCTCCAGCAGGCGTCGACCACGGTCGGGATCGTCGCGCTCGTCTCCTCGCTGTGGGTCGGCACGTCGTTCTGGGGCGCGCTGGACACCGCGTTCTGCCGCATCTACCAGCTGCCGTGCCGCTCCTGGGTGCGCCAGAAGCTGTTCGGGTTCGGGATGCTGCTGGTGATCCTGATCTTCATCGCCGCGAGCGTCACCGTGCCGACCGTGCAGGCGCTCGCGCTCTCGAGCGCGCGCGACCTCCCGTTCGGGCTCGCCGACGCCGGCGACGTCGTCTACTGGGGCGGCATCGCGTTCGGCCTGATCGTGCTGTTCGGCGCGCTCTGCATGACGTACTTCGCGGTCCCCAAGGGCGTGATCCCGTGGTCGTGCGTGTGGCCGGGCGCGCTCGGCGCGACGCTCGCGATGGGCGCGGTCGACGCGGCGTTCCCGGTCTACCTGTCGAACGTGTCGACGCTGCGGATCGGCTCGAGCGCCGTGTTCGTGCTGATCGCGCTGGTCTGGTTCTACATCCTCGCGCTGATCGTGCTCGCGGGCGCGGTCGTCAACGAGCTGCAGTTCGAGAAGGTCCGCCGCAGGGGCGGGACCGTGGACCTGCCGGCGCCGCGCACCGCCGCGCCGGCGCCTGAGCCTCAAGGTCGCTGAACCCGCTGCCGATAGGTGCAGTGAGCCTGATCCGGGCTCGCTCCTCGGTATGCGGACCCTCCACGCTTTCCTCCCCGCGGCCGTCTTCGGCTGCCTGCTGACCGCCTCGCCGGCCTACGCGGCCGACGGCGAGGACACGCCGATCAACGCCTCCGGCGACGCGGCCGCTTCGGCCCACGCGGTCGGCGGCGGCAGCATCGTGCGCACCATCCTCGCGCTGGCGATCGTGCTGGCGATCATCTACGGCCTCTACTGGGTGCTCAAGAACGTCAAGGCGGCCAAGGCCGCGACGGCGTCCGGCGGCGGGCTGGAGACGCTCGCCACGCTCCCGCTCGGCACCGACCGCGCGCTGCACCTGGTGCGCGCCGGCCGCGAGGTCGTCCTGATCGGCACCGCCGACGGCGCGATCGCGCCGATCCGCCGCTACAGCGAGGAGGAGGCGGCCGCGCTCGGCCTCGTCGAGCCGCCGGCGCTGACCGTCGGCGCGACGCTCGAGAGCCTCGAGCCGCCCAAGGGCTTCCTCGACGTGCTGCGCTCCAAAACGGTGGTCAAGTGAAGACCGACGGCTCCAACGCCGTCCAGCTGCTGCTGTTCATCGGGGCGATCTCGCTCGTCCCGGCGCTGCTGTTCACGCTGACCGGCTTCACCCGCATCCTGATCGTCCTCAGCTTCATCCGCACGGGGCTGGGCACGCCGACCGCGCCGCCCAACCAGGTGCTGATCGGGATCGCGTTCTTCCTGACGCTGTTCGTGATGAGCCCGACGCTGAAGGAGATCAAGCACGACGCGTACGACCCGCTGCAGCGCGGCGCGATCACGCAGGAGGTCGCGCTCAAGCGCGCCGAGGCGCCGCTGCGCGAGTTCATGTTCGATCAGACGCGCGAGAAGGACATCGCGCTGTTCGTCAAGCTCGGCAACGTCAAGAACGTCAAGACGCGGCGCGACGTGCCCACGCAGGTGCTGATCCCCGCGTTCATCATCTCCGAGCTCAAGACGGCGTTCCAGATCGGCTTCCTGATCTTCCTGCCGTTCTTGATCATCGACCTCGTCGTGGCGTCGACCCTGATGTCGATGGGGATGATGATGCTGCCGCCGATCTTCATCTCGCTGCCGTTCAAGATCCTGCTGTTCGTCCTCGTCGACGGCTGGAACCTGGTCACCTCGTCGCTCGTCCAGAGCTTCCACATGTCATGACGCAGGACCGGATCGTCTCGCTGATCGTCGACGCCATGGGCGTCACGATGAAGATCGCGCTGCCGATGCTGCTGGTCGGCCTGATCGTGGGCCTGCTGATCTCGATCCTGCAGGCGGTCACGCAGATCCAGGAGCAGACGCTCGTCTTCATCCCGAAGATCCTCGGCCTGTGCGCGGTGATCGCGATCGCCGGCCCGTGGATGCTGAGCACGATCGTCGACTGGACGAGCGAGCTGTGGCGGCAGATCCCGACCTTGGTCGGAAGCTGACGTGAACGCCGGCGAGCTGCTCACGCGGTTCTCCGAGCAGCAGGTCGCCGCATTCTTCCTGGTGCTGGCGCGCGTCTCGCCGCTGTTCGTGATCGCGCCGCTGTTCTCGTCGAAGATGGTCCCGGGGCGGGTGCGCGGGATCATCGCGGTCGCGCTCGCGATCGGGCTGACGCCGGTCGCCACGCACGGGGCGATCGACCTCGACCCGCTGACGTTCGGCGCCGTGCTGGTCAAGGAGGTGATCGTCGGGCTGGCGTTCGCCTACGCGCTGGCCGCGATGTTCGCCGGCCTGCAGACCGCGGGCTCGCTGCTGGACACGCTGATCGGCTTCTCGTTCGGCGCCCAGGTCGACCCGCTGAGCGGGACCCAGTCGACCGTGCTGTCGCAGCTGTACGGGCTGTTCGGCGTGGCGATCATCATCGCGATCGGCGGCGACGCCTGGATGATCAAGGGCCTCGGCCGGACCTACGAGGCGGTGCCGATGCTCGACGCGCCCGCGGTGGGCTCGCTGGCCGAGGGCGCGCAGGTCGCGTTCTCGGGCATCTTCGTCGCCGCGTTCATGATCGGCGCGCCGGTGATCATCGCGCTGATCATCACCGACGCGGCGTTCGGCGTCGTCTCGCGCGTCGTGCCGCAGATGAACGTGTTCGCGGTCGGCTTCCCGGCCAAGATGATCGTCGGGCTGATCCTGCTCGGCGCCTCGCTGCCGTTCGTCGCGGGCCTCACCGCCAGCGAGCTGCAGGACTCGATCGTGCACGCGCTGCACTTCCTGAAGGCCGCCTGATGGCCCAGGACAAGACCGAGAAGGCCACACCCAAGAAGCGCGACGACGCGCGCAAGAAGGGCCAGGTCGCGCGCTCGGTCGACATCAACGGCGCCGCGATCCTGATCGCCGGGCTGATCGCGCTGTCGGCGTTCGCGCCGCGGGCGATGGACCAGATGCGGCGCGCGATGGTCGGGGTGATCGACCTGACCACGCGGCCGGACGTGGTCAACCGCGAGGGCATCGGCGAGCTGTTCTGGCTCGTCGGCCGGCACGTCGGCCTGGCGCTGCTGCCGGTCGCGGGCGCGTGCTTCGCGGCCGGGCTGTTCGCCGCCGTCGCCCAGGTCGGCTTCAAGCCGTCGCCGCAGGCGCTCAAGCCGGACTTCAAGCGGCTGAACCCCGCGAGCGGCATCAAGAACCTCTTCAACCCGCAGCACTTCGCGTTCGAGACGGCCAAGAACGTGGCCAAGACGACGATCGTCGGCGCGATCGCGGCGCTCGCGCTGTTCCCGAAGCTCGACGAGCTGGCCGCGACCGTCGGCACGCCGCCCGAGCAGCTGGTCCCGGAGGTCGCGGGCACGGTGATGGCGATCGCCCAGCGCGCCGCGGTCGCCTACCTGGTGCTGGCGGTCATCGACTTCGTCTACCAGCGCTACAAGCACGAGAAGGGCCTGCGGATGGACAAGCAGGAGCTCAAGCAGGAGTTCAAGCAGCAGCAGCTTCCTGCCGAGATCAAGTCTGCGCAGCGGCGCAAGGCGATGGAGCTGGCCCGCGGGCGCATGATGGACGCCGTTCCGACCGCAGACGTGATCGTCACCAACCCCACCCACTTCTCCGTGGCGCTCAAGTACGAGGCGGGCACGGCGGCTCCGGTCGTCGTCGCGAAGGGCGTCGACCATCTCGCATTCAAGATTCGCGAGCGAGCTGCCGACGCAGGCGTCATGGTCGTCCCCGATCCGCCGCTGGCCCGCACGCTGTACGCGACGGTCGACGTCGGACGCCCGATCCCCGAGGATCTCTTCCACGCGGTGGCGCAGCTGCTCGCGTACGTCTACCGCGTCGCGGGGGCGAGGGCATGAACGCGACGCTCTCGCGCCTCGGGCGCAACGCGGACCTGGCCGCCGCGGGCGGCGTCGTGCTGATCGTGGCGATGCTGATCATCCCGCTGCCGCCGCTGCTGCTGGACTTCTTCATCACGCTCAACATCTCGGCCGCGCTGATGATCGTCGTCGCCACGATGTACGTGCCGCGCGCGCTGGACTTCTCGTCGTTCCCGACCCTCCTGCTGCTGACGACGCTGTTCCGGCTGGCGATCAACGTGTCGGTGACGCGGCTGATCCTGCTCGAGGGCGACGCCGGGCACGTGGTCGAGGCGTTCGGCAACTTCGTGGTCGGCGGCAACATCGTCGTCGGCCTGGTGATCTTCCTGATCCTGATCGTGATCCAGTTCGTGGTCATCACGAACGGCGCGGGGCGCGTGGCCGAAGTCGGCGCGCGCTTCACGCTCGACGCGATGCCGGGCAAGCAGATGGCGATCGACGCCGACCTCAACACCGGTCAGATCACCGACGAGGAAGCGCGCCGGCGGCGCGCCGAGATCGCCCAGGAGGCGGACTTCTACGGCGCGATGGACGGTGCCTCGAAGTTCGTCAAGGGCGACGCGATGGCCGGCATCCTGATCACCGCGATCAACCTGCTCGGCGGCATCATCATCGGCGTCGTCCAGCAGGGCATGCCGTTCTCGGAGGCCGGGCACCACTTCTCGCTGCTGTCGGTCGGCGACGGCCTGTGCGCCCAGATCCCGGCGCTGCTGATCTCGGTCGCGACCGGCATCCTGGTCACGCGCTCGGCGGGCGCCGAGAACGACCTCGGCTCGACCGTCTCCAAGCAGCTGCTCGACCAGCGCAAGGCGCCGCTGGTCGCGGGCGTGATGGTGATGCTGTTCGGGCTCGTTCCCGGGCTGCCCAAGCTGCCGTTCTTCGCGATCGGCGCGCTGTTCTTCTTCGTCGGCTGGCAGGTGCGCAACCGCCCCACGACGCGCCAGCGCGAGGAGGCGGCGAAGGCCGTCGGGGCCGCGGAGGAGCAGGCGGCGCTGCCGGCGCCGCGCGACGCCGCGCTGGACGCGCTCGCGGTCGACCCGCTCGAGCTGGCGATCGGCTTCGGCCTGGTCCCGCTCGTCGACAAGGCCGCCGGCGGCTCGCTGCTGGCGCGCGTCGGGACGATCCGGCGGCAGATCGCGTCCGAGCTCGGCGTGGTGATCCCGCCGGTCCGGATCCGCGACGACGTCGGCCTCGACTCGCACGAGTACGTGATGCGCGTGCGTGGCAGCGAAGTTGCGCGTGGCGGCGTGATGGCGGGGCACCATATGGCCATGAACCCGGGCGACGCGATGGGTCAGCTCGCGGGCATCCCGACGACCGAGCCCGCGTTCGGGCTGCCGGCCGTCTGGATCCCGGAGGCGGGCCGCGCGGAGGCCGAGGCGCTCGGCTGGACCGTGGTCGACGCCGAGTCGGTCGTGGTCACGCACCTGACCGAGGTGATCCGCGCGCACGCTGCCGAGCTGCTGACGCGCCAGGAGACGCGCCACCTGCTCGACCAGCTCAAGGAGGTCAACGCGGCCGTGGTCGATGAGGTCGTCCCGGACGTGCTGTCGCTCGGCGAGGTCCAGCGCGTACTGCAGGCGCTGCTGCGCGAGGGCGTGTCGATCCGCGACCTCGGCGCGGTGCTGGAGGCGATCGGCGACAAGGCGCGGCTCACGCGCGACCCGGCGATGCTGGCCGAGTACGCGCGCCAGGCGCTCGGGCGCACGATCGTGGCGCCGTTCCTGGACGCCGAGGGGACCCTGCGCGTGATCGCGGTCGACCCGGCGCTCGAGCAGGCGGTCGCCGAGGCGCTCGTGCAGACCGCCGACGGCGAGTTCCTGGCGATGGATCCGGCGCAGGCGGCGGCGATCGTCGACGCGGCGGCCGAGCAGGTCGAGCTCGCGCTCGGCAGCGGCGGCCGGCCCGTGCTGTTGTGCTCGGCGCGCGTGCGCCGGCACCTGCGTCAGCTGTGCGAGCAGAAGCTGCCGCAGCTGGCCGTCTGTTCTTACAACGAGATCCCGGCGGGTGTCGGGGTCGAGACCACCGGTGTGATCGGCGCGGCGCTGGCCGCGGCCTAGAGTCGATAGGGGACCTCGGGGATGGAAGCTTCCACCAGCAACGGTTCTGACGGCGTCAAGACCTACCGCGGTCGCTCGCTCGAAGAAGTGCTGCCGCAGATCCGGGCCGAGCTCGGGCCGGACGCGATCGTGCTGCGCCGGCGCGAAGGGCTCGGCGGCGGCGTCGGCGGGTTCTTCCAGCGCCCTTACGTCGAAGTCGATGCGCGCCCCGGCGGCGAGCGGCCGCTGGAGATCCGCTCCGACCGCGCGACCGCCGAGGGCCTGAGCTCGCCCGCCGTGCAGGCGCTGTTCGAGCAGGCGACGCCGTTCGCGGACGCGCTGGCCGCGGCCGCGCGGCAGGCGCAGGCGCCGCCGGAGCCGGCCTTCTCGGCCACGACCGCGGACGAGTACATCCCGTCGCCGGCCGCGGCGGGCCTCTACGGGCCGCAGCCGAACGCGGCGGCGATCGAGGACGCGGCGCCCGAGCCGGCGTTCGAGACGCCCGCGAGCGAGGCCTTCGCGGCCGGGCTGAGGGACGTGCCGTTCGGCGCGCCGGCGCCGGCGAGTCCACCGCTTGGCGGTGTGTCGTCGGGCGGCGCCACCGCGGCGGCGCCCGCTCCGGCCGCGCGTCCCGCGGCCGCCGACGCGGCCGAGCAGCGGCTCGTGGCCGCCGGGCTGAGCTCCGAGCTGGCGGCCGACGTGGTCGGCGAGGCGGTCACGCACGGGCTCCCGTTCTCCGCCCCCCGCAACCTCAAGAAGCTGATCCGGACGGCCCTCGCGCGCCGCATTCCCGTGCTGTCGGCGCTCGGCGGCGGCGCCCGCGCGCTGGCCATCGTGGGCGGCGGCGGCGCCGGCAAGACGGCGGCGGTCGCGCACCTGGCCGCGGCGTACGCGGCGGGCGGCGTCGACGTCGCGGTCGTCGCCCTGCGCGGCGACGGCACGCTCGCCACGCGCCTGCAGCCGCTCGGCATCAACGTGGTCACCGCCGACGACGCGGCGCAGGTCAAGCGGCGCCTCGGCGGCCGCACGCCGCTGATGACGCTGATCGACACGCCCGCGGTCGGGCCGAGCACGCCGCCGGCCGATCTGAAGGCGCTGGCGGCCGACCTCGAGGCGCTCGGCGTGAGCGAGATCCATCTGGCGCTGCCGGCGACGCTCAGCTCGGCCGCGGCGGCCGAGGTCGCGGACGCGCTGGCGCCGCTCGGGCCCACGCACGTGGCGCTCACGCACGCGGACGAGACCGCGCGCCCGGGCGCGCCGGTCGAGCTCGCGCTGCGCGCGGGCCGCCCGCTGTCGTACGTCTGCTCGCGCGACGCCGCGAGCCCCGCCGACCCGGGCGCGCTGGCCCAGCAGCTGCTGCCCTGATGGCCGCCGTGACCGCTCCTCCCAAGTTCACCGCCGGGCAGCACGTGCACGTGCGCAACGTCCTGCTGGGCGTGCTGCCGGCGACGATCGAGCGCGCCGACGGCGCCGTGGTGATCGTCGCGCTGGCGGTCAAGGACGACCGCGTGGCGCGGCTCGTCGGCCACGACCTCGCCGTCGAGCTGTTCTCCGGCCGCGGCATCCTGCGCTACGGCGGCACCCTCGACGCGCAGCGCTCGGGCTCGCTGACGATCACGCTGTCCGGGGACGTCGAGCGCATCCAGCGGCGCGAGTTCGTGCGCGTCGCCGCGGTGCTGGACGTGACCGTGCGCGGCGTCGACGAGCCGCTCGGCGGCGAGACCACCACGCTCGACGTCAGCGGCAGCGGGCTGCGCGTCACCGACAAGTGGGAGCTGCCGCTCGGCCTGGACGTGCACGTCGAGCTGCTGCTGCCCGACGGCCCGCTGCGCTCGCTCGGGCGCGTCGTGCGCGTCGGCGCCGAGGCCGACCAGAAGGGCATCCGCTTCGACGGCGTCGCGCGCGCCGACGAGGACCGCCTGATGCGGTTCATCCGCGATCGCGAAGTCCAGGCCCTGAGGGCGTCCCGAGACGCATGAGCGAAGAGACTCCCGAGATCAGGGTCTCGCTGGCGACGCACCCGCGCGCCAAGGCCGGGATCCGCCGCGCCCGCACGCGCGCGGCGCTGGTCGCATTCCTGCTGGTGCTGGTGCTCAACCTGGCCGGCGACCAGACCACGTTCGACGCCGTCTGGCGCGCGCTGGCGGCCGGCATCGTGGTCAACCTGGTCGCCTGGCGCTGCGCGATCGTCGTCTGGCGCCACATCCTGCTGGCCGAGCTGCGCGACCTCGAGCAGGAGCGCATCGAGCGCTACCGCGCGCGCCAGGCGGAGCTCGAGCGCCTGCGGGCCGAGGCGGAGGCCGAGGCCGCCGGGTCGGCCAAGGCGTGACCGACCGCATCGACCCGGTCGACCGCGACCCGCTCACGCGCCCGGTGGAGCCGATCCCGCGCCTGCGCCTGCTGACCCCGGCCGAGCGTGAGCGGGCGCGGCGCGAGCGTGAGCGGCGGCGCCGCGAGAAGCCCGCTAAAGATCCGCGGGGCGGCGTCGATCATCAAGCCTGAGGCGACATGGAGTCGCTTCGTCAAGCCCGGTTTCCCGATCAACAAGGAGTGTTGAGTCATGGGCCTTCGTATCCAGAACAACGTCGAGGCGTTCAATACGCATCGTCAGCTGTCGGCGACGAGCTCGGCGGCGTCGAAGTCG
>DATMGH010000072.1:0-10966 GCA_035555675.1 Solirubrobacter sp. | reverse complement strand
GCCGGCGGCTTGAACTGCGACGCGGTGAAGACGGCGCCCGCCGGGTCGCGGAGCACGGTCAGGCGCACGTACGGGACATCGAACGGCTCGACGAGCACGGTGCCGCCCAGGGACGGGGCGCCCGCGGCGGCCTCGTCGGCGTCCGCGACCGAGAACGTGACCGCCCAACGCGGCGGCAGGTCCGCATGAGCCGGTGGGACCATCCAGCCGATCGCGTCCGAGAAGCCCTCGGGCGCCCCGGACTCGCGGTGGCGCGCAAGCGTGCCGGGCTGCCAGGCGTCGAGGTGCTCGCCGTAGCCGGGCACGCGGATCATGCACGCCGGCCCCTGGCCGAGGTCGATCTCGGCGTACTCCCACCCGAAGACCGCGGCGTAGAACGCCTGCGCCGCCGGGATGTCGTGGGTCTCCAGATCGCTCCAGTTCCACGCGCCGGGGACGTTCGCGAGCTGCACGCCCTTCGTGCGCCCCGGCTGCCAGACCCGCAGCTGCGCGCCCTCGGGATCGGTGAAGATCGCCATCCGTCCCGCCGGCCCGACGTCGAACGGCTCGACCTGCACGCGCCCGCCGGCCGCGCGGACCTTCTCGACCGTCTCGTCGGCGCTCACGACGCTGATGTACGTGTTCCACGCCGGCGAGCCCTCGCCCTCTGCCATCGCGGCGGCGATCCCGGCCACGGTCAGCCCGTCCACCGCAGCCATCACGAACCGCGGCTTCGCCTGGCGCTCCTCGAACGACCAGCCGAAGAGCCCGCCGTAGAACGCCAGGGCACCGTCGACGTCGTCGCGCTCGGTGTCGACGAAGCAGCTGACCCCGGGCGGATATGTGTCTCGTGGCTTCATACCGTCCACGCTACGCCTCGTTGCGGTCATGAATCGGCCTTAATCAATCGTTCGGGAGCAGCGGCATCACGATCCCCGAGTCGCGCCCGACCAGCACCCCGCGCGTGAGTACGCGTGAGCCGAACCGCTCGCGCACGTCGTCGACCGCGGCGTCCAGCGCCAGGGTCCGCACCCGGTCGACCGGCAGTGCGAGCTGGACCGCGTCGACGCTCTCGAGGTTCGTCAGCGAAAGCCCTACGAGTGTGCAGCCGCGCGCGTGGATCGCCGGCATCGCCGCCGCCAGCAGCGCCCGCGCCGCCGCCAGCAGCACGCGCGACTCCGCCGACGCCTGCGCGATCGTCTGCGACCGCGTCACGCGCGTGAAGTCGTCGAATCGCAGCCGCAAAATCACCGTCCGCGCCACCCGCCGCGCCGCTCGTAGCCGGCGCGTGATGCGGTCGATCAGCGCCACCAGCGTCTCGTCGAGCTGCTCCGGCGACTTCGCTACCCCGCGGCGTCCGAGCGCCCGCTGACCGCCGATCGACCGTCGTCGGCGCCCGACCTCCACCCGCCGCGGATCGCGCCCGTGCGCCAGCGCGTGCAGCTGCCGCCCCGACGCCCGCCCGAGCAGGCTCACCAGCGCGAGCTCCGACAGCGCCGCCACCTCCCCCACCGTCGCGATCCCGCGCGCGTGCAGCTTGTCCGCCGTTTTGACCCCGACACCCCACAGCTTCTCCACCGGCAACGGGTGCAGGAACTCGAGCTCGCGCGCCGGCTCGACCAGCAGCAGCCCGTCCGGCTTCGCCACGCCGCTCGCGACCTTCGCCAGGAACTTCGTGCGGGCGACGCCAACCGTGATCGGCAGGCCGACCTCCTCGCGCACGCGCGTCCGCAACCGCGCGGCGATCTCCACCGGCGCCCCAGCGATCCGCCGCATCCCCCGCACGTCGATGAACGCCTCGTCGATCGAGAGCCCCTCGACCACCGGAGCCGTGTCGTCGAAGACCGCGAATACAGCCTTCGACGCCGCCGAGTACGCCTCGAAGCGCGGCGGTACGACGATCGCCTCCGGGCACAATCGCCGCGCGCGCCCGCCCGGCATCGCCGTCTTGACGCCGAACGCCTTCGCCTCGTAGCTCGCCGCCAGCACCACTCCCGCCCCCACGATCACCGGCCGCCCGCGCAGTCGCGGCGCGTCGCGCTGCTCGACCGACGCGAAGAACGAGTCCAGATCCGCGTGCAGGATGTTTGCTTCGCCCGATAGCCATGACACGAACGCATGTTCGCGCACCGGTCGGACGGAACGCGAACGTACGTTCCATCCGACCCCCTCACTAGCTTCCCGCCAATGCAAACCCGGCATCCTTCAGCCAGGCAGTTCCCAGCGACGGGGAGGAGACCCGGCCATGAGCGCGATCACGGCGAACCGGATCGATCAGGTCCTGCAGGACGCGGTGGCGTCCGGCGCGGTGCCCAACGTCGTGGCCGTCGCGGCCGACCGCCACGGCACGATCTACACCGGCGCCGCGGGCCCACGCACGATCGGTGGGGACGATCCGGTATCCGCGGACTCGACGTTCCGCATCGCCTCGATGACGAAGCTGGTCACAACCACGGCCGCGCTGCAGCTGATCGAGCAGGGCGACCTGGAGGTCGACGCGCCGGTCGAACGCTACCGCCCGGAATGGGCGGAGCTGCGGGTCCTCGAGGGCTTCGACGGCGATACGCCGCGCCTGCGCGCACCACGGCGACCGGCAACTGTCCGGCACCTGCTCACGCACACGTCGGGCCTCGCCTACCAGTTCTGGAACGTGGACACGTTGCGCTACGAGGCGGTGACCGGCACGCCGAGTGTCACGGCCGGACGAGCGGCGGCCTTTGCGTCCCCGCTGGTCGCCGACCCCGGGACGAAGCTCGAGTACGGCATCAGCACGGACTGGCTGGGGCGTGTGGTGGAAGCGGTGTCGGGTCAGACGCTCGACGCGTACGCGACCGAGCACGTCCTGCGGCCGCTTGGGATGGAGCGCACGAGCTTCTCGATCGACGACGCGCAACGCGCCCAACTGGTGCCGACGCACCTGCTCCGGGACGGTACCTGGGTCGTGACCAAGCTCGACTGGGTGCGCGAGCCCGAGTACTGGTCGGGCGGACACGGCCTGTACTCGACGCCGAACGACTACCTGCGCCTGCAGCGGATGCTGCTGAACGGCGGGACGCTCGACGGCGTCGAGGTCCTGCACCACGAGACGGTCGACGCCGCGTTCACGAACCAGATCGGCGATCTGGAGTTCCCAGCGGCGATCGCGACCGCCGATCCCGCCACCAGTGCGGACTTCAACGTCGGCCCCGGGCACAAGTTCGGCCTCGGGCTGCTGCTCAACGGCTCGCGTCAACCCGGAATGCGCGAGGCCGGCAGCGGCAGCTGGGCCGGCCTGTTCAACACGTACTTCTGGGTGGATCTGAAGTCCGGCGTCACGGGCGCCGTCTACACGCAGACGCTGCCGTTCGTCGCCCCCGCGGTGTTCCAGGTGTCCGCCGACTTCGAGCGCGCTCTGTACGCGTCGCTGTAGCGCGCGCGTGCGGCACGCCCCCGGTGCGAGCGCACGGGCGCGACGCGCCCGCGGCGGAAGCGCCCGAGCGCGGCGCACCCCCGGCGCGAGCACACGGGCGCGGAACGCCTACGGCGAGAGCGCACGGGCGCGACACGCTCGCGGCGGAAGCGCCCGAGCGTTGCGCACCCCCGGCGCGAGCACACGAGCGCAACACGCTCCTGGCGGAAGCGCCCGAGCGTTGCGCACCCCCGGCGCGAGCACACGAGCGCGGCACGCCCGCGGCGGAAGCGCCCGAGCGCGGCGCACCCCCGGCGCGAGCGCACGGGCGCGGCGCGCCCCCGGTGAGGGCGCGCCGCGGCGGGCGACTACGCGTGCATCAGGACCGGCGCCGCGTCCTCGGCGTCGCCGTCCTCGTCGACGACCGGGTCCGGCTTGATCCGCGGCAGCAGCAGCGCGACGGCCAGCGCCGGGATGATCAGCGCCGCCGCCCACCAGTACGTGTGGGTGAAGGCGCTCGCCATCAGATCGCGGACCTCGAGGGGCAGGTGCGCGCCCGTGCCGCCGAGCCCGGTGTCGGACCCGCCGCCACCGCCGGTGCCCGCGAGGCGGTCCTTGAGCGCGACGGTGAGGATCACCGACATGACCGCGGTGCCGATCGAGGCGCCGACCTGCTGGATGATGTTCAGCGCGGTCGAGGCGCGCGCGACCTGGATCCTGCGCAGCGTCTGCAGCGCGCCGGTCATCAGCGGCATCATCGCGAAGCCCATGCCGACGCCCATCACGAACAGGATCGCGCTCAGCACCCAGTAGGACGTGTCGCCCGACAGCTGGGTGAGCCCGAGCATCGACGCGAGCAGGATCACCAGGCCCGGGAGGACGACCTTGCCGACGCCGGTGCGGTCGGCGAGCTGGCCCGCGATCGGCATGACGATCATCGCGCCGAGGCCCTGCGGCGCCATCAGCAGGCCGGAGTCCAGCGCGGACTCGCCACGCACCGCCTGCAGGTACAGCGGCAGCAGCAGCATGCCGCCGAACACGCTGATGACCATCAGGACCAGCGTCCCGGACGCCACCGCGAACGTGCGGTTCTTGAACAGCCGCAGGTCCACCAGCGCGTGCGGGGTCCGCAGCGCGTGCAGCACGAACCCGACGATCAGCGCGAAGCCGATCAGCGCCGGCGCCCAGACCTTGGTCGCCCCGAAGCCGCCCGAGGAAGCGGACTCGGCGAGCCCGTAGATCGCGAGCGCGAGACCCGGCGAGAGCAGCGCCAGGCCGAGTACGTCGAAGCGCTCGCCCGGCGACGCCGAGTCCTTGGGGAGGATCCGCAGCGAGAGCAGCAGCGCGGCCGCGCCGATCGGCAGGTTGATGAAGAAGATCCAGCGCCAGGAGACCTGGTCGACGAGGTAGCCGCCGAGGATCGGGCCGAGGATCGGGCCGAGCAGCATCGGCACGCCGATGATCGCCATCACGCGCCCGACGCGCTGCGGCCCGGCCGCGCGCGTGAGGATGGTCATGCCGGCCGGCATCAGCATGCCGCCGCCGAGGCCCTGCAGCACGCGGAACGCGATCAGCGAGCCGGCCGACCAGGCGATGCCCGACAACGCAGAGCCGGCCAGGAAGAGGCCGATCGAGATCATGTAGAGGCGCTTGGTGCCGAAGCGGTCTGCAGCCCAGCCGGTGACCGGGATGACCGTGGCGAGCGCGAGGGTGTAGCCCGTGACGATCCACTGGATCGTCGAGAGCTCGGTGTGGAAGTCACGCGCGAGCGTGTTGATCGCGACGTTGACGACGGTCGTGTCGAGGATCGACATGATCGCGCCGAGCACGACCACGCTCGCGATCGCGAGCAGCTTGCGATCGAGGCCCTGGCTGGCCGCGGCCGAAGACTGCGCGGAGCTCTGGCTGGCCCCGGGCGGAGACGGTACGGAGCCCTGGCTGGCCCCGTTGGGAGTCGACATGGATCAGGCTTTCTGGGGAGGAATGTGCAGTACGGGCAGGAGCACGTGGTCGACGAGCTCCTCGAGGAACGCGCGGTCGAGCGATTCCCCCAGCACCACCGAGCGGGTGAAGAGGATCGAGCCGGCGATGTCGTGGAACAGGGGAGTGATACGAGCGTCGGCGGACAGCTCGCCGCGTGCGACCGCGCGCTCGAGCAGCCCGTCGAGGCGACAGCGACCGTTGGCGACGACCTCCTCGCGCATGATCGTGGCAAGCTCCTCGCTTTCGCGCAGGCGGCTGATGAGCCCCGCCGCCAGGTGCGCTTCCTCGTCGATGTGCTCGATGGTCGCGGCCAGCAGCGCGAGCAGATCCCCGCGCAGGCTGCCGTGGTCGGGAAGGGCGTTGACGGCTTCGTGCTTGACGCGGATCGCGTCCAGCACGATCTCCTTCTTGCCGCCCGGCCAGCGGCGGTAGATCGTAGGCTTGCTGACGCCGGCCCGCGCCGCGAGGGCCTCGACCGTCATTCGGTCGTAGCCGACCTCGGTGATCAGCGTGACCGCGGCGCTCAGGATCGCGTCGCGCCGGCGCGGATCACGCGGGCGACCGCGTGTGGCAACAGCAGGCATACTCATATTTACGACACGGTATCGTAAAGCTTGAGCCGACTAAGGTTCGCGAAGTGACTTCCCTCACACTCGGCTACAAGGCGTCCAATGAGCAGTTCGGGCCGGCGGAGCTGCTGGACCTCGTCAAGCACGCGGAGTCGCGCGGGTTCGAGGTCGCCGGCGTCTCCGACCACCTGCAGCCCTGGCGCCACCACGGCGGCCACGCGCCCGCCGTCCTGCCCTGGCTCGGCGCCGCCGCCGCCAGCACGAGCACGATCGCGCTCGGCACCAGCGTCCTGACGCCGACGATGCGCTACCACCCGGCGATCGTCGCCCAGGCGTTCGCGACGCTCGCCTGCCTGGCGCCGAACCGCATCTTCCTCGGCGTCGGCACCGGCGAGGCGATGAACGAGACGCCGATCACCGGCGGCGAGTTCCCCGGCCGCAAGGAGCGGCGTCTGAAGATGGCCGAGGCGATCAAGGTCATCCAGCAGCTGTGGGCGGAGGAGCGGGTCGACTTCGCGGGCGACTACTACACCCTGCGCCGGGCGACGATCTACGACCGGCCGGAGACCCCCGTGCCGATCTACGTCGCCGCCAGCGGCCCGCTGGCCGCCAAGCTCGCCGGCCGCGTCGGCGACGGCTTCATCTGCACCTCCGGCAAGGACCCGCAGCTCTACGTCGACCTGCTCGACAACGTGCGCCAGGGCGCCGAGAAGGCCGGCCGCGATTACGAGGCGATCCACCGGATGATCGAGATCAAGGTCTCCTACGATCGCGATCCCGCGGTCGCCGAGAAGGCCACGCACTGGTGGGCGGCGCTCGCGCTCACGCCCGAGGAGAAGGAGGGCGTCGAGGACCCAGTCGAGATGGAGCGCCTCGCCGACGCCGCCGTCGACCGCGCGCACACGCGCTTCATCGTCTCGAGCGACCCGCAGGAGATCGCCGACCGCATCCGGCCCTACGTCGACCTCGGCTTCACCGAGCTCGTCTTTCACTTCCCGGGCAATGACCAGAAGCGCTACATCGACGAGTTCGCCCAGGACGTCTTCCCGCTGCTGAAGTGAGCGTCTTCGAGATCCTCGACGAGCGCTTCAAGGCCTGCGTCAAGCCGGCGGCGCAGCTCGACCACCTCTACGCGGGCTGCCGCTGGGCCGAGGGCCCGGCGTACTTCCCGGCGCACCGCGCGCTGGTCTGGTCGGACATCCCCAACGACCGCATGCTGCGCTACGACGAGGCGACGCAGGCGGTCGGCGTGTTCCGCCAACCCGCCGGCTACGCCAACGGCCACACGGTCGACCCGCAGGGCCGGCTGGTGAGCTGCGAGCACGGCCACCGCCGCGTCACCCGCACCGAGCACGACGGGACGATCACGGTCCTCGCGGACGCCTACGACGGCAAGCGGCTCAACAGCCCCAACGACGTCGTCGTGCGCAGCGACGGCGCCGTGTACTTCACCGACCCGCCGTACGGGATCGAGAGCGACTACGAGGGCCACCAGGGCGAGCCGGAGCAGGCCGGCTGCTTCGTCTTCCGGATCGACCCGGTCACGGGCGCGACCACCAAGATCGCCGACGACTTCGACCGCCCGAACGGCCTCGCGTTCAGCCTCGGCGAGCGCGAGCTCTACGTCTCGGACACCGGCAAGCCCCGCCACATGCGCGTGCTCGACCTCGAGCGCGGCACCAGCCGCGAGTTCGCGACCTGCACGGTCGGCGGCTTCGACGGCTTCCGGCTCGACGCCGCCGGCCGGATCTGGACCAGCGCCGGCGACGGCGTGCACTGCTACGACCCGGACGGCACGCTGCTCGGCAAGGTCAAGGTGCCGGAGACCGTCTCCAACGTCGCCTGGGGCTGGCCGAAGCGCAACCGCCTCTACATCACCGCCGCGACCTCGGTGTACGCGGTCTTGCTCAAGGTCAACGGAGCGAAGACCATGTAGCGCATGATCGACCTCCACCTTCACGTCCCGATGCGGCTGCTGGAGGGCGTGGAGGCGCCGCGCGACGTGATCACGGGCATGACGCGCGGCGGCGGCGTGCGAGCCGCGGTGTTCAAGATCGCCGCCCGCCTGTTCGACTTCCGTCACTGGAACACGGGCTGGCGCGTGACGCCCGAGCTGCTCGAACGAGGTGACGTGGACGTCGCCGGCAGCGTGCTCTACCGCCCGTTCAGCGAAATGGACCTCGACGAGCCGTACGCGGCGCCGCCCGAGCCGGCCTACTTCGGCAAGCTGCTCGAGCTGATGGACGCGACCGAGGCGGAGATCGCCCGCGTCGGCCACACGCTCGTCACCAACCCGGCCGACCTCGCGCGGCGCGGCCCGAAGTACGTCCACTGCGTCGAGGGCGGCTTCCACCTCGGCGCTACGCCGGAGGAGGTCACCCGGAACGTCCACGAGCTGGCCGCCCGCGGCGTGCTCTACGTCACGCTCGCGCACCTGTTCTGGCGGCGCGTCGCCGCCAACGCGCCCGCGCTGCCGTTCCTGCCCGACCCGCTCTACCGCGCGGTGTTCCCCCAGCCCGCCGGCGCCGCGCTGTCGCCGCTCGGCGAGGCCGCCGTCCGGGCCATGCACGCGACCGGCGTCCTGGTCGACATCAGCCACATGCGCGAGGACGCGATCGCGGCCACGTTCGCGCTGATCGAGCGGCTCGACGCCGAGACCGGACGGGACCCGCGCGAGTACCCGGTGATCGCGACCCACGCCGGCTACCGCTTCGGCGGCCAGAGCTACAACCTCACGGACGGAACGATCGCCAAGATCGCCGCGCGCGGCGGCGTGGTCGGCCTGATCCTGGCCGCGCACCAGATCAAGGACGGGCTGCGGCGGACCAACACCAGGACCCTGCAGGAGACGGTCGACCTGCTCGCCCGCCACATCGACGCGATCGGCCCCGCGCACGCCGCGCTCGGCAGCGACCTCGACGGGTTCATCAAGCCGACGCTCGGCGGCGTCGAGTCCGCCGCCGACCTCAGGCCGCTGGCCGACGCGCTGCGCGCCCGCTACCCGGACGACGCGGACGCGCTCCTGGACGGCAACGCGCGCCGCCTCATCGAGCGGCGCTTCCGAACCGCTCCGTCCTGACGTTCGCCGGGTCCTCCCCGAGCGCGACCAGCAGCTCGGCGACGACCTCCACGAACGGCGTCGACCCGCAGACGTACGTGCGCCCGCCGAACAGCGCCGTCTCCCGCAGCAGCGCGCGGTCGACGCGCCGCGCGTAGCCGCCCCAGCCGCGCGGCGCACGGCGCGTGTACGTGATCACGACCTCGGCGCCGATCGTCTCCAGCTCGCGCGCGTAGTAGACGTCATCCGGCTCGCGGACCGACAGCAGCAACCGCGCCGGCACGGTGCTGCCGGCGTCGCGCCGCGCGCGCAGGATCGACATCAGCGGCACCAGCCCCGAGCCGCCCGCGATCAGCATCAGCGGCACGGCCTCGTCCGCGTCCCAGACGAACCAGCCGCCGAACGGCCCGCGCAGCTCGAACGCGTCCCCCTCGCGCGCCACGCCGACCATCCAGGGCGACACCTCGCCGTCCATCAGCTCCTCGACCGTCAGCATCGGGCGCGGCGCGCCGGGTGCGCTGGCGATCGAGTACGAACGCTGCGCCCGGTAGCCGTCCTCGGCCGTCAGCCGCACGTCCACGTGCTGGCCCGCGCGGTGCCCCGCCCAGCCGGGGACGTCGAGCGTGAGCGTCGCCGCCCGCGGCGTCTCGGACGCGATCGCGGCGACGGTCGCGACGCGCCAGTCAGTCGCCCTGATAGCGCTGCTCAAGCCACGGGTCCCCGCGGTCGTGATAGCCGAGCTCCTCCCAGAAGCCCCGCTCGTCGCGCTCGCGCACGACCAGCCCGCGCACCCACTTCGCGCTCTTCCAGAAGTACAGGTGAGGGACCAGCAGGCGCGCCGGCCCGCCGTGCTCGGGCGCCAGCGGCGAGCCCTCGAACTCGTACGCGATCCACGCCCGGCCGCCGGTCACGTCCTCCAGCGGCAGGTTCGTCGTGTAGCCGCCGTCGCAGACCGCGAGCACGTACCCGCCGCGCGGCCGCGCGGCCTCCAGCAGTGCGTCCACCGACACGCCCGCCCAGTGCGTGTCGAGCTTCGACCACGTCGTCACGCAGTGGATGTCGACCTGCGGCCGCTCGACCGGCAGCGCGCGCAGCTCGTCCCAGGTGAAGCGCAGCTCGCGCTCGACGGCGCCGGTGACGGTCAGGTCCCAGCGGTCCAGCGGCGTGTGCGGCGTCGGCCCGGCCGAGAGCACCGGGAAGTCGTCCTCGCGGTACTGGCCGGGCGGGAGCCGGTCATCCGCCGCGCGCCGGCGCGTGAAGCCGCGGGTGACGATCATCGTGACCGGACGCTACACCCCGGGCGAAGACCCACGTCTTGAACGCGACGAAGCGCGTGATCGTCGCGGTCAGCGAGGCGGCGATCAGCACGGCCAGCTCGAGCGCCCGCGCCGGGTGGGCGTCGAGCCCGTAGAGCACGGCCAGCGCGCCGCCGGTGAGCGCGAGCGTGAGGGCGAACACGAGCGCGCCGCGCACGTGGTGGCGGACGAGCTGCGCCCGCCCGCGGACGCCGAACGTGAGCCGCCGGTTCGCCGCCGTGTTGGCGACCGCGGTCAGCGCGAGCGCGGTGCCGTTGGCCCACGCCGCGCCCAGCCCCGGGGCGAGCACCAGGTACAGCAGCGCGTACGCCAGCGTGCTCAGCACGCCGATGCCCAGGAACGCCGGGACCGGCCCGAGCAGCCGGGCGATGCCGCGCAGGTCGTCGAGCGCGGTGCGGACGACGTCGACGCGCGAGTCCGGGTCGTCGACCCAGTCCACCGGCACCTCGTGGATCCGCAGCCCGCGCCGCTGCGCCAGCACCAGCAGCTCGGTGTCGAAGAACCAGCCGTCGTCGCGCACCGCGGGCAGCAGGTCGTCCAGCACGTCCGCCCGGACGGCCTTGAAGCCGCACTGCGCGTCGCTGAAGCGCGCGCGCAGCGTCGCGTGCAGCAGCCGGTTGTAGGCGCGCGAGATCAGCTCGCGCTTCGGGCCGCGCACGACCCGCGCGCCGTG
>DATMGH010000071.1:0-43770 GCA_035555675.1 Solirubrobacter sp. | reverse complement strand
ACCCTTGGCGTCCAAGAAGCGACCCATCTCCGAGTAGGTCTTGCCGCCCGTGCTCTCGAGCGTGTGCTTGCGCATGACCTTCGCGAACGCCTGCGCCTCGGCACCGGTATCGACCTTCTGGCCCGGAATCGTCGAATCCGGCGTCCCGACGATGCGCTCCTGCGCGAGGCTGTCGCGAACGTAGTTGCGGCCGTCGAACCCCATGTAGATCGCCCCCACGCCGAAGGCGATGAGGATGACGCTGGCGGCGATCCCGCCGTACTGCCAGAACTTACGCATGGTCCCTCTCTTTGCTGGCTGCGGTGGCTGATGCGTTGCCGTCATTTCAGCCGTGGAGGGCGCCTGCGGCCTCGGGTGGGTGCCGTGAACGTGCCGCGGTAAACCCGCAGGTAGTCTGCGGGAATGGCCGACACTGCACCTGAGCCGTTTCGCGTGCTGATCGCTGGCGGCGGCGTCGCCGGGCTCGAGACCTGCCTGGCACTGCGCGACCTCGCCGGCGACCGTGTCGAGTGCACGCTGCTCACGCCCGAGGACGAGTTCGTCTACCGCCCGATGCTGATCAGCGAGCCGTTCGCCCGCGGCGTGGCGCACCGCCATCACCTCGCCGAGATCGCGCCGCGGGCCGGCGCCACGCTGCTGCGTGGCGCGCTCGCCTCGGTCGACGACGCGCGCCGCGTCGCGGTCGCCGAGGACGGCAGCGAGCTGTCCTACGACGCGCTGGTGGTCGCGGTCGGCGCGGGCACCGAGCCGGTGTACCGGCACGCGCTGACCTGGACGCCGGAGGCCGACGCCGACGTCTTCGGCGGCCTCCTGCGCGACATCGAGGAGGGCTACACCAAGGACGTGGCGTTCGTCGTCCCGCTCGGCGTCGCCTGGGTGCTGCCGGCGTACGAGCTGGCGCTGATGACCGCGTGGCAGGCCGAGAGCATGGGCCGCGACGACCTCTCGATCACGATCTACACGCCGGAGGAGGCGCCGCTGGAGGTCTTCGGCGCGGCCGCGGCGGCCGCGCTGCGGGCGGACCTCGAGGAGGTCGGCATCCAGGTCCGCACCAGCGTCCAGGTCGTCGACCGCGACGGGCTCGTGGTCGAGCCGGGCGGCGAGCCGCTGCGGGCCGCGCGCGTGGTCGCGCTGCCGCGGGCGGTCGGGCGGCCGCTCGCCGGGCTCCCGCACGACGAGCGCGGGTTCGTCCCGTGCGACGACCACGGCAAGGTCGTGGGCACGGCAACGGTCTGGGCGGCCGGGGACGCGATCGACTTCCCGGTCAAGCAGGGCGGGCTGGCGGCGCAGCAGGCGGACGCGGCGGCCGAGGCGATCGCCGCGCTGGCGGGGGCGGACGTCAAGCCCGCGCCGTTCCGGCCGATCCTGCGCGGCGTCCTGCTGACCGGGCGCGGGAAGGCCTGGCTGCGCGGGCCGGGCTTCGGCAGCGACGAGCCGGGCGAAGCCGAGCGGCGGGCGCTGTTCTGGCCGCCGACGAAGATCGCGGGGCGCTACATCTCGCCGTTCTTGGCCGCGCTGGACGAGGCGGAGGCGTTCGGCGACACGCCGGCGCCGTCGGGGCAGCCGGTCGAGCTCGACCTCGAGCGCGACGTGCCGGCCGCGGCCAACGCGCTGCGGGCCGCGCGGCAGCGCTGAGAGTGCGGGTTTTCCGCACCTGGGCCGCGCCTGAGCCCCGATGGCGCGGCTCGGCCCCGCTCCTACGGTCACCCGTATGCCCGACCCCATGCATCTGCTCGTCGCCGGGGGTGGACCCGCCGCCCTCGAGGGAGCGCTCGCCGTCCAGCGCCTCGCCGGCACGCGGGTGCGCATCACGCTGCTGAGCGACCAGGACGCGTTCACGTACCGCCCGGTGTCGGTCGCCGAGCCGTTCGGGCTGGCCGCGCCGCAGCGGTTCTCGCTGCGCGAGCTCGCCGCCGACCGCGGCTTCTCGCTGATCCTGGGGCGGGTCGCGAAGGTCGACGGCGACGCGCGGCGCGTGCGGCTGGCCAGCGGCAAGTGGCTGGACTACGACGCGCTGCTGCTGGCCTTGGGCGCGGGGCGCGAGGAGGGCGTGCCGGGAGCGCTGAGCTTTCGTGGCGGTGAGGACGTCGCGCCGCTGCGGGCCGCGCTCGCGCGGCTGCACGCCGGCGAGCCGCTGCGGGTCGCGTTCGTCGCCGGGCCGGACGTCGGCTGGACCCTGCCGCTGTACGAGCTGGCGCTGCTGATGGTGCGCTGGGCGGGCGAGCAGGGGCTCGCGATCGAGCCGTGGGTGGTGACGTCCGAGCAGCGGCCGCTGGGGGTCTTCGGCGAGTCCGCGAGCCACGACGTCGCCGAGCTGCTCGAGCAGGCCGGCGTGCGGGTCTGGACGGGCGCGTACGCGGAGGCCGTCGAGGACGGGCGGCTGTGGCTGTCCCTGGAGGGCTCGCTGCCGGTGGACCTGGCCGTGGCCTTGGCGCGGCCGGTCGGGCGGTTCCTACCCGGGCTCCCGGCCGACGGGCGCGGGTTCGTGCCCGTGGACGAGCAGGGGCGCGTGTCCGGATTGAGGGACGTATACGCTGCGGGAGACATGACGACGCGACCGCTCAAGCAGGGCGGGCTCGCGACGCAGCAGGCCGACGTCGCGGCGAGCGCGATCGCGGCCGCGGCGGGCGCGCCGGTGCGGGTCGAGAGCTACCGACCCGTCCTGCGCGCGATGCTGTTGACCGGCGGGCGGCCGCGGTACCTGCGGCGGGAGAGCGGCGAGGCGAGCGCGGAGCTGGTCGACGAGGCGCCCTGGTGGCCGCCGCACAAGATCGCGGGGCGCGAGCTCGCGCCCTACCTGGCCGCGCACCCCGAGCTGAGGGTGGAGCCCGCGTCGTGACCGCGCCGCGCGCCCCCTCCACCCGCCGCGCCCTCGCCGCCCCCACGCGCCCCGGCCTCGCCGCGCCCACGCGCCCCGGCCTCGCCGCCACCACCGGCCGCGGCCTCGCCGCCCCCGCCCCCACGCGCGCCGACGCCCCGGCCCCCACGCGCGTCTGCGCCCCGGCCCCCGCGCGCGTCTGCGCCCGCCGCCACCCCCGGAGCGCACCATGACGCCGCTCCGCGTCCTCGTCGCCGGGGGCGGCGTCGCCGCGCTCGAGGCCGTGCTCGCGTTGCGGGGGCTCGGACGCGATCACCTCGCGGTCGAGCTGCTCGCGCCGAGCGGCGAGTTCGTCGATCGGCCCTCGTCCGTCCAGGCGCCGTTCGGGGGCGCGCCGCCGCCGCGCGTCCCGCTCGACGGGCTCGGCGCCACGCTGCACCGCGGCGCGCTCGGCGCCGTCGACCTCGCGCGCTCGGAGGCCGTCACCACCGACGGCGGGCGGCTGCCGTACGACCGGCTGATCGTCGCCGTCGGCGCGCGGCCGGTCGAGGGCGTTCCGGGCGCGATCCTGTTCCGCGGGCCCGCGAGCGCCGGCGCCGTCGAGGGCGCGCTCGCCGGCGCCTCGGAGCGCGTGCTGTTCACGCTGCCCGCCGGCGCGGGCTGGACGCTGCCGCTGTACGAGCTCGCGCTGCTGGCCGCGCACGAGCACCCGGGCGGACCGGAGTTCGTCGTCGTCACGCCCGAACGCCGCCCGCTGGAGATCTTCGGCCCCGCCGCGTCGGACGCCCTCGCGCGGCTGCTCGACCGCGCCGGCGTGCGGTTCATCGGTGAGAGCGTCGCCGAGCACGTCCTCGGCGGGTCGCTCGCGACCGCGGACGGGCGGCTGCTGAGCGCCGACGCGGTGGTCGCGCTGCCGCGGGCCCGCGGTCCGTTCGTTGCCGGGCTGCCCTCGGACGAGGACGGCTTCCTGGAGGTCGACGAGCACTGCCGCGTGGTCGATGGCGTGTACGCCGCCGGCGACGCGACCGCCTCACCGCTCAAGCAGGGCGGGCTCGCGACCCAGCAGGCGGACGCGGCGGCCGAAGCGATCGCCGCCGAGGCCGGCGCCCCCGTCGTCCCGCGGCGAGTGCGGCGGGTGCTGCGTGGGATCGTCCTGACCGGCGAGGCCCCGCTGTTCCTGCGCCGCGACCTCGACGAGGACGCCGCCGTCGCCCGCACCCTGCGCGGCGCGCCTCCGGGCGTCTCGCGCGCGCAGCTGTGGTGGCCGTCCGGGAAGCTCGCCGGCCGCTACATCACGGGGTTCCTCGCGGACCGCGGTTCCGAGACGCTGTCGGACCGCCCGCACCGCCGCCCACTGCCGCACTGAGCCGCGCCCGCACTCCCGCGCCCTGCGCTGCCGCGCCCTTTCGCCGCCGCACCCGTCGCCCCGGCGCCCCTCGCCGCCCGGCCCCTCGCGCCGCACCATCCCCGCCGCGCCCCTCGTCCCCGCGCCCCTCGCGCGGGCGGCACGCCTACGCCATCCTTGAAACCGATGGACCTGCCCGCGCGATCTTCCCGCGACCTGCTCGCGCTGCCGCTGCGCGCCGATCTCTTCCAGACGCTCGCTCGCCTTTGCCGGCCGGCGAGCACGCAGGAGCTGGCCGAGATCCTCGACCGCCATCCCAACACCGTGCGCGCGCAGCTCGGGCGGCTCGCGGACGCCGGCCTGCTCGAGCGGCGCACGATGCCGCAGCGCCGCGGCCGCCCGCGCGACGAGTGGGCGATCGCGCCCGACGCGCGGCCCGGCGGGCGCAGCCCCGAGGCGCACGCGCAGCTCAGCGTCTGGCTGACCCGCGCGCTGGCCGGCTCCTCGCGCGACCTCGCCGCCGTCGAGGCCACCGGCCGCGCGATCGGCCGCGAGCTCGCCGCCGAAGGCAACGGGGAGGCGACGAGCGAGCGCATCCAGGACACGCTTGCCGCGCTCGGCTTCGCGCCACACACGGAGCCGCGCGGCGGAGACGCCGTCCGGATCGTCCTGCGCAACTGCCCGTACCGCGCCGCCGCGCAACAAGACCCACGCGTCGTGTGCACGCTGCACCGCGGCATCACCGCGGGCATGCTCGACCGCCTCGCCCCCACCGCGCGCCTGACCGACTTCGTCGCCCGCGACCCCGTCGCCGCGGGCTGCCTCGTCGACATCGCGGGAGTCTGAGCGGCAACGCGCCACGCCCATGCGCGAGGTGCCCCGAATCGGCGCATAGCGCCAGAAAGCGACCACTCGCCGCGCCCCACCCGGCCGGCAACGCGCCACCGCGACAGAGCGAAGCGCGAACCCCGCGACGAGCGGCAACGCGCCACGCCCATGCGCGAAGTGCGCCGAATCGGCGCATAGCGCCAGAAAGCGACCACTCGCCGCGCCCCGAGCGCGACGGCAGCGCTAGTCCGGCGCCACGTCGACGAGCGCGTCGACCAGCCGCTGGGCGGCCGCGGGCGCCGCCGGCGGCAGCAGCGCGCAGAAGCGGCGCCGCATCTCCACCCCGTCGACGCGCACGATCTCGAGGTCGTCGGCGCGCGCCGCCGCCAGGCGCGACATGACCGCCGGCAGCCCCCGCCGGCGCGCCTCCTGGCGCGCCGCTTCGGTCGTCCCGACCTCGACCGCCGCGATCGGCGCCCCGAAGCCCGCGGCGAGCATCGCCGCGTCGACCACCTGCCGCGTGTGCGCCCCCGGGTCGCGCCGGATGATCGGCGTCGACGCGAACTCGCGGGGCGAGACCCGCCGCGACCGCGCCCAGGGATGCCCCAGCGGCACCGCCAGCACGATCTCGTCCTCGAACAGCGGCACCAGCGTCGCGTCACCACCCCCGGCCGGCTCGTCGAACGCGAACGCCGCGACCCCCACGTCCACCTGCCCGCCGCCGACCATCCGCTTGACCGTCCGCGAGTTGGCCACGATCACCTCGACCGGCGCGTTCGCGTCGTGCTGCACCCGCAGCAGCGCGGCCGCCAGCAGCGCGTCCGCCGCCGTCGGGCTGATCGCCAGCGTCAGGGACGCCGAGCTGCCCCGCAGCGCCTCGATCGTCACCTCCAGCTCGTTCATCTCGGCCAGGATCCGCCGCGCGTGCGCGTACAGCCGTTCGCCCGCGGGCGTCAACGTCACCCCGCGCGCCCCGCGCTCGAGCAACCGCACCCCGCAGTGGTCCTCCAGCGCCCGCAGGCGCTTGGACACCGCCGGCTGGGTCACGTGCAGCCGCGTCGCCGCACGCCCCAGCGTCCCCAGCTCCGCGGCGATGCAGAACGTGCGCAGCTCCTCCAGGTCAGGCGTCCGCAGCAGGCGGTCCACGCCCGCATCGTAGGCCCTACGCACGCACCCCCGCGGATCCCCCGCGGCACCCCTCAGTGGTATTCCGCAACGGAATACCCGCCGACGGAACCTCTCATGGCTTCTTCCCCTCGCGAGCCCGCGCTCCATGCCGACCGGCCGAAACTCGGAGTGAGAGCACAGCACCCGAGAAGAAGGTCAGGCGCCATGTCCGCCACGTATCCCTCATCACACCCGAACGACCAGGAACGCTTCGACGCCGAGGTCAGCCACTACGGCCGCGTCGTCCTGAAGACGCTGGCCGGGGCCGGCATCGTCGCCGCCCTGCTGATCTCGATCGCCGCGCTCATGCGCGCGAACGACAGCGGCACGACGACGACCACCACGAGCGCGGCTGCTTCAGCCCCGGCGCACCACGGCGGCGGCGCCACCACCACAGCCGCCGCCGCGGCCCCGACGCTCGCCGACGCCAAGGGCGTGAAGTTCGAGCCCTTCGAGCGCGTCGACCCCAACCTCCCCGCCGTCCCCAAGGGCGACGTCAAGACCTTCAAGGTCGACGTCTACCAGCACGTCACCCAGGTCAGCAAGGACCTGGCGCCGACCGAGATCTGGTCCTACAAGGTCAACGGCGTCGAGCACCGCGGCACCGGCTTCTCCCAGCCGATGGTGGTCGAGGTCGGCGACACGGTCGACTTCACGCTCACCAACGGCTCCGACGAGCGCATGAACGTGACGCTGCCGCACTCGCTCGACTTCCACTCCGCCGAGGTCGACCCCGGCACGCACTACGGCGACCTCGCGCCCGGCAAGAGCATGCACTACCGCTTCGTGGCCAACCACGCCGGCGTCTTCATGTACCACTGCGCGACCCAGCCGATCCTGATGCACACCGGCATGGGCATGATCGGCGCCATGGTGGTCAAGCCGAAGGGCCTCGCCCCGGCGCGCGACCTCTTCTTCACCCAGCAGGAGTACTACATCGGCAAGCCGGGCGGCGCCGCCGACATGGACAAGATCAACGCCAAGAACCCGGACGTCATCGCGTTCAACGGCTACGCCAACCAGTACAAGGACGAGCCGATCGAGGTCGACAAGGGCGAGAAGATCCGCGTCTGGCTGCTCAACGGCGGCCCGAGCATCTGGAGCGCGTTCCACATCATCGGCACCGTGTTCGACAAGACGATGGTCGAAGGCGTCGAAGGCCACGACGCCCAGACGATCAACCTGGCGCCGAGCCAGGGCGCGTACGTCGAGTTCACGCTCGACAACGAGGGCACCTACCCGTTCCTGACGCACGCGTTCGGCGACATGGTCAAGGGCGCGATGGGCGTCCTGAAGACCAAGCACGCTCCCGCCGGCGCCGGCCACTCGATGGACGACCACCCCGCGGCCGCCGCCGGCGACGTGAACGTCAAGCTCGGCGAGATGTACGTCAAGGCGGACAAGCCGTCCTTCAAGGCCGGCACCGTCAAGTTCGCCGTCACCAACGAGGGCCAGACCGCCCACGGCTTCGCGATCGTCCCGGCCCCGGCCAAGGTCGACGGCGGCATGCTCGACGAGAGCGCGTTCGTCGCCCAGGGCAAGCAGCTCGCCGGCGGCGAGGCCGAGACCGTCAGCGCGGACCTCGAGCCCGGCGAGTACGAGCTCGTCTGCTTCATCCCCGGCCACTACATGGCCGGTCAGAAGCTCCCGTTCAAGGTCGACGCCTGAGCTTGGAGGGCCTGCACGTGCCGATCCAACGCGCCGGGTCGCGGACTGGTCCACGCGACCCGGCGCGCGAACGTGCTCAGGCGCTCCAGCTCCTCGCGGACGGCGGCGTCACGCTCGAGCACCGCGGCGTGCTCGGCGGCCGTGACCATCGTCGTCTCCGGCCGGATGCAGACGCCGATGCACGGCTGCGGCGCTTCGATGCGCCCGCAGAAGTCGCACGCCCAGGCCGTGATGACCGCGGCCGCTTCCGGCGCCGGCCCGAGCAGCCGCAGGGCGGCCCGGGAGCGGGCGCGCAGCGCGCTCAGCTCCTCCGCCCCCACGCCGCCGAGCGCACAGCGGGCGACAACCGCGCGCAGGTCCGCCAGCGCCCGCTCGTCCGCCTCCAGCCGCGCGATCCCCGCGGCGTGCTCGCCGCCCTCCACCAGATCGAGCCGCCGCTCCGCGCACGGCCCGAGACACGGTTGCGGCGTGTCGATGGCTCCGCAGCCGATGCACCGTCGAACCACGATCATGAGGAACCATGAAGCGCAGTGAGGCTCTCGCGCCGCTGTCGCGCGACCACCACCACGGCCTGTTCGTCGCCATGCACCTCAAGCGGGCGACCGCCGACACCGCCGCCGAAGCCCGGCAGCGGTTCCTGGAGTTCTGGGCACACGAAGGCGACGTGCACTTCGTCATCGAGGAGACCGTCCTGCTGCCCGCGTTCGCCCGCCGCGGACCGCACGATCACGAGGCGGTGGTCCGCACGCTCACCGACCACGTCGACCTCCGCCGGCGCGCGCTCGACGTGGGTGACGCGTCCCCAGAACAGCTGCACGAGCTCGGTGAGCGCCTGAGCGCCCACATCCGCCACGAGGAGAGCGTGCTGTTCCCATTGATCGAGACCACGTTGGACGCGGAGGAGCTCCGCGCCCTCGGCACGGAGATTACTTCCCGTGAGCAGTGAAAAAGCTGGTACGGTCCGGCGCTGTCGTGGCTGAGACACGGGATCCGGTGCTGGCGGCACACGAATTCTTCCGCCGAGGGGACGCCAACGCAGAGGGCTGGAGCCTGCTCATCGGCCGCGACCGCGGCTGGGAGCGGAGCTACCGCGACCGCTGGCGTCATGACAAAGTCGTCCGTTCCACGCACGGGGTCAACTGCACCGGCTCCTGCTCGTGGAACGTGTACGTCAAAGACGGGCTGATCGCCTGGGAGACGCAGGCCGTCGACTATCCGCGCAACGGGCCTGACCGCCCGGACCACGAGCCGCGCGGGTGTCCCCGCGGCGCCTCGTTCTCCTGGTACACGTACTCGCCGGCGCGGCTCAAACATCCCTACATCCGCGGCAGCCTGCTGAACGCCTGGCGCGAGGCGCGCGCCCGCGGGGTCGACCCGGTGGACGCGTTCGCGCAGATCGCCGAGCAGGGCGGCTACCGCGGCGAGCGCGGCCGCGGCGGCTTCGTCCGCGCCACGTGGGAGGAGGCGAACGAGCTGATCGCCGCCGCCACCGTCCACGCGATCGAGGCCTACGGGCCGGACCGCGTCGCCGGCTTCACGCCGATCCCCGCGATGTCCCCGGTGTCCTTCGCCTCCGGCAGCCGCTTCATCTCGCTGATCGGCGGCGCGATGCTGACGTTCTACGACTGGTACGCGGACCTCCCGCCCGCGTCCCCGCAGTGCTTCGGCGACCAGACCGACGTGCCGGAGTCCGCGGACTGGTGGGACGCGAGCTACCTGCTGATCTGGGGCACGAACCTGCCGATCACGCGCACGCCCGACGCGCACTTCATGACCGAGGCGCGCTACCGCGGCCAGAAGGTGGTCGTGGTCTCCCCCGACTACTCCGACCACGTCAAGTTCGCCGACGACTGGCTGCCCGCCCAGCCGGGCACCGACGGCGCGCTGGCGATGGCGATGGGCCACGTGATCCTGAAGGAGTTCTACGTTGACCAGCAGGTCCCGCGCTTCGTCGACTACGCCAAGCGCTTCACGGACCTGCCGCTGCTGGTGACGCTCGACGAGCGCGAGGACGCGCACGTCCCGGGCCGCTTCCTGACCGCCGCCGACCTGGGCGAGCAGGGCGAGAACCCGGAGTTCAAGACCGTCGTGGCGACCGCGGACGGCCCGCGCGTCCCCAACGGCTCGGTCGGCTTCCGCTACGGCGAGCAGGGCAAGGGCCGCTGGAACCTCGAGCTGGGCGACATTGACCCGCTGCTCGCGCTCGAGGACGGCGAGACCGTCGACGTCGACCTGCCGCGGTTCGACGACGACAGCGCGATGCGCCGCACCGTCCGCGCGACGCGGGCCGGCGGCCGCCTGGTCACGACCGTGTTCGAGCTGATGCTGGCCACCTACGGCGTCGGCGCCGACTACGAGGACGCCTCCCAGCCCTACACGCCCGCCTGGCAGGAGGCCATCACCGGCGTCAAGCGCGGCCTGTGCATCAAGGTGGCGCGCGAGTTCGCCCGCAACGCCGAGATCAGCGGCGGGCGCTCGATGATCTGCGTCGGCGCGGGTACCAACCACTGGTTTCACTCCGACGAGACGTACCGCACGTTCATCTCGCTGCTGACGCTGTGCGGCTGCGTCGGCGTCAACGGCGGCGGGCTGGCGCACTACGTCGGCCAGGAGAAGATCCGCACGTTCGCGGGCTGGCAGGCGCTGGCCTTCGGGCTCGACTGGCAGCGCCCGCCGCGCCAGGCGCCGGGCACGTCCTGGTTTTACGCGCACACCGAGCAGTGGCGCTATGACCGCCTCAAGCCGGAGACGCTGGCGTCGCCGCTGGCCACCGGCCTGTTCAAGGGCCGCACGGCGATCGACGAGCAGGCGCGCGCCGTCCGGCTCGGGTGGATGCCGGGCTACCCGACGTTCGACCGCAGCCCGTTCGAGCTCGCCGACGTCGACGTCCCCGCCGAGCTGAAGGCGGGGCGCCTGAAGTTCGCGGTCGAGGACCCGAGCGCGCCGGAGAACTTCCCGCGCGTGTTCTTCGTCTGGCGGTCGAACCTGCTCGGATCCTCCGGCAAGGGCCAGGAGTACTTCCTGCGCCACCTGCTGGGCGCCACGCACGACGGCCCGCTGGCGGAGCCGCTGGGCCCTGGCGAGCGCCCGGCCGACGTGCACTGGCGCGAGGAGATCCCGCGCGGCAAGCTCGACCTGCTGGTCGACCTCGACTTCCGGATGACGACGACCGGCCTGTACTCGGACGTCGTCCTGCCCGCGGCCACCTGGTACGAGAAGTACGACCTGTCGATGACCGACATGCACCCGTTCGTGCACTCGTTCAACCAGGCGGTGCCGCCGCCCTGGGAGGCACGGTCGGACTGGGACGCGTTCCGGGAGATCTCGCGCGAGTTCTCGCGGCTGGCGAAGGACCGGCTCGGCGTGCGCCGCGACCTGGTGGCGACGGCGATGATGCACGACAGCCCGGGTGAGCTCGCGCAGCCGTTCGGCGAGGTCCGCGACTGGCGCGAGGGCGACTGCGAGCCGGTCCCCGGCAAGACGCTGCCGAACCTGGTCGTGGTCGAGCGCGACTACGGCGCGATCGCCGACCAGTGGGCGACGCTCGGGCCGCTGATGGAGCAGAAGGGCAGCGCGGTCAAGAGCGCGTCCTGGATCCCGGACCGCGAGGTCGAGCAGCTCGCGCGCCGCAACGGGCGCGTGCGCGGGCGGCCGTCGCTGGAGCGGGCCGAGCACGCCGCGGAGGCGATGCTCGCGCTCTCCACCGTCACCAACGGGCGTCTCTCGGTCGCGGGCTTCAAGACGCTGGAGGAGCGCTGCGGCGTCAAGCTGGCCGACCTGGCGGAGGTCGCGGAGGAGACGCGGATCACGTTCCAGGACACGCAGGTCCAGCCGCGGCGCGTGATCACGTCGCCCGAGTGGTCCGGCATCGACGAGGAGGGCCGGGCGTACGCGGCGTTCACGATCAACGTCCAGCGCGCCAAGCCGTGGCACACGCTCAGCGGGCGCATGCACCTCTACCTCGACCACGTCTGGATGCGCGAGCTGGGCGAGGCGCTGCCCGCGTACCGCCCGCCGCTCGACCCGCGGCTGATGCTGGCCGGCGGCGTCGAGGGCCTGCCCGACGGGATCACGCTGCGCTACCTGACGCCGCACTCGAAGTGGTCGATCCACTCCGAGTACCAGGACAACCTGCACATGCTCACGCTGTTCCGCGGCGGCTCCGGGTTCTGGATGAGCCCGCAGGACGCCGAGGCGATCGGCGTGCGCGACAACGACTGGGTCGAGGCGTACAACCGCAACGGGATCGTGGTCACGCGCGCGGTCGTCTCGCACCGCGTCCCGCCGGGCGTGTGCCTGATGTACCACTCCAAGGACCGCCAGCTCAACACGCCGCGCTCGGAGATCGACGGGCGCCGCGGCGGCACCGAGAACGCGCTCACGACGATCGCGATGAAGCCGACGCACATGATCGGCGGCTACGGACAGCTGTCCTGGGGACCGAACTACTACGGGCCGACGGGCTCCAACCGGGACTCGGTCACCTTCGTCCGCAAGCACACCGGGGAGCTGAGGTACTGATGCACGTGCGCGCGCAGGTGGCGATGGTCATGAACCTCGACAAGTGCATCGGCTGCCACACCTGCTCGGTCACGTGCAAGCAGGTGTGGACGAACCGGCCGGGCACCGAGTACGTCTGGTTCAACAACGTCGAGACGGCGCCCGGGCAGGGCTACCCGCGCCGCTGGTCGGACCAGTCGCGGTGGAAGGGCGGCTGGGAGCTCGACCGACGCGGGAAGCTGCGGCTGCGCGCCGGCGGGCGCGTGAAGAAGCTGCTGACGATCTTCTCCAACCCGGACCTGCCGGCGATCGACGACTACTACGAGCCCTGGACCTACGACTACGAGACGCTGGTCACCGCGCCGCTGTCGGACCTCGACCCGGTCGCGCGCCCGCACTCGCGGCTGACCGGGGAGCCGATGAGCGTCGAGTGGGGCCCGAACTGGGACGAGGGCCTGGCCGGCGGGCCGGAGCTGGCGGTCAGCGACCCGCACCTGTCCGGCCTCGAGGAGCAGGTCCGGATGACCTACGAGCAGGCGTTCATGTTCTTCCTGCCGCGGATCTGCGAGCACTGCCTGAACCCGTCGTGCGTCGCGTCGTGCCCGTCGGGGGCGATGTACAAGCGCGAGGAAGACGGGATCGTGCTCGTCGACCAGGACCGCTGCCGCGGCTGGCGGATGTGCGTCTCCGGCTGCCCGTACAAGAAGGTCTACTTCAACCACGCGACCGGCAAAGCCGAGAAGTGCACGCTCTGCTACCCGCGCATCGAGATGGGGCAGCCGACGATCTGCTCGGAGACGTGCGTCGGGCGGATCCGCTACCTCGGGCTCATCCTCTACGACGCCGACCGCGTCGAGGAGGCGGCGTCGGTGCCGCACGAGCGCGACCTGCTGGAGGCGCAGCGGTCGGTGTTCCTGGACCCGACCGACCCGACCGTGCGCGAGGCGGCGCTGCGGGACGGGATCGCGCCGGACTGGCTGGACGCCGCGGTGCGCTCGCCCGTGTACGACCTGGCGATCCGCTGGGGCGTCGCGCTGCCGCTGCACCCCGAGTTCCGCACGCTGCCGATGGTCTGGTACGTCCCGCCGCTCTCCCCCGTCGTCTCGACGCTCGAGACCGACGGCTACGAGGCCGACCCGGACGACGTGTTCGGCGCGATCGAGCACCTGCGGATCCCGCTGCAGTACGTCGCCAACCTGCTGAGCGCCGGCGACGTGGACGTGATCCGGTTCGTCCTGCACCGGCTGGCGGCGATGCGCTCCTACATGCGCAAGCGCGAAGTGCTGGGCGTCGTGGACGGCGAGCTGCCCGGCTCGGTCGGGCTGACCGGCGGCGAGCTGGAGCGCATGTACCGGCTGCTGGCGATCGCCGACTACGAGGACCGCTACGTGATCCCGCAGGCGCACGCCGAGCTTGGCGAGCGGCTGATGGAGCAGCAGGGCGGCTGCGGACTGGACTTCGAGGGCGGGCCGGGCAACTGCGGCGCGGTCGAGCCCAAGGAGAGCTTCAACCTGCTCAAGATCCTGGAGCGCAAGCCATGATGCCGTGGGCGCTGCTCTCGTTCCTGCTGCGCTACCCGGACGACGACGTGCGCGCCGCGGCGGCGCGGATCGCCGACCTCCCGCCCGGCCCGGCGCGGGACGCCTTGGACCGCTTCGCCGCCGCGTGGGACGGCGATCCCGCGCACTACGTGGAGACGTTCGACCTGCGCCGGCGCGCGAGCCTGCACCTGACGTACTACGCGCACGGCGACACGCGCACGCGCGGCGCGGCGCTGGTGCGGATCAAGAAGCTCTACCGGGCCGCCGGGCTGCCGATGGAGAGCAGCGAGCTGCCCGACCACCTGGTCGTGATGCTGGCGTTCGCGTCGCTCGCGCCGGCCGGGCACGGCGAGGCGCTGCTCGGTGAGCACCGGGCCGCGCTCGAGCTGCTGCGGCTCTCGCTGCACGATCTCGACAGCCCGTACGCGTTCCTGCTGGACGCGGTGGTCTCCGGCCTACCCGCGCTGACCGTGAAGGACCGCGCCGACGTGGCCAAGCTGGCGCGCGAGGGCCCGCCGGACGAAGCGGTCGGCCTGGAGCCGTACGCGGTCGCCGAGGCGATGTGATGAGCGCCGGCGCGATCCTGCTCTGGATCATCTTCCCGTACGTGGCGGTGGCCGTGTTCGTGGTCGGGCACATCTGGCGCTACCGGGCCGACCAGCTCGGGTGGACGAGCCGCTCGACGCAGATGTTCGAGCACAAGATCCTCGGCTGGGCCGGGCCGGCGTTCCACTACGGAGCGCTGGCGGCGGTCGGCGGGCACGTGATCGGGCTGCTGATCCCGAAGTCGTTCACCGAGGCGATCGGGATCTCCGAGCCCGTCTACCGCTGGTTCTCGGCGATCGCGGGCGGCATCGCCGGCCTGGTCTGCGTGGTCGGGTTCCTGGGGCTGTTCTACCGCCGCGCCACCAACGCGCGCGTCCAGCGGACGACGTCGCGCACGGACCTGCTCGTCTACTTCCTGCTGACCGTGCTGATCGGGATGGGGACGTACATGACGTTCGCGGACAACCTGCTGACGTCGCGGCCGTTCGACTACCGCGACTCGATCTCGGTCTGGTGGCGGTCGCTGTTCGCGCTGTCGCCGAACGTGGACGCGGCGCTCGACGCGCGGTTCATCTACCAGCTGCACGCGATCGTCGCCTGGTCGTTCTGGGCGCTGTTCCCGTTCAGCCGGCTCGTGCACGCGTGGAGCGTGCCGGTCCAGTACCTGGGGCGGCCGTACATCCTCTACCGGCGGCGTTACGCTTCGACGCGATGAGCAGCACGCGCCAGCTCGTCCTCGCGACGCTCGCGTTCACGGTCTGCTTCTACGCGTGGAGCCTGCTCGGGCCGCTCGGGCCGGACCTCCAGGACGCGCTCGGGCTCTCGGACGTGCAGACGTCCACGATGGTCGCGGTGCCGGTGCTGCTCGGGTCGCTGATGCGGATCCCGCTCGGGTGGCTCACCGACCGGATCGGCGGGCGGCTGGTGTTCGCGGTGCTGATGGCGTACACGCTCGTGCCGCTGATCGCGCTCGCGGTCTGGCACTCGTCGCTGGGGGCGATGCTGCTGCTCGGCTTCCTGCTCGGGTTCGCGGGCGCGTCGTTCGCGGTCGGCGTCCCGTTCGCCAACGGCTGGTATCCGCCGTCGCGGCAGGGGTTCGCCCTCGGCGTGTACGGGATGGGCATGGGCGGGACCGTCCTGGCCGGGCTGACCGCGCCGCGGATCGCGGACAAGTGGGGGCTGTCGGCGCCGTTCTGGGTCGCCGCGGCGCTGCTGGCGGTCATGTGCGTGGTCTGGACGCTGCTCGCCCGCGACGCGCCGCGCGAGGGCCCGCGCGGCGCCGGCCCGGGGATGTTCGCCGCGCTCGGCGTGTTCCGCTCCAGCGGGCGCGCGTGGGCGCTGACGCTGTTCTACTTCCTGGCGTTCGGCGGGTTCGTGGCGATGTTCCTGTACCTGCCGAAGCTGCTGACCGGCGTGCACGACCTGACCAAGGCCGACGCGGGCGCGCGCGCCGCCGGGTTCGCGCTGCTGGCCGTGCTGGCGCGGCCGACGGGCGGCGTGCTGTCGGACCGCATCGGCGCCGCGCGCGTGCTCGCGGTCTCGTTCGTGAGCGTCACGCTGCTGGCGCTGGTGCTGGCCGCGGCGTACACGTCGATGGTGCTGCTGACGATCGCCTGCCTGACGATGGCGGTCGCGCTCGGCCTCGGCACCGGCGCGGTCTTCAAGCTCGTGCCCGAGTGGTTCCCGGACCGGGTCGGCGCGGTCACCGGCGTGGTCGGCGCGGCCGGCGGCCTGGGCGGCTTCTTCCCACCGCTGGTCATGGGCGTGGTCAAGTCGGCCACGGGCGGCTACGGGCTCGGGTTCGTGCTGATGGCGCTGATCGGCCTCGCCTGCCTGATCGTGCTGCGGGCCACCGAGGCGCCGCGCCGGCGCCCGCTGGCCGGCGTCAGCCAGCGGTGACGGCGGCGATCTCCGCGGCGACCGCGGTCACGCCGCCGCGCGCGTACGCCGCCAGCTGGCGCGTCGCCCCGTTGCCGGAGCGCAGGATCTCGGTGACGCCCTCGAGCTCGCGGTCGCAGCCGAGCTCGCGCGCGTGCGGGGCGATCGCCGCCAGCGTCCGCTCGATCAGCGCCCGGACCGGCGCCGGGCCGCCGGACTCGACGTCCGCGACCGTCGCGTCGAGCCCGTAGCGCGCCGCCCGCCACTTGTTCTCCTTGGTCAGCACCGGGTGCCAGAACACGAGCGGCGCGCCCGTCTCCAGCGCCACCGCGTAGCGCCGCACCAGCGCCTGCACGTACGCCGTCAGCGCGATCGCCTCCTCGACGCGCGTGACCGCGTCCATCACGCGCACCTCGACCGTCCCGAACGCCGGATGCGGGCGCAGGTCCCACCAGATCCGCGTGTAGTCCTCGACGCAGCCGGCCGCGACCAGCTGCTCGACCACGCTCGCGTACTCCTCGTAGCCGGCGAAGTGCGGCGGCGGGCCGCTGCGCGGGAACGCGGAGAAGATCGAGTGGCGGCAGGACGCGAGCCCCGTCGCCTCGCCGCGCCAGAACGGCGAGTTGGCCGACAGCGCGACCAGCTCGCACAGGTGCGCCCGCAGCGCGTTGACGATCCCGATCGCGCGGTCCGGATCGTCGACCCCGACGTGCACGTGCAGCCCGAAGATCAGCTCCCGCCGCGCCGCGTACTGGAGCTCCTCGACGATCAGCCGGTAGCGCTCGCGCACGGTCACGTTCTGGGTCTCGAACCGGCTGAACGGGTGCGTGCCCGCCGACCCCAGCGCCAGGCCCTGCTCGGCGGCGGCCGCCAGCGCGTGCGCGCGCAGCCCGCGCAGCTCGCGCGCCGCGCCGGCGACGTCCGCGCACACCGGCGTGTGGAACTCCACCAGCGACTCGAACAGCTCCGGCGCCATCAGCTCCAGGAACGGCCCGCCGCGCTCGCGTTCGGCCCGCAGCAGGCTCTCCACGCGCGGCGCGAGGTCGAAGGTGCCGGGGTCCAGCAGCATGTACTCCTCCTCGACCCCGACCGTGAACGGCGGCCCCGAGCCGAAGCGGTGCGCGCGGACGTCGGCGGCTCCGGCCAGGCGTGACATGCCCGGATTGTCGAGCCCGCCCCGCGACTCCCGCATGCGCACAGTGCCGCCGACGGCGTGCGGGAATCCACGGACCCGCGCACCGCACGCCGCGCGGATGCCGCCGCCGGGCCTCGCCCGTACGGTGAAAGCAGCACCGCACCGAGCATGGAAGGAAGCATCGTGAACACCATCGTGATCGGCGTCGACGCGTCCGAACGCGCTGAGGACGCGATCGCCTTCGGGCGCCTGTTGACCGACGCCACCGCCGCGCAGTTCGTCGTCGCGAGCGCGTTCGGCTCGACCGAGTACGCACCGATGCGCGACGTCGCGCTCGACACCGCCGGGGCGCTCAAGGAGCGGCTCGGAACCCCACGCGCCCACGTGCGCGTGCTCGCGGACCCCTCCCCCGCGCAGGCGCTGCAGCGGCTCGCGCACAGCGAGCGCGCCGCCCTGCTGGTCGTCGGCTCCTCGCACGTCGGCCGCTACGGCCGCGTCTGGCCCGGCAGCACCGCCGAGCGCCTGCTGCACGGCGCGCCCTGCGCCGTCGCCGTCGTCCCGAGCGGCTACCGCGACCGCGCGCAGACGCCGCTGCGGCGCGTCGGCGTCGCCTACGACGGCTCCGCCTCCGCCCAGGCGGCGCTCGCGGCCGGCGCGGCGATCGCGCACGCCACCGGCGCCGGGCTGGAGATCATCGGCGTCGTCGAGAGCGAGGGCTACGTCGCGCCCGCGCTGATCGGCATCCCGGCCGTCGCGGTCGCCCGCGAGGACCTCGAGCGCCACGTGCAGGACCAGCTCGACGCGGCGCTCGACGGCCTCGCCGGCGGGATCGACGCCACCGCGGTGCGGCTGGCGGGCGACCCGGCCGAGCGCCTCGGCGAGCACAGCGGCCGGCTCGACGTCCTGATCTGCGGCTCGCGCGGCCGGGGCCCGCTGCGCTCCGTGCTGCTCGGCGGCGTCAGCGGCCGGCTCGTGCGGACCGCGCGCTGCCCGCTGATCGTCGTGCCCAACGGCGTCGAGGACCCGCTCGGCGGGCTGTTCGGCGCCGTCAGGCCGCGATCAGCATCGTCTGCGTCTCGGTGAACAGCTCGCGCGCCGCGAGCCCCTGCTCGCGGGGCCCGTAGCTCGACGCCTTGACGCCGCCGAACGGCGCGTGGAAGTCGACGCCGGACGTCGCCGCGTTGACGCGTACGAGCCCGGCGTCCATGCCGCGCATGAACGCCAGCGCGCGACCGAGGTCGCGCGTGAAGACCGCGCCCGACAGGCCGTAGCGGACCCCGTTGGCGAGCCGCAGCGCGTCGTCGGGCCCGGCGGCGGTGAGCAGCGCGGCGACCGGGCCGAACACCTCCTCGCGCGCGAGCACGCCGTCGGCGTCCGCGAGCTCGACCAGCGTCGGCCGCAGGTGAAACCCGTCGCCCGGCACCGCCGCGCCGCCGGTCAGCACCGTCCCGCCCGCCCGCGCGACGGCGTCGAGCGCGGCGGCGCGCGCCGGCGCGTCGATCAGCGGCCCGACGACGGTCGCCGCGTCGGCGGGATCGCCGCACGGCAGCGCCGCGATCGCGTCGACGAGCAGCGGCCGGAACGCGTCGATCGCCGCCGCGTCGACGATCACCCGGCTGGTCGCGGTGCACTTCTGCCCGGCGTAGCCCATCGCGGCGCCGGCGATGATTCGCGCCGCGGCCTCGAGGTCCGCGTCCGCGAGCACCACCGAGGCGTTGACGCCGCCCATCTCGCACTGCACCCGCGCGCCGCGGCCGGCCGCGGCCGCCGCGATCCGGTGCCCCGCCGCTGAGGACCCGGTGAACGACACGGCCGCGACCGCCTCGTGCGCGACCAGCGCACGGCCCGCCTCGGCGTCCCCCACGACGAGCTCGCACGGGGCTCCGCGGGCCAGCACCTCCGCCAGCAGGCGACCGAGCGCGGTCGCCTGCGGCGCCGGCTTGAGCACGACGGCGTTGCCCCACGCCAGCGCCGGCGCCGCCTTCCACAGCGGCAGCGCGAGCGGGAAGTTCCAGGGCGTGATCAGCGCGCAGACCCCGACCGGCCGGCGCCGCACCAGCAGCCAGGAGTGCCCGTCGGCCGACGGCAGCGTCTCACCGTCGGCGGCCAGCGCCTGCTGCGCGTAGTAGCGCGCCACCGCGACCGCGCGCGCGACCTCCCCCGCGGCCTCGGTACGCGGCTTGCCGACTTCGCGGACGATCAGCTCGGTCAGCTCGCCGGTCCGCGCCGCGAGCTCGTCCGCGGCCGCGCCCAGCGCCGCGCCGCGCTCGGCGGCCGGCCGCGCGGCCCAGCCGGGCTGGGCGGCCGCGGCGCGCCGCACGGCCGCGTCCACGGCATCCGGCGGCGACGGCTCGAACTCGGCGACGACGTCGGACGGCCGGTGCGGGTTGACGCTGATCATCCGACGCTCTTGACCCCTTCCTCGGCGGCCCCGCCGAAGTACGCCTCCTGGACGGCGGGGGTGTCGCGCAGCGCGCCCGCCGTGCCCTCGGCGACGATCTCCCCGGCCGCCATCACGTAGCCGCGGTTGGCGACCCCGAGCGCCGCCCGCACGTTCTGCTCGACCAGCAGCACGGTCGTGCCGCCCGCGTTGATCGCCGCGATCGACTCGTAGAGGCTCTCGACGATGCGCGGCGCCAGCCCCATCGACGGCTCGTCGAGCAGCAGCAGCGACGGCGCGCCGGCCAGCGCGCGGCCGATCGCGAGCATCTGCTGCTCGCCGCCCGAGAGCGTCGCCGCACGCTGGCGGCGGCGCTTCGCCAGCACCGGGAACAGCTCGTAGACGTGCTCGAAAGCGTGCTCGCGCCCCCGCGCGGCGAACGTCCCGGCGACGAGGTTGTCCTCGACCGACAGGCTCGCGAACACGCGCCGCCCCTCGGGCACCAGCCCGATCCCGCGGCGCGAGATCGACGCCGGCCGCGCACCGGTGATGCGCGCGCCGGCGAACCGGACCGAGCCGCCGGCGGAGCGCAGCAGCCCGGCGATCGCCCCCAGCGTCGTCGTCTTGCCCGCGCCGTTGGCCCCGAGCAGGCAGACCGTCTCCCCGACGCCGACGGTCAGCGAGATCCCGCGCACGGCGGCGATCGGGCCGTAGCGGACGTGCAGGTCCTCGACGGCCAGGATCGGGTCCTCCGGCGCTCGCTCAGCCCGGCTGCGGCGCATCGGCGGCCACCTCCTCGTCGTCGCTCGCGCCGAGGTACGCCTCGATCACGTGCGGGTCGTTGCGGACCACGGCCGCCGGCCCGTCCGCGATCGGCCGCCCGAAGTTCAGCACCACGACGCGCGGGCACGTGCCGAGCACCAGCGGCATGTTGTGCTCGATCAGCAGCACGGCGACGTCGCGCTCGCGCACGACGCGGATCACCTCCACGAGGTCGACCTGGTCCTGGCCGGTCATGCCGGCCGCCGGCTCGTCCAGCAGCAGCAGCGACGGCCGCCCCACGCAGGCGCGCGCGATCTCGAGCCGCCGCAGGTCGCCGTAGGCCAGGCCGCCGGCGAGGACGTCCCGCGCGTGCTCGAGCCCGACGTGCGCGAGCCACTCGCGGGCGTGGGCGCGCACGCGCCGCGGCACGTCCAGCCACGAGCGCAGCCCGCTGGTGCGCTCGGCGACCATCAGGTTCTCGAGCACCGTCAGCTCCTTGAACACGCGCGGGTTCTGGAACGTGCGCGCGATCCCGAGCCGAGCGATCCGCCAGGGCGGCAGGCCGCTCAGCGAGCGTCCCGCCAGCTCCACCCGTCCCTCGTCGCAGCGGTAGTAGCCGCAGATGACGTTGAACAGGGTCGACTTGCCGGCGCCGTTGGGCCCGATCACGCCGACCAGCTCGTTGCGCTCGACCGGCAGCGACACGCCGTCGAGCGCGGTCAGCCCGTCGAAGCTGAGCCGGACGTCCTCGAGCGCCAGCAGCGTCACGTCGCCCCCTTCCGCAGCCGCGCCAGCGCGCGGCGCAGCCCGCCGACGATCCCGTCGGGCACCAGGATGACCACGATCATGATCGCTGCGCCGTACGCGATCAGCTGGTACTCGGAGAACTCGCGCAGCAGCTCCGCCAGCGTCTGCACGCCGGCGGCGCCGACGATCGCGCCGAGCACGCTCGTCATGCCGCCGAGCAGCGCCATCGTGAGGATCTGCACCGACTGGTCGATCGTGAACAGGTCCGGGCTGATGTAGCCGACGAACATGCTCAGCAGCGCGCCCGCCAGCCCGGCCAGCGCCGCGCTGATCGCGAACGCGGCCGTGCGCTCGTACGCGGGCCGCACGCCGACCGCCATCGCCGCCAGCTCGTCGTTGCGCAGCGCGCGCATGCGCAGCCCGCGGTGCCCGCGCCGCACCACCGTGACGATCGCGAGCGCGAGCGCCAGGGCGGCCAGGATCAGGTAGTAGAAGTCGCGCTCGGTGATCAGCGGCGTGCCGAACGGCGCCGGCGCGGGGATCCCCTGGATCCCCTGCGGGCCGCCGGTGAACTCGGTCCAGTTGAGGATCGCGCCGTAGGTGATGCCCGCGAACGCGAGCGTCGCCATCACCAGGTAGGCGCCGCGCAGCCGCAGCGCGGGCACCCCGACCAGCACGCCGGTGACCGCGCACAGCGCGCACGCGGCCAGCGCCGCCAGCCCGAGCGGCCAGTGGTAGCGCACGGCCAGCAGGCTGGTCCCGTACGCGCCGATCGCCATGAACGCGCCCTGGCCGAGCGAGAGCTGGCCGGCGACGCCGGACAGCAGCGTCAGGCTCAGCGTGGCGATCGCGAAGATCGCGATCAGGTCGATCACCTGCTGCAGGTAGGGCGGGTTGGCCGCGGTCGCCTCGACGATCGCCGGGACCAGCAGCGCCACGGCCACCGCCGCCGCGCCGAGCGCGCCGCGCAGGACGAGCGCGCCCCTCACGCCTTCTCCAGCGTCCGCTTGCCCAGCAGGCCCTCGGGACGCATCACGAGCATCACGAGGATCACGGCGTACGTGATCACGTCGGCCCAGCTCGAGCCGCCGTAGCGCGAGCCGAAGGACTCGATCACGCCGAGGCACAGGCCGCCGACGAGCGCGCCCCACGGGTTGCCGAGGCCGCCGAGGATCGCCGCCGCCAGGCCCTTGATCAGCATCGGCACGTCCATGACCGGCTGCGCCTTGAAGACCGGCGCGACCAGCGCGCCGGCGATCCCGGCCAGCAGCCCGGAGATGAACAGCACCGTGGGCAGCACCACGCGCACGTCGATCCCGAACGCGCCGACCAGCGGCAGGTCGTCGGCGGTGGCGCGCATGGCCACGCCCGCGCGCGTACGCTGGAGCAGCCAGAACAGCGCGGCCGCGACGATCGCGGTGATGACCATGATCACCAGCAGCTCGCGCCGGACCACGGCGCCGCCGAGGCTGATCGCGTCGCCGGGCACCAGCGACGGGACCGACTGCGGCTGCGGCCCCCAGACGGCGACGCTGACGCCGCGGATGATCGAGGCCAGGCCGATCGCCACCACGATCGTGTTGATCTCGCCCTGGCCGCCGAGCACGAAGCGCCGGAACACCAGCCGCTCGCACACGACCGCGAACGCGCCGACCACGAGCGCCGCCCCCGGCACCGCGAGGCCGACCGGCACGCCGGCGCGCACGAGCGCGTAGGCGCCCATCGCGCCGAGCATGAAGAACGCGCCGTGGGCGAAGTTGAAGAACCGCGCGGCCTGGTAGGTCAGCGCGAAGCCGAGCGCCACCAGGCCGTAGACGCACCCGATGCCCAGGCCGCTGAGGAGGTACTGCAGCATCTAGCGGTGCGGCTCGCCGGACGTCACTTGAGCAGCTCCCACTCGCCGTCCTTGACCTGGCCGAGGTGGATCGTGCGCTGGTTCTGGCCCTTGTCGTCGAACGTGATGTCGCCGACCGCGCCGGAGTACTGCGTCGCCCGGATCGCCTTCTGCAGCGCCTCCGGGTCGGTGCCCGCCTGCTTGAGCGCCTCGACGAGGATGCGGGCGCCGTCGTAGCTCTGGGCGGCGAACACGTCCGGGTCGCGCTGGGTCGCGGACTTGTACTTCGCCGACATCTCCTTCAGCGTCGGGTTGTCCGGGTCGACGTACGCCCACGCCGCCACCGTGCCCTGCGCCGCGTCGCCCGCCAGCTCGATGAACTCGTTCGAGACGAGGCCGCCGCCGCCCATGAACTGCACGTTCTTCATCCCCACCGCGTGCATCTGGTCGACGATCCGGGCGCCCGCGTCGAGCGTGCCCCAGAACGCGACGCCGTCCGGGCTCGCGTCGCGCAGCGCGTTGATCTGCGCCGAGAAGTCGTTGGTCTCGGGCGCGTAGCTCTGATCGGTGACCGGCTTCAGGCCCGCGTCCGTGAGCTTGTCCAGGATCAGCTTCTGCCCGCCGCGCCCGAGGTCGGACGTGTCGTGGATCAGCGCGATCCGCTTGAGGCCCTTCTCCTCGATGCCGTACGCGAGCACCGCCTGGACCTGGTCGGCGTCGGAGAGGTGGACGCGGTTGACCCACTTCCACCCGGACTCCGTGACCGCCGGGTTCGACGACACGGTGACGATGAACGGGCGCTGCGCGCGCTCGATCGCCGGCCCGGCGGCGAGCACGTTGGCCGACCCGGAGGCGACGATCAGCGCCGCCGCGCCGGGCGCCGCGCGCTTGGCGATGTTGACCGTCTGGATCGGGTTGTTCTTGTCGTCATAGACCTTCAGCTCGAGCTTGCGCCCGTCGACGCCGCCGGCCTGGTTGGCTTCGTCGACCGCGATCCGCGCACCCTCCAGCGACGCCTTGGAGTACGGGGCGACCGGCCCGGTGAGATCGCCGATGAAGCCGATCTGGATCGGGTCCGACGAGCCGGACCCGCCCGAGCCCTCGTCGCTCCCGCAGGCGCCGACCAGCAGCACCGCCGCCATGCACCACGCCATCACGAGAATCCGTCGCATCCCTTTTCCTCACCTCTGAAACACCTGCACCCCGGACCGGGCGCGACGCCCGGCCCGCTCTCTCCTCACGCCGCCGGCGCTCGCTCCTGCACCTCCGCGCGGATCGCCCGCGTCAGCCGCTCGGTCCCGGAGCTCGGCACGTTGCGGATCCCGACCTGGATCAGCCGCGGCGCCCGCGCCTCGAGCGCCGCGCGCAGCTCGCGCTCGAGCGCCGCGACGCCGGCCACGCGCACGGCCGTCACGCCGAAGCCGCGCGCGACGCCCGTGAAGTCCGTCGGCGAGAGCTCGGACGTGAACGCCGCGCCCTCCCCGTACACGCCGCGCTGGAGCGACTGCTCGACGCCCCACGCGCCGTCCTGCCCCACCACGACGACCACCGGCAGACCGCAGCGCACCGCGGTCTCGAGGTCGGCCACGTGGTAGCCGAGCCCGCCGTCGCCGGCCACGACCAGCACCGGCGCGCCGGGCAGCGCCGCCTGAGCGCCGATGCCGAACGGCAGGCCGGCGCCGCACGTGGCCTGCGGGCCGAGGCGCAGCCACCGGCCCGGCGCCTCGGCCGGAACCAGCTGACGGCACCACTGCACGAACTCGCCGCAGTCGAGCGCGAAGATCGCTCCCGCCGCCACGCCGGCGCGAGCGATCGCGCGCGCCACGCTCGCCGGGTGCAGCGGCTCGTCCTCGCCGGCGTCCGGCACGGCGGGCGGCTCGGCCGCGGCCAGCCGCTCGCGCCACTCGCCCGGCGCGCGGTGGTCCGCGAGCGCCGCGGCCAGGTCACCGAGGAACGCCGCCGGGTCGCCGGCCGCCAGCAGTGCGCCGGCGGGCAGGTTGCGGCCCAGCCCGCCCGGCTCGAGGTCGACGTGCACGACGACCGCGTCGGAGGCCAGCCGCGCGCCGTAGCCGATCCGGAAGTCGGCGTCGCGGCCGGCGACGATCACGCAGTCCGCCAGCGCCAGCTGGCCGGCGGCGGCGTTGAGGCCCGGGTCGGCCGAGCCGAACGCGCAGGCCGCGCTGTCGGGCAGGATGCCGCGCGCGCTGTCGAGCGTGAAGACCGGCACGCCGGCGTCGGCGAGCGCCGCGACCGCCCGCTCGCCGCCGTACTGCCAGACGCCGGCGCCCGCGATGACCGCGGGCCGGCGCGCCGCACGGACGCGCTCGGCGACCGCGCCCACGAACGCCGGCGGCACGACCGGCGCGGGCGGCACCGGCCGCGGTGACGGCGCGTCGCCGTCCAGCGGCGACTGCTGCACGTCGACCGGGATCGTCAGGTGCACGGGACCCGTGCGGCCGGTCTCGGCGAGCACGAACGCCTCGCGCAGGCGCTCGAGCACGTGGTCGGCGCGGGTGGCGCGCAGGCTCGCCTTGGTCGCGCCCGCGGTCAGCCGCACGTGGTCGGCCTCCTGCTGCGCGCCGCGGCCCTCGACCGCCAGGCCGGGCTCGCCGGACAGCAGGACGACCGGGCTCTGGTTGCCGCGCGCGGTCAGCAGCGCGCCGACCGTGTTGGCCACGCCCGGGCCGCCGGTGACCAGCGCCACGCCCGCGCGCCGGCGGATCCGCCCGTAGGCGTCGGCGGCCATCACCGCCGAGGCCTCCGAGCGCGTCGCCACGCACCGCAGGCCGCGCCGGCGCATCGCCTCCTGCAGCGGCAGGATGTGGTTGCCGCAGAGCGTGAAGACGACGTCGACCTCCGCGCGCTCGAGCGCGGCGACGACCGCGTCGGCCACCGTGCCCTCGGTCACGACAGCCTCGGGAGCACGTCGCGGGCGAAGACGTCGATCTGCTCCGGGTCGGCCGACGTCGGTCCGACGCACAGGTACGAGCAGCCCGCGTCCAGGAGGTCCTGCAGGCGCTCGACGACCTCGTCGGTCGTGCCCATCAGGTAGCACTCGCTCAGGTGCTCGACCGAGCGATGGGTGCCCATCACCTTCTGGAAGTGCGGGGCCTGCTCGGCGATCGCCCGCTCGCGCGTGTCCGCGTCGACGAAGTGAAACCAGTTGCAGTGGCCGAACGTGAGCGACGCGGGGTCGACGCCGTTGGCCTGCGCGTAGTCGGTCAGCTTGCCCCAGTCGCGCTTGACCCACTCCTGCTTGCCCGACGCGCGCGAGAGCCAGCGCCCGGCCTTGACCACGCGGCGCTTGACCGACTCGGCGATGTCCGGGATGTCGGCTTCGCCCGGGTCCGGGATGCGTGAGCCGCCGGCGACCCATACCGGCGGCATCGGCACGCGCGGGACCATCGAGATCTCGTCGAACGCGTAGTACTTGCCGTCGAAGCTGGCGGTGTCGTTGCCGAACAGCACCTCCAGGGCCTCCAGCAGCTCGTCGGTGCGCCGGCCGCGCTGGTTGAGCTTGGCGCCGACGGACTCGAACTCCTTCGCGTCCCAGCCGGTCCCGACGCCGAGGTGGAAGCGGTGGTCGGAGAGCAGCTGGAGGCTGGCGATCTCCTTGGCCAGCAGCACCGGCTGGCGCAGTGGCGCGACCAGGATCGCGGTGCCGAGCGCCGCGGTCTTCGTGCGCGACGCCGCGTACGTGAGGAACACCAGCGGGTCCAGCCACGTGGCGCCGTAGAGCCCGGGCGCGACCAGCAGGTGGTCGACCACCCAGACGTCGAAGCCGTAGCGGTCGCAGCGCTCCAGGCACGCGTCGACCCGGTCCAGCGGCTCGGTCGCGTGCGTGTCCGGCCACACGAACGAGGGGAAGAAGATCCCGACCTTGGGCGCGCTCATGCTCGCGCTCCGTGACGCGCGACGGCCGAGATCTCCACCAGGTGCTCCTCGTGCACGAGGTCGCAGACGACCGTCGCGCGCGCCGGGTACGGGCGGGTGAAGTACCGCTCGTAGGCGGCGTTCATGTCCGCGTACTGGTCGCGCCGGGTCAGGTAGACCGTCGTGCTGACGACGTCGTCGAGCGTGAGGCCGCCCTCCGCGAGGTGCGCGCGCACGTTCTCCAGCGTCTGCGCGGTCTGCTCGCCGACGGTCGGCGGCAGCGTGCCGTCGTCGAACGTGCCGACCGTGCCCGCGACGAAGACCCAGCCGTCCACGCCCAGCGCGCGGGACAGTGGCCCGAGTGCCTTCGTCGTGCCGCCGTCAAGCGCCTGCAGCATTCCGCATCTCCCTTCTCGCCTCCGTTGTCGCGGCCTCGTCGGCCACCCAGGCCGCGCCGGCGCGGTGCCCGACGACGCCGTAGTCCCTGCGCGCCGCGGCCTCGCTGACCAGCCCGGCGGTCACGTCGCGCGCCACGTCCTGCGGGCGGCGGTCCAGCGGATCGCCGTATCCGCCGCCGCCCGGCAGCTGGAGCAGCACCGGCACGCCGGCGTCCACGCGCCGCCGCGCCTTCGGCCGCTCCGGGCGCTCGTCGCCGAGCGCGAACGCCGCCGGCCCGCCCGGCCGCCCGCCGGCGAGCCCGAACGGCGGCTCGCCGATCTGGTCGTTCATCGTGTTGACGCTGAACGCGCCGCCCGACGGGACCGTGAACACCATGTCCTGCCCGACCCCGCCGCGACAGCGCCCGGGGCCGCCGGAGTCCGGGCGCAGGTGCTTGCGCTCGACGAACACGCCGGTGACCGACTCGAGCATCTCGATCGGCGTCATCGCGATGTTGCCGGGGAAGCTCGTCGCCGACAGGCCGTCCTTGTCCGGCCGCGCGCCCATGCCACCCGACGCGAAGAACGTGGACGTGAACTCGGTCCCGGACGCGCGCCGGCCCTGCACGGTCGTGATCCACAGCACCGACGAGCCGGCGATCACGCGCTCGGGCAGCGCCGAGGCCAGCGCCTGGTAGACCGCGAGCGGCTGGAAGTTGCCGATGATGTGGCGGCCCGCGACCGGCGCCGGGCGCGTGGCGTTGAGCACCGAGCCCGGCGGCGCGGTGACCGTGATCGCGCGGAACGTGCCGGCGTTGTTGGGCACGCCGGGCGCGAGCGCGCACTTGAGCGCGTACGTGGTGTAGGACGCCGTGTAGCAGAGCGGGACGTTGATGCCCCACGGGACCTGGTCCGAGGACCCGGCGAAGTCGACCAGCAGCCCGTCGCCGCGCACGACGACGCGGCAGCGCAGCACGACCGGCTCGGAGAAGCCGTCGCTGACGACCTCCCCGGTGTACTCGCCGTCCGGGATCTCGGCGATCGCCGCGCGCAGCACGCCCTCCGAGCGAGCGAGGATCTCGGCGCCGACCGCCTCGAAGTCCTCCAGCCCGAACTCCTCCAGCACGGCCAGCATGCGGCCGCCGCCGACCTCGTTGCACGTCGCCTGGGCGAGGATGTCCCCGATCACGAGGTCGGGCGAGCGGACGTTGCTGCGGATGATCTGCAGCAGCGTCGCGTCGAGCTCGCCGCCCTCGGCCAGCTTCATGATCGGGATGAACAGGCCCTCCTCGAACGTCGACTGCCCGTCCGACGCGAAGCCGCGCCCGCCGATGTCGAGGCTGTGCGCGCACGTCCCCATGAAGCCCACGAGCCGCTCGCCGCGGAACACCGGGGTGACGACGGTGATGTCGTTGAGGTGCCCGGCGGTGCGCCACGGGTCGTTGGAGATCAGCACGTCGCCCGCGTGCAGCCGCTCGGCGGGGAACGCCTCGAGGAAGTGCGCGATGCAGGTCGCCATCGAGTTGATCTGGCCGGGCGTGCCCTTCGGCGCCTGGGCCAGCAGGCGGCCGCCCGCGTCGAACACGCCGGCCGCGCAGTCCTCGGACTCGCGCACGACGGTGCTGAACGCGGTCCGCAGCAGCGCCTGCCACTGCTCGGTCGCGCAGTTGACGAGGCGGTGCCAGACGATCTCGACGGTCAGCAGGTCGACGTGACTAGTGGAGGTCGATGACAAGGTTCATCCGGTCGTCGATGGTCAATGTGCAGCGGGGGTCGACCACGGTCGTGGACTCGCGCTCCTCCACGATCAGCGGACCGTCGAAGCGGGCGCCGGGGCCGAGCGCGCCACGGTCGAGCACGGTGGTCTCGAGCTCGCCGTCCTGCGGCCCCCACCAGACGCGGCGCGCGCCCTTGACGGCGTCCGCGGGCGCGGGCGCGGGCGCCATGTCCGAGGTCGGGCGCACGCTCGACGCGACGACGCGCCAGGCGATCACCTCGACGGGGACGTCGCCCGGCACGTGGCGGTAGAGCGCCGAGTAGCGGGCCGCGAACGCCGCGGCCAGCGCCGCCTCCGTGGCCGGGCCGACGGCGCCGGGCGGCAGGTCGACCGGCAGCTCGGCGCCCTGGCCGTGGAAGCGCAGGTCGCACAGCCGGCGCAGCTGCACGGCCTCCGGGGCGACGCCGGCGCGCTCGAGGATCGCGCGGCCGTCGGCCTCCATGGCACGCAGCTGCTCGTCCGCCCAGGCCCAGTCCACGGCCGCCAGCAGCGACGGCGCGCTGCGCACGAAGTCGAACGACAGCGGCGCCACCAGCAGGCCGTGCGCGGAGCTGACCCCCGCGCCGGCGGGCACGATCACGCGCGGGGCGCCGAGGATGCGGGCGACGCTGACGGCGTGCACCGGGCCGGCGCCGCCGAACGCCACGAGCGGGAAGCGCGACGGGTCGTGGCCGTGCTCGAGCGCGTACATCCGGATCGCGCTCGCCATCTGCTCGTCCACGACGCGGCGGACCGTGTGCGCGGCCTCGACCGCGTCGCGCCCGGTGGCGGCGCCGATCCGCTCGGCGAGCGCGCGCCGCGCGGCCTCGAGGTCGAGCGGCATCGTCCCGCCGAGGAAGTAGGCGGCGTCCAGGTAGCCGAGCACGAGGTCGGCGTCCGTGACCGTCGGGCGGTCGCCGCCGCGCCCGTAACAGGCGGGCCCGGGAGCGCTGCTCGCGCTCTCGGGGCCGACCTGGACCAGCCCGAGCGCGTCGACCGAGGCGATGCTGCCGCCGCCGCCCGCGATCTCGATCAGGTCGACCGAGCGCACCTGCAGCGGCAGGCCGCTGCCGGCCTTGAAGCGGTACTGGCGCGCGACCTCCAGGCCCTGGGTGAACAGCGGCTCGCCGTCCACGATCAGGCACGCTTTCGCCGTCGTGCCGCCGACGTCGAACGAGATCACGCCCGCGTGCCCGGTGGCGCGCGCCACCTCCGCCGCCGCCAGCGCGCCGGCGGCCGGGCCGGACTCGATCAGCCGCACCGGGTAGTCCATCGCGACGTCGGACGTGCAGAGCCCGCCGTTGGAGAGCATCAGCGAGAGCGCGTGCGGCACGCCGGACGCGGCCAGGCCGTCCTCGACGGCGCGCAGGTAGCCGCGCAGCGTCGGCATCACGTACGCGTTCAGCGCGGTCGTGGACGCGCGGTGGTACTCGCGCAGCTCCGGGCTGACGTCGGAGGAGCGCGTGACCGCCACGCCCGGCAGCCGCTCGCCGAGCCGCTCGTGGACCGCGATCTCGTGCGCCGGGTTCGCGTACGCGTGCAGGAGGCAGATGGCCACCGCCTCGTGTCCGCCCGCGCGCAGCGCCTCCGCCAGCGCGTCGAGCTCCGCGTCGTCGAGCGGCGTGCGGACCGAGCCGTCGGCGAGCATCCGCTCGCCGAGCTCGTGCACGTCCTGCCGGGCCACGACGTGCTCGGGCTTCTCCAGCCCGAGGTCGTACATGTCGTAGCGATCCTCGGTGGCGATCTCGAGCACGTCGCGGAAGCCGCGCGTGGTGACCAGCGCGGTGCGCGCGCCGCGCCGCTCGAGCACCGCGTTGGTGACCAGCGTGGTGCCGTGGCAGACCTGCTCGACGTCGGCCGGGGCGACGCCGGCGCCGGCGATGATCGCCTCGTAGCCGGCCAGCACGGCCCGCGCCGGGTGCTCGTGGTCGGTCAGCAACTTGGTCACGTGGACGCCGCCGGCGGCGTCGACCAGCACGACGTCCGTGAACGTCCCGCCGATGTCGATGCCGATGCGGGCCGTCATCGCGGCGGCTCCCCGAGGCCGAGCGGCTCGCGCGCGCCCAGCATCGACGCGACCTCCTCCAGCGCGGCGGCGCGGTGCTGGTCGACCGCGCCCAGCAGCGCCTCGATGTCGCGCCGCTCGATCGCGTCGAGCATCGACTGGTGCTCCTCCGCGATCCGCATCCGCGCCGCGCGGCCGTACAGGTACAGCGCGCGGTAGGAGTCCGACATCTCCCACAACCGCTTGACCTCGCGGTGGATCGTGCGCAGCGGCGAGAGGGCGAAGATCTCCTCGTGGAACTGCCGGTTGAGCACGACCACGCGCGCGACGTCGCCCTCCTCCGCGGCGCTGGCGATCTCGTCGTTGAGCGCCTTGATCTGCTCCAGCCGCTCCGGCTCGGGCCACTGCATCGCGCGCAGCAGCGCGTCCTCCAGCAGCTGCCGCATGAGGTAGATCTGCTGCAGGTCGCCGGCGCTGAACTTGACGACGAAGTAGCCCTGGTTGCGGCTGTGGCGGACGATGCCCTCCGTCTCCAGCGCGCCCAGAGCCTCGCGCACCGGGACGCGGCTCATGCCGAGCCGCGCCGCCATGTCCTGCTGGCGGATCGGCTCGCCGGGGAGCAGCTCGCGGCTGCGGATCAGGTGGCGGATGCCCTCGATCGCGATGGCGACGGCGCCTTCGGTCGGCGCCGCGGCGGGTGGCTCGGCCGTCACTGGGTTCGCTCCATGACGCTGGACAGGACCTCGTCGGTGTGCTGGCCGAGCGCCGGCGGCGCGCCGCGGACCTCCGTCGGGCGGCCGCGGAACCGGAACGGGCTCAGCACCTGGGGGATCTCGCCGAGCGTGGGGTGCGGCACGTGGCGCACCACGCGCTCGCTGATCTCCTCGTCGGCGAAGACGGCGGCGACGTCGCGCACCGGCGCGCACGGGACCCGCGCCGCGCGCAACCGGGCCAGCCACTCGTCGGCGGAGCGCAGCTCCAGCACCGACTGCAGCTCGTCGCGCAGCGCGGCACGGTTCGCGACGCGCGCGCGGTTGGTGGCGAAGCGGGGATCGTCGACCCAGGCCGCGCGATCGAGCGCGGCGGCCAGCTGCGCGAACTGCGCGTCGTTGCCGACCGCGACGACGATGTAGGAGGACCCGGTGGCGTACGCCCCGTACGGCGCGACGTTCGGATGGTCGCTGCCGAGCCGTGACGGGTTCAGCCGCGCGGCGAGCCAGTTCAGCGCCTGGTTGGCGAGCCCGGCGACCTGCGTGTCCATCAGCGACACTTCGACGTCCGTGCCGACGCCGGTCCGGTTGCGCTCGTGCAGGCCGGCGACGATCGCGGTCGTGGCGTACAGGCCCGCGAGCAGGTCGGCGGTCGCCACGCCGACCTTGACGGGCGGCGCGCCGTCGACGCCGGTCACGCCCATCATCCCGCCCGCGGCCTGGACGACCAGGTCGTACGCCGGCTCGTCCTCGCGCGCCGAGCCCGTGCCGAACCCGGTGATCGAGCAGTACACGCAGCCGGGGTTGCGCGCCTGCACGTCGGCGTAGGCGAGGCCGAACCGCGCCGCGCCGCCGGGCCGGAAGTTCTCGACGACGACGTCCGCCTCGCCGGCCAGCTCGAGCGCCGCCGCGCGGTCCTGCTCGCGCGTCAGGTCGAGCACGACCGAGCGCTTGTTGCGGTTGGTCGTGAAGTAGTACACGGCCGTGTCGCCGACGAACGGCGGCCCCCAGTGGCGCGTGACGTCCCCGCTCGGGGACTCGATCTTGAGCACGTCCGCGCCCAGATCGCCCAGCAGCATCGTGGCGAACGGCCCCGCCAGCACCCGCGACAGGTCCAGCACCTTCAGGCCCGCCAGTGGACCCTCGCCCCCGCCGGGGGCCGGCCAGGGGCTCATCGCGCCACCCCTGTCTGCAATCTCGCAGGCAAGATAGAATCCGAGATTGAATTCACTTTCGCATAAGGTACTGATTCGCGCGGCGAGTGCAAGTGCCGCCGCCGCGATCGCCGTCCAGCGTTCCCGAGGAGACAGCCCGTGGATTTCCGCCTCACGCCCGAGCAGTCCGACCTGCGAGCCGCCGCGCGGGACCTCGCGTCCGGCGAGTTCGCGCCGCTCGCCGAGGCCTGGGACCGCGACGCGGTGCTGCTGCCCGACGACGCGCGCCGGCGCCTCGGGGAGCTCGGCTACCTCGGCATGACGCTGGGTGAGCGCTACGGCGGCTGGAACGCCCCGCTGCTGGACGCGCTGCTCGTGCTCGAGGAGTTCGCCAAGGCCTGCCCCGGCGCCGCGTTCGCGATCTTCGAGGCCGCGATCGGCGCGGTCCGGGTGATCGAGCTGCTCGGCACCCCCGAGCAGCGCGACCGCTGGCTGCCGCCGATCGCCGCCGGCGAGGCGACGATGGCCGTCGCGATCTCAGAGCCCGACGCCGGCTCGGCCGCGACCGACATGCGCACGCGCGGGCGGCGCGAGGGCGACGAGATCGTCCTCGACGGCACCAAGCGCTGGTGCTCCGGCGCCGGGCACGCCGAGCTCTACCTCGTGTACTGCCGGCTGAGCGACGCGGTCGGCGCGAAGGGCATCGGCGCGGTCGTCGTCGAGCAGGGCACGCCGGGGCTGACGTTCGGGCCGCGCCAGGTCCACCTCGGCTTCCGCAGCGTCGCCCACGCCGACATCTTCTTCGACGGCTGCCGCGTGCCGGCGGAGAACCTGGTCGTCCCCGCGGGTGGCTTCGCGGACCTGTTCCGCGTGTTCTCGATCGAGCGGATGGGCAACGCGACGATGAGCCTGGCGGTGGCGCAGGCCGCGCTCGACCAGTGCCGGACGTACGTGCTCGAGCGCGAGCAGTTCGGGCGGCCGATCGCCGACTTCCAGGCCGTCCAGCTCACGCTCGCCGACATGCTGATGCGGACCGAGGCGGCGCGCCTGCTCGTCTGGCGCGCGGCGGCCAACGCCGGGACCGGCTATCCGGACACGCTCGAGGTCTCGCTCGCCAAGTGCTACGCGAACGAGATCGCGCGCGACGTGGCGACCGCGGCGATGGAGATCCACGGCGGCTACGGCTACTCGAGCGAGTACCCGGTCGAGCGGCTGCTGCGGGACTCGCTCGGCTGGCTGGTCGCGGGCGGGACGCCGACCATGCAGCGGCTGCGGATCACGTCGGAGCTGCTCGGGCGCCGGGTCAGCCAGCGGGCGTGAGGCGGATCACGCCTCGCCGCCGGCCAGGAACGCGTCCGCGAGCCGCTTGGGCGCGCGCGCCAGCCACGCCTCGACGACCAGCTCGCGCAGCTCCTCGACCTCGATCGCGTCCAGCCGCACCAGCACCGCCGGATAGCCGTCGAAGTGCGGCGTCGTGAAGTAGAGCTCGGGCGCGTCGGCCAGCAGCACCTCCTTGGCCAGCGGGTGCTCGACCCGCGCGCCCAGGATCGGGCCGTCCGGCGCGTCCGCGCCGAGCGCCTCGCGGTCGGTGCCGCGCAGCGGGCGCTCCCAGACGAAGCTCTTGTCGCGCACCCGCCAGTGGCGGTTCCCGCGCGAGCTGACCTCGGCCGTCTCGGGCAGCTCGAGCGCGAGCCGCTCGACGTCCTCCCAGCTCGCCATCAGACGCGCACCGCCGGCCGCCCCGCCGGGATCGTCGCGCGCAGCGTCGTCCCCTCGCCGGGCGTCGACTCGATCGCCAGCGTGCCGTGCACGAGCGCCAGCCGCTCGCGCATCCCGAGCAGCCCGAAGCCGCCCGAGTCGGCGCTCGACTGGATGCCGCGCCCGTCGTCGCGCACGACGATCTCCAGCTCCTCGCGCGCGTGCGCCACGCACACCAGCACGCTGCTGGCGCGGGCGTGCTTGGCCACGTTGGTCAGCGCCTCCTGCACGACCCGGTAGACGGTCGACTCGATCTCGGCCGCGAGCCGCTCCCCGCTCAGGTCGATGTCGAGCTCGATCTCGAGGTCGAACTGCCGCCGCACGCGCGCCGCGAGCGTCTCGAGCGCCGGCTTGGCGCCGAGCTCGTCGAGCGCCGCGGGCCGCAGGTCCGCGATCAGCGAGCGCAGGTCGCCGATGCTGGTCGTGATCAGCTCCACGGCCTCGTCGATCGCGCCGTCGATCCGCTGGCGGTCGCCGGAGCGGCGCGCGCCGGAGAGCAGCAGCCGCAGCGCGCCGAGCTGCTGGAGCGTCTCGTCGTGCAGCTCGCGCGCCCAGCGGCCGCGCTCGGCCTCGGACGCCTCGATGCCGCGCCGCAGCGCCTCCTCGCTGGCGTTCTGGGCGGTCGCGACCGCGGTCGCGGCGCTGGCTGCGAACGCCTGCAGCAGCCGCTCGTCCTCCTCGTTGAACGGCCGGTCGCCGCCGAGCCGGTCGAACACGATCAGAAAGCCCACCGGCCGGTTGCGGAACGCCATCGGCGTCACCAGCGCCGAGCGGGCGCCCAGCTTCGCGTACGCGTAGGTCTCCTCGGGGACCTGCTCGAAGCGCTGCAGCGTGCCGGTGCGCAGGGCGGCGCCGGCCAGCGACTCGGTCAGCGGCACGCGCGTGCCCTCCAGGCCCTCGACGCCCTCCCCGGCGACCGCGGCGATCACGAACTCGTCGCCGTCGAGCAGCGCGATCTCGGCGGCGCGCGCGTCCAGCAGCGCGCGCGAGCGCTTGGCGACCAGCTCGAGCACGCGCTCGAGGTCGGTGACGCCGCCCAGCGCCCGGCTGACCTCGGTCGTGGTCTCCAGGCCGCGGATCGTGCGCTCGAGCTCGTCGCGGCGCTCGCGCACGGTCCGGTACAGGCGGGCGTTGCCGATCGCGATCGCCGCCCAGTCCGCCAGCACGATCACGGCCTCCTCGTCGGACGCCGTGAACTCCGCGCCGCCCTCCTTCTCGGTCAGGTAGAGGTTCCCCCACGCGCGGCCCTCGATCAGGATCGGCACGCCCAGGAACGTCTTCATCGTCGGGTGCCAGAGCGGGAACCCGTAGGAGCGCGGGTGCTGGCCGACGTCGGGCAGCCGCAGCGGCTTCGGATCGTCGATCAGCACGCCGAGCACGCCGCGGCCGCGCGGGAGGTCGCCGATCGCCCGGTGGGTCTCCTCGTCGACGCCCGCGGTCAGGAAGCGCTCGAGCCCCTCGCGGCGCTCGTCGAGCACGCCGATCGCCGCGTAGCGCGCGCCCGTGACGTCGCGGGCGACGTCGAGCAGGCGCGCGAACACGGCCTCCGGATCCAGCTCCGTGAGCAGCGACCGGCCGACCTCGAGCAGCCGGCGGAGCCGGTGTTCGTCGATCGTGCCGCCCATGGGCGCGAGGCTAGCGGACCGCCAGCCACTTCGCGCGCCTCCTCATCCACTCCTCCGGCAGCACGCCGCCGGTCAGGGCCGCCGCGGCGTCCAGCGCCCGCAGCGCCTGGCCGTAGTCGCCGATCGCGGCGTCCTCCTCGGCCAGCAGCAGCGCCAGCTCGCGCGCGTCGTCGCGGTCGTCGGTCGTGGGGCCGGACGGGAGGTCCTGCAGCTGGGCGGCGGACAGCAGCGGCGGCCGCGCGGTCGACTGCAGCGGCGCCAGGTAGCGCCCGGCGATCTTGCCGGGCGGCCACCAGAGCGCGCGCTGGGAGACCGCGGACGCGGGCCGGCGCACGGGGCGCCCGACGGTCGTCTCCGGCTCGCCGGCCGCGCTCAGCGTCGAGCGCAGGTACAGCGGCGCGCCACCGGTCAGCAGCAGGCCGCGCATGACCGGGCTGAACGGCGCGGGGCGCACCGGCGCGCCGAGGCTGTGCGCGATCGCCTCCGCGGCGGCGTCCGCCTGCTGGGTGGCGAGGCCGCCCTGCTTGAGCGGGAACGAGGTCGCGTCGCCGGCGGCGTAGACGTCCTGCGCCCCGCGCACGCGGCCGTGAGCGTCGACGTCGATGAAGCCGAACGCGTCGCTCGGCAGGCCGGGGATCGCCGGGCCCTCCAGGCGGGGGAGCGCGATCACGGCGTCGGCGGCGACGGTCGACCCGTCGGCCAGCGCGAGCTCGCCGGGGCGCACCTCGACCGCGGGCGTGCCGGTGCGGATCGCGATCCCGCGCTGCGCGAGCTGCGCGGAGATCGCGACGCCCGCCTCGGGGCCGAACAGCCACAGCGGCGCGGCCTCGGGGGTCACGATCGTGATCTCGGGATCGCGGCCGCGGTCGCGCAGCTCGGTCGTCGCCATCATCGCCAGCTCGTAGACCGGCAGCGTCCAGCCGCTCGCGCGGGGGGCGACGAACGCCAGCCGCGCGCTGCGCTCGAGCGCCTCGGCGACCGCGGCGGCGTCGACCGCGCCGGCGAACGTGATCGCGCCCGGCAGCGCGGGGCGCGGAACGGCGCCGACCGCGACCAGCAGCACGTCGTAGGGCAGCGGCTCGCCGGACGTGTCGTAGGCGATGTGGCCCTCGACGTCGACGCGGCCGAGCGTCCCGCGATGGACGTCGAACGGCGCGCGGCGCTGGATCTCGGCGAACGGCAGCGCGGGCGGCGCGCCGAACCCGAACGGCGTGGCGACGGACGCGGGCCGCTGGGCCAGCTCCGTCTCGGGGGCCAGGAGGGTGATTCGGGGCAGGGATCCCGCGAGAGCGCGCAGCGCCGCGACCGCTTCGACGGCGGCGACGCCGCCGCCCGCGATCAGGATATGCGGAGGCGGCTGACGGGTCATGCTCGGACGGTAGGACCGGCGGTCGTGAGCGCCATCCGTGGTTGCCGCCCGGGGCGTTGCGGGGTTTTCCGGATGCCCTTGCGGGCGCTACGTGGCAGCCTTGGCGCCATGAGCACGGTCGACGTCCACGGGCTCGTGCTCGGCGCCGGCGGTCGGTACGGTGGCGCGGCGATGAAGCTCCCGGACGCCCTGATGGACAGCGCCGCGTTCCCGGACCGGCCCGCGGACATCGAGCTGCACGAGACGCACATCTCGTGGGTCTTCGTGGCCGGCGGGAACGCGTACAAGGTCAAGAAGCCGGTCGCGTTCCCGTTCCTGGACTACTCGACGCCGGAGCGCCGGCGCATGTTCTGCCACGCCGAGCTGCGGCTGAACCGCCGCTTCGCCCCGGCGATCTACCGCGATGTCGTCGGGCTCGTGCCGCGCGGCCCGGCTGGGCTCGCCGTCGCGGGCGAGCACGATCCGCGCGCCGTCGAGTACGCGGTGGCGATGCGGCGCTACGACGAGGCGTCGACGCTCGCGGCGCGGCTGCCGACGCTGAGCGAGGACGACGCGCGCGCGGTCGGCGCCGCCATCGCGCGCTGGCACGCCGACGCCCCGCGCGGCACCGGCCAGCCGCTCGCGGAGGTCGTCGACGAGACCCTCACGACGCTCGGCGAGGCGGCCGGCGCCGTGCCCGCCCTGGCGCGCTTCTTCCACGCCGCCCTCACGGGCTTCGCCGCCGACCTGGCGGCGCGCCCCGCCGTCGACGGGCACGGGGACCTGCGGGCCGAGCACATCCTGCTCGGCGACCGGATCCAGGCCGTGGACGGGCTCGAGTTCGACCCCGGGCTGCGGATCGCCGACCCCGGCTACGACCTCGCGTTCCTGCTGATGGACGTCTCGCGCGCCGACGACGCGCTCGCCCAGGCGATCCTCGACGGCTACCGGGCCGCCGGCGGCGACCCCGGCAGCGATGCGCTGCTCGCGTGCTTCTGCGCGCTGCGCGCCCTCGTCCGCGCGAAGGTGGACCTGCTGCGGGCCGCGCAGCTCGACGGCGACGCCGCCGCCGAGCGGGCCGAGCGCGGCCGCGGGCTGCTCGCGCTCGCCGAACGCTACGCGTGGCGCGCCCGGCTCCCGCGCGTCGTCGCCGTCACCGGCCTGCCCGCGAGCGGCAAGTCGACCGTGGCCGGCGCGCTGGCCGCGGCCACCGGCCGGCCGGTCCTCTCCTCGGACGTGATCCGCAAGCAGCGCGCCGGCCTCGACCCGCGCGACCGCGCGCCCGCCGACGCGTACAGCGACGAGGAGAGCCGCGCCGTCTACGCCGAGCTGGCGCGCGAAGCGCACGCCCACGGCGCGATCGTCGACGCCACGTTCCGCCGCCCCGCGGACGCCGCCGCGTTCCTCGAGCACGCCCCCGAGACCGCGTGGCTGGTCTGCGAAGCCCCGCCGGACGTGCTGCTTGAGCGCGCCCGCACGCGCACCGGCTCGGCGTCCGACGCCGGCGAGGCGTTCGTGGCCCGCGAGCTGGCCGCGCACCCCGGCCCGTTCCGCGCGCCCGGCCCGGAGCTCGCGCGGCTCGACACCACGCCGCCGGTCCCGGAGATCCTCGCCGGCCTGGCGGCGGCGCTGGACGCGCGGTTGGGGACGTTGGACACCTGACATTGCGGGGTTTCCCGGATGGGAACTCATCCGCGTGCGGTAATGATCCGTGGTATGAGCGCTTCGCCGTCCCTCCATGTCGTCCCGAACCGGTTCGGGCGCTGGCGCGTCCTCATGGACGGCCAGGACGAGCCGCTGTCCGAGCACGACAGCGCGACCGACGCCGAGCGTGACGCGCTCCGAAGGGCGTCCACCACCGGTTGCCACGAAGTCGTGGTTCACGACCGTTACGGCCGCTTGCACCGCTCCGGGGTCCCGGTCGGGGCCGCTCGTTGACGCGAGCGCTGATCGCATACGACGGGTCCGAGGCCGCGCGCGCTGCGCTCGCGGCCTCCGCCGCGTTGCTCACGCAGCCGGAGGCCGTCGTCGCCACCGTCCAGCCGCCCCCGCCGACTTTGGAGTCCGCGGCGCTGGCGCGCGCCGCGCTGCCGCAGGCCGTGATCGAGCAGGGCGTGGAGAACCTGCGCGTCAGCGGCGAGGCCCGGGCGCTCGACACCGCCCGCGAGGGCGCGCAGTACGCGACCGGGCTCGGCCTGCTGGCCGGCACCGCGACCCCGGCGGGCGTGACGCCGTGGCGCGCGCTGCGCGAGCTCGCGCGGGACTTCGACGTGCTGGCCTGCGGCACCCGCGGCCAGGGCCCGGTCGGCCGCGTGCTGCTCGGGTCGACCGCCTCCAGCCTGCTGCACCACGCCGAGCTCCCGCTGCTGATCGCGCCCGCGGGCGCGGACGGCTTCGCCGGGCCCGTGCTGGCCGGCTACGACGACTCCGAGGGCGCCCGCCGCGCGCTGCGCTTCGCCGCCGAGCACGTCAAGGCGCGGCTGATCGTCGCCCACGCCTGGCGCTCCCCGGTCCGCCACACGCTCCGCGGCCACGCGCTGCAGAGCTCCGGCATCGAGGTCTTCGAGGACTACGCGGAGACCGTGGACGACATCTTCGCCGACGTCGCCCGCGAGACCGCCGAGGCGGGCGCGACGTTCGCGCGCTCGCTCGGGCTCGACGCGACGGCCGCGGCGCCGGAGTCCGGCCACGGCGACTGGCAGACGCTGCTGCGGACGGCGACCGACGTCGGCGCGGCGGCGATCCTGGCCGGCTCGCGCGGGCGCGGCGCGGTCGCGTCGACCGTGCTCGGCTCGGTCGCCTCCGGGCTCGTGCACGCGGCGCAGGTGCCGGTCATCGTCGTGCCCGGCTGACGCGCCAGCGCTCCTCCAGCCAGGTGACGGGCAGGATCGCGAGGGCCGCCACGGCGGCCCACGCCAGCTCGCGCAGCCCCAGCCCGTCGGTCCCGAACAGCGATTGCATGAACGGGGCGTAGACCAGCAGCGCCTGCAGCGCCAGGACGATCGCGATCCCCGCGTACACCGATGGGTTGCTCAAGCGGCCGATCTCGCGGTTCGGCCGCGTCAGCGAGCGGCACGTGAGCAGATACCAGGCCTGCAGGATCACGGCCCCGGTGACCGCGGTGGTCTGTGCGCGCGCCAGCGCCAGGTCGTTCGAGCGGGCCAGCTCGAACAGCCCGAGCGCGACCGCGGTCAGCGTGACCGAGACGACCAGCGTGCGCACCAGCAGCGGGCGGTCCAGCAGCGCCTGCGAGCGGTCGCGCGGCGGGCGCTCCATCACGTCCGGCTCGGGCGCTTCGAGCGCGAGCGGCAGCGCCAAGGCGACCGCCACGATCAGGTTGATCCAGAGGATCTGCACGGGCGTGACCGGCAGCACGCCGGGCGGGAACGCGAACACCGACACGGCGACGATCAGCGCCTGGCCGACGCTCGTGGGCAGCACGAACGCCAGCGCCTTGACCAGGTTGTCGTAGACGCGCCGGCCCTCCTCGATCGCGGCGCGCAGGGTGGAGAAGTCGTCGTCGGCGAGCACCATGTCCGCCGCCTCCTTGGCGGCCGCGGTGCCGCCACGGCCCATCGCGACGCCGATGTCGGCCTGCCGCAGCGCGGGCGCGTCGTTGACGCCGTCGCCGGTCACCGCGACCACCTCGCCGCGGCGCTGCTGGGCGCGCACGAGCCGCAGCTTGTGCTCGGGCGCCACCCGCGCGTAGATCGTCGCGCGGCCGAGCTCCTCCTCGGGCTGTGCGTCGAGCTCGGCGCCGGTCACCGCGGGCTCGTCGCCGAGCCCGATCTGCGCGCCGATCGCGCGCGCCGTGCGCGGGTGGTCGCCCGTGACCATCTCGACGCGGATGCCGGCGGCGTGGCAGGCCGCGATCGCGTCGGCCACGCCCGGCCGCGGCGGGTCGACCAGCGCGACGAGCCCGATCAGGCGCAGCCCGTCGCCGGGCTCGGGGTCGGTCGCGCCGTCGCGGGCGGCGAAGACGAGCACCCGCCGCCCCAGCGCCGCCTGGCGGTCGACTTCGGCGGCGACGCCGGCGAGGGTGGCCGCAGGCGGCGGCGAGGCCGCGGGCGGCCCGGACGCGGCGGGCGCGGCCGCGACGCGCGGCAGCACCGCCTCCGGCGCGCCCTTCACGTACAGGACGCCGGCGTGCAGCGTCGTCATCAGCTTGCGCGACGCGTCGAACGGCAGCGTGCCGAGCCGCGGGTGCGCGGCCCGCGCGCCCGCCACGTCCACGCCCGCGGCGGCCGCGTACTCCAGCAGCGCCGTCTCCGTCGGGTCGCCGAGCGTGCCCTGCGCGTCGTTGCACAGCGCGCTGGCCAGCAGCAGCTCGTCGCGCTCGCCCCACGCCGCCTCGACCGTCATCCGGTTCTGGGTCAGCGTGCCGGTCTTGTCGGACGCCACGACCGTGGTCGAGCCGAGCGTCTCGACCGCCGGCAGGTGGCGCACGATCGCGCGCCGCCGCGCCATCCGCCGCACGCCGACCGCCAGCGCGATCGTGACCACCGCCGGCAGTCCCTCCGGGACGGCCGCGACCGCCAGGCTGATGCCGGCCAGCGCCGCGTCCCCCAGCGCGAACCCGCGCACGACCGCGACCACCACCAGCGCCACCGCGAAGACCCCGATCGCGGCCGTGATCACGCGCCCGAACCGGTCCAGCTCGCGGGTCAGCGGCGTCTGCAGCTCCTCGACGCCCTCGATCAGCTCCGAGATCCGCCCCAGCTCGGTTCCCGCGCCCGTCGCCACGGCGACGCCGCGCCCGCTGCCGGCCGCGATCACCGTGCCCGCGTACAGCACGCTCGACCGCTCGGCCAGCGGCGCGTCGGGCTCGACGGCGGCGACGCCCTTGTCGACCGGCTCGGACTCGCCGGTCAGCGCCGACTCCTGCACGCGCAGCGCGGCGGCGTCCAGCAGCCGGACGTCGGCCGCGACCCGGTCGCCCTGCGCGACCTCGAGCACGTCGCCCGGCACGACCTCGTGGGCGGGAATCTCGACCCACGTGCCGTCGCGGCGCACGCGCGCCGGCTCGGCCACCAGCTCGGCCAGCGACGCGATCGCCCGCCCGGCCTGGTACTCCTGAGCGAACCCGATGAGCGCGTTGATGATCACCACCGCCAGCACCACGAGCCCGTCCGCGACCTCCCCGAGCGCGAGCGCCAGCGCCGCCGACGCCAGCAGCGCCCACATCAGCGGCGTCCGCACCTGGGCCAGCAGCAGCGAGAGCGCGGACGGCCCGGACGCCTCCGGCAGCCGGTTCGGCCCGGCGCGCCGCAGCCGCTCGCGCGCCTCGTCGGACGTCAGCCCGTCCGGGCCCACCCGGAGGGCCGCGGCGACGTCCTCGGCGGGCTCGCTGTGCCAGTCCATCAAGTCACCGGGAAACTACGGAGCGAAGCCGCGGACCGCAGCGGATCGACGCCTGCGCGCCGCCGCGTACCGTCGAGGACATGCCCAGCAACCCTTCCGCCACCCTGACATGGAAAGCTACCGGCGTGCGCGCTGAACGGGCAGACCGGACCAAGACCACCGTCGTGATCGCCGACGACCACACCGTCGTCCGGCAGGGACTGCGGATGCTGCTCGACAACGAGGAGGGTCTGCAGGTGGTCGCCGAGGCCGGTACTGTCGCCGACGCGGAGCGCCTGACGCGCTCACACCGCCCGTCGGTGCTGGTGCTGGACCTCAACATGCCGGGCGGCTCCAGCCTGGAGGCGATCCCGCGCCTGCGCCAGGACGCGCCGGACACGTCGATCGTCGTGCTGACGATGCAGGACGACCCCGCGTACGCGCGCCAGGCGCTGCAGGCCGGCGCGCTGGGCTTCGTGCTCAAGGAGGCCGCCGACGAGGAGCTGCTGGAGGCGATCCGCCTCGCGGCCGCCGGCGACACGTACCTCAACCCGCGCCTCGGCGCGCGCCTCGCCGCCCAGCCGGCCGAGCCCTCCGGCCCGCCGGACGACCTGACCGACCGCGAGCTCGAGGTCCTGCGCCTGATCGCGCTCGGCCACACCAACACCGAGATCG
>DATMGH010000070.1:0-9143 GCA_035555675.1 Solirubrobacter sp. | reverse complement strand
GCACGCACCATCCCCGGCCTCGCGACCCGCATCGCCCTACGCCTGCTCGCACTCGCCGCCGGCATCTGGCACAACCACCTCACCAACCAACCAGCACGAGCCCTCGCCGCCTACGGCCGCTAAATCACATCAACCATCTAGCCGTCGGAACCGGCGAGGCCGAGACGCTCGGCGTGCGGCTCCAGCGCGGCCACGACGAACGTCACGTGCTCGTCGAAGTCGACCTCGAGCAGCTCCGCGCCCTCGCGCAGCGCGTCCCGATCCACGGCCGCGGCGAACGCCGGCGACTTCATCTTCTTGCGCACCGACTTGGGCGTCAGCCCTTCGATCCCCTGCGGGCGCACGTACGCGCACGCCATCACGAACCCGCTCAGCTCGTCGACCGCGAACAGCGCCTTCTCCATCGGCGTGTCCCGTGAGACCCCGAGGTAGTCGGCGTGCGACGCGACGGCGCGCACCATGTCGGCCGGGAACTCGAGCCGCTCGAGCTCGGTCAGCGCGTAGCGCGGATGCCCCGTCTCGAGGTCCGGATACCGCTCATAGTCCAGATCGTGGAGCATCCCGACCATGCCCCAGCGCTCGGGGTCCTCGCCGAAGCGCTCGGCGTACGCGCGCATGCACGCCTCGACCGCGAGGACGTGCCGGCGCAGGCTTTCCGACTCGGTCCATTCGCAGAACAGATCCCAGGCCTCGTCACGCGTCATGGGCAGTGGCATAGGACTCGGTAGCCTAGCCGCGCCCCTTATGGAGAAGTTCGTGATCGAAGGCGGCGTGCCCCTCTCGGGCACGGTCGTTCCCGCCGGCAACAAGAACGCCGCGCTGCCGTTGCTGGCGTGCGCTCTGCTCACCGCCGAGCCGGTGACGCTGCACAACGTGCCGCGGATCCGCGACACCGAGGCGCTGCTGGAGCTGCTGGTCGCGCTCGGCGTGACCGTCGAGCGCCCGGCCCCCAACACGATCGTCCTGTGCGCCAAGGACGTCCACACGACCAGCGTCGACGCGGACCTCGCCGAGCGCATCCGCGCGTCGTTCCTGGTCGCCGGGCCGCTGCTGGCCCGCTTCGGCTCCGCGCTGATGCCGCCGCCCGGCGGCGACGTCATCGGCCGCCGCCGGCTGGACCCGCACCTGGACGCGTTCCGCGCGCTCGGGGCGACGGTCGAGCACGGCCGCGACATCTCCATCCAGGCGCCCACGGGCGGCCTCGCGCCGTGCGACTTCTTCATGGATGAGCCGTCGGTGATGGGCACCGAGAACGCGCTGATGGCCGCCGCCGCCACGTCCGGCACGACCGTGATCCGCAACGCCGCCTGCGAGCCGCACGTGCAGGACCTCGCGCGGATGCTCAACAAGATGGGCGCGGCGATCGAGGGCATCGGCTCCAACGTCATGCAGGTGCACGGCGTCGACACGCTCGGCGGCTGCGAGCACACGGTCGCGCCCGACCACATCGAGATCGCCTCGTTCATGGCGCTGGCCGGCGTCACCGGCGGCGAGCTGCGCATCACCGGCTGCGTCGCCGAGGACCTGCGGATGATCCGGATGGTCTTCCGGCGCCTCGGCCTGGACTCGACCATGGAGGACGGGACCTGCTTCGTCCCCGGCGGCCAGACGCTGCGCGTCGCGCGCGACGCCGGCGACTACCAGTCCAAGGTCGAGGACGGCCCGTGGCCGGCGTTCCCGGCCGACCTGACGTCGATCGCGATCGCGCTGGCCACCCAGTCCGAGGGTCAGGTGCTCATCCACGAGTGGATGTTCGAGAACCGCATGATCTTCACCGACAAGCTGGTGAACATGGGCGCGAACATCATCCTCTGCGACCCGCACCGGGCGATCGTGATCGGCCCGCGCCGGCTGCGCGGCGCGCGCGTGTCCAGCCCGGACATCCGCGCCGGCATGGCGATGCTGATCGCCGCGGTCTGCGCCGAGGGCAAGAGCGAGATCCACAACGTGCGCGACATCGATCGCGGCTACGAGCGGATCGACGAGCGCCTGCAGGCCCTGGGCGCGCGAATCGAGCGCGTCGCGGCGTGATTCATCCGATCCCATCGGGGACGCGCGACGTCCTGCCCGACGAGCTGCGCGAGCTGCGCGCGATCACCGACGGGATGCGCGCGGTGTTCGACGCGCGCTCCTACGGCGAGGTCGCGACGCCCGCGCTCGAGTACGAGGACGTGCTGACGCGCGGCGACCAGGCCGCGGCCGATCCCGCGTACCGGCTCTTCGACGAGCACGGCAACGTGCTCGTGCTGCGGTCGGACATGACGATCCCGATCGCGCGCGTGGTCGCCACCCGCTACCCGTCCGCGCCGGTCCCGCTGCGCTTCTACTACCTGCAGCACGCCTACCGGGCGGTGCACCAGCACCGCGCGCAGCCGCGCGAGATCCTGCAGGTGGGCATCGAGCTGGTGGGCGCGCCCGGGCCGGAGGGAACCGCCGAGGCGGTCACGGTCCTGTGCGCGGCGCTGGACGCGGCCGGGCTGCGGTCCTACCGCGTCGGGCTCGGCGACGCGTCGCTGTTCTCGCGCGCGCTGGAGCGCGCGGGGGTGGAGGACGGGGCCCGCGACACGATCCTGCACGAGCTGGCGACGCGCGACCTGGTCGGGCTCGAGCGCGAGCTGGCGCGCGCCGGCTCCCCGGACGGGCTGCTCGAGCTCGCCACCACGCGCGGCGGGATCGACACGCTCGACGGCGTGCCCGAGGCGGAGCCGCTGCGCGCGCTCTACGACGGCCTCCCGGAGGACGTGCGTGCGCGCGTGATCTTCGACCTCGGCCTGGTCCGGACGCTCGGCTACTACACCGGCGCGGTGTTCGAGGTCTACGACGCCGCGTTCGGCGCGCCGATCGGCGGCGGCGGGCGCTACGACGACCTGCTCGGGCGTTTCGGCCGCGAGCTGCCCGCGTGCGGCTGGGCGCTCGACGTCGAGCGCGTGCACGCCGCCCGGCTGGAGGAAGGCGTCGTATGACTCACGCTGCGCGCTCGCATGCTTCGGCGAGAACTCGCCTGACGGCTCGTTCTCGCGCCGCAGCATCCCGGAGCGGCGCGTGAGGATCGCGGTGCCGCGCGGGGCGCTGTTCCGCGAGACGCTGGACCGGCTCGACGGCCTCGGGGTCGACACCGCCGAGGTGCGCGCCAACGACCGCAAGCTGCTGTTCGAGGACGCCGGGATCGTCACGATGCGCCCGTCCGACGTGGCGACGTACGTGGAGGCCGGCGCCGCCGACCTCGGCATCACCGGCAAGGACGTGCTGGCCGAGCAGAGCGAGCGCGGGGTCTACGAGCTGCTCGACCTCGGGTTCGGCGGCTGCACGATGGTGTTCGCGACGGTCGAGGGCGAGGACAGCGCGGGCGAGGCGCTGCGACGCCTGGGCATGATGCGGATCGCGACCAAGTACCCGCGGATCGCCGCCCGCTACTTCGAGCGGACCGGGCGCCAGGTCGAGATCGTCGAGGTCAAGGGCTCGGTCGAGCTCGCCCCGCTGACCGGGATGGTGCACGGCATCGTCGATTTGACGGCGACGGGCACGACGCTGCGCGAGAACGGGCTGGTCGTGCGCGAGGAGATCATGGAGTCGACCGCGCGGCTGATCGCCAACCCGGTCTCCTACCGCCTGAAGGCGGCGGAGATCGACGGCGTGCTGGAGCGGCTGCGTGCGCGCTGAGGACGCCGCGCGGGTCGCGGCGGAGATCCGCGGCCGGGTGCCGGCGGGCGCGTCGGTGGCGGCGGACGTGGCGGCGATCGTCGCCGACGTGCGCGAGCGCGGGGACGCGGCGGTGCGCGAGTACGAGGCGCGGTTCGGCGCGGGCGGCGACGGCGCGGCCCTGCGCGTCGCCGACGCGACCCTCGACGCCGCGCTGGACGCGCTCGACCCGGCCGTGCGCGCCGGGCTCGAGGTCGCGATCGCGAACGTGCGCGCGGTCGCGCAGGCCGGGCTCGACGAGGACCGCCTCGTCGCGCTCCCTGAAGGCCAGACGGTCAAGCTGCGCGAGCTCGCGGTCAAGCGCGCCGCGGTCTACGCGCCGAGCGGCCGCCACCCGTACCCGTCCACGGTCGTGATGGGCGCGGTCACCGCGCGAGCGGCGGGGGTCGAGGAGGTCGTCGTGGCGACGGCGCCGCACCCGACGATCCTCGCGGCGGCGCGCCTGTGCGGCGCCGACGCCGTCTACGCCGTCACCGGCGCCCAGGCCGTCGCCGCGCTCGCGTACGGCACCGAGACGATCCCGCGCGTGGACGTGCTCGTCGGCCCCGGCTCGCTGTGGGTGCAGGAGGCCAAGCGGCAGGTCGCGCACGTCGTCGGCATCGACGGCTTCGCCGGCCCGTCCGACCTGACCGTGATCGCCACCCACGGCGCCGACCTCGAAGCGCTCGACCTCGACCTGCAGGCCCAGGCCGAGCACGGCGAGGGCTCGCTCACGGTCGCGGTCAGCGACGACCCCGCGATCCTCGACGCGCTCACCGCCACCGAGAAGGTCCGCGTCGAGGACCTGGACGCGGCGCTGGCGTTCGCCGAGGCGCTCGCGCCGGAGCACCTGCAGTTGGCGGGCACGGACGCGGAAGCGCTCGCGCCGCGCGTCCGCAGCGCCGGCTGCCTGTTCGTCGGCAACGCGGCCGGCACCGCGTTCGGCGACTACGTCGCCGGCTCCAACCACACGCTTCCGACCGAAGGCGCCGCGCGCTTCGCCTCCGGCCTCAACGTGCGCCACTTCCGCCGCCGCATGGCCGAGGTCCGGCTGCACGAGGCGGGACCGGCGCTGGCGCGCGCCGGCGTCCCGATCGCGCAGGCCGAAGGCTTCGAGCTCCACGCCGCATCGATGGCGGTGCGTCAGAATCGACACCCGTGACCCGCACCGCGCAGCTGCACCGCACGACCGGCGAGACCGACGTCGACCTCTCCCTGGCCCTCGACGGCAGCGGCGCCGGCAACCGCTCGACCGGCGTCGGCTTCTTCGATCACATGCTCGATCTGCTGGCCCGCCACGGCCGGCTGGACCTCGAGGTGACCGTCAGCGGCGACATCGAGACCGGGTCCCACCACACGGTCGAGGACACCGGGATCGTGCTCGGGCAGGCGCTCGACCAGGCGCTCGGCGACCGCCGCGGCATCCACCGCTACGGCCAGGCCACGATCCCGATGGACGAGGCTCGCGCGGCCTGCGCGATCGACATCTCCGGCCGCCCGTTCGCGCTGATCACCGGCTTCGACCGCCTGCCGCCCGGCGCCATCAACGGCTTCGAGCACGAGGCGGCGGAGGAGTTCTTCCGCGCGTTCGCGTCCTCCGCGCGCCTGACGCTGCACCTGGAGCTGCAGGCGGGAACGAACGCGCACCACATGATCGAGGCCTGCTTCAAGGCGCTCGCCCGCGCGCTGCGCGCCGCGACCACGATCGACCCGACCGAGAACGGCGTCCCGTCCACCAAGGGCACGCTGACGTGATCGCGATCGCCGACTACGGGATGGGCAACCGGCGCAGTGTCGAGAAGGCGCTCGAGCACGTCGGCGCTCGCTCGACGGTCACCGCCGATCCGGCCGAGATCCGAGCCGCCGCGGCGATCATCCTGCCCGGCGTCGGGGCGTTCCCGGAGGCGATGCGCCACCTCGAGCGCAGCGGGCTCGGGGAGGTCCTCGTCGAGCGCGCGGCGGCCGGCGTCCCGCTGCTGGGCATCTGCCTCGGCATGCAGCTGCTGTTCGAGTCCACGACCGAGCACGAGGGCGCGCCCGGCCTGGGCATCCTGCCCGGGACGGTCACGCGGCTGGAGAGCCCGCGCCTGCCGCACATCGGCTGGAACCTCGTGACCTTCGAGCGCCCGAGCACCCTCACCGAGGGCCTCGGCGACGCCGCCGCCTTCTACCACGTGCACTCCTTCGCTTGCCGCCCCGCCGATCCCGCCGACGTCGTCGGGACGAGCTCCTACGGCGAGCGCTTCGTCTCCATCGTGGAGCGCGACAACATCATGGCCAGCCAATTCCACCCTGAGAAATCCTCCCGCGACGGGCTGCGCATGCTGCGCAACTTCGCCCAGCTCGCGGCGGTCGCCGTCGCATGATCCTCTACCCCGCGATCGACATCATGGACGGCCAGGCGGTCCGCCTGGTCGAGGGGCGCTTCGAGGACGCGACCACCTACCACGCCGACCCGCTCGAGGCCGCGCGCTCGTGGGTCGACGCCGGCGCGCGCTTCTTGCACGTCGTCGACCTCGACGGCGCGCGCAGCGGCGAGCCGAAGTCGCTCGACCACCTGCGCCGGATCGTCCAGGAGACCGGCGTGCCGGTCCAGTACGGCGGCGGCCTGCGCACGACCGACGCGGTCCGCGAGGCGCTGCGCGCCGGCGCCGAGCGCGCGATCGTCGGCACCGCCGCGTTCAAGGACGTCGACTTCCTCGACGACATCGTCGCCGCCCACGGGCCGCGCGTGGTGGTCGCGGTCGACGTCAAGGACGGCATGATCGCCACCGAGGGCTGGACGCAGACGACCGCGGTCCCGGTCGCGGACTCGATCCAGCGCCTGACCGGGCGCGGCGTGCGCTCGTTCGTCTTCACCGACGTGTCGCGCGACGGCAAGCTGACCGGGCCGGACCTCGAGCAGGTCAAGGCGGTCGCGCGCGCCGTGCGCGGGCGGTTCATCTACTCGGGCGGCATCGGCTCGCTGGACGACCTGCGCGCGCTGGCGCGGCTGCGGCAGGTGAACATGGCGGGTGTGATCGCGGGCAAGTCGCTCTACGAGAAGAAGTTCACGGTCGCCGAGGCGCAGGCCGCGCTCGACGACGCCTAGATGCACTACAAGCGCGTCATCCCCTGCATGGACGTCGACAGCGGCCGCGTGGTCAAGGGCACGCGGTTCATCGACATCCGCGACGCGGGGGACCCGGTCGAGCTCGCCGCGCACTACGACGCGCAGGGCGCCGACGAGCTCGTCTTCCTGGACATCACGGCGACGTCCGACAAGCGCTCGACCGTGGTCGAGCTGGCCCGGCGCGCGGCCGACGACGTCTTCGTCCCGTTCACGATCGGCGGCGGCGTGCGCAGCGTCGACGACGCGCACGCCGTGCTCGACGCGGGCGCCGACAAGGTGTCGATCAACTCGGCGGCGCTCGCCCGGCCGGAGCTGCTGGACGAGCTCGCGCGGGTGTTCGGCGCGCAGTGCGTCGTGCTGGCGATCGACGCCAAGCGGCGCGCCGACGGGTCCTACGAGGCGTACGTCGCCGGCGGGCGCACCGCGACGGGGCGCGACGCCGTGGACTGGGCGCGCGAGGGCGTCGAGCGCGGGGCGGGGGAGATCCTGCTCACCAGCATGGACCGCGACGGCACCAAGGACGGCTACGAGCTGACGCTGACGCGCACGATCAGCGAGACGGTCGACGTGCCGGTGATCGCGTCCGGCGGCGTCGGTGCGCCCGAGCACCTGATCGACGGGCTGCGCGCGGGCGCCGATGCGGTGCTGGCCGCCTCGATCTTCCACTACGGGGAGTACTCGATCCCCGAGGTGAAGGCCGCGATCAGCGCCGCCGGCTTTGCGATGAGGGCCTGAGCGCGTACAGGCTCGAGAAGCCCGTCAGGAAGATCGTGCGGCCGTCGGAGATCACCGGGTTGAACGCGCCGCGGCGCATCTTGAACACGGTCTTGCCGGTGCGCACGCCGAGCCCGGTCGTGTCCCGCTTGCCGTAGTTGGAGAAGTACACGATGTCGCCGACGACGGTGGCGCCGCCGGAGATCTTGCCGCCGAAGTTGCGCGACCAGCGCACCCGGCCGGTGCGCGCGTCGACCGCGTAGAACCGGCCGTCGTAGGAGCCGAAGTAGACGGTCGGCTTCATCCCCGGCAGTTGCGCGACCGCGGGCGAGGCGTACACGTAGGACCCGGTGCCCTTCGTCCAGGCGAGCTTGCCGTTGGACGTCGCGAACGAGTACATGCGGCCGTCCGTGTTGCCGATGTAGACGCGGCCGTAGGCGACCGCGGCGGTCGAGTAGAACTGGCCGGAGCGCAGGCCGAACTTCCCGCCCTTGGTCCCGGTCGCCCAGACCTGGTGGCCGTCGGCCTGCCGGATCGCGTACACGCGGCCCGCGTAGTCGCCGAAGAAGAGCTTGCCGTTGGCCAGCGCCAGGCCGGCCTTGACGGCGCCGGAGGCCTTGAACGTCCAGCGCACCGCGCCGTCGCCGGCGCGCAGGGCGTAGACGGTGCCGTTCTCGGAGCCGAGGTAGATGCGGTCGTTGTCGAAGACCGGGGAGGACTCGCTGCGGGACGGCAGCAGGCGCTTCCAGAGGATCTTCCCGGTCTTGGCGTCGAGCGCGTAGACCGCTCCGGCCTTGTTCTTGCCGCGCTGGAGCAGGGGGACGAAGACGCGGCCGTTGCCGTAGGCCGGCGAGGCGGCGGCCAGGATGCCCAGCTTGCGCTTCCAGCGCACCTTGCCGGTGCGCTTGTCGATCGCGTGCAGCGCGCCGTTGTTCTTGAGCAGGAACAGCTTGCCCTCGGCCATCACGGGCGGGAACTCGAGCAGGACCGAGCCGGGGTACGTCCAGACGCGCCAGAACGGCGGGCGCAGCAGCTTGGACGCGGGCAGGAACTTGCGCCGGTCCTTGCTGTAGCCGTACGTCGCCCACACGAAGTTGCGCAGCGGATCGGGCTGCTTGGAGCCCTTGGTGGGCTCCTGGGGGATCTCGTCCGGCACCTCGGTGGCGGTCGGCTCGGCGTCGAACTCCACGTTCGGGTTCGAGACGTCCTCCGGCGGTCGCGTGAGCGCGAACACGACGCCGCCCGCGATGAGGAGCAGCACTACCACTGCGGCGCCCAGGAGCAGCTTCTTCCTGGCCGTCATTGGTCGAAGCAGGGTAGCCGGGGTGGTTAATGGAAGATCACGGCATGGATCCCTTGCGTGCGGCCCCGGGCGCCGACGTCGTGTTGGCCGCGGTCGCGGGTGAGCCGGGCGTGCACGTGGTCGGGGGCGCGGTGCGCGACGCGCTGCGGGGCGCCGTGCCGCGCGAGCTCGACCTGGTGGTCGAGGGGGACGCGGTCGCCGTTGCGCGGCGGGCGGCGGCGCGCGTGGGGGGCGACGTGGTCGTACACGAGCGGTTCGGGACGGCGACCGTGCGCGCGGACGGCTTCGCGTTCGACCTGGCGAGCGCGCGGGCCGAGACGTACGCGCGGCCGGGCG
>DATMGH010000069.1:0-8763 GCA_035555675.1 Solirubrobacter sp. | reverse complement strand
TGATGTCGTTTCCGCACGCCGCCTACATCTTCTTGTACGTGGCGGGACTGACGTCGGTGGCGATCGCCGACGACGGCCCGGGCCGGTCGCCGGCCGAGAACGAGACGGCCGGCGTCGCCGACTCCGCCACGGCGCCGCCGGCCGCGCGCGACCAGGCCGTGGTCGAGTCCGCACTGCGCCGAGTCGGCGTCTAGACGTAGCCCCTCGGGGGAGCTGCGCCTAGGGGCCCTAGGAGACCGGGCCGAGACGCCGACGGCCGGCGCGCAGGCCGCGCAGGAGCCCCGGCAGCACGAGCACCGCCGCGGCCCATATCACCAGGATCGCGACGCCCGCGAGCACGCCCTTGCCCTTCGAGCTCGAGATCTGCTCGGTGCGGGCCGCGACCGGGCTGACCAACACCTTGTAGCCCTGGATCGTCGACGTGTCGCGGGGGGCGCCGAGGCCGTAGCTGGGCGGCACGGGCGTGGGGGTGGGGGCGGCATCGGGGTTCGGCCGCGGCGTCGGCGTGGGGGCGCCCGCACCCACCTTGACGGATTGCGCGCTATTGGCCGTGACCGCGTCGGCGACGGCGAGCGCCAGTTTGCGCGCGCCGTCGCGGTCGGGTGCATACGCGCCGATGTCGAGCGTGCCGAGGTTCTGGTCGGCGGCGACGGTCGCGATCAGGTACGCGGGAGGAAGCCCGTCTGCGCCCGACGCGGTGCGGGCGATCGCCGTCGGCGTGATCGGCGCCTGCAGCGAGGGCTCGAGTACGCGCACCGTCTTGGGCCGCACGTTGAGGTCGCGCGCGATCAGGTCCCGCGTCGCATCGTCGGTCATGATCTCGGCGAGCAGCTGAGCCCGCCAGCCGAGGCTCTCAGCACCAGCCGGAAGCGGCTTGACGAGCTGCGACGGGTTCGTGTCGAGCAGGATCCGCGTCGCCGCGAAGCCACCGAGCTGCGCCGGCTTGGACGCGTAGTGGAACGTCGCCGCGAGCGCGAGCACGATGCCGGGCAGGCACAGAAGGCGCCGACTCCACAGCGTACGTAGGACCGCCGCGACCTCCATGGGCCCTCAGTCGGTGGCGAGGCGCTCGGCGCGCACCGCCTGTATCCAGCCCCTCTGGACTCTCGTGATGAAGATCACCGTCGCGCATCCCATGCAGAAGATCAGCGCGAACACGAGTAGGGCGACCTGCCACTTGATCGTGGGGTTGATGACCGTGCCCTCGGCGCGGCCGAGGTCGAGCAGACGGATCTGGTCGGACGCGGGCGTCTTCTGCGACGCGGCGATCTGCTGCAGGTAGGCATGCAGCTCGGCGACCGCGGCGTTGGCGAGATCCGCGGCGCTCCGCGCGGTCGGGGTCTGCGCGTAGATGTCGAGGATCGGAACCGTCGGGTTGGCCTGGATGCTGAGCCGATATTGGTCGGTGGTCCGGATCAGGTCGCCGGCGGCTTTCTTGTTGCCGTCGTCGATGCGCCCCTGCGGCAGTTTGGAGGTCAACGGCGGCTCGACCTGCAGTCGTTCGATGGGGACGTTCGCGCGCCGGGCGATGGCGGAACGCACGGATGCGGTGGCGAGGACGTTGCCGAGCAGGACGGCGCGGTTCGTCAGGCCCTCGATGCTGTAGGTGTCCTGACGCAGGTCGAGCATGACCGAGGACGGCGTGTCGATCACGACATGTGTGGTCGCCGTCGCCATCTCGAATGACCGCGGGGTCAGCGACGGCGGCGAGAAGCTGATCTTCTGCACGCTCCACACTGCGGCCAGCAGCGCCAGGAGGAGGCTCGCGAGCACGCCGAGGCGCAAGTGCCAGAGATGCCGAATCCGCGCGCCGAGTCGCATACGTCGCTAGAGCAACGGGGCGCCTGGGCTCGTTCTTGCGCCGCGTCCCACCCCGACCGGGGCTTCGGCGGCCTCTGGCACGGGCGTGCCGGCCGGCATCATCGCGACCGGCGCGGTGAGCTCCGCGAACGGAATCGGCTCGCGGCCCAGGAGCGTGGTGAGTACGCGTTGACTCGCGGCACGCTTGAGCGCGCCGCGCTCGCCTTTGCCCGCGTAGACCGCGCGGGCTCCGTGACGCAGCGCGATCGCGCCGGTGTATGCGAGCCGATGACCCGGCGAGAAATGCTTGCGCGCGTACATGATGCGCGTCATGGCCCCGAGACTTTCGATCCTGGGGTTGATGCCCACCTCGCCACCGTGGTGCAGGATCGTCATCTGCGGTACGTGGCGGATCTCCCAGCCGGCGGACTTGATCCGGCGACACAGGTCCGTCTCTTCGGAGTACATGAAGAACCGCTCGTCAAACCCCCCGGCGCTCGCGAGCGCCTCGCGGCGCACGAGCATGAACGATCCGCTCGTCCAGTCGCACTCGACCTCGCGGTCGTAGGCCGCCAGGTCGAGCTCGCGTTCCCCCAACCAGCGCGGGCGGCCTCGGAAGCGGTCGACGCCCGCGGCCTCGCCGAGGGCGCGCAATGCGTTGGGAAAGCGACGGATCGTCTCGTCGATGCGACCCTCGGGCGTGATCTGGCGTGCGCCGATCAGGCCGACGAGCGGCCGTGCGTCCATCAGCCGCACGAGTTCGGCGAAGGTCCCTTCGAGGATCTCCGTATCGGGGTTAAGGAACAACACGTAGCGGGCGTCGCACGTCATCAGACCCCGGTTGTTGGCGTGCCCGAAGCCGTGGTTGGGCGAGCGGACGGCGCGGGCTCGCGGGAACTCGGCAGTGACCATGTCGGTGGTCGCATCGGGGGAATCGTTGTCCACCACGACGACGTCCAGGGCCACACCGTCGCCGGCGTGCGCGAACACGGTTCGCAGGCAGGGACGAATCCAACGCCGGTCCATGGCGACGATGATGATCGCGAGGTCGTGAGGCATCAGTCGATCAACGAGCCGGGTTCCCATCGGCTTGCAAGATAGGCTCGAGGCCAACCGTTGACTGGTGGATACCAATGACCCGATGGAGGCCGGCAATGACTCGCGCACCGCATCCCACCAGTACCCAGGAGCTCCTGTGAGCAGCATCGGCCGAGTCCTTGTCACAGGCGGCGGCGGCGCGATCGGGTCGAACGTCGTCGATGAGCTCGTGATCGCCGGGGCCGAGGAGGTAATCGTCCTCGACAACTTCGTCCGCGGGCGCCGTGCGAACCTCGACTGGGCGCGCGCCAACGGCGCGGTGCAGCTGATCGAGGGCGACATCCGCGATCGCGGGCTCGTGAACCGCCTGATGCGGGGCATCGACGTGCTCTTCCACCACGCCGCGATCCGCATCACCCAGTGCGCCGAAGAACCGCGCCTCGCGCTCGAGGTGCTGGTGGACGGCACGTACAACGTCTTCGAGGCCGCCGCCGAGAAGAACGTCCGCCGCGTCGTCGCCTCCTCGTCGGCGTCCGCGTACGGTCTCGCGACCGAGTTCCCGACTCGCGAGGATCACCACCCGTACGCCAACGACACGCTCTACGGCGCGGCCAAGGTCTTCAACGAGGGACTTCTGCGCAGCTTCCACGCGATGTACGGCCTCGACTACGTCGCGCTGCGCTACTTCAACGTCTACGGCCCGCGCATGGACGTCCACGGCCTCTACACCGAGGTGCTGGTGCGGTGGATGGAGCGCATCAGCGAGGGCAAGCCACCGCTGATCTTCGGCGACGGTTCCCAGACGATGGACTTCATCTACATGGGCGACATCGCGCGCGCGAACATCCTCGCCGCGGAATCCGAGCTGACGGATGCGGTCTTCAACATCGCGACCGGCGTGGAGACCAGCCTGCTCGAGCTCGCGCAGATGCTGTTGAAGGTCATGGGCTCCGACCTGCCGGTCGAGCATGGCCCGGAGCGGGCGGTCAACGGCGTGAGCCGGCGCATGGCCGACACCGGCGCCGCCAGCGAGCAACTCGGCTTCGAGGCCGAGGTCCAGCTCGAGGAGGGCCTGACGCGACTCGTCGACTGGTGGCGGGCCGAGAAGGCCGGCGTGCCCACGCAGCCGATCAACACGTTCGCGAAGGCGGTCTGATGGAGATTCCGTTCAGTCGGCCGTACCTGCGCGGCGACGAGGGCGAGCGGGTCGCGGCGACGATCGCCAGCGGCTGGGTGTCCCAGGGCCCGCGCGTGCGCGAGTTCGAGGCCGCGTTCGCCGAGCGCGTAGGGGCGTTGGACGCCGTCGCCACCACCAATTGCACCACGGCTCTGCAGCTTGCGCTGTACGTGATGGGCGTCGGTCCCGGAGACGAGGTCATCGTCCCGTCGTTGTCGTTCATCGCGACGGCGAACGCCGTCTGGCAGAACGGTGCGACGCCGATCTTCGCGGACGTGGACCCGCTGACCTACAACATCGATCCGGACGTGATCGAGCGCGCCGTCACTGAGTGCACCACGGCGATCATGCCCGTCCACCAGCTTGGATTGCCGGCCGAGATGGAATCGATCCTCGAGCTCGCCGATCGGCACGGGCTTGCGGTGGTCGAGGACGCGGCCTGCGCCGTCGGGGCGTCGTATCGCGGGCAGCGCATCGGCTCGCTTGGCCCATTGGCATGTTTCTCGCTGCATCCGCGCAAGGTGATCACGACCGGCGAGGGCGGCATGATCGCGGTCAACGACCCGGACGTCGCAGCCCGGCTGCGCATGTTGCGTCAGCACGCGATGAACGTTTCCGACCTCACGCGCCACAACGCCAAGGACGTCGTTCTCGAGCGCTACCCCGAGCGCGGCTGGAACCACCGCATGACCGACATGCAGGCGACGCTCGGACTCTGCCAGCTCGAAGTGCTCGACGAGATCCGGTCCGATCGTGCGCGGCTTGCCGCCCGTTACACCGAGGCGCTGGCCACGATCCCGGCGATCGAACCGCCGTTCGACCCCGACTATGCGGAGCGCACGTGGCAGTCCTACGCGGTGCGGCTCGTGGCGGGCGCGCCGGATCGGACTGAGCTGATGCGCGCGCTGCTCAAGGACGGCATCCCGACGCGACGCGGCGTGATGGCGATCCACGAGGAGGGTGCGTACGCGGCCGCGGCGGCCGATCTCCCGGTCACCGAGGACGTCACGCGCAACACGCTGATGCTGCCGCTGTTCGCCGGGATGACCGACGCTCAGCAAGACCACGTGATCGAGCGGCTCGCCGTCCACGCCGCGGCGCTTGTCGCCGCGTGAGACCTCGCGACATCGACTCGGCCAAGGCCGCGGGGCGAGCGCTCGTACGGCGCGCGGAGGTGGCCGTCCGTCGCCGGCCGAGCACGACGGTCCCAGCGCTGCGGGTCGCTGCGGAGCCGTCGGCGGCGCCGAGTGTGTGGGTGATCACACCGGACTGGAACCGGGCATCGGGAGGGGTCCGCAAGCTCTATCGCGCCGTCGACGTCCTCAACGCGGCAGGCGTGCCCGCCGCGGTCGTGCATCAGCGTCCGGGCTTTTCCTGCACCTGGTTCGAGCACGAGACCCGCATCGTCCCGGCGCCGCGTGTCACGGTCGGTCCACGTGACGTCATCGTGGTGCCGGAGATCTATTGGCCGTCGATTCGCAGGCTGCCGTCGGGCATCCGCCAGGTGATCTACAACCAGAACGCGTACTTGACGCTCGAGGCGCTGGCCGAGGGCGGACGCGCCGCGGCGGCGCCGTATGTCGACAATCCCGACCTCGCCGCGATCGCGGTGGTCTCCGACGAGAACGCCGAGCTGCTGCGCTATGCGTTTCCGGGCGTACCGGTGCAGCGCATTCGCCACGGGCTCGATCCGGCGCTGCTCCATCCTCCCGCGCAGCCGCCCGGGCGCCGGATCGCCTACATGCCGCGCCGCCGCGCCGACGAGGCGCGGCAGGTCATCGAGTTGCTGCGGCTGCGCGGTGTACTCGAGGGTTGGGAGGTCATCTCGATCGAGCGGCGCAGCGAAGCGGAGGTGGCCGAGCTCCTTCGCGGCAGCCGGATCTTCCTGAGCTTCAGCGAGCGCGAGGGCTTCGGACTCCCGCCGTGCGAAGCGCTTGCCTGCGGCTGCCTGGTCGTGGGCTTCGACGGTTTCGCAGGCCGCGAGTTCTTCCGGCCGCCGTTCGCCACCGCGGTGGCGAACGGCGACGTCGCCGCGTTCGCCCGCGCTGCCGAGGCGCTCGTGCACTGGACCGAGGAGGATCCGGCGGCCGCGCACGCCGTCGCGGCTGACGGCGCCCGCTTCGTGCGCGAGCACTACTCGCCTGAGGCCGAGCGGCATGACCTCGTCGAGGTCTTCGCGCCGCGCTGATCAGCGCGGGCCGGCCGACAGGGGACGGCTTGGTCCGTATACGCCCGTGCGGGTCCAGTGGAGGTAGCGCAGCTCGTTGCGCAGGCGGCGGCCGAGCGCGGCCGCGACGTACCACGGTCGGGAGCTGACGCGATCGATGTCGAGCGCGCGACGGCGCTCGAGCTGCCTCCAGCCGCGCAGCCGGCCGCCGGCCGGCTCCACCTCGCCGGCGATCGTGACCAGGCGTTCGAGGACGTCCTCGGTCGCTTTGCCCCGGTCGAGCAAGTGACACGCCTCGCGCAGCGCGTCGCGCGCGATCGCTCTCTGCGCGAGGCACCGCAGGGTCGGCGCCTCGGGGATGACCCCCACGGGGCCGGAGAAGAGCACGTCGAACGCCGCGCGGCGCTCCGCGAGATCCTTGATGCGGTCGACCTTGCGGGAGGACAGGCTCGCGGCGTGCTCGCGGTGCCACGCCTGGTCGGCGCCGCCCACGCGGCCGATGTCGGAGAAGGCCGCCATCCGCAACCACATCTCCATGTCATGCGTGTGCGCCAGCGGCATCTGGCCGCCGACGCGCTCGACGACGGATGTGCGCATCAGCACTTCGGGCGCCGTGATCACGTTGTATCCGTCGCGGCAGCGGTCGCCGAGCCACTGGCGGCCGGGCCACACCGTCCACGAGCGCACGCGTGAGCGATGCGCCGGCGGCTTCCCCTCGAAATGGCGCGGGTGGCCATAGACGAGCCCTACGCTCGGGTACGCGTACGCCAGCGCGGTCGACCGGGCGAGCGAGCCGGGGGTCAACAGGTCATCCGCGTCGAGGCGGACGAGGAACTCTCCGCCGACCCGCTCCAAGCCGTCATTGAACGTCGCCACCGGGCCCTGGTTGACCGTGTGGGCCAGCACGGTCACCGCCGGATGACGCGCGGCCAGCGCGCGGGCGATGGCGAGGCTGTTGTCCGTGGAGCAATCGTCGACGATCACGACGTCCACGTCCACGCCCTCCTGAGTGAGCACGCTCTCGACCGCGTCGGGCAGGAACCGGCCGTAGTTGAAGCATGGGATCACGACGGTCACCGACGGCCGCGTTCCGGCGCCGAGAGGACGGACCGCGCGGGTCCGGAGCGTGCGTTCAACGGAGCGCATCAGCCAACAACGCGACAGCCGCGCGAGGACTTCCAGTTCGGGAACCCCGAGCAGTCATCCGTTTCTCGGCCGGGCATCCGTGAATGAACGGGTCACGCCGTCACGTTGGTCCTGTCATGGAGATCGCACGGGCCCTGTTGATCGTGGGGGAGGCCGGCGGCGGGCACCCCTGGCCCGGCGCGCCGCCGACGCCGAAGCCGCTGTTCCCCATCGGCAACCGGCCGATCCTCTTCCACCAGCTCGAGTCGCTGAGCAGCGCCGGCGTCCTGGAAGCCGTGATGGTCTCCGAGCGGGCAGCGAGCTCCGCGATCCTTGACGCCGTCGATGACGGGCAGCGCTGGGGCCTGCGCGTGCGGCATCTCGAGTGGGCTCCGTCCAGTGGCCTGTCTGGGGCGCTGCAGGTCAGCCGTCCCGCCCTCCTGGACGAGCCGGTGCTGGTGCAGTACGGCGGTTCGCTGCTGCGCGAGCGCATGTACCCGCACATCTCGGCGTTCGCGCGCGAGCAGCTCGACACGCTCGCGCTGCGCCTTCCCGAGCCGGACCAGCACCTCGCACCCGGCTACCTCCTCAGCCCACGAGCGATCTCGATCCTCAGCCACCGCGCGGCCGGCGCCGGGAACCCGGTGGCCGGCGTGCGCGCTCGCGGCGGCAGGGTCCGTGAGCAGCCGGTTGACGCCTGTCTGCCCTGCCATGGGAACCTCGAGGCACTGCTGGAGAGCAATCGTCGCGTGCTCGAGGACCTACGGCCCGCGCCGCTTGGCGCCACGCTCCACGCCACCACGATCCAGGGGGCGGTCGACGTTCATCCCACCGCGCGCGTCGAGCGCAGCCTGCTGCGCGGCCCGCTCGTGATCGGCGCGGGCGCGAGGATCAGCGACGCCTACGTCGGCCCGTACACGTCGATCGGCGGGGGGGTCGTGATCGAGGGCTCGGAGATCGAGCACTCGATCGTGCTGGAGCGAGCCGAGCTGCGTTTCGTCGGCACGCGGCTGGAATCAAGCGTGATCGGCCGCGGAGCGCGCGTTGCCCGGGGCTTTGAGCTGCCCGGCGCGATGCGGATCTCGGTGGGCAACGGCGCCGAGGTCATTCTCCGTTAGGAGGCCGCGCGTCCTCGCGCATGACTGGCCGTTTTTCGTCCTTTCGGGGCGCGAGCTGTCGCGGTGCTGACCCGTTGCTGGTGTATGGAAGCTTGTCCAGGCACCTTTGTGACGATTGTTACGCGCTGCTGTGTCGTCCTGCTGGCGACGATTGCCGCGCTCGTTGTGGTGCCGACCGCGAATGCCCTTGCGGCGTGCGCGAACCCCGTGGCGTGCGACAACGCCCAGTCGGGCACGCCGTCTGACGACTGGTACGTCCAGACCGACTCGCCGAGGATCGCTGGGTACCCGACCTCGATGAGCGTCAACAAGGGGCAGACGATCAGCTTCAAGATCAA
>DATMGH010000068.1:0-20825 GCA_035555675.1 Solirubrobacter sp. | reverse complement strand
GACATGGTGCAGGTGCGCGACGCGGACCCGCTGCCGGGCGTCGCGCCGGTGGCCATGCAGATGGGGCGCTACGCGGCCAAGCGGGTGCGGGCGTCGCTCGCGGGGCGCTCGGTGGGGCCGTTCGAGTACAAGGACAAGGGGAACCTGGCGACGATCGGTCGCGCGCGGGCGGTCGCCGATCTGCCGCCGCGGATCCGGGTCAGCGGGTTCGCCGCCTGGGTCCTGTGGCTGGGGATCCACCTCTTCTACCTGATCGGGTTCCAGAACCGGCTGCTGGTGCTGACGCGGTGGGGGTTCAGCTTCCTGACGCACGGGCGGGGGACGCGGTTGATCACCGGGGATCAGAACCTGCCCTGAGCCGAGCCGTCGCGGGGACGATTCCCGCGAGCGACGAGCTCAGGAGCAGCTCGTCGCCCGGCTGGAGGTGGAGGTCGTCGCGGTGCTCGGCGGTCGCGGGGAGCGACGTGCTCGGCAGGATGCGACCGTCCGGTCTCGGGGTGAGGAGGGCGCCGTCGCGGCGGATCAGCACGGCCGCCCAGGCGGCTTCGAGCAGCGCGCCGTCGGCGTCGAGCAGCAGCGGGGTGGTCCCGTCCTGCGAGCGGGCGTCGAGCCAGCGGCGGTCGACCCACTTGTGCTCGCCCAAGCCGCCCGGCAGCACGTACGGGGTGAGGGCGATCGGCAGTGCGCGGGGCGTGAGCGGGCGCCAGTCGACGGCGAGCGGCCGGCCGGGCACGTACGTGATCCGGACCGCCCCGTCGCGGCGCGGCAGCTCGATGCGTGCCGGTAGCTCCTCGCCGTAGAGGGCGCGGACGCTGCGGGCGAGGCGTGCGAGGTGGGCGTCGAGGTTCACCGCGACGCCAGCGGCGATCTGCAGCGTCTCGAACACGCCGCGCTCGGGGTCCGGCCGCCACGCCCCGGTGTAAGGGGGGTCTGACCCCTCCCCCCCGGGCCTACGCAGAAATCCCTGCAAACGCGGGGGTCGCGTGTAAGCGGGGTCTGACCCCTCGGTGAGCGTGGCGTTGATGGCGGCGAGGAGTGGGCGGGCTTTGACGAGGCATTCCTCAAGCTCGAGCTGAGGGTGAGAATCGGCCACGATGCCGCCTCCGGCGCCCAGCCAGAGGCGGCCGGAGTGGGCTTCGAACGTGCGGATGGCGACGTTGAGCTCCAGGCCGGCGTGCGGGCTCGCGTAGCCGATCGCGCCGGTGTAGACCTCGCGGCCGGTGGCCTCCAGCTCGGAGATCACCTTCAGCGCCTGAATCTTGGGGGCGCCGGTGACCGAGCCGGGCGGGAACGTCGCGCGCAGGAGCGCCGCGTCGCCCTGGCCGGGCGCGAGCCGGGCGTGGACGTCCGAGACAAGGTGCCAGACGCCGGCGTGCGCCTGGGCATCGGGCGAGTCAGGCGCTTGGACGCTGCCGTACTCGGCAACGCGGCCGAGGTCGTTGCGCATCAGGTCGACGATCATCACGTGCTCCGCACGGTCCTTGGCGGACTCGCTCAGCCGCGCCGGATCCTGCTCGCGCGGCGCGGTGCCCTTGATCGGGCCGGTCGTGACCACGCGCCCGCGCCGGCGCAGGAACAGCTCGGGCGAGAGGCTGGCGATCCCGCCCCACGGCGTGACGAAGCACGCGGCGTACGCCGGCTGCAGCCGCGGCAGCGCGTGCGCGAACAGGTCCGCGACGTCGCCGTCGTAGCGCGCGTCGAGGCGCAGGCAGAGGTTGGCCTGGAAGATCTCGCCGGCGGCGATCCGCTCGACGCACTCCGCGACCGCCGCGACGTGCCCGGCCGCGCCGGGCGGTCGCAGCGCGAAGGCCGCGGGCGCCGGCGCCACCGGCTCGGGCGCGGCCGCGAGCAGCGCACGCAGCCGCGCGAGCCGCGCTTCGAGCGCGGCGCGACGAGCTGCGGCCGAGGGCGGCGGCGCCGCGGCGGCGGCGGGCGACGGCGCGGCGGCGAGCGGCGACGCGGTGGCGGGCGGCGGCGCGACCGGCGACGCAGGCGTGAAGTCTTCCTCGAGCGCCTCGAACCACCACCGGCCGCCGGCGTCCAGGCGCAGGACGTGGTCGTAGAACGCCAGGTGGGCGTCGGGAAGCGGGTGCGGACGCGGCGGGCGCGGCGGCAGCGCCTCGACACGCGCGCCGAGCCCGTACCCGAGCCAGCCGAACCAGCCGCCGCCGACGAAGTCGCACGCCACCGCACCGCCCTCGCCGCACGCCACCGCACCGCCCTCGCCGCACGCCGCCCCGCCGTCCCCCCGCCCCGCATCCCGCGTACGCCCCGGCACGTCCTCCAGGCAGGCGAACGGGTCCGCGCCCGGCGCCAGGACGAAGCGTGGCGCGCAGCCGACGATCGCGCCGCCGCCCGCCCAGCGGCCGCTCAAGGCGAACGGCAGCGGCTCGCCGCGCAGCGCCAACAGAACCCGCTCAGGCGGGAGGTCGCAGTCCAGAGGAACCCTCAGAGCCGGATCAGCCTCGCAGACGCCCCGCGAGCAGTGAACCCGCGCAGACGTTGCGGACCCCGCCGGCGACCAGATGTTGAGGGTTGGCATCTTTGCGGTCGCCGGCGGGTGCGCGGTCCGCCGTGGCGCTCAACCGGGCCGGGGACAGCCGGAGCGCCGACGCCGAGAAGCATGCCGGGCTCAGATGCGAAAACGGTGAGACGTGTCACCCAACGGTCCAAAAACGCCGCAAACGCGCCGCGCACCGCCCGGTCACTCGACCAGCTCCCCCACCAGGAGGTCCATCAGCAGCCCGTCGTGCCACGTCCCGTCCGGCCCTCGCTCGTAGCGCCGCATCACCCCCACGGGCCGGAAGCCGACGGCCGCGTACGCCGCGATCGCCCGCGCGTTCGCCGCCGCCGGGTCGATCACGATCCGGTGGTGCCCGCGCTCGGAGAACAGCCAGCGCGCCGCGACCCGCAGCGCCTCGCGTCCCAGCCCGCGCCCCTGGAACGCCGGCGCGAGGAAGATGTCGAGCCCGCCGTGCCGGTAGTCCGGGTCGGTCTCCTCGTACCACCCGAGCCACCCCGCGAGCTCGCCGTCCACCGAGATCGCGAACCCGTCCTGCGAGCCGACCGCCGGGTCGGTCCCCCACCACTCGCGCACCCCCGGGAGCGCGATCATCGCGTTCAGCGCCGCCACGTCCGAAGGGGCGAGCGGCCGCAGCTCCACGCGCTCGCCCCGCAGGATCATCGCCGGACCACCGTCACGCGCCGCGAGCTCTTCACGCCCTCGCGCGTCGCCAGCGTCACCCGCGCGGCGAGCGTCGGCTTGCGCTTGAGCGCCGCGATCCCGTCCTTGCTCAGCGAGAGCGTGACGGTCCGCAGCCGCCCGGGACCGACCGCGTAGCTGAAGCGCTTGGTCAGCGTCACCTTCCGCGCCCGCTTCCCGCCCAGCCGGAGCTTCGACACGCTGACCACCTTCACGGTGCCGCGGCAGGTCGCCGCGCCGGACGGGCAGCGGATCCGCAGGTCGAGCTTCGCGCGCCGGCTCGTCAGCCGCGTCGAGTTGACCGAGCCCGCGGGCGCCTTGACGACCGGCCTCGGCGGCGCGACGTACGGAGGCGGCGGCGGATACACGACCACCGGCGGCCCGGCGGACACCACCGCGAGCACCGGCCGGTCGAGGTTCGCGTCGAGCGCGTAGCGCGCCGGCTCGCCGAACGGCACGCCCGCGTCGACCACCCGGATCGCGCCCGGCGCGCACCGCAGCTCGCCCAGCACGAAGCTCCCGAGCCTCGGCGCCAAAGTGAACGTCAGCGGCCCCGTCCCGGCCGGCGTCCACGTGCTCGGCGCGCCCGCGGCCACGGTCTGCACGCCCTCGACGGTCCCCTCGCCCAGGAGCGTCACCTGCGCCCCCGGGGTCGTCACCACCGGCGGCAGGACGTACGGCGCGCCCGGCGTGAACGCCCCCGCGCCCGCCACGGCCAGCGACGCCTGCAGCGGCGAGAGCTCCTGCGCTGCCGACCGCAGGCACATCAGGTTCTTCGGCCCCGCGATCGTCCCGACCGGGACCGCCGGCGCCGCCACGAAGCTCGCGCCCGCCGCCTGCCCGGGATGGCAGTCGAGCACCACGGATCCCGTCGCGACCGTCACGCGCTCCTCCGCGACCGTGATGTCGCCGCCGACCGCCGTCCACGTCAGCTCGGGCACCACGAACGGCGCCGAGAGCGGCCCGACGACCTGCACGCGCTCCTTGGTGTTCGTCGCCCGCACCGCGAGCGTGACCTCGAGCGGCCCGGGCAGCGCGACGTCCACCGTCCCGGCCGACGTGCGCACCACGTCGCCGGGCACGACCTCACCCCCGGGCACGCCGAGGTCGAGGGTCACCGGCACGTCGCGGTACTGCGCGTCGGACGAGTCCTGGCAGGCGTTGTTCGTCGTGGCGGCGGACGCCGGCGCCGCCAGCGCGAGCGTCACCAATGCGGCAAGCAGAACGGATTTCACGCCCACAGAATGCCGAGGATCAGCGCGCGCCGTCGACCAGCCGGCGCGCCCCCAGCGGCCGGGCGAGCTGCACCCGCACGGGAAACGTCCCGACCAGGGCCGGGACGCCGTGACACGCCGCGCCGGGCTTCGGCCCCGCGGTGACCTTCACCGTGACCGTCGCCGCCGTCTCGCTCACCGCGACGCGGCGGACGCCGTCGCACGGCTCCCCGCCGATCCGGACCGCCAGCCGCACCGTCCGCCCGTCCACGGAGACCACCGCGAACGGCACCGCACGGGGCGCGGGCGCCGAGGCGCCGCACCCCGCGAGCAGGGCCGCTACAAGAAGCGGGTGGAGTTGTATAGGGACACCGCCGAGCCGTCGAAGTAGGGCGAGAGCATGATCGTCGGGCCGACGATCCGGTCGATCCGGCTGTTGACGCCGTTCAGGTACCCGTAGTTGCCGTCGTAGCCGTTCAGCCACGGGCCGCCGGACGAACCGCGCGTCATGTCGCACTTGATCTGGATCGTGTCCGAGCTCCAGAACAGGAAGCTCCACTCCGGCGTCGAGGTGCCGGAGCAGCGGAACAGGTTGCCGCCGTCGAACGGGGACTCGCCCGGGTAGCCGAACGCGTACTCGAACACGCTCTTGCCGGCGTTCGCGCGCAGGCCGTGCCCGCCGAACTGCGTGACGATGTGCTGCCCGTTGCGCGTGTTCATGATCGCGACGCCCATGTCCTCGGCGAAGTCCGCGCCGTTGCGCCACGCGGTCTTCGTCCACAGCTGCTTCGCGCTCCACGTGCCGTACGGCCGCGGGTCGGCGAGATCGTCGTCGTACGCGGGCACGAACGTCCAGTTGGTCGCCCACGCGCCGTTGCCCTGGCCGTCCGCGACGCAGTGGCCGGCGGTCCAGACCGTGTCCTTGCCCTCGGAGTTCACGACCGCGGCCGAGCAGGAGAACGAGCCGCCGTTGAGGTTGAAGAAGACCTTGCCGATCGTGCGCGCGGTGGCGTGGCTGCTCGGCAGGTTCGGGTTGAACGCCGCGGCCTTGGCCGCCGCCTTGGCGCCGGACGTGTCCGGCTTGACGAGCAGCTCCGGACCGGGCTCGGGCGGCTTGACGCCCTTGGCCTCGTCGGCCTTCGCCTGCTCCTGGCGCTTGGCGTCGAGCGCCTGGTAGGCCTTGTACGCGCGCTCCAGGAACGGCGCGCCGTCGACCGGCTCGGCCTTGCGCATGCGCTCGGGCGTCCAGTAGGCCGACAGCGCCTGATCGGCCGTGACCTTGTCGCCGTAGAGCTTCTGGCCGGCCGCCCAGGCGTCCTTGCTGATCTCGTTCTCGGCGACGACGCTGGTGCGGTCGGCGTCCTGGCTGGCCTTCGCGGTCGGCTTCTTCGCCGCCGCGGCCGACGGGAGGAGCGCCAGGATCGCGAGGGCCGCGAGGCCGGCGCGCCGGGTGGGGAGGGTGTTGAGCATGCCCGACAGAGCGGCGGCCACGGAGGCTGATACGAGCGGCGGGAAAGTTCACTCCCGGGAGTGATTAGGAGCCATTGCGTCCGCACCGGGGCGCGCACGCGCGCGGCAGACTTCGCGGCGTGATCCGCCGCGAAGTCAACCCGGGTCTGCTGGCCGCGCTCGCCCTGCTGATGGCGGCGTCGCTGGCGCTGCGCACGGGCGCGCTGCGCACCGGCTACTGGATCGACGAGGGGATCGCGGTCGGCATCGCGTCACACGACCTGGCCGACATCCCGCGGATCCTCGCCCAAGACGGCAACCCGCCGCTCTACTACCTGCTGCTGCACGGGTGGATGCTGGCGTTCGGCGCGGGCGAGGCGGCGACCCGCGCGCTGTCGCTGCTGTTCGCGCTGCTCGCGATCCCGGCGTCGTTCTGGGCCGGGTCCGCGCTGTTCGACCGGCGCGCGGGCGCGCTGGCGGCCGCGGGCGCGGCGGGCAGCCCGTTCCTGACGTACTACGCGCAGGAGACGCGGATGTACTCGCTCGTCGTCCTGCTGTCGGTGCTGGCGTCGGCGAGCTTCGCGCTGGCGTTCGTGCGCGGGCGCCGGGCGCACGTCGTCTGGCTGGGCGTCTGGCTCGGGCTGCTGCTGTACACGCACACGTGGGGGCTGTTCCTGGCGGCGGCGATGGCGATCGTGTGGGTGCTGCTGTGGCGGCGCGGGCTGGTCCGGGGCGGTGACGGCGCGTGGCTGGGCGCGGCGCTGGCGCTGATCTACGCGCCGTGGCTGCCGTCGGTCGCGTTCCAGACGGCGAACACGGCGGCGCCGTGGGCGGAGCGGCCGTCGCCGCTGCTCCTGCTCGGGTTCCCGGGCGGGCTGTTCGGCTACCTGGCGCTGCCGCTGCTGGCGATCGCGGTGTTCTTCGGGCTGCGGCGGCACCCACCGGTGGACCGCGCCGTGCGCGTGCTGGCGGCGCTCGCGGTGTTCACGGTGGTGATGGCGTGGCTGGTCTCGCAGGTGCAGCCGGCGTGGGCGACGCGCTACCTCGCGGTCGTCCTCGGGCCGGCGCTGCTGGCGCTGGCGCCGGTCGTCTCGCGCGGGGCGCGCTGGTCCGCGCTCGCGCTGGTGGGCGTCGCGGTCGTGTGGCTGATGAGCGGGCCGCCGCCGGTCAAGAGCAACGTGCGCACGATCTCGACCGGGATCGCCCCGCAGGTCCGGCCGGGCGATCTCGTGCTGGCGACGCAGCCGGAGCAGGTCCCGGCGCTCTACCGCTACCTGCCCGAGGGCGTCGTGTACCGGACGCCGATGGGGCTCGTGCTCGACCCCCGGCAGACGGACTGGCGCGACGGGCTGCGGCGGCTGCGGGCCGGACGCGCGGAGCGGGAGCTGCTGCCGGCCGTCGCGCGGCTGGACCGCGGGCGGCGCGTGCTGCTCGTGACGCCGGAGCCGGGCGCGCGGCCGTCGCAGTCGCCCTGGGCGCGGGCCGTGCGGGTGCGGACGCGCGAGTGGCGGGCGGCGCTGGAGGCGTCGCCGCGGCTGCGGAAGGTGGGCGGACTGTCCACGATCCCGCTGCGCAAGAACACGGTCACCGCCGAGCTCTACGAGGTGCGCTGATCCGCACGTGCAGGTGGTCGTCGTGGTAGATCAGCGGCACGACGACGTCCTTCGGGCCCTTGAGGTGCAGGTGCGGGCCGACGAAGACCTTGACCGCGCCGGCGTCCACGAACCGGTCGACGAGATCCTGCGCGAGCTTGCGGTCGACCTGGCTCGGCTTGACCGCCCGAGCCTCCCGGCCGTCCTTGCGCGGGTAGAGGATGTCGGCGTCGAGCCCGTTCTGGTGCGACGCGTGGCCGAGGCCGCCGAAGTTGCGGCCGAACAGGCCGCCGTGCGTGCGTGACAGATCCATGATCCCGACGCGCTGGGCGCCGTCGCGCTCGGTCCGGTAGGCGTGGACGACGGTCAGGATCGTGCGAACGAGGCGGTCGGTGCCGTAGCGGCGCCACGCGCGGTTGGGGATGCGGTTGTGGATGGGATCCCAGGTGAAGAAGTCCTCGCCGAGCGCGGGGAGCTTGACGCCGCGCTGCAGGCGGCCGCCGGCGGGGGCACCGAGCGCGCGCGAGCGGCGCCACGTGATCGCGGCGAAGTCGGGCGGGACCTCGGGGCCGGCGGTGGCGTCCGGGGTCGCCGTCTCGGCCGCCGTGGGCGTCGGGCTCGGCGGGGGCGGGACGGGGTCGAGCGACGGCGCCCTGGCGAAGGCGACGGTGACGGCGACCAGCAGCGCCGCGATCGCGAGCACGACGGAGCGCATGCGGGCATTGTGGCGCGCGGGGCCGCCCCTGGACGCGGTCCCTCGGGTAGGTTGCGGGCGGTGACGGTGGTCTTTCTGCATGGGCTGGCTGGCAGCCGCATGACGTACGCGTGGCTGCCGGACGTCGTCGCGGGGCACGAGGTCGTGCGGCCGGACCTCCGCGGCCACGGCGAAGCCGCGCGGACGCCGGGCGCCTACCTCATCAGCGACTACGCACAGGATGCCCTGGAGGTCCTGCGCGCGACCGGGCCGGCGTTCGTCGTCGGACACTCGCTCGGGGGCGCCGCCGCGTGGTGCGTCGCGCAGCGGGCACCGGAGCTCGTGCTCGGCGCGCTGCTCGAGGACCCGCCGCTGTACATGGGCGAGCCCGCCGAGCACGCGGCGAACCCCGCGGTCCCCCACTTCGCGCAGCTGCAGCGGCTCGCGGGGCGGCCGGAGGCGGCGATCGCGGAGCGGCTCGCCGCCGAGCCCTACGGGCCGGACCCGACGCGGCGCGCGGCCGACGTCGCCGCACCGGACGCGATGGCGGCGCGGGCGTACGCGCTCGCCCACCTCGATCCGGCCGCGCTCGACCCGGTGCTCGACGGGACGCTGCTGGCCGCGACCGACACGACCGCGCCGGTCACCGTGCCGGTGCACGTCCTCGCCGCGGGCCTCGCCCCGGCGTTCACGCCCGAGCACGAGCGACGGCTGGCCGCGTCGCACCCGGCCGTGACCGTCGCCCGGGTCGCGAGCGCCGGCCACTCGATCCACGACGAGCGCGACCACCGCACCGCGTACCTCGACGCGGTGACCGCGCTGCTCACGCGATGAGCCGCAGCAGGGCCGTGGTCGCGGCGGCGACCGCGACCACCGCCAGGAACGGCGCCCGCGCCAGCAGCGCCAGCGCCGCGGCCGCCAGCCCGGCGGCACGGGCGTCGACGCCGCCGGCGAACGTCTGCGTGGCGATCAGCGCCGCCAGCAGCGCGACGGGCAGCAGCGCGGCGACGCGCTGCACGCGCACGCCCTCCAGCGCCCGGCGCGGGATCGAGAGCCCGGCGAGCTTGAGCGCGTAGCAGCCGGCGGCGGCGAGCAGGAGCGGCGTCCACATCACGCCCCGCCCGCGTCGGCGGGAAGCGGGACGGCGGCGGGCGGCGAAGCGGCAGCGCCGGCCGCCGCCTCGCGCCGCGGCGCCAGTGCGGCCGCCGTGGCCACCGCGGCGGCGACGAGCACCGGCGTGCCCGCGGGGACGAGCGGCACGGAGACCAGCGCCGCCGCCGCGGCCAGCGCGGCGATCGCGCGCGGCTCGCGGCCCCGCAGCTGCGGCGCCAGCAGCGCGAGGAACGCCGCCGGCGCCGCGGCGTCCAGCCCGAGCGCGCGCGGGTCGGACAGCGCCGCACCGCCCAGGGCGCCCAGCAGCGTCGCCAGGTTCCAGCACACGAACACGGCCACGCCGGTCGACCAGAACCCCAGCCGCGCGTCCTCGGGCGTGTCCCGCACCGCCATCGCCGCGCTCTCGTCGATCACCAGGTGCGCCGCCAGCGCCCGCGGCCGCAGCAGCGGGGCCAGCCGCAGCCCGTAGAGCGCGTTCCGCGCCCCCAGCAGCAGCGCCGTCGCGACCGCCGCCGCCGCGCCGCCCGCCAGCAGCCCGATGAACGCGAACTGCGACGCGCCCGTGAACATCAGCAGCGACAGCGCGCAGGCCTGCGGGACGGTCAGCCCCGCCCCCACCGCGAGCGCGCCGAACGAGAGCCCGTAGGCGCCGGTCGCGGCGCCGATTCCCACCGCATCACGAACGATCGGTCGCATCAATGGACCGCAAGGCTAGAGCGCAGACGGCCATATTTCCCACGAAACCTCAGCGCGAGGCCGCGCCAGATAGCATTTCCTGCGATGGATCGGCTCGACCGCGCAATCCTCCACCACCTCGAGCAGGACGGCCGGCTCTCCAACGTCGAGCTGGCCGAGCGCGTCCGCCTCAGCCCGTCCGCGACGCTCCGCCGCGTCCGCCGGCTCGAAGCCGGCGGCGCCATCACCGGCTACACCGCGGTGATCGACCCGAACGCGGTCGGCCGCGGCTACCAGGTCACCGTCCACACGACGCTGATGCTCCGCAACCGCGAGACGATCGAAGCGTTCGAGGCCGCGCTGCTCGAGCTCGACGAGGTCGTCGAGGCGCACCGCATGTTCGGCGACCCCGACTACCTGGTCCGCGTCGCGGTCGCTGACGCCGAGGCCTACGAGCGGTTCCTGATCAACACGTTCGCGGACCTCCCGGGCCTGGCCCGGATGACGTCCCAGTTCACGATGAAGACACTGCGGGCCGCACGCTGAGCTGCGCCACGATCGCCTGCACCCGGGCGTTCAGCGCCGCGACGGTCAGCCCGACGACGCCGGCGATCTCGCGCGGGCTCGTCCCGGCCAGCCGCATCGCGAAGATCGGCCGGTCCCGCGGCTCCAGCCGCGCCGCCGCCCGCGCCCGCGCCCGCAGCGACACGGATCGCAGCACGCGCTCCCCGCTCAGCGCGCGCAGCAGGTCGCCCGGATCGGCCGCCTTGTCGACGACGCTGTCGGCCCCGGCGATCTCCGCCGCCAGCAGCAGCTCCGGCGACGGCTCGGCCACGTACAGCACCACGCGCGTGCGCGGCGCTTCGATCTTGACCCGGCGCACGAGCGCGGGCTCGTCGAGCACGAGCACGTCGGGGTCGGTGCGGTAGAGCAGGCCGAGCACCTCGCGCGGGTGCTCGGCGGAGCCGGCGGCCCCGAACCCCGGCTGCGTCTGCACGAGCGCGTGGACGCCGGCGCGAACGGCCACGTGGCGGTCTTGCACGGCTACGCGAATCATCGCCCGACACTCTGGACCGACCGCCGGCCGCCCGCGACCGTGCCTGCCGGTCAATCGATGTAGGGCCTCCCCTACTGCAGCCGCGCCAGCCGCAGCGCGAGGTGGCAGAGCAGGCGGTCCTCCCCGTCGTGCAGGTTGACCCCCGCGACCTCCTCGATCCGCCGCAGCCGGTAGTACAGCCCGCCCCGGTGCAGGGACAGCGCCGCCGCCGTGCGCTTGACGTCGCCCGCGTGGTCGAGGTAGGCCTCGAGCGTCCGCACCAGCGCTTCGTCGCCCGCCAGCAGCCGCTGCAGGCCCTCCGGGAGATCCTCCAGCGCCGCGTCCGGCAGCGCGGTCACGACCCGCTCGACGCCGAGCGACTCCCAGCTCGCCGTTCCGGACTCACTGTGCGCGGCGACCCGCAGCGCGGCCAGCGCGCGCCGGTAGGACGTCGGCACCTCGCGCAGGCTGGCGACCGCCTCGCCCTGCCCGACCAGCGCGCGCGGAGACGTCAGCGCGCCGAGCGCCTCGCCGACCGCGCTGCCCGCCAGCCCGCGCACGCCGGCGAGGCAGACGAGCCGGCCCTCGAGCTCCGCGCACACCGCCTGCTTGGCCGCCAGCCGCGCGCGCAGGCGGTCGAGCGCCTCGGCGGCCCACTCGGTCCCGGCCGGCTCCGCCGGCGCCGCGATCCAGACGCAGACCGGCCGCAGCGGCAGGTAGTGCTCGGACTCCAGCGCGGCGACCGCGGTCTCCAGCTGGCGCGCGTCCCCGCTCAGCAGCGACATCACGAGCTGCTGCTCGTGCCGGCGCCGCTGCAGCTGGGCGTCCGCGTCCGGGCCGATCAGGGCGGCCGCCTCGGCGGCGGCCGCGCGCGCGAGCCGCAGCTCGCCCTCGGTCACCTCCGGCTCCTCGAACAGCCACAGGTACCCGAGCCGCCGCCCGCCCGCCGTCACCGGCACGCAGACGCGCGCGCGCATGCCGATCTCCGGCCGCGCGGGAACGTGCACGGGTCCGGCGGCCGTGCGGATGCCGGCGTCGAACAGCGCCACTCGCGCGTCGTCGGGCGAGTGCCGGCCGAGGATGCTCGCCGTGCGGACGTCGTCGAGCTCACCGAACTGGCTGCTGTAGGCCAGCGGCCGCAATTCGGCATCGTCGATCAAGACCGGCCGGCCGAGGCTCAGACTCAGCGCGTCAACGATCTCCTGTAGCCCCAGGTCCACCGGCTCCTCGTCTTCATGACGTGGAACCGAACTTACTCGTTATCGCGAAGTGTCGGCACTCGAGAGGCCCAGCGCCAGCTGCGGGATGCCCTCCCGCAGCAGGAAGCGGGGGTTCGCCTGGGTCAGCCGCGCGGCGCCCGCCTCGCTCATGCCGGCCCCGATCAGCGCCTTGTAGCCGAGCGGGAGCGTGCGCTCGCGGCTGCCCGGATGGGTGTCGGACGCCAGGCAGTACGCGCGGCCCTGGCGCACCAGCCGGGCGCCGATCGCCTGCGCGCGCGGCCCGTGGTCGCCCAGCAGCGAGGACACGTTGACCTGGAGCAGCGCCCCGGCGGCCAGGTGCGGCTCGAGCCGGTCCAGCGCGCCCGCGGCGCGCTCCGGATGGGCGAGCAGCAGGCCGTAGCCGAGGCCCGTCAGCCGCGCGACGGCAGCGTCGAACACGTGGTCGAGGCCCTCGAACGGGCATTCGAGCAGCAGCCACGGCGCGTGCGCCGGGCCCTGGGCGATCAGCGCGAGGTCGCGCTCGGAGAGCTCGAGCGCGTCCTCGTCGGCCAGCTCGCCGCCGGGGTGCAGGCGAACGGCCAGGCCGTCCTCCTCGAGCGCGCGCTGCGCGGCGTCGCGCCGGCCGGCGAGCTCCGCCGGCTGGATGCGCGGGAAGTGCCCGCGCTTGATGTGCGGCGTGCACGCGATGTCGAGCACGCTCTCGGCGTGCAGCCGGCGCGCGAAGCGCCGGGTCTCCTCCAACGTCGCGGCCCCGTCATCGAGGCCGGGGAGGAGATGCGAGTGGAGATCCACGAACGTCACTGCTCATACGACTAACAGGCCGACCCCGCCGGACACACCGGCCTTCACCTGTTCAACACATTCACTAACGCGACGTCAACGACCGGCGGGGGAGCTGCGTCAGGCGGTCGCGACGATCGCGATCAGCACCACGGTGGCGAGCGCGAGAACCGCGATCGCCACCGCGCGGCGGCGGCGCAGGCCGCCGGCCTGGACGCGGCGCAGCTCGTCCTCGAGCTGGCCGGTGGACAGGTACGCGCCGTCGCGGGCGCGCTCGACGACGGTCACCGCGGACGGCGGGAGCCGCCGCGTGAGCAGCGTCAGCAGGTGCGCGAGCGACGCGGCGCTGGACGGCACCGGCGGGCCGGCGTGCGCGTCGAGCCCGTCGAGCGATGCGTGCCCGTGCTCGTCGACCCAGACGCGGTCGAGGGCCAGCGGCGGCGGCTCCGCGCCCGCTTCCTCGAGCGCGTCGACCGCCGACGCGAGCTGGCGCGTGATCCGCAGCGCGCTGGCCGCGCCGAGCGACCCGCCGCACTCCTCCAGCAGCGCGTCCAGCCGGCGGCCGATCGGCGCCTCGGCGACGGCGACCGTCCGGCCGTCGACCGCGCGCGCCTGGTACACGTCGAGCAGGTGCGGATGCGCGACGGCCGCGAGCCGCTGCGCGCGCTCGAGGAACCGCGCCGTCGCCGGCGTCCCGGGCGCGCCGGCCACGACGTGCAGGACCACCGCGCGGCCGGCCCGCGGGTCGTGGGCGCGCAGGACGGCGGTGTCGCCGTGCTCGCGCTCGACGCCGTCGATGCGGTAGCCGGCGAGCTCGCTGCCGGGGTGCACGGCGCGAACCTTAGGGGCTGAGGCGCGCGACGATCTCGGCGGCGGGACGCGCGACGGCGAGCCGGTGGGCCTCGCCCGCCCAGAGGTTGATCAGCTCGGCGCGGTCGGCCGGTCGGTGGCGAGCGCGGCCCGGTGCGGCGCGGACGTCCCGGCCTCGGGCGCGAGCAGGAACGCGGTGCCGGCCTGCACGGCGCGCGCGCCGAGCGCGAGCGTCGCGCGCACGGCCTCCGGCGTGGCGATCCCGCCGGCGGCGACGGGCGGCGTCTCCGCGACGGCCGGCGCCGCATCGGCGCCCGCCGGGCGCGCGTCCTCCCGGATCAGCTGCAGCGGCGCGTGCACCCCACCGGCTCGCCGACCGCCAGCCCCTCGGCCCGCAGCGGCGCCAGGACAATCGGAGCACCGAGCGTGTCAATCAGCATTTTCGCCCGCTAGCAGGGATTTTCGCCGTCACAAGCGTGTTACTATCGCGGCGCGCCCTCCCGGGCGCTTCCTCCCCAATCCTCCCCTTCCCGGGGTCTCCCAGCAAGGGCGCGCCGCCTAGATCGTGGCGGCCTCGGCGTCGAGCGCCCGCGCGAGCAGCCCACGAAGCTGCTCGCGTTCCGCCGGCGTGAGCGCGCCCAGCACCTCGTCCTCGAGCGACTCGAGCGCCCGCTCGGCCGCGAGCATCGCCTTACGGCCGGCCGGGGTCAGCTCCACGATATGGCGGCGGCGGTCCGCCGGGTCGCGCCGGCGCTCCACGTAGCCGTCGCGCTCCAGGTCGTTGAGCAGCAGCACGCAGTTGTTCGGGTCCAGGTGCAGGCTCACGCACAGGTCCTGCTGCGAGCGCGCACCGTCGCGCAGGTTCACGAGCGTGATGTAGGCCTTCAGCCGCATGCCGAGCACGTCCTCGGTCGCGCGGCGGTAGATGACCCGCTGCAGGCGGGTCACCAGGACTATCGAGCCGGGCAAAGCGGACATGTCGGTCCAGATAATAGCGGTTGCGGGATCGTCACGGTTGGAATATAGTCACCTATCTAGTGACTATCCATACCGCACAAGGCGCTACACGGCGCCAGTGGATGGCGCTGGTCGTGGTCTGTCTCGGGCAGTTGATGATGGTCGTCGACATGACGATCGTCAACGTCGCGCTGCCCGTCATCCAGCGCGATCTGCGCTTCTCGCAAGCCGACCTCACGTGGGTGGTCGGCGCTTACCTGATCTCCTACGGGAGCTTCCTTCTGATGGCCGGCCGGCTCGGCGACCTGATCGGCCGCAAGCGCGTCTTCCTGACCGGCGTTACTGTCTTCACCGCCGCCTCCGCCCTCTGCGGGCTCGCCGACAGCCAGCTGCTGCTGATCGCCGCGCGCTTCCTGCAGGGCCTGGGCGGCGCGATCGCCACCTCGGTGATCATCGCCCTGATCGTGACCGACTTCCCGCGCCCGGACGAGCGCGTGAAGGCGATGGGCGCGTACATGTTCGTCGTCACGTCCGGCGGCTCGCTGGGCCTGCTGCTCGGCGGCGCGCTCGTCCAGTCCGTCGACTGGCACTGGATCTTCTACGTCAACCTCCCGATCGGCGCGGCCGTGCTGGCGCTCGGCGCGCGGCTGATCGAGCATCGCCCCGGCACCGGCCTCAAGGGCGGCCTCGACGTCACCGGCTCGGTGCTGGTGACCGCCTCGATGATGCTCGCCGTCTACGCGATCGTGACCGCCGCCGACCACGGCTGGGGGTCGCTGCACACGCTCGGCTTCGGCGCCGTCGCGGCGCTGCTGCTGGCGCTCTTCGCCGCCTGGGAGGCGCGCATCGACAACCCGATCCTGCCGTCCCGCCTGCTGCGCCTGCACACGCTGATCGGCGCGTCGGTCGTCCGCGGCTTCCTGGTGGTCGGCATGTTCGGCTCGTGGGTGCTCGGCACGCTCTACATCGAGCACGTGCTCGGGTACGGCGCGTGGGACACCGGGCTGGCGTTCCTGCCGATGACCCTGACGGTCGCCGCGCTCTCGCTCGGCGCGACCGCGCGCGTGATGGCGCGGCTCGGGCCCGAGCGGACCGTCGTGCTCGGCATGGGCTTCGTCGTCGCGGCGCTGCTGTGGCTGACCCAGGCCGGCCCGCACGCCACCTACGCGACCGAGCTCTTCCCGCCGTACGCGCTGATGGGCCTCGGCATGGGCACCGCGATGCTGCCGCTGCTGACGATCGCCATGAGCGAGGTCCCCGAGCAGGACGCCGGGCTGGCGTCGGGCATCGTCAACGTGTCGATGCAGCTCGCGGGCGCGCTCGGAATCGCCGTGCTCGGCTCGCTGGCCGCGTCGCGCACGGCGGCGCTGGCGGACGGCGGCGCACCGCTGTCCTCCGCGCTGACCGGCGGCTACCACCTCGGCTTCGAGCTGGCCGCGATCGCCGTCGCCGCCGGCCTGCTGCTGGCCGCCGCCGTGCTGCGCACGCCGGCGCGGCGCCTGCAGCCGGGCTCAGAGGTCGCCGTCGAGCTCTGAGCGCCGCGGCGGGTCCGCCCCCGCGCGCTCGCACGTGCGGGCGGCGACGGCGCAAGCGAACGCCGTCGCCGCCCGCACCGCGGCGGGATCGTCGAGCTGCGCGCGCGAGTGCAGCCGGGCCAGGAACCCGCCGCCGAAGGCGTCGCCGGCGCCGATCGTGTCGACGACGATCGCCGGCGGCGCCGGCACCGCCTCCACGCCGTCCGCGGTCACGATCAGCGCGCCGTCCGCGCCGAGCGTGACCAGCACGACGCGCGGCCCGTCCGCGAGCAGCTCGCGCGCGGCGTCCACCGGATCCGCGCCGGGCGAGAGGTACTCGAGGTCGTCGTTGGAGACCTTGACCACGTGCGTGTACGCGAGCGTCGCCGCCAGGCTGCGGCGGTACGTGTCGTGATCGTCGATCAGCGTCGGCCGGCAGTTCGGGTCGACCATCACCAGCGCGCGGTCCGCGACCGCCTCGACCACGGCCTGCAGCGCCAGCGCGGTCGGCTCGAGGATCAGCCCGAGCGTCCCGACGTGCAGCGCGTCGACGCGCTCCGGCAGGACCGCGAGCGCGGCGGCGGGCTCCAGCGCGGGCGCGCTCGTCCCCTCGGCGTAGAAGCGGTAGGAGGCGGCGCCGCGCGCGTCGAGCTCGGCCAGCGCCAGCGTCGTCGGCAGCGGCGTGGCGACCGCGGTGTCCAGCCGCACGCCGTCCTCGGTCAGCCGCGCGCGCAGCCGGGCGCCGAACGCGTCACCGGACAGGCACCCCAGATATTGGACGTCGAGCCCCAGCCGGCCGAGCGTGCGCGCCGTGTTGTACGGGCCGCCGCCGGCGTGCGCGTGCAGGACGCCCGCCCCGTGCGGGACCAGGTCGATCAGCGCCTCTCCTGCGACCACGATCGTCATGGCGCGGAACACTAGAACGCGGTCGCCAGCGCCAGCGGGTAGACCGCGCTCGCCCCGCGCCGGCGCAGCTGCCCGGCCACCATCGCCAGCGTCCAGCCGCTGAAGCGGACGTCGTCGACCAGCAGGCACGGCGCGTCCGGCGGCGTGCCCACGACCGCGAACTGCCCGCGCACGTTGGCGACCTGCTGGACGGAGTTGGTCATCTCGCGCTGCGGCGGATTGTCGCCGGTGCGCTCGAGCACGGGTTCGAAGGGCAGGCCGAGCGCGGCCGCCAGGCGTCGCGCGAAGTCCGGTACCAGCTCGCCGCTGCGCCGGCTCGGCACCGCCGCCACCCAGGCCACGGGCAGGCCGCGCACGGCTTCGGCCGCGGCCTCGACCAGCTCGTCGCCGAAGCGCCCGGAGCGCCGCCCCTCCTGCACCAGCGGGTCCCAGCCGCCGTCGCCGAGCCGCGCCAGCGCGCGGCCCTCCTCGGCGCGCACGTCCTCGCCCAGCTTGCGCATCCGCCCTTCCGGGTCGGGCGCCATCTTCTTCGTCTCCAGGATCAGCGGCTTGGAGCGCAGGTGCAGGGCGGCGGCGCGCACCAGCGCCGGGTCCGCCGGCGCGTCGAAGCGCGGCCCGGCGCAGACCGCGCAGACGCCGCAGTCGCGCGGCTCCGGGTCGTCGAGCTCCTCCTGCAGCGCGCGCATCAGGCAGCGCCCATCGGCGCCGAACGCCGCCATCGCCTCCTGCTCGCGCCGGCGCAGCGCGGTCACGTGCGCGTAGCGGTCGCCGTCGTAGCGCCAGTCGCTGCCCGGCACGCGAACCCAGGTCGTGCCCTCACGCGCGACCGCACCCTCGACGTCGAGCACCTTCAGCATCGCCTCGATGCGGCTCTTGCCGAGGTTGACCGCGCCCATCAGCTCGTTCGTGGTCGCCCCGCCGTCGTCGAGCGCCTCCAGGACGCGCTCGACGCGGTCGCGCGGCGGGAACGCCTGCTCGATGAAGAAGTCCTGGATCCGGCGGTCCTCCCGGCCGCGCAGCAGCACCACGTCGGCGCGCTCGATCGCGCGCCCCGCGCGGCCGACCTGCTGGTAGTAGGCGATGACGCTCCCGGGCGCCTGGTAGTGCACGACGAACCCGAGGTCCGGCTTGTCGTAGCCCATGCCGAGCGCGGACGTGGCCACCACGGCCTTGAGCTCGTTGCGCAGCAGGCGGTCCTCGACCGCCACCCGGCGCCCGGACTCGACCTCGCCGCTGTAGGCCTCGGCCGGCACGCCGTGGGCGTTCAGCCAGTCCGCGACGCCGTCCGCGTCGCGCTTGGTCAGCGTGTAGACGATGCCGGAGCCGGGCAGCTGCGGCAGGTACGTCGCCAGCCAGGCCAGCCGGTCGGCCTGCGCGGGCAGCTCGACCACCTCCAGCCGCAGCGACGCGCGGCCCAGCGGCCCGCGGTAGGTGTGCGAGATCCTCAGCTGCTCGGTCACGTCCGCGACCACGCGGTCGTTGGCGGTCGCGGTCGTGCCCAGCACGGCGACGCCGTCGGGCAGCCGCGCCAGCATGTCCCCCAGCCGCCGGTAGTCGGGCCGGAAGTCGTGCCCCCAGTCGGACACGCAGTGGGCCTCGTCGACCACCAGCAGCCCCACCCGCGCGGCGAACAGCGGCAGCAGCTCGTCCCGGAAGCGCGGGTTGTTGAGCCGCTCCGGGCTGATCAGCAGCAGATCGACCGCGTCGTGCTCGAGCAGCGCGCGCACCTCGTCCCACGCGTCGCGGTTGGTCGAGTTGATCGTGTGCGCGCGGATCCCGAGCCGCCCCGCCGCCGCGATCTGGTTGCGCATCAGCGCCAGCAGCGGCGAGACGATCAGCGCCGGGCCGGCGCCCTGCTCACGCAGCAGCGCGGTCGCGACGAAGTAGACCGCGGACTTCCCCCAGCCGGTGCGCTGCACGCACAGCACGCGCGCCCGCTCGTCCACCAGATCCTCGATCGCCTCGCGTTGGTGCGGGCGAAATTGGGCATCACCCCCGGCAAGGCGCTTCAAGAGCGCTTCAGGACGACTCATACGCTGACCGTAGGACGTGGCCCGGACTTCTCGCCCCCGATTACATGCGCTCGACGGCCTGCGCGGCCTCGCCGCGCTCGCCGTCGTCGTGCTGCACGTGTGGATGTACACGGACGCGAACGTGCCCGCGCCGGGCCGTACCGACCTGCTCGACCGGGCGATCGGCGAGCTGCGGATCGCGGTGGTGCTGTTCTTCGTGCTGTCCGGGTTCCTGCTGGCCCAGCCGTGGGCCGCCGGCCGCGCGCCGCACCTCGGCCGCTACGCGCTGCGCCGGTTCGCGCGGATCGTGCCCGCGTACTGGGCGGCGGTGCTGGGCTCGCTGGTGCTGCTGCACGGCAGCGGTCACGGACGTGACATCCCGCTCGGCGACCTGCCGAAGTTCCTGGCCTTCCTGGCCAACGTGTTCCCGGACACGCGCAGCCAGCTGGACCCGCCGGTCTGGTCGCTGCACATCGAGGTGTCCTTCTACATCGTGCTGCCGCTGATCGGGCTTGCGCTGCTGCGAGCGAAGCGCCCGCAGTACGTCTGCGCCGCGCTGATCGCCGCCGGCCTGGCCTGGACGACGCTCGGCACGCTCCAGGCCTGGCCCCCGGAGACCATGTGGACGCTGCCGTCCTACCTCGGCGCGTTCGCCTGCGGCATCGCCGCCGCCCACCTTAAAGCTCCCCTAAAGGGGCCTGGCACCTTTAAGTTTGCGGCCGGGGCGGTTTTGGTGCTAGGCAACGCGATCTGGCACAGCGGGGGTGGCACCGGGACGCTCGGGCACGCGGTCGGCGACCTGCCCGCGGCGGTCGGGTTCGCGCTGATCATCGCGGCGCTCGCGGTGCGTCCGGCGCGGGTGCTGGAGACGGCCCCGCTGCGGGCGCTCGGGACGCTGTCCTACGGCATCTACCTGTGGCACATGCCGCTGATGTTCGTGCTGCAGATCCACCACCGCTTCCCGGAGCGCTTCCTGCCCGCGATCGCGTGGGTGCTGCCGCTGACGTTCGCGGCCGCGACGGTGAGCTGGTTCGCGATCGAACGCCCGGCGATCGTCCTCAGCGCGCGGGCGCTGCCGAACCGCCACCGCGCCCGCGACCGCCGCCCCGTGCCCGCCGAGGGTTAGGCCCGCAGCAGCGCCTTGCCCTCCCACGGGCCGAGCGCGAGCCCCGCGGAGCCGATCGCCGGCGCCGCGTCCTCCCAGCCCTCGAGCGTCACCTCGACCGCGTCGCCGCTGAAGTTCCCGAGCACGAGCAGCGCGACGTCCCCGAGCGTCCGCACGTACGCGAACACGCGCTCGTCGTCCTCCAACAGCAGCGTGAAGTCCCCCTCGGCCACGACCGGCAGCGTGTGCCGCAGCTCGATCAGCCGCCGGTAGTGGTGAAACACCGAGTCCGGGTCGGCCCGCTCCGCGGCCGCGTTGATCGTCGTGTGGTTCGGGTTCACCGGCAGCCACGGCGTGCCCGTGGTGAACCCGGCGTGCGGCCCCGCGTCCCACTGCATCGGCGTGCGCGCGTTGTCGCGGCCCATGCGGCGCAGGTCGGCGAGGACGTCGTCCGGCACGGCGCCGCCGTCCGACACCGCCTCCGCGTAGTGATTCAATGACTCGATGTCGCGGAAGTCCTCGATCGTCGCCCACGGCGCGTTCGTC
>DATMGH010000067.1:0-161786 GCA_035555675.1 Solirubrobacter sp. | reverse complement strand
TGGCGAGGCGACGCGGGACCGTGCGGGGCGACGCGGCGCGCGACGACGCGACGCGCGGCGAGACACGACGCGTGGCGGGCGAAGCGGCGCGGCGCGGGCCGGGGCGACGCGGGGCCGCGCGGCGCGGGACGACGCGGGGCGCACCGCGGCGCGCGACGACAGGCCGCGAGTCGTGGCGCGAGCGGGCGAGTTTCGGCGCAGAGCGCCAGAAAGTGACCACTCGCCGCGCGAAGTGGCGAGGCGACGCGGGACCGTGCGGGGCGACGCGGCGCGCGACGACGCGACGCGCGGCGAGACACGACGCGTGGCGGGCGAAGCGGCGCGGCGCGGGCCGGGGCGACGCGGGGCCGCGCGGCGCGGGACGACGCGGCCCGCGGCGCCACGCGGGCGAGACGCGGCGCGCGGGCGAGACGCGGGGCCGCGGAGGTGAGACGCCGGCGCGGGCGCGCTAGCGTCTCGGATCTGAGACCGAGCACGAACGCGCCCGCCGCCGCGCACGCGCTGCGGCTCCTGAAGCTCCTCGCGCGCCACGCCGCGCCGCTCCCCGCGAGCGCGATCGCGCGCGACCTCGGGCTGCCGCGCAGCACCACCTACCACCTGCTCAAGGTCCTCCAGGACGAGGGGTTCGTGGTCCACCTCCCCGAGCAGCGGCGGTACGGGCTCGGGGCCGGCGCGTACGAGCTCGGCAGCGCGTACCTGCGCCAGGACCCGCTGCGCTGGATCGCCCAAACCGTCCTCACCACGCTCGTCCGCGCCACCACCCACAACGCGCACCTCGCCGTGCTGCAGGGCCGCGACGTGCTGTACGTGATCGAGGAGCGGGCGGAGGGCCGGCCGCCGCTCGTCACCGACGTCGGCGTCCGCCTCCCCGCGCACCTGACCGCGTCGGGCATCGCGATGCTCGCCCAGCTGCCGGCGCCGCAGATCGCCGCCCTCTACCCCAGCCGCCGCCTGCTCACCCAGCGCCACGACACGGGCCCGAGCTCCCTCACCCAGCTCCGGGCCGTCCTGGCCCAGACCCGCAGGGACGGATACGCGCAAGAGGACGGGTTCGTGACGCCTGGCTTCGCGTCCGTCGGCTGCGCGGTCACCGACCACACGGGCCACCCGATCGCCGCGATCGCGGTCACGTACCCGGCCCGCGACGCCGACCCGCACGTCCTCGCCGAGCCGGTCGCCCGCGCCGCCGAGCGCATCTCCACCCGCATCCGCGGCCGCTGACCCTTGCACAACATATTCCGATATGAGAATATGAGAGCCGCGACATGGCCCGAGCAGCGACGACAGCGGACGCGTTCAACGCGGTGGCAGAGCCCAGGCGGCGGGAGATCCTCGATCTCCTGGCGACCGGCGAGCGCCCCGTCAACGACCTCGTACAGCGGCTCGGGCTGACCCAGCCGCAGGTGTCCAAGCACCTGCGGGTCCTCCGCGAAGTAGGAGCCGTCGACGTGCGCGACCACGGTCGCCAGCGCCTGTACCGCCTCAACGGGCACGCGCTCAAGCCCATCCACGACTGGGTAAAGACGTACGAGCGCACGTGGCAGGAGCGGTTCGACGCGCTCGACGACGTTCTCGAAGACCTCAAGAAGGAGCATCCCGATGCCAGCGACCACGCATAGCGCCGTCCTCACCCTCCCCAGCGACACCGAGATCCTGATGGTGCGCGAGTTCGACGCGCCCAAGCACCTCGTCTGGCGCGCCTACACCACGCCCGAGCTGATCCAGCGCTGGTGGGGCGGCCGCCGCGGCAACGTCACCACCGCCGAGGTCGACCTGCGCGTCGGCGGCGCCTGGCGCTACGTCCTGGTCGCCGAGGGCGGCTTCGAAGTCGCCTTCCACGGCGAGTTCCTGGAGATCGCGCCCTACGACAAGCTCGTCAACACCGAGATCTACGAGGGCGCGCCCGAGGCCGGCGCCGCGATCGTGACCGTCACGTTCGAGGAGCACGACGGCCGCACGACGATGCACTCACTGACCAAGGTCGACACCAAGGAGATCCGCGACACGATCATCGCCACCGGCATGGAGGGCGGCGCGCAGGAGGGCTTCGACGTGCTCGAGGAGATCGCGATCGAGCTCACGCACCGGCCAGCGTGAGCGACAGCGGCAGCAGCGCGATCGCCGCGCCGATGCTGACCGCCAGCCCGGTCGCCGCCGTCCGCGGCGAGTACCCGTAGACCTGGGCGAACGAGACGACCGAGGTCGGGATCGGCCCGAGCGCGAGCAGCCAGATCGCGCCCGGCAGGTCGATCCCGGCCAGCGTCGCCAGGCCCAGCAGCGCGGGCACGAGCGTCAGGTGCAGCGCCAGCGCCCGCCCCGTCATCGCCACCTGCGGGACGCCGGTCCAGCGCCGGCGCGGCCACGAGACGCCCAGCAGCAGGAACCCGACCACCCCCATCGCGATGCCGAGCCCGGCGACGACGCCGTCGACGAAGTCCGGCGCCGGCAGCACCAGCCCGACCAGCAGGCCCGACATCGCGCCGATCGTCGGCGCGTAGTCCGCCAGCGCCGTCCGCGCCGACTGCGAGCGCGGCGCGTGCGCGCGCATGTACCGCACGCCGAGCGCGATCCGCCCCTGCGTGAGCATGTCGTAGGCGATCACGAACACCGCCGCCTCGGCGCCCAGCGTGGCGGCCGCCAGCGGCGCCGTCCAGAACGTCGGGTTGCCGAACATCCAGAACGCGAGGGCGGCGCCGTCCGTGCGCCCGCGGAACAGCCGCGCCGCCACCGTCACCGACGTCAGCTGCGCGGCCAGCAGGACCGCGATCGCGGCCACGTTGCGCAGCGAGAGATCGAAGCTCCACCCCGCGAGCACCGACAGCACGCCGATCCCCGCCGCCAGCTGGAGCCGGAACAGGACCGTGATGTGCTGCTGCAACCACCGGCGCGTGCCGAGACCGAGCACGAACGCACCGAAAAGCGGAATGGCAGCGACCACCCCTATTTCGATAGCAGGCGAACCACCCCCCGATCGGGGGTCAGTGCTCGAGGTGCTTGCGCCGCTTGCGCTCGGCGCGGCTCAGCCGGCGGCCGCGCTTGACGTCGCTGCCGCCCATGATCGAGATCAGCCGCAGGCGCAGGAGCGGGCCGCCCGGATCGGGCCGCGCCTCCCCCAGCGCCGCGTCGTTGCCGCCCATGAACGCGAACTCCGACAGCTCGACGTTGAGCCCCTCCGGCACGCGGATGCTGCCGCCGCCCATCAGCGAGAAGACCGTGATCTCCACCACGTCGTCGGCCAGCTCGGCGTCGTTGAGGTCGAGGTCGCTGCCGCCCATGATGTTGATGACCTTGAGGTCGCGGCCGACGCGCCAGTGGCCCTTGCGGTCGTGCCCGCTCATGATCGAGACCAGCCACCGCGTGCCGCCCTCGCCGCGGCGCACCGGCATCCGGGCCGGCGCCGGGTCGCCCGGGACGACCACGTCGGCGACCAGCCTCTCCAGCTGCGCGCGCGTACGCGCCTCGTAGGCGAGCGTCAGCCGCTCGTCCAGCTCGTCGACGGTCAGCCGCCCGTCGCCGGCGGCGCGGCGCAGCAGCTCGGCGTGGTGCTCGCGGTCGGCGTCCGAGGCCCGTAGCTCGGGGAGCGCGTCGTCAGTCACCCGTCTCAGCGTACAGTCGGGGCCATGAACGGGGCAGAGAGCGTGCTGCGGACGCTGGTCGCGAGCGGCGTGCGGACGTGTTTCGCGAACCCGGGGACGTCGGAGATGCACCTGGTCGCGGCGCTCGACGACGTGCCCGAGATGCGGGCCGTGCTGACGCTGTTCGAAGGCGTCGCGTCCGGCGCGGCGGACGGGTACGCGCGGATGGCGGGCGAACCGGCGGCGACGCTGCTGCACCTCGGCCCGGGGTTCGGCAACGCGTACGCGAACGTCCACAACGCCTACAAGGCGCGCACGCCGCTGGTCAACCTGGTCGGCGACCACGCGGTCGCGCACAAGCCGCTGGGCGCGCCGCTGGCCAGCGACATCGAGTCGGTCGCCCGGCCGGCGTCGCACTGGGTGCGCACGACGCCCGACGCGCGCGCGGCGGCCAGCGACACGGCCGCCGCGGTCGCCGCCGCCCGGGCCGGCGGGGTGGCGACGCTGATCCTGCCCGCGGACGCCGGCTGGGAGCCGAGCCTCGGTCCCGCCGCGCCGCGCCCGGTCGCGCCGGTCGCACCGGTGCCGGACGAGGCGGTGGCGGCCGCCGCGCGGGCGCTGCGCGCGGGCGGTGCGGGGCTGCTGCTCGGGACCCCGGCCTGCGGGGAGCGCGGGCTGGAGCTGGCGGCGCGGATCGCGGCGGCGACCGGCGCGTCGCTGTGGCACGAGACGTTCCCGGCGCGGCTGGCGCGCGGCGGCTCGCGGCCGCGGCCGGCGGGCGTGCCGTACCTGACCGAGCTGGCCGTCCCGGCGCTCGCGGAGCTGTCGTCACTCGTCCTGGTGGGCGCGCAGACGCCGGTCGGGTTCTTCGCCTACCCGGGGCAGCCGAGCGTGCTCGCCGACCCGGCGACCGCGATCGTCGGGCTGGCCACGCCGGCCGAGGACGTGCTCGGCGCGCTCGAAGCGCTGGCGGCCGAGCTGGACGCGCCGCCGTACGCGGGGACCTCCGCCGAGCGTGTCGCACTGCCCACCGGGAACGCGCTCGACCTCGACGCGCTGAGCGCGGTCGTCGGCGCGCTGCTGCCCGACGGCGCGGTCGTGGTCGACGAGTCCGTGTCCGCGTCGTTTCTGCTGTTCCCGCGCACGGCCGGCGCCGGCGAGCACGACTACCTGTTCCTGACCGGCGGCGCGATCGGCTGGGGCCTGCCGGTCGCCACCGGCGCGGCGCTCGGCGCCCCGGACCGGCGCGTGGTCTGCCTGCAGGCCGACGGCTCGGCCATGTACACCATCCAAGCGCTCTGGACCCAGGCTCGGGAGGGCCTCGACGTGACCACGATCGTCATCGCCAATCGCTCGTACGCGATCCTCGAGTTCGAGTTCTCGCGCGTCGGCGCGTCCGGGTCGGGCGCGGCGGCTCGCTCGCTGATGGACCTCGGGCGGCCGGACCTCTCCTTCACCGGGCTCGCGTCGGCCATGGGCGTGCCGGCGCGGCGGGTCGACGACGTGCCGGGGCTGGTGGGCGCGCTGCGCGAGGCGCTGGCGTCCCCCGGGCCGAACCTGATCGAGGCGGTGGTCGCGTGAACGGGCTGCGGGCGATCGTCACCGGCGGCGCGTCCGGGATCGGCGCGGCGACCGTCGCGCTGCTGCGCTCACGCGGCGCGCGGGTGGTCGTGCTCGACCTGGCCGGCGACGTGCCGGTGGACGTCAGCGACGCGGCGAGCGTCGACGCCGGCGTGGCCTCCGCGCTCGCGACGCTGGGCGGGCTCGACGTCCTCGTCAACAACGCCGGTATCGGCGCCGCGGGGACCGTCGCCGACAACGACGACGCGGAGTGGCACCGCGTGTTCGACGTCAACGTCGTCGGAATGGTGCGCGTGGCGCGCGCCTGCCTGCCGGCGCTGCGCGAGTCGCCGTGCGCGGCGATCGTCAACACGTGCTCGGTCGCGGCGACCGCCGGACTGCCGCAGCGCGCGCTCTACAGCGCGACCAAGGGCGCCGTGCTGTCGCTGACGCTGGCGATGGCCGCCGACCACATCGGCGAGGGCATCCGGGTCAACTGCGTCAACCCCGGCACGGCGGACACGCCGTGGGTCGGCCGGCTGCTCGACGCCGCGGCCGACCCGGAGGCCGAGCGCGCCGCGCTGGAGGCGCGCCAGCCGCTGGGGCGGCTGGTCAGCGCCGAGGAGGTCGCCGAAGCGATCTGCTACCTGGCCTCGCCGGCCGCCGCGTCCACCACCGGGACCGCGCTGGCGGTCGACGGCGGGATGCAGGGCCTGCGGTTGCGCGCGCCGCGCTAGAAGGCGTTGCGCTCCATCAGCTCGCGGATCACCTTGCGGCGGCGGAACAGGCCGGCGTTCGCGAGCTGGCCGAGCGCTTCGCGGCGCTCCGCGGCCTCGGCGCGGGCGCGGATCAACTCGAGCCGCAGCTCCTTGGCGTCGCCGCGGGCGGCGTCGAGCGCGGCGCGGAGCTCGATCGAATCCGCGCGGGCGGCGTCGATCGCGCGGCGGCTGGCGTCGAGCTCGGCGCGCAGGCCATCCGCGGTCTCCAGGGCGGCGCGCAGCTCCTGCAGCTCGCCGGCGTCGCGCTCGGTCACGAGCACGGGGTTGCGGCGGGTCTCGCCGCGCGGGACGAGGGCGGCCCGCAAGTCGTCGCTGGACACGTGCGGCTCGTCGTGGTGGTCCGTCTCGCTCATGCGGTCGGAGTTCGGGGTGCGGTTCCGGCTTCCTGCCGATGAGTTCCGGGCACCGGCGAGGTCATGACCGGCATGCTCCTGAACGGCAAGAACGCGGTGATCTACGGTGGCGGCGGGGCGATCGGCGGCGCGGTCGCGCGGGTCTTCGCGCGCGAAGGCGCGCACGTCTGGCTGGCGGGACGGACGCCGGAGCCGCTGCACGCGGTCGCCCGCGAGATCGAGGCCGCCGGCGGGCGCGCGTCCTGCGCGGTGGTGGACGCGCTCGACGGCGACGCGGTCGAGGCGCACGCGGACGCGGTCCTCGCCGGCGGCGGCAGCCTCGACGTCTCGTTCAACCTGATCGGGATCAACGACGTCCAGGGCACGCCGATGGCCGACATGGCCGTCGAGGACTACCTGGCGCCGATCGTCACCGCCGTGCGGTCGCAGTTCCTGACCTACCGGGCGGCCGTCCGGCGGATGCGCGGCGGCGGCGTGATCCTCAACTTCGGCGGGTCCGGCGACCCGATGCGCGGGTACAGCATCGGCGGCCTGCAGACGGCGTTCCACGCGGTCGAGGCGATGCGGCGGCAGCTGTCGGCCGAGTACGGCGCCGCCGGGATCCGGGTCGTGACGCTGCGCACCGGCGGGGTGCCGGAGACGATCCCGGCGGGGTTCGCCGGGCGCGACGCGCTGGTCTCCAGCCTCGAGGCGGCGACGCTGCTCGGCCGCTGCGCGACGTTCGAGGACGTCGGCGCGGTGGCCGCGTTCGTGGCCTCCGACCGCGCGCGGACGATGACCGCGGCGACCGTCAACGTGAGCGCGGGCGCGCTGATCGACTGACCGATGGGCGCAGCGCCAGGTCCGACGTCTCGCCGAGGTGGGCGAGCTTGCCGGGGTTGACGATCGAGTGGATGGCCGCGATCCGGCCGTCCGCGACCTCCACGTCCACGACGCCGACGATCCGGCCGCCGGCGTCGAGCAGGCGGAAGCCGGCGCCGCCGTTGACGCGCACCGGCTCGGTCGTGACGCCCCAGCGGCCGACCTGGCCGTAGAACGCGACCGCGGCGCGGGCCACGGCGGGCGCGCCGGTGAGCGGGTGCGCGAGCGCGCGGGCGACGCCGCCTCCGTCCCCGATCAGGACCGCGTCGGGGGCGAGCAGGGCGACGAGGCCGTCGAGGTCGCCCTCGCGCGCGGCCGCGAGGAAGCGGGCGACGAGCGCGCGGCGCTCGGCCGGGTCGGCGTCGAACCGCGGCCGGCCGGACTCGACGCGGCGGCGCGCGCGGGCCAGGATCTGGCGGCAGTTGGCCTCCGAGCGGTCGACGATCGCCGCCACGTCCGCGAACGGCACGTCGAAGGACTCGCGCAGCACGAACACCGCGCGCTCGACGGGGCTCAAGCGCTCGAGCAGGACGAGCATCGCGAGCGACACCGAGTCCTCGGCCTCGGCAGCGTCCGGCGCCTCGGCCTCGACCAGCGGCTCAGGCAACCAGTCCCCCACGTACGTCTCGCGGCGCGCGCGGGCGGACCGCAGCACGTCGATCGCCAGCCGCGTCGTGACCGTGGTCATGAAGGCGCGCTCGTTCTCCACCGGCTCGCTCACGGCCGCGCGGCGCAGGTACGCCTCCTGCACGACGTCCTCGGCCTCCGTGACCGAACCGAGCATCCGGTAGGCGATCGAGAACAGCAGCGGCCGCATCGTTGAAGGGTCGCACGCTCAAGCGGCGCCGCGGGGCCGCCGATCACAGCGAGACATGGCCGCGCGCCTTCTCGCCCTCGCCGCGCTCGCGCTGCTCGCCGGCTGCGGCGCGGCCGAGCACCGCGTCGACCCGGCGACCCGCCAGGCGACGTTCACGTTCGACCCGTCCGTGTCCGAGCGCGACCGCGACTGGATCCTGGCCGCGGTCGACCGGACGCGGCCGGAGGCGCGGCAGCTGATCGACGACGTGGACGGGATGGTCACGCTCGGCACGTTCCGCGACCCCGGCGGGCCCGCGGTCGGCCTCACGCGCCCGCTGGCCGCCGACCGCTACGAAGTGACGTTCAACGTCGCCTACCTCGACGGCGACCGCAGGGCCGACCGCGACAAGACCGTCGCCCACGAGCTCGGCCACGTGATCGACTTCGCGCTTATGACGCCCGACCTGCGCGACCGGCTGGCCGCGCAGCTGCCCAGCAGCGGCGCGTGCTTCACGCCCGAGAGCGGCGACTGCACGGCGCCCGAGGAGCGCTTCGCGGATACGTTCGCGCTGTGGGCGCTGCGCGGCGCGGTGTCGGCGACCGGCGCCGGCTACGGCGTGCTGCCGCCCGCCTCGGTCGAGGACTGGGGCGCGCCGCTGGCCAAGCTCGCGATCGACGTCGAAGTCGCTTCGCGGTAGGCGGCGCGCGTCTACGAGCTTCAGCGCCCGGAGCGCCGGACGGCGTCGCCGCTCAGCGAGCGACCCGCACCCGCTTGGTGACCTTGGTCTTGACCTTGTTCTGGATGAGCGTGACAGTCGCCGTATAGGTGCCGGGGCGCAAGTTGGACCTGGACACGAGGTTCAGCGCCACCGTCTTGCGCGGCAGGATCCGCGTCGCCTTCAGCGAGCCGTTCTTGGTCCCCAGCGGGCCGCGCAGGCGCACGGAGCCGGTCACCGGCGCGATCGTGTTGCCGGAGTTGCGGACCTTCAGCGTCACCGCCTTGCGGGACGCCTTGATCGCCCCCGGCTTGAGCTTGTAGACCGGCTTCGCGGCGTTGTAACGCAGCGAAGAGACCACGCGGTAGCCCGGGACCACGCCCTTGCGCTTGCTCACGTCGCTCGGTAGGCCCACGATCTCGAGCGCGCCGTAGAGATAGGCGGGCGACGAGGTGAGCGTGACCGAGAAGTCGCGCCACGCCCCGGGCGCCAGCGAGAACGTCGACTCGCTGACGGCCACGCCGCCGAGCTTCGCACGCCGGTTCGGGCTCACGGCGCCGCTCGAGGACTGCGTCCACGGCCGCGCCGTCACGGTCACGTCCAGCGCCGACTTGCTCTTGTTGATGACCCGCAGGTGGTCGACCGCGCCCGCCTGCGCGGGCCGGTCGATCATGACCGAGCCGTCGCGAACGTCGAGCCTCGACAGCGCCAGGCCGCCGTCGGCCTGCGCCGCACGGCCGCTGGGGTCATCCGCCCGCGCGATCACCGCAGCGGTGCCGCACGCGGCCAGCACCCCCGCCGCAGCGATCGTCTTCAGACCCATTCCAGACCCCATCGGCTTGCACTCCCGTCGTTCGCGTACGCAACAGACCTACCAGGTGAGAACCCGCGGGCGACGCGATCGGTGCGGCGAGCCGCGTACGCTTCCGGTCGTGACCCGACGTGAGATCCGCTCGTGGCTGATGGACATGGACGGCGTGCTCGTGCACGAGGAGCAGGCGATCCCGGGCGCCGACCGCTTCCTGGCGAACCTCAAGAAGCGCGACGCACCGTTCCTGGTCCTGACCAACAACTCGATCTACACCCGGCGCGACCTCGCCGCCCGTTTGAAGGCGAGCGGGCTCGAGGTCCCCGAGGAGGCGATCTGGACCTCCGCGCTGGCGACGGCGAGCTTCCTCGAGGACCAGCGGCCCGGCGGGTCGGCGTTCGTGATCGGGGAGGCCGGCCTGACGACCGCGCTCCACGCCTCCGGCTACACGCTGACCGAGCGCGACCCGGACTACGTCGTGCTCGGTGAGACGCGCACGTACAGCTTCGAGCGGATCGCGCACGCGATCCGGCTGGTGGTCAACGGCGCCCGGTTCATCGCCACCAACCCGGACGCGACCGGCCCGAGCCCGGACGGCCCGCTGCCCGCCACAGGCTCGGTGGCCGCGCTGATCAGCCGCGCGACCGGCGTGGAGCCGTACTACGTCGGCAAGCCGAACCCGCTCATGATGCGCAGCGCGCTGAACGCCATCGAAGCGCACTCGGAGACGACCGCGATGATCGGCGACCGCATGGACACCGACATCGTCGCGGGGCTGGAAGCCGGTCTGGAGACGATCCTCGTGCTGACCGGGATCAGCACGCGCGAGTCGGCGGACCGGTTCCCGTACCGCCCCGCGCGGATCGTCGACTCCGTCGCGGACCTGGCCGAGGACCTCGAGTAGTACTCGTCAGCCGGCGAGCTCCTTCCACTTGGCGTCGGCGTCGATCCCGTGCAGGCGGGCGAGGTTGCCGCCGAGGATCTTGCGTTTGGCCTGGTCCGACAGCGGCGGGTAGCCGCGCTCGGCCACGATGTCCTCGGGCAGCTCGAAGTTCCAGAACGCCTCCAGCGCCCACTGCGGGTGCCAGATCGGCGACTCGCCGCCGTAGAGGATCTTGTCCTCCCCGCACCACCACAGCATCTTCCCCAGCATCTCGGCGAACACGCGCGGCTGGCGGGAGATGAAGTTGACGGTGGCGGCGATCGAGGCGTAGAGGTTCGGGAACCGCACGATCTGCCACAGGACCTCGTCCAGCCACGGCAGGCCGACGTGGAAGATCACGAAGTTGATGTCCGGGAACGCGGCGGCCGCGCCGTCCATGTCGAACGTGCGCGTGTGCTCGATCGGCTGCGGCCCGAGCGGCACGCCCTTGTGCACGCCGATCAGGTTCACGCCCAGCTCCTGCGCCTTCTCGAACACCGGGAACGCGACGCGCGGGTCGTCCATCCGCCACGGGAACGGCTGCCCGTAGTCGTAGCGGACGTTGTAGAACTTGAACGCCTTCGCGCCGTACTCCTTGACCTGGATCTCCATGTCGTCGAGGGCCTTCCTGCCCTCGAGCGGGTTGACGGAGCCCCAGAAGACCGCGCGATCGGGGTGCTTGCGCGCCATCTCCGCGCACTTGCGCCAGTCGCTCAGACCGTCGTGGAAGAGGTCGGTGAGCGGCAGCGGCTGGGCGACGATCATGTCGGTGTCGGAGTCCTCGATGACCATCTCGTAGATCTCGTCGACGCTCCACTCCTTCATGAACTCCTCGCGGCTGAGGATCCGCTCGCCCTCGGCCGTGAGCAGCTGGTGGAACGCGAACAGGTGCTCGTCGAACATCAGGCCCGGCCCGCCGAGCGCGTTGGCCGGGTCGAAGTTGAAGATGTGGCAGACGCAGTCGAAGACGAACGCGTCGACCTTGCGCTCGCGCGCGGTCTGCGGCTGGGTGTCGGTGACGGCCATCAGGCGACTCTCCGGTAGGGCTCGAGTTCTTCCAGCGGCATGCTGAGCTTCGCGCGGGCCGACTCGGAGAGCCGGTCCGGCGTCCAGGCGGGCTCCCAGACGATCTTCACCTCGACCGTCTCGACCCCGTCGAGCGCGGTCAGCGCCTCCGGGATCGCGGCCGACAGGGTGGCGACGAACGGGCACCAGCCGGTGGTCGGGATCAGGTCCACCTCGACGTGCGCACCGACGCGGCGGACGTCCTCCACCACGCCCATGTCGACGATCGACACCCCGCGGTCTTGGCAGCACGGGTCATAGACGCCCCGCAGGGCGTCGATCAGGAGCTCGCGGTCCATCCACTCCTCCTTGGGTCGATGACGATCCGAAATCCGGTGGTCGGCGTCGCGCGCTCCGGGTCGGCGGGGAGCGCGCGGCGGGTGTCGAGGCCGTGCTGGGTATCGAGGTAGCAACCGCCCTTGAGGACGCCCCAGCCGTCCGCGCGCGTGTCCGCCACCCACTCCCAGACGTTGCCGGCGAGCTGCTCGGCGCCGCACGGCGCGGCGCCGTCCGGGTGTGCGCGGACCGGGACCGTCCACCCGTACGCGGCCTCGGCGCAGTTGCAGCGCTCGGGGTCGAACGCGTCGCCCCAGGGCCAGGTCGTGTCGCCCGCGGCAGCCTCCCACTCGGCGGCGGTCGGGAGCCGGGCGCCGCCGCCGAGCCAGGCGCAGAACGCCAGCGCGTCCGCGCGGGTCACGAGCACGACCGGGTGGTCGGCCAGCTGCGGGTCCTTCACACGCGGGTGGTCCGGGCGGAAGCGGGCGAACGCGGCGTTCGTGACCGGGAAGCGGCCGATGCGGACGCCGGCGGCCTCGACGCTCTCGTCGGCGGCCGGCGGCTCGCGTGACGGCGGTGCGCGATGGCGAACCGGCGCCGCCGCGGGCGCAGGGATCCCCGCGACCGAGAGGCCGAACCAGGTCGCCAGCTCGTCACGCTGCCCGAGCACCTCGCGCCACACGCTACTCCCCCACCACCCCCCAGGGGTCAGACCCTTCAACAATTTCTTTGGCTCTAGAGCGCCCTTCCCAATGTTGAGGGGTCAGACCCCCTAATAATCCCGGGCATGGAGGACGTGGTCGAATGGCGCCGGCACCTGCACCGCCACCCCGAGGTGAGCTTCGAGGAGCACGAGACGTCCGCGTGGATCGCGGAGCGGCTCCGCGGCTTCGGCCTCCCGGTCGAGCGGCCGACGCCGACGAGCGTGGTCGCGCGCCTGCGCGCTGACGCGCCCGGGCCGACGGTCGTCCTGCGCGCGGACATCGACGCGCTGCCGATCACCGAGGAGAGCGGCGTGCCGTTCACGTCCGAGCGGCCCGGCGCGATGCACGCGTGCGGCCACGACGGGCACACGGCGATGCTGCTCGGCGCCGCGCGCCGGCTCACCGACGGCGGGCTGCCCTGCGGCGAGGTGCGCTTCGTCTTCCAGCACGGCGAGGAGCTGGCGCCCGGCGGCGCGCGCGACCTCGTCGCCGCCGGCGTGATGGACGGCGCCGGCTTCGTCTACGGCTGCCACCTCTGGACGCCGCTCGAGTACGGCAAGGTCGCGGCCGTCCCCGGCCCGTTCATGGCCGCCGCCGACTTCTTCACGCTGACCGTCCGCGGCCGCGGCGGGCACGGCGGCCTCCCCCACACCGCGGTCGACCCGATCGCCGCCGCCGCGGAGCTCGTGACCAGCCTCCAGCACATCGTCGCGCGGCGGATCGACCCGCTGGCGCCCGCGGTGGTGAGCGTCGGCAGCCTGCACGCCGGCGACGCGCCGAACGTGATCCCCGCCGAGGCGGTGCTGACCGGCACCGCGCGCTCGTTCGACGACGCGGTACGCGAGCGGATCCCGAAGCTGATCGACGAGATCGCGCGCGGCGTGTGCGCCGCGCACGGCGCCGACCACGAGCTCGCCTACCAGTTCGGCTACCGGCCGGTGGTCAACGACCCGGACGCGACGGCGCTCGTGCGCGACGCGGTCGACGTCCAGCTCGCCGACCTCGCCCCGATCATGGGCGGCGACGACTTCTCCGCCTACCTGGCCGAGGCCCCGGGCTGCTACGCGTTCGTCGGCGCGGGCGGGCCGTACCCGCACCACCACCCGCGCTTCACGATCGACGAGCGCGCGCTCGCGATCGGCACGCGCCTGCACGTGAACGTCGCGCTGCGCGCGCTCAGGCGCTGATCTTCAGGACCTTCAGCTCGCGCACGCCGCGCGGCGTCTCGAGCGTCGCGAGCTCGCCGGCGCGGCGGCCGACCAGCGCCTTGCCGACCGGGGAGTCGATCGACAGCTTGCCCTCGCCCGGGTCCGCCTCGTGGGCGGACACCAGCGCGTAGGTCTGGCGCTTGCCCGACTTCGTGTCCTCGACCTCGACGCTGGAGCCGAAGCCGACCACGTCGGTCTGCGTCTCCACCTCGCGCACTTCGGCCGCCAGCAGCTGCTCGCGCAGGCGCAGGATCTTGGTCTCCAGGTGCGCCTGGTCGTTCTTGGCGTCGTGGTACTCGGAGTTCTCCTTGAGGTCGCCCCATTCGCGCGCGGTCTTGATGCGCTCGGCGATCTCTCTCCGGGCCACCGTCTCGAGCTGCTCGAGCTCGGCTTGGAGCGCCTTCAGGCCCTCCGCGGTCATGACAACGGGATCGTTCAAGCGAGACAGCTTAGGCCACCAGCGCGGGCTCCGGCTCCGCGGCGGAGACGCCGGCGGCGCCGACCGCGCGCCAGGCGAGCGCGAGCCGCGCTGCGGCCTCCTCGAGCACCGGCGCAGGCAGGCTGAAGGGAACGCGCAGGAAGCGCTCGAACGCGCCGTCGACGCCGAAGCGCGGGCCGGCGGCGAGCCGCAGGCCGTGGCGGTCGGCGACCGCGGCCAGCGCCGTGCTGCGCGGTGCGCCCAGCTCGATCCAGAGCGAGAGCCCACCCGCGGGGACCTCGAAGCGCCACGCCGGGAGGTGGGCCTTGATCGCCGCGGCGAGCGCGTCGCGGCGCTCGCGGGCGGCGGTGCGCTGGCGCGCGACCACGGTCTCGCCCTCGGCCAGCAGCGCGACCGCGACCAGCTGCTCGATCACCGGGCCGGCGATGTCCAGCGCGGCGCGCGCGGCGGCCAGCCGCCGGACGAGCGCCGGGCTCGCGCGCACCCAGCCGACGCGCAGGCCGGCCCAGAACGCCTTGCTCATCGACCCGGTGACGATCACGGTCTCGCCGCCGGGGTCGAACGTCGCGACGGCCGGCGGCGGCGCGGTGCCGTCGAGCCGCAGCTCGAGCCCGGTCTCGTCGATCACCAGCGGCGTCCGGGTCGCGCGCGCGAGCGCGACCAGCCGCTCGCGGTCGGCCGCCGGGAGCGTCAGCCCGGTCGGGTTGTGGTGGTCGGCGATCACGTACGCGATCCGCGGCGCGGCCTGGCGCAGCGTGACCGCGAACATGTCGAGGTCCCAGCCGCCGGGGAGCATCGGGACCGGCACCGGGCGCGCGCCGAGCGCGCGGACCGCGTCGAGCGCCGCCGGGTACGTCGGGTGCTCGGTCAGGACCCGGTCGCCGGGTCCGGCGAGCACGCGCAGCAGCAGCGTCCAGGCGTGCTGGGCGCCGGCGGTGACCAGGATCTGCTCGGGCTCGGTCGGGACGCCGCGCCCGGTGAACCAGTCGGCGATCCGGGCGCGCAGGACCGGCAGCCCGGCCGCGTCGTAGCCCGGGCCCGGGAGGTGGCGCGGGAGCTCGGCGGCGGCGGTTTCGAGCGCGGTGTGCAGGGCGCCTTCGGGGGCCGCGCCGGCGGCGCAGCTGAGGTCGATCACGCCGTCGCTGCCGGACGGGCCCGGCTCGGGCGCGACGCCCGGGTCGGCGGGCAGCCGCGTCCAGCTGCCGGCGCCGCGGCGGCTGGCCAAAAAGCCCTCCTCGCGCAGCGCGGCGTAGGCCGCGGTCGCGGTCGTGCGGCTGACGCCGAGCGCTTCGGCGAGCTCACGCTCGCCGGGCAGCCGCGTGCGCAGCGGGAGCCGGCCGTCGAGCACGAGCAGCCGCAGCGCGCGGGCCAGCGAGGCGTACGCCGGGCTGCCGGGCGCACGCCAGGCGCCGAGCAGACGGGCGAGATGCGGCCCTGAAAGCGAACGATCCGGAAGCATCTAGAGGCCACATTCTCAGAATTGGCTATGGATTTCAATGCCAGTTGCCGTCAGGATGCCGTGCCGATGGTTCGCCGCCTCGTCCAGCTGTACGCCGGTCTCGCGCTCTACGGCGCGAGCATGGCCATGATGATCCGCGCCGGGCTCGGCCTCGACCCGTGGGACGTGTTCCACCAGGGCGTGTCCGAGAAGACCGGGCTCTCGTTCGGCACGGTCGTGATCATCACGGGCGCGCTCGTCCTGATGGCCTGGATCCCGCTGCGCCAGTGGCCCGGGATCGGGACGGTCAGCAACGTGTTCGTGATCGGGATCGCGGTGGACCTGACGCTCGACGTGATCGGCGCCGTCCACGGGCTGCCCGCGCAGCTGGCGCTGCTGGTGACCGGCGTGTTCCTGAACGGGGTCGCGGGCGCCGCGTACATCGGCGCCGGCCTCGGCCCCGGTCCGCGCGACGGGCTGATGACCGGGCTCGTGCTGCGCACCGGCGGGTCGGTCGGGCGCATCCGCACCGGGATCGAGATCAGCGTGCTGGTGGCCGGCTTCGCGCTCGGCGGCACCGTCGGGCTCGGCACCGTCCTCTACGCCGTCTCGATCGGCCCGCTGCTGCAGCGGCTGCTGCCGGCGTTCACGATCCGCGAGCCGGCGGTCGTGGCCGTCTAACTCGCCACCTGCGCACGGGCGCGGCCCGCGTTCTTCGCCCGGTACAGCGCGGCGTCCGCGCGCGCGAGCAGCTGCTCGGCGCGCTCCACGCCGTCCCAGACCGCGATCCCGGCCGACGCCGTCTGCCCGAACGGCACCGCCGCCAGCAGGCGCTCGACCACCGCGCGCGCGCTCGTCGCGTCGCTGTGCGGCAGCAGGACCGCGAACTCCTCCCCGCCGTAGCGGGCGAGCGTGTCGGTCGCGCGCAGCTCCGGGCGCCAGGCGGTCGCGGCCGCGGCCAGCAGCTCGTCGCCGGCCTGGTGGCCGTGGTCGTCGTTGAACGCCTTGAAGCGGTCGAGATCGAGCAGCGCCAGGCAGAGCGAGCCGCCGTGGCGCCGGGCGCGGGCCAGCTCGCGTGCGAGGTCCTCGTCCCAGACGCGCCGGTTCGGCAGGCCGGTCAGCGGATCGGTGCGCGCGGTGGCGCGCAGCTGCGCCAGCAGGTCGGTGCGCTGGATCGTGATCGCGGCCTCGGCGGCCAGCAGGCCGAGCAGCTCGCGGTCGCGCTCCGGCAGCGTGGCGCGCCGGCGGGCCCAGCCCACCAGCAGCACGCCGACGGCGCGCCCGTCGCCGACCACGGGCACCCATGCACCGGAGCGAGCGTGGGCCAGCTCGTGCCGGCGGTAGGCGACGCGCGGGTCGGTCGCGACCTCGGACACGAACGCCAGCTCGCCGGTCGCGAACGCGGCGGCGATCACGGTCGAGTCGCCGAGTGGGACCGTCATGCCGCGCAGCGCGGCACCGGTCGCGGCCGTGACCTCCAGCTCGGTGCCGGTGACGTCCGGCTCCCACAGGATCACGGCGTTCGCGTCGGTGACGTCGCGCACCGCGCGCGTGAGCGCCATCCGCGCGCCGTACTGGTCGGACTCGCCGGCCAGCTCGTGCGCGACCGCCGACAGCCGCTGCAGGTCCGCCGCCTGCTGGGCCGCGCGCGCTTCCGCCTCGCGACGCTGGATGAACTGCGTCACGTGCCCGCTGATCGCGTTCAGCAGCCGGTCCAGGCCCGGCTCGGGCTCGCGCGGCGTGCGCGAGATGAGCACGACCACGGCGATCGGCTCCCCCGTGCGGCGCACGGTCAGCGCCACCGTCGAGCACTCGCCGTGGGAGCAGAGGCCGTCGTGCCAGAGCGGCGCGCGCGACAGCCACGCCTGCCCGACCAGCCCGTCGCCGACTTCGTGGCGGCGGTCGGCCCGCTCGGCCAGGAGCTCGTCGAGGTCCACGCCGGGCGCCGTCCACGTCCCCATCCGCCGCAGCCGCTCGTCGCCGCCCATGCACCACAGCTCGGCGCCGTCCCAGTCCAGCTCGTGCCCGAGCACGGCGAGCGCGTCGTTGTCGAGGTCCGCGCCCGACGGGACGCCCGACAGCAGCCGCATCAGCGCCGTCTCCGCCGCCGCGTACTGGCGCGCGCGCTGCGCGGCCGTGACGTCGCGGATGACGCCGGTGAAGCCCGCCGGCAGGCCGTTCCAGCCGCTGACCGCGCGCACCTGCACCTCGGCCCAGCGGACCGCGCCGGCGCTCGTCAGGAACCGGTGCTCCAGCTGCACGCCCGTGCGCTCCCCCGCCAGCAGCGGGGCGAGCGCCAGCGCGTGGGCGGCGCGGTCGTCCGGATGCACGTACTCCAGGCACGACCGGCCGAGCGACGCGTCGACCGCGTACCCGGTCGTCGCCGTCCACGCGTCCGACAGGTACGTCCACTGCCCGCGCACGTCGGTCTCGAAGACGCAGTCGACCATGCTCTCGACGACGCGCCGGTGGCGCTCCTCGCTGCGCCGCAGCCGCCCTTCGGCGTCCCGGAACGGCGTCAGGTCGGCGTTGACGACGACGGCGCCGAGCGTGCGCCCGTCCACCGCGGTCACCGGGCCGCCGGAGGCGAGGAGCGTCGTCGCGTCGCCGTCTCCGCTCGGCACGCGCAGCTCGACGTCGCGGACCTGCTCGCCGCGCAGCGCGCGCAGCAGCGGCGCTTCGTGCGGCCCGAGCGGGCGCCCGTCGGGATGCTGCAGCCCGAACGCCTCCGACCATTCGAGCGGATGCAGCTCGGTGCGGCCGGCGGTGTGCAGGGCGCCGAAGTCGATGAAGTGGCCGTCCGCGTCGCAGACGCTCACGCGCTCGCCGAGCTGCATCAGCACCGCGTTCAGGAACCCGGTCTGCTCCTCGAGCGTGCGCCGCAGCGCGTTCGCGGCGGTGACGTCGCGCAGCGCGAGCATCACGTGCGTCACGGCGCCGCCGGAGGCGCGGAACGGTGCGACCTCGACGCGGTAGGCGCGGTCGCCGCCCAGCTCGTGCGTGAGCCGTTCGCCCGCGAGCGCCGCGGCCAGCTTCGGCTCGAGCTCCGCGAACGCCTCCGCCGGCAGGACCTCGTCCAGCCGCCGCCCTACCAGCTCGCGCGGCTCCCAGTCCGCGGCCAGCACCGCGCCCTCCGCGAGCGCGAAACGCAGGTCCTGATCGAGCAGCGCGATCGCCGTGTCCGGCCACTGCGCGGCGAACTGCCGGTAGCGACGCTCGGACTCGCGGGCCCGCGCCGCCGCGCGGAACGCCAGCGCGGCGACGGCCGCGACCACCACGAGTGCCGGCAACAGCAGGTCGGTCACGGTTCCACCAGCGCCGCCCGCAGCGCATCGCACGTATCGCCGAAGACGCGTTCGAGGCCGTCGAGCGCGGCCGGCTCGGCCTCCCCCGTCGCCTCGATGTCCGACGCCAGGCGGGCCAGGAACGCGGCCCCGACGTTCTGGCTCGCCCCCCTGAGCGTGTGCGCCGCGCGGCGCACCGCGTCGCGGTCGCCGCCGGCCGCGCTCGCCCGCAGCTCGGCCAGCAGCGGCGGCGTGCTCTGCACGAACAGCTCGACCAGCTCGTCCACGAGCTCCGGGTAGTCGACGTGGAACGCGCGCATGCGGGCGGCGTCCACGAGCCGCCCGAACGGGTCGCTGGACGGCTCGGGCCCGCTGACCCAGCGCGAGAGCACGGCGTCGAGCCGCTCCGCCCGCACCGGCTTGGCCAGGTAGTCGTCCATGCCCGCGGCCAGGCAGCGCTCGCGGTCCCCCGTCGTCGCGTACGCGGTGATCGCGACGATCGGCAGGCGCGGGCCGCGAGGCTCGCGCGCCCGGATCGCGGCGGTGGCCGCGTAGCCGTCGAGCTCGGGCAGCTGGCAGTCCATCAGCACCAGCGCGTACCGGCGCAGCCCGCACAGCGTCAGCGCCTCGCGGCCGGTCACCGCCGTCTCGACGGCGAAGCCGCGCTCGCGCACCAGCGTCTCCAGCACCCGCTGCGTGACGGGGTCATCGTCGACCACGAGCACGGTCGGCTCGGCCGCGGCGTCCACACCGGGCACGAGCGCCGCCTCGCCGCGCAGCGCGTCGCTCACCGTCGTGAGCAGGCGCGAGCGGCGCACGGGCTTGGGCACCCAATAGCCGTCGCCGCGGGCGGAGGCGGTCACCAGCACGACCCGGGCGGCGCGCAGCGAGGGCGCGAGCTCGATCGCCCGCGCCAGCTCGGCGCCGTCCATCCCGGGCAGGTCGGCGTCGGCGACGACCAGGTCGAACGGCCGGCCGGCCCGCGCGGCGGCGTGCATCGCGGTCAGCGCGTCCGGCGCCGAGGTCGCGGTGGCGCACGGCACGCCCAGGTAGGCCTGCAGGAGCGCGCGGCCGGCGTCGGCGTCGTCGACCACCAGCACCTGCAGCCCGGCCGGCAGCTCGTACCGCGGCGCCGCCGCGGGCGCGGGCAGCTCCAGCAGCCGCACCGTGAACGTGAACGTGCTGCCCAGGCCCGGCGTCGAGACGGCGTCGATCTCGCCGTCCATCAGCTCCACCAGCCGGCGCGCGATCGCCAGGCCGAGCCCGGTGCCGCCGTAGCGCCGCGTGGTCGACGCGTCGGCCTGCGCGAACGCGTCGAACAGGCGGCCGAGCGCGGCCGGCGACACACCGATGCCGGTGTCGGTCACGTCGAAGCGCACGCGGCCGCCTTCGCGGCGCACGCGGACGGTCACCTCGCCGTCGTCGGTGAACTTGATCGCGTTCGACAGCAGGTTGGTGAGGACCTGGCGCAGGCGGACGCGGTCGCCGCTCACGCGCACCGGGACCGTGTCGTCGATCCACGCCAGCAGCTCGATGCCCTTCGCGCGCGCCTGCGGCGCGAGCAGCTCGCACGTGTCCTCGATCGCGTCGCGGAGGTCGAACTCGTGGTGGTCGAGCTCGAGCCGGCCGGCTTCGACGTTCGCGAAGTCGAGGATCGCGTCGATCACGCCCAGCAGCGTCTCGCCCGAGTCCGCCGCGGTCTGTGCGTACTCGCGCTGCTGGGCGGTCAGGTCGGAGCGCAGCAGCAGCTCGGTCATCCCGAGCACGCCGTTGAGCGGCGTGCGCAGCTCGTGGCTGACGGTGGCCAGGAACTCGGACTTCGCGCGCGAGGCGGCGACCGCCTCCTCCAGCGCGGCGTTGCGGTCGCTGACGTCGATGCCGATCGTGCCGATCGCGTACACCTCGCCGAGCGCGTCCTTGAGCGGGAACTTGACGTACTGGTGCGGGTGCCCGTCGCGCTCGTACGCGGTCGGATCGCCGCCGCGCCGCACCGCGAGGTCCGTCAGGCGGATGCCGGCGGCGATCTCCGGCGGGAACAGCTCGTCGTCGGTGCGGCCGATCACGTCGGTGCCGGCCAGCCCGGTCGCGTGCCGCCACGTGTCGTTGACCAGCAGGTAGCGGCCGTCGCGGTCCTTGACCGAGATCGTCGTGGTCGCGTGGTCGAGGATCGCCTGCAGCCGCTCGGTCTGCACGGCCAGGTCGCGCTCGCGCGCGGCGAGCGCCGCCGCCATCGTGTTGAACGCCGCGCCCAGCCGGGCGATCTCGCCGAGCCCGCCGACCGGCACGCGCGTCTCGAGGTCGCCGTCCGCCAGCCGGTCGGCGGCGAGCGCGACGCGCTGGACGGGCCGCAGCACGCGCCGGCGCACGTACACGGCCAGCAGCGCGAGCAGCACCGCGGTGAGGACCGTGTCCGCGGCGGCGACCACCAGCGTGCGGGTCGTGTCAGCGGCGGGCGCGGCGGCTTCGAGCGCGCGCAGGCTCAACACCTGGACCGAGAACATCAGCGCGACGAGCAGCGCGAGCGCGCCGAAGCTCGCCGTCAGCGGGACGGTCAGCCCGCGCGCGCGGGCAGCAGTGGCGAGCCGTCGGGACATCGCAGTCCTTCAATCGGCCGCAACCCCCCGGGTCTGGAGCGGCCTCCCGGCCGCTGCCGCCTATTCGACCGAAGCGAACGGCGGGAAATCGCCCGTGACGCGCGCACGGCGACGGTCACGGATCTCGCGCTGACCGCCCCCCGACGAACCGGGCAGGCGACGTTCCTTCTTGCGCCGGTCGACGATGACCGTCACGTTGGGATCGTCCTCGTAGTAGTCGGCGAGCTTGGGGTAGAGCTCGTCGGCCAAGGGCTCCGGTACGACGCAGTAGATCACGGCGCCGATCCTAGCCTCTTGGCCGGGGGAAGAAACTCGGTCATGTGTTGATTGACAAGTGCAACGCTCCGCGCTCGTCGGCGGCGGCGTTCACCATCTGCTCCTCTGGGATCAGCTCCGACAGCTCGTCGCCCTGCGCGTCGCGCCGGACGCCGCCCGCCTCGTCGGACAGGTCGACTTCAAAGCGGTACCAGGAGAGTTCCCACATCACGGTGATCGAAACGACCGCCGGCCGATCGGTCCGCGGGCGGACGCAGACGGCGGGCGCGCCGAGCGAGCGCGCGACGCCGCCGACCGTGCGCGTGTGATCGGACGCGTTGAAGACGTCGATCGCGCGCTGCATCTTGAGGTCGGCGTTGGTCGGCACGGCGCGGATGTGGCTGCGCGTCTCACGCCGCGGCGGCGGCTCGGGCGCGACCTCGACGACCTCCTCGCTGGCCTCGCTGGCCTCACGGGCGCGCTCGCGCCGGTTCGCGCGCAGGCGCTCCATGAACGGGCGCCGCTCGCTGCGCGGCTGGCGCAGCTCGAGGTCGTCGGCGCCGGACTCGCGGATCCACCCCTCGTGCTGGGCGCGCGCCGTGCACAGGTCGCAGACCGTCCGGCGCTCACCGCCGGCCAGGAAGTGCTCGGCGTGCTCGCCGCGCAGCAGCGTCCGGCCGCAGACGTCGCAGGCCACGTCGAGCTGGTTGGTGCGGATGTCCCTGGTACGAGCCATGCCGGGAGGGCGAGGGTAGCAACGGCCCCGCGCCCTCCCCGCAGCGTCTCATGCCACCGCTTCAGCCTCCTCGCGCGCCTTGTCGGCCACCTTCTGGGCCAGGTGCGCGGGGATCTCCTCGTAGCGCAGGAACTCGAGCGTGTACTCGCCCTGGCCGCCGGTCAGCGACCGCAGGTCGGGGGCGTAGGAGAGCATCTCGCTCATCGGGACCTCGGCGCGCACGTCGGTCATCCCGCCCACCGCCTCGGTGCCCAGCGGGCGCCCGCGACGCGAGCTCAGGTCGCCCATCACGTCGCCCACGGAATCGTCCGGGACCGACGCGGTGACCAGCATGATCGGCTCCAGCAGCACCGCGCCGGCCTGCTCGAGCGCCTGGCGCATCGCCAGCGAGCCGGCCAGCTTGAACGCCATCTCCGACGAGTCGACCGTGTGGTAGGAGCCGTCGAACAGCGTCACCTTGACGCCCTTGACCGGGTAGCCGGCGACCGCGCCCTGCTGCATCGCTTCGAGCACGCCCTTCTCGACCGCGGGGATGAAGCCCTGCGGAATCACGCCGCCCTTGATCGCGTTGACGAACTCGAAGTCGCCGTCCGCCAGCGGCGCGATCTCGATGTGGCAGTCGCCGAACTGGCCGCGCCCGCCCGTCTGCTTCTTGTGGCGCCCGTGCGCTTTCGCCGACCCGCGGATCGTCTCCTGGTAGGGCACGCGCGGCGGCTTGAGCGTCACCTCGGCGCCGAAGCGTGACCGCATGCGTTCGATGATCACCTCGACGTGGATCTGCGACAGCCCGGCCACGATCTGCTCGCCGGTCTGGTCGTCGCGGTGCAGGTCGATCGTCGGGTCCTCTTCCTGCAGGCGCCGCAGGGCGGTGTAGACCTTGTCCTCGTCGCCCTTGTTCTTGGGCTCCATCGCGAACGCCATCACCGGCGCGGGCAGCTTGATCGACGGCAGGTGGATCGGCTGATCGCGCGCCGCGAGCCAGTCCCCCGCGTGCGTCTCCTTGAGCTTGGCGACCGCGCCGATGTCGCCGGGCCCGAACTCGTCGGCGTGGCTGACGTCCTTGCCGCGCGGCACCAGCAGCTGGCCGATGCGCTCCTTGTGGTGCGTGCGCGTGTTCATCACCTGCGTGTCGTGCGTCATCGTGCCCTGGTAGACGCGGAAGAGGTTGATGCGGCCGGCGAACGGGTCCGCACGCGTCTTGAACACGTAGGCGAACATCTCGCCGTCCGGGTCGGGCTCGAGCGTGAAGCCCTCCTCGACTTCGACGCCGCCGTGCTGCACCGGCGACGGCAGGTCGTCGATGATCGCCTCCAGCAGGCGGTTCGCGCCCAGCCGCGACGGCGCCACGCCGCAGGTGACCGGGAAGATCTGGCCGTGGTCGGTGCCGTCCTCGAGCGCGGTGACGATCTCCTCGTGCGAGATCTCCTCGCCCTCCAGGTAGCGCTCCATCAGCGCCTCGGAGTTCTCGGCGACCTCGTCCATCAGCTTCTCGCGGTACTCCTGCGCGGTGGCGGCGAGGTCGTCCGGGATCGGGATCTCCGTGCAGTCGCCGTCCTCGTAGGCGTACGCCTTCATGTCGACGAGGTCGATCACGCCGCGCAGCTCGTGCTCTGCGCCGATCGGGATCTCCGTCGCCACCACGTGCGGCCCGAAGGCGTCCTTGAGCGAGTCGAGCGTCCGGAAGAAGTCCGCCCGCTCGCGGTCGAGCATGTTCACGTAGACCAGCCGGGCGACGCCGAGCTCCTGCGCGCGCTCCCACAGGCGGCGCGTGGAGACCTCGACGCCCATCACGCCGTTGACCACGAACACCGCCGACTCGCAGACGCGCAGCGCCCCCAGCGCGTCCGCGATGAAGCTCGGCTCGCCCGGCGTGTCGATCAGGTTGACCTTCACGTCGTGCCACTCGAAGGAGGCCAGCGACGCGGAGATGGACATGCCCCGCGACTTCTCGTCCTCGTCGGAGTCCGAGACCGTCGTTCCGTCGGCCACCGAGCCGAGCCTCGTCGTCGCGCCGGCCTCGAACAGCAGTGCCTCGTGCAACGACGTCTTCCCGCTCCCTCGGTGGCCGACTAGGGCCACGTTGCGGATCCTGTCTGCGGCGTGCGGCATGCCTGGCGCTCCTCTCTCTCGAAGGAGCTGTGAACGCTACCGCCTCAGTCGCGCAAATTGTCGCCTTGGAGGCGCGACTTCAGACGCAGGACGGCCTTGGTGTGCAGCTGCGAGATGCGCGACTCGGTCACGCCCAGGACCTCGCCGATCTCGCGCAGGGTCAGGTTCTCGTAGTAGTAGAGCGCGATCACGAGCTTCTCGCGCTCCGGGAGCGCGGCGATCGCGTCCGCCAGGCGGTCCTTGACCTCGGACTGTGCGAGCAGCGCCTCGGGGTCCGGCGCGTCCGGATCGTGCAGCGTGTCGAGCAGGCTGACGGCGTCTCCGGAGGAGTCCGAGACCGCCCACAGCTCGTCCAGCGCGACCACGGTCGACGTCGAGATCTTCACCAGCGACTCCTGGAAGTCGTCGAGCGAGAGCTTCAGCTCGCGCGCCATCTCCTCGTCGGTCGGCGTGCGGTGCAACTTGTGCTCGAGCTTCGCGTGCGCCTTCTCGATCTCGCGAGCGCGCGAGCGGACCGAGCGCGGGACCCAGTCGAGCGCGCGCAGCTCATCGATGATCGCGCCCTTGATGCGCGTGATCGCGTACGTCTCGAACTTGATCTCGCGCGTGATGTCGAAGCGCTCGATCGCGTTGATCAGGCCCAGCAGGCCATAGGAGATGAGGTCGGCCTCCTCGACGTGTGCCGGGAGCCCCGACGACATGCGCCCGGCTACGTACTTCACGAGGGGTGAATAAGCGACGACGAGTTGCTCACGGGCCTTCTCGGCGCCATCGCTCTTATAGCGGCGCCACAGGTCCTTCAGCTCGATCGCTTTGACGTTGGTCTCCAGAGCGGCCTCTCTCTAAGCCCGCGGGTGGCTTTTGGCATACGCCGCCCGAAGCCGGGCGGACTCTACCCGAGTGTAGACCTGGGTGGTCGAGATGCTGGCGTGGCCGAGCAGCTCTTGGATCGCGCGCAGGTCCGCCCCGCCGTCGAGCAGGTGGGTCGCGAAGGAGTGGCGCAGCGCGTGCGGGTGGACGCCGGTCTGCGTGGACGCGTGGCGTGCCCAGACGCGCAGGCGGCGGCGGACGTCTGACGTGGAGAGCCGCCTGCCGCTCTTGGAGAGGAACAGCGCCGGATCGGGATCGGCGCTCTGCAGCGCGGGGCGCGCGCGCTCGAGGTAGGCGGCGATGCTGCGCAGTGCAGGCTCGCCGACGGGCACGAACCGCGTCTTTGACCCCTTCCCCTCCACGCGCACCTGCTCGGCGTCGAAGTCGATCGCGGGCACGTCGAGGTCGACCAGCTCCTCGGCCCGCAGGCCGCTGCTGTACGCCAGCTCGAACAGCGCGCGGTCGCGCTGCTCGAGCGGCGTCGTGGCCGGGATCCGTTCGAGCAGCCGCGCCACGTCGTCGGGCTTGAGCACGTCCGGGAGCGTCCGCGGCAGGCGCGGCGCGGGCAGCAGGTCGGCCGGGTTGGCGCTCACCTCGCCGTGCTCGACGAGGCTGCGGAAGAGGCCGCGGATCGACGCCAGCTTGCGCGCGAGCGTTCGTGGGGCGGCGCCGCGCTGGGACAGCCGGGCGGCCCAGCGGCGCAGGGCCTTGTAGTCGACGTCGGCCGGGTTGAGGCCGTTCGCGGTCGCCCACGCGGCCAGCTCGGCGGCGTCGGTCCCGTAGGCCTTGCGGGTGCGTTCAGCCGCGCCCCGGCGCTGCAGATCGGCGTCGAACGTCCGCAGGGCGGCGCGCCACGGGTCGGACACCGCCGCCGTACCCTGGGTGGGCGTGAGCGCGTTCTTCATCGACACCTCCACCGGTCAGATCGCCACCCACGAGCAGCTGATCGACGCCGGCGTCGCCGTGCCGCCGGACCTGCCCCCGCGCCCCTGGCATCCCGTGCGCGGGGACCGCGACGCGAGCACGCTGTGGTACGCGGTGATGCGTAAGCAGACCAAGGGGGTGTTCATCGGCACCCTGGTCATTCGGCACTCCGACCACCATGCCTCCCTCCTGCAGGCCGGCTGGCAGGAAGTGGCGCCCGAGGAGATCGGCGCGGTCTCCCCCAGCCCGTGGACCTAGGCGATGTAAACCGGAGCGCCCACGGGCACTTCGTCGTACAGCTCTTCGACGTCCGGGATGTGCATCCGGATGCAGCCGTGTGAGGCGGCCGAGCCGATCGACGAGTCGTCGGACGTGCCGTGGATGCCGGCGCCGTCGTAGATGCCCATCCAGCGCGCCTTGATCGGGTTCGACGGGTCGTCCCCCGGGATCACTTTCCCGGCCAGGTCGCCGGCCCAGTCGGAGTCCGGCACGTGCCAGGCCGGGTTGACCGCCTTGTTCTGGATCGTGTAGAGGCCGGCGGGCGTCTCCAGCCCGACCTGGCCGACCGCGATCCCGTAGGTCTTGGCCTTCTTGAGGTTCTTGTAGAGCGTCAGCTTGAACGCCGACCGGTCGATGATCAGCACCGCCGGGTACTTCTTGGCCAGCTGCTCGGTCGTGACCTTGGGCTGCACGACCGACGTCTTGACCTCGACCGCGTCGCGCTTGCCCGGGTCCAGGAGCGTCGTCTCGACCTCCTTGGCCAGCGTGTTGTACTTGACGCGCACGCCGGTCTTGGAGCCGTGCTCGTCGATGAAACCCTTCGACAGGTCGACGTTCGCGTCCACCGGCTTGCGGTCGATCGACTTCTGAACGCGCTTGACCAGCTTCTGGATCGCCGGCTTGTTGTACGTCACCTGCGCGGCCAGCTCCGTGTTGAGCGACTGGTTGCGCAGGTTGCGCCACGCGCGCGAGAACATGCCGCCCTCGCGGGAGCGCTTGAACGCCTTGTCGACCGACCCGCGGATGTCGATCCCGATCGCCGCCGCCTTCTGCGTGAGCGTGAACGTGCGGTCCTTATAGGAGACCTCGATCGGCCGGTCGAGCGGCTCCAGCAGCGCGGCCGACAGCTTCTTCTCCGCCTCGGCACGCGTCAGCCCACCGATCGCGACGCCGTTGACCGTCACGCCCGCGGCGATCTCGTTGGACTTCGACTGGTCGTAGAAGTACGCCGCCGCCACGCCACCAAGGCCCAGCACCAGCACGAAGGCAGCGAGAACGATCAGACGAGTACGCATCGGGCTGTTTGATGGTAGGGAGAAGGGCGGCGGAACGGGAAGGGCTGCATGATCCCTGGCGCGTCAGGTTCCTGACTCGTCGCGTCTGACGCTCGGTGACCAGCGCAGGAACTCCTCCACCTCACGCTCGTAACGGTAGGGCACCGCGCCGCTTTCGCGCAGCGGTTTCAGGCGCAGCTCGGCGGCGAACGCCTGGACCGTCTCGCGCGTCGTGAGCTGGAAGCGGTAGCCGGACGCCTTGAACCTGCGGTTGTCCAGCCCGCGCCCGTAGCGGAGCTGGCGGCGGACCTCGTCCGGGATGTGGACCCCGGCCAGGCCGGTCGCGTGCGTCGCGAGCGCGGTGCCCCACGGCGGCAGCAGCGGCACGAAGCGCTTCCCGAGCAGGCTCGCGACCTCCGACAGCGCCAGCACGCCGTCGGGCGCGACGTTGTAGACGCCCGGCAGGTCGCGCTCGACCGCGTGGTGCAGCGCGCCGACGATGTCGTCGGCGTGGATGAACTGGTAGCGCGGGTCGAACCCGAGGATCCCGGGCACCACCGGGAGCGAGAGCAGGCGGCTGTGGACCGTGTCGAGGTCGGGGCCGAGCGCGTTCGGGAAGCGCAGCGTCGTCACCGTGACCTCGCGGTTGCGCTCGGCGAAGCCCTGGACCGCCTCGTCGGCCTCGACGATGTCCGATTCCAGACGCGTCCGCGGCTCATGCGGGCGGTGCATCTCCTCGGTGAAGAACGCGGGGTCGTCACGCTCGCAGCCGTAGTAGTGCGCGCTCGACCTGAACACGACCTTGCGCACCGGCGAGGCCGGCCCGCCGCAGGCGGCGAGGATGTTCATCGTGCCGAGCACGTTCATCTCGTGCGCGACGCGCGGGTCGGTCTCGGCGGAGTCGACGATCAGCCGCGCGTCGATCACGGTGTCGACCTCGGCCGCCTGCACGATCCGCCGCAGCAGCGCGTGTTGGATCCCGATCCGCACGTACTCCGTACGGTGCAGCTCGAGCCCCGGGTCCTCCGGCGAGACGCCGATGATCGTCTCGATCCGCGGGTCGTTCTCCAGGACCTGGGCCAGGCGGCCGCCCCAGTGGCTCGAGAGGCCGGTGATCAGGACGCGGCGGCTCACCCCAGCCACACCGAGCGCCGGTTGGCCAGCAGCTCGTAGAGCTCGTCCTGGATCCGGCTGCGCACGGCCTCCGCGATCGTCTGCACCAGCGCCTTGTCGTCGGCCGCGTCCGGGCCCCACTGGTCGGTCGGGATCGGCTCCAGGAAGCGGATGAAGAACTTCGCCGGCAGGTACGCCGCGCCGGCGAGGCCGAGCCACGGGAACAGCGGCGTGACGGGGAAGTAGATCAGCCCGGTCAGCTTCTGCAGCGGCTTGATCTGGGCGAACGTCGGCATCGCCTCCTCGGCGCCCACGACCGCGACCGGGACGATCGGCGCCTGCGCCCGCAACGCGGACGCGACGAAGCCGCCGCGGCCGAAGCGGCGCAGGCGGTAGCGGTCCTTGTAGAGCTTCTCGGTGCCCTTGCGGCCCTCCGGGAAGACGAGCACGAGCTGCTCCTCGTCGTAGAGCAGGCGGTGCGCGTTGGCCGGGTGCGCGGGGACGCCGCCGAGCTTGGAGACGAGCATCGAGACGCCCGGATAGCCCTTGAACCAGTGCTCGACGGTCAGGTGCACCGGGCGCGGGCGGCTGTGCTCGGTCGTGACCGCCTTGGCGATCATCAGCGCGTCGGGCGGGAGCGCGCCGGCGTGGTTGGAGACCAGCAGCGCGCCGCCGGTGGCGGGCACGTGCTCGATCCCGTCGACCTCGACCCGGAACCAGTAGTGGTAGAGGAAGTCGTAGAGCGTCTTGTCGAGCAGGTGCTCGACCCGCTCCGACCGGCCCCAGTCGGTGACCTGGCGCTCGGGCTCGACGGCGGGCAGGTGCGCGCGGTGCGGCGGGGGCGCTGGGAGCTGCCGGGTCACGCCAGGAGCGGTTGCAGGCGGGCGGCCAGCGTCGGCCAGTCGGGGGCGCTGATCACGTCCGGGAGCGTCGCGTTCCACGGGTGCGTGAGCGTGGCCGCGGTGATGCCGTGCTGCGCGGCCTGCGCGAGGTTGACCGGCGAGTCGTCGATCAGCACGTCGATGCCGATCTCCACGCAGCGGCTGACCTTGTCGTAGGAGCAGTAGAGCTCGTCGAACGGGAGGCCGATGTTGTGCAGCCACTCGGTCGTGTGCGGGTGCGCTGTGGTCGCGCGGTGGCTGGTGATGTGGATGAAGTGCCCCGCGGCGTGCCAGGCCTGCACGGTCTCCACCGCGCCGGGGTACGGCGTGGCGTCGAGCACGTACTCCGCGCCGTGGCTCTCGAGCACGCAGGCCTTCAGCTGCTCGGGCGCGAGGCGATCGATCTCCCACGTGGATTGGGTGTCGTACGGAAGGTCGATGCCGTAGCGCGCTTTGGCGATCGTCGCGAGCTGATCCCAGTACGGGTGCAGCGTCGAGTCGATGTCGATCGCGAAGCGCACAGCCGCTGGTACGGTAGCGGCGTGGCGGGGTTCATCGGGCAGGTTCGATCGCTCCCGGCCAACGCGTTCGTGCGTTCCCGCCCGGATCGGACGTACGCCGACGGGGACGATTCCACGTGGCTGTCGGTCGACTGGCCCGCGCTGACCCGGTCGGCGACCGTGCTCGGGCGGACGGTGAACTACATCGACACCGGCGGGTCCGGCCCCGCGCTGCTGTTCCTGCACGGGCTCGGCGGGCAGTGGCAGAACTGGCTGCTCAACGTGCCGGCGTTCATGGGCCGGTACCGGGTGATCGCCCCGGACCTGCCCGGGTTCGGGCGCTCGGAGATGCCGGCGGGGCGGATCTCGATCCAGGGCTACGCGCGGGTGATCGATCAGCTCTGCGGCCTGCTGGGCGTCTCCAGCGTGGTCGTCGTCGGCAACTCGATGGGCGGGTTCGTGGGCGCGGAGCTGGCGCTGGCGTTCTCGACCCGGGTGCGGCGGCTGGTGCTCGTGTCCTCGGCGGGGATCTCGGCCGAGAACATGTGGCGCGAGCCGGTCATGGCCGTCGGGCGGCTGATGGCGGTGAGCGCAGCGCGCGGAGGCGCGCTGACCCTGCCCGTCGTCACGCGGCCGCGGCTGCGGCGGGCGGCGCTGCAGTTGGTGGTGCGCCACCCCGAGCGGATCTCGGTCCCGCTGGCCACGGAGCTCGTCGCCGCCGGACCGTCGGCGCCCGGGTTCGTCGGCGGGCTCGAGGCCGTGATCAGCTACGGGTTCCGCGAGCGGCTGCCGGACATCGAGGTCCCCGCGCTGATCGTGTGGGGGCGCAACGACATCCTGATCCCCGTCGCGGACGCGTACGAGTTCCAGCGGCTGATCGGGGCTCGCGCGCAGGTCGAGGTCTTCGAGGACACCGGGCACCTGGCGATGCTCGAGCGGCCGTCGCGGTTCAACGCGCTGCTCGAGGCGTTCAGCGCGGGCGCGTGATCGCGCCCTCGCTGGCGCTGCGCACGAGCGCGGCGTACTTGGCCAGCACGCCCTGCGTCGCGGCGGGGGCCGGCGGCTCGTAGGCGGCGAGGCGCCGGGCGATCTCCTCGTCGTCCACGTCGACGTCGAGGCGGCGGGCGTCGACGTCGATCGTGATCGTCTCGCCCTCCTGGACGATGGCGATCGGGCCGCCGTGGACGGCTTCGGGGGCGACGTGCCCGACCATGAAGCCGCGCGTCGCGCCGGAGAAGCGACCGTCGGTGATGAGCGCGACGCTGTCCCCGAGGCCCTCCCCCACGATCGCCGCGGTGACGCTGAGCATCTCGCGCATGCCGGGGCCGCCGGCGGGGCCCTCGTTGCGGATCACGACGACGTCGCCCGGGTTGATCTCCCCGCCGGTGACCGCGCGCATCGTCGCCTCCTCGCCCTCGAACACGCGAGCCGGGCCGCTGTGGTGGCGGCGCTCGTGGCCGGACAGCTTCACCACGCTGCCGGCGGGCGCGAGGTTGCCGCGCAGGATCGCGATGCCGCCGGTCCGCTTGACCGGGTCGTCGATCGGGCGGATGACGTCCTGGCCCGGCGTCTCGCGGGCTTCGTCCGCGTGCTGGCCGATCGTCTTGCCGGTGACCGTGGGGGCCTGCTCGTGCAGGAGGTGCAGGTCCTTGAGGCGCTTGGCGAGCACCGCGGTCCCGCCGGCGGCGTGCAGGTCGGTGGCGACGTAGCGGCCGCCGGGCTTGAGGTCGCAGAAGGTCGGCGTGGACTCGGCGAGGCGGTCGAAGTCGTCGATGTCGAGCGGGACGCCCGCTTCGCGCGCGACCGCAAGCAGGTGCAGGACGCCGTTGGTGGAGCCGCCGCTGGCCGCGACGGCGAGGATCGCGTTCTCGAGCGACTCGCGGGTGATGAGGTCGCTCGGCCGCTGGTTTCGCTTGAGGACATCGAGAATGAGCTCGCCCGCGGCGTACGCCACCTGGGGCTTGGTCGCGTCCTGGGCGGGGACGAGGCTCGGGCCGATCGGGCTGATGCCGAGCATCTCGAACGCCATCGCCATCGTGTTCGCGGTGTACTGGCCGCCGCAGGCGCCGGCGCCGGGGCTCGCGGCGGCCTCGATGTCCGCCAGCTCCTGGTCGGTGATCTTGCCGGCCGCGTTCGCGCCGACCGCCTCGAAGACGTCCATGATCGTGATGTCGTGGCCCTGGTAGCGGCCGGGCGGGATCGAGCCGCCGTAGAGCATCAGGCCCGGCACGTCGAGCCGCGCCAGCGCCATCACCGTGCCGGGGATCGTCTTATCGCACGCGCACAGGGCGATCACGGCGTCGAAGTAGTGGCCGAGCGAGACCAGCTCGATGCTGTCGGCCACGACCTCGCGGGACACCAGGCTCGTCTTCATGCCGGCGGTGCCCATCGTGATCCCGTCCGAGATCGCGATCGTGTTGAACTCCATCGGCGTGCCGCCCGCGGCCTTGATGCCCTCCTTGACGTGCTTGGCGAGCGCGCGCAGGTGAAAGTTGCACGGCATCGTCTCGATCCACGTGTTCGCGACGCCGATGATGGGCTTGGCGAGCGCCTCCTCGTCGTAGCCGATGCCTTTCAGGAACGCCCGCGCGGCCGCGCGGTCGCGTCCTTCGGTGAGGGCGCGGGAGCGATGCTTGAGGTCGAAGTGACCGTTGCCGGCGGCGGACATGTCGGGAGTCTACGGGGCCGGGTTTGCGGTACGCGCGTCTGCGTCGTCGTGCAGATCGACGCGGATCACCCGCAGGTCGGTGGCCGATCCGCGGACGATCCTCGTGTTGGCCCGCGCCGCTCCGCGCCCGGCTCGCGTCACTGCGCGTCCGCCTCGCGCCGCTCCGCCCCCGGCCCGCGTCACTGCGCGCCGCCTCGCGCCCGGCCCGCGTCACTGCGCGCCCGCCTCGCGCCGCTCCGCCCCCGGCCCGCGTCACTGCGCGCCCCACCCGCGCGTGTCTACGCGGCGCCGCTCGACGCGCGGCGGTGGCGCTCGAGGCGCTCGCGCTCCCAGCGGCCGAGGCGCCACAGGTCGCGCTGGACCTGCCGCGGGTCCACCTGGCGGCCCGGGAGGTGCATGTTCGCGGTCGAGATCAGGCGGCGTTCGTCGCCTTTGAGCGCCATCCACTTGGCGAGCACGTCGTCGGAGTCCGGGAGCCGGGAGGAGCCGTAGGGCTTCGTCTCGTCCGGGAACTCGACGCAGTACTCGTTGAGCAGGCGGCCGGTCTGCGGGAGGTAGGCGACGATCGGCTTGTGCGGGTAGATCAGGTACGCGTACGGGACGCCGCGCAGCTCCTTGTCCAGCGACTCGCCGCCCCAGACACGGAGCAGACCGAGGTCGCGGTACATCTCCCACTCCTCGTCGTTGACGCAGCTGCGCAGGAGCTCACGCGCGCGCTGCTCGGCGCGGCGCTCGCGGCCGGGGTCGTACGCGGCCAGGCCCTCGCCGCGCTCACGCGCGTCCCGGCGGGCACGCCGGCGCTGCCGCTGGCGGTCGATGTACGGGAGCATGACCTCCCACAGGAGGGCGATGACGACGATCGCCGTTGCGCAGAGGGCGACGGTCACCGCTGGTCGCTACCGCGCGCCGCCCGCGGCGCGCGGGAAGAAGATGACGCGGTCGGCGGTGCGCGGGATCTCGTCGAACGCCCGCACCAGCTCGGCCTCCCTCCGGCCCGTCTCGGTCTCCACCGGGATCGCGGCCCACATGCCCTGCTCGAGCTGGCGGCGGAACTCAGCGACCAGTCGCTCCGCGTCCTCGCCGACCTCGATGTCGCCCTCGGCGATCAGCTGCTCGCCGTAGCCCGGGCGCATGCGCAGGAACTTCATGCACGCATTATGTCACGCGCGCGATGGGGGCTGGTCGCTCTACGCCGACGCCGAGAACGTTTACCGGCCCGGCGCCCGCGCCGATCGAGCGGTGGCCGTCGCGAACCGCCTCGGCCGCGATCCGCCGCGCCGCCGCGGCGGCGTCAGCGATGTCGAAGCCGAGCGCGAGGTGCGCGGCCAGCGCGCTCGAGTGCGTGCAACCCGAGCCGTGCGCGGCCCCGTCGGGGTAGCGCTCACCGCGCAGGCGCGTGATGGTGCGACCGTCGAAGAGCACGTCGACGATCTCATCGCGGTGGCCGCCGGTGACGATCACGTTGGCCGGCCCGAGCGCGTGCAGCGCGCGGGCGAGATCCTCGGCGTCGTCGCCGCCGTCCCCGACGCGGTCGGCCGTGCCCGCAGCGACGCCCGCCGCACCCACTGCGTCCCCGGCCGTGCCCGCGGAGCCTGCCGTGCCCCCGGCCACGCCCGCGGAGCCCGCCGCACCCCCGGCCACGCCCGCCGCGTCCGCCGCGCCCCCGGCCACGCCCGCCGCGTCCGCGGCGTCCCCGGCCACATCCGCACGCGGCGCGGCCACGCCGGCGGGGGCGTCCCCGCTCGCCCGCGCGGCGGCGGCGCTCGCCACCAGGACGCGGGCCTCGGGCAGGTTCGGGGTGATCGCTGTGGCCAGCGGGAGCAACTCGGTGACCAGCGCCGCGCGCGCGGCGGCGTCGAGCAGCACGGCGCCGGACTCGGCGACCATCACGGGGTCGATCACGATCGGGACGTCGTCGTCGAGCAAGGCCAGCGCGTCGCGCACGGCGCGGACGGTCTCGGCCGTGCCGAGCATGCCGATCTTGACCGCATCGACGCCGATGTCCTCCGCGACCGCGCGGACCTGCTCGACGATGAACTCGCCCGGCACCGGGTGGACCCCGGTCACGCCGACGGTGCTCTGGGCGGTCAGCGCGGTGATCGCGGTCATCCCGTGCACGCCGCAGCGCGCGAAGGCTTTCAGGTCGGCCTGGATCCCGGCGCCGCCACCGGAATCGGACCCTGCGATCGAGAGGACGGCGGGAAGGGGCATCGGGCATCAGGGTAGGACTGGCGGGTGGCACACCGACCAGGGCGGCTGTGGGACGCTTCCGACGATGGCGGACCTGCTCCGCGACTACCGGGTGACCGAGAGCGTCTTCGACGAGGGGGTCGACGCCTCGGGCGCCGTGCGGCCACACGCGCGCGCCGGGATCGACGCCGTGGCTCGCGCCGGCGCACACGACCTGCCCGCGCGGGTGGCGCGCTCGCTGCGCCGGGCGGGCGTGCGCTTCTCGTCGGACGAGGGCGACCTCGAGTTCTACGTCGATCCGGTCCCGCGCGTGATCCCCGCCGCCGAGTGGGAACCGGTCAAGCGCGGCCTGGCGCAACGCGTGCGCGCGCTCAACGCGTTCGTCGCCGATGTCTACGGCGAGCAGCGGATCGTGGCCGAGGGCGTCGTGCCGCGTGCGGTCGTCGACTCGGCTGACTACTTCGAGCCGGGGCTCCGGGGCTTCAAGCCGGCGAGCGGAGTCTGGATCGGCATCGCCGGGCTCGACCTGGTGCGCGGCGGCGACGGCGAATGGCTGGTGCTCGAGGACAACGTCCGCACGCCGAGCGGCTTCGCCTATCTGCACGCCACGCGGCAGGCGCTGCTCGAGCACATCGACGTGCCCCCGCCCGCGCTGCCGCGGCCGCTGACCGGCGAGATCGACCTGCTCACGGACGCGCTGCGGGCCGCCGCCCCCGACCGCGCCCGCGGACACCGGGCGCCGCAGGCCGCCGTCCTGACCGATGGCGACGGCAACTCCGCCTACTGGGAGCACGCGTGGCTGGCGCGCCAGCTCGGGGTTCCGCTGGTCACGCCGGACGAGCTCGAACACCGCGACGGGGAGCTCTGGCTGCGCTCGCGCGGGTTGCGCGAGCCGTGCCGGATCGACGTCGTCTACCGGCGCACGGACGCCGACCGGGTCGACTCCGACATCGGCCGCCTGCTCATCGGTCCCACGTTGCGGGGCGCGCTCGGGCTCGTCAATCAGTACGGGACCGGGATCGCCGACGACAAGCTCAGCCACGCGTACGTCGAGCAGATGATCCGGTTCTACGTCGGCGAGGAGCCGATCCTGCGGTCGGTGCCGACGTACGACCTCGCGCAGCCGGAGCAGCTCGAGGAGGCGCTGGACGTGTTCGAGGAGCTGGTGGTGAAGCCGCGGGCGGGACACGGCGGCGTCGGCGTGCTGATCGGCCCGCACGCGGACGCCGCCGACGTCGAAGAGACGCGCAACGCGGTGATCGCGGAGCCGAGCGCGTGGATCGCCCAGCGGCTGGTGCTGCTCTCCACGCATCCGACCGTGGTCGACGGCGGGCTCGAGCCGCGGCACGTCGATCTGCGGCCGTTCGTCTTCCTCGGCGAGGGCGCGGTGCCGCGCGTGCTGCCCGGAGGCCTGACGCGGGTGGCGCGCGACGAAGGCGCGCTCGTCGTCAACTCGTCGCAGAACGGCGGTGCGAAGGACACCTGGGTGCTGCCGTAGGGTCACGCCGTCCGCTCCCAGCGGCCGGCGAACCCGCGGCGAATCAACCCGCGCCGCTCCAGCTCCCCCAGCCCCGCGAGTGCGACGCGTGCGTCGTCCGCGGTCTCGGCCAGCTCCGTGATCGATCCGCAGCCGTCCTCGACCGCGTCCAGCAGGCGGCGCAGCGGTGGCGCGAGCGCGATCGGGACGGCCGGCGCCGGCTCCCGCACATGGCCGGTGGCGCCGGCCAGCAGCTCGAGCGCGTCGCCGGCGTCGCGGATCAGCGGCGCACCTGCGTGGATCAGCTCGTGCGTGCCGTCCGACAGGCGAGTCGTCACCGGGCCGGGAACGGCGCCGACGGCACGACCGAGCTCCGCCGCGAAGTCCGCCGTCGTCAACGAGCCTGAGCGCTCCGTGGCCTAGACGACGATCGTCGCGGCGCCGAGGGCGGCGATGATCCGGTTGCGGGCGACGAAGCACCAGCGCTGCACGGGCGCGCCAGGCGGGAACTCGGAGACCACCGCGCCCTGTTCGGCCACGGCGCGGTGCAGCAGGCGGCCGCGGGCGGGGTAGGCGACGTGGGCGCTGCCGGCGAGCACGGCGACGGTGCGGCCGGGCGCCTGGAGCGCTCCGGCGTGAGCCGCGGAGTCGATCCCCAGCGCGAGGCCGGACACGACCGGGACACCCGCGGCCGACAGGCCGCGGCCGAGCGCCCGTGCGACTTCGAGCCCGTAGGAGGACGCGCGGCGAGCGCCGACCACGGCGACCGCGTCCTCGTCCGTCAGCGCGCGCGGGTCCCCGAGGACGTGCAGGACCGCCGGTGGGTCGGCGAGGTCACGCAGGCGGTCGGGGTAGGCGGCGTCGCAGCGGCAGATCGCCTCCAGCCGCGCGGCGGCGGCGCGAGCGCGGGCGGCCGACGGGTCGAACGCGCCGAATCGGCGGACGATGTCGCCCGTGCCGAGCTCCAGCAGCTCGTGGTCGGCGAGCGCGAGCACGCGGCCGGGCGCGTCGCGCCGCTTGAACTCGATCTGGAGGCGGCCGGAGAGGGCGACGATCAGGTCCGTCCGGCGCAGGCAGTCGTCGCACGCGGTCATGCCGCCTCCGCGAGGCGCTGGGAGTCGTCGAAGCGCAGGCTCGCCGCGACGCTCACGTGCTCCGGGCCGACGACCTCGGACTCGTCGAGGTCGGCGACGGTGCGGGCGACGCGCAGGGTGCGCGTATGGCCGCGGGCGGAGAGCGTGTGGCGGTCGTAGAGCTCGCCCAACAGGCGCAGGGCGCTGGGCGTGATGCGGCCGACCTCGCGGATCTGGCGCGCGGTCAGCTGGGCGTTGCTGGCCTCCAGCTGGCCCGCGAGGCGGTGCAACTGGCGCTCGCGCGCGCCGATGACGCGCTGGCGGACGCTCGCCGAGGAGGGCGCAGCCTGCTGGCGCAGCGCCTCCGCGGGCGGGCGCTCGACGCGCATCAGGATGTCGATCCGGTCCAGCAGCGGACCGGAGAGACGGCGGCGGTGGCGCATCAGGTCGGCCTGGGAGCACTGGCAGGCGTTGCCGCCGAGGCCGCAGGGACACGGGTTCGAGGCGGCGACGAGCATGAAGCGCGTCGGGAAGCTCATGACCTGCTGGCCGCGGACGATCGTGACGTGGCCGTCCTCGAGCGGCTGGCGCAGCGCTTCCAGGCTGGGGCGCGCGAACTCGGACAGCTCGTCGAGGAAGAGCACGCCGCGGTGTGCCAGGGTCGCTTCGCCCGGCTGCGGCGGGTTGGAACCGCCCACCAGGCCGGCCGCGGAGATCGTGTGGTGCGGCGCACGGAACGGGCGGGCGGTGATGAGGCCGGCGGCGCCTTTGAGGCCGGCGATCGACTGGATGCGGGTCACTTCGAGCGCTTCGTCGCGCGCGAGCGGCGGCAGGATCGACGGCAGCCGGCGCGCGATCATCGTCTTGCCGGTGCCCGGCGGGCCCTGCAGGAACAGGTTGTGCCCGCCGGCGGCGGCGACCTCGAGTCCTGGGATCAGCCCGTTGTGGCCGCGGACGTCCGACAGCTCGGCCTCGTGCTCGGCGGCGTCCTCTTCGCCCGCCGGCACCGGCGGAGGCTCGGCGTTGCCGCGCAGCGTGGCGACGAGCTGCTGCAGCGAGTCGACGCCGATGATCTCGAGGTCGGTCACCAGCGCGGCCTCGCGGGCCCGTGAGCGCGGCAGCACGAGGCGCTTGAGCTCCGCCCGGTGCGTGCCCTCCGCGACCGCGAGCGCGCCCCGGACCGGGCGGATCTCGCCGGTCAGCGACAGCTCGCCCACGAACGCGCACTGCTCCACCAGGTCCGGGTCGAGCTGGTAGGACGCGACGAGCAGCGAGACCGCGAGCGGGAGGTCGAACGCCGGACCGACTTTGCGCAGGTAGGCCGGCGCGAGGTTGACCGTGATCCGGCGCAGCGGGAACTCGTACCCCGAGTTCACCATCGCCGCGCGGACGCGCTCGCGGGCTTCGCGCACGGCTTTGTCGGCGAGGCCGACGACGGTGAACGCGGGCAGGCCTTGGCGGATGTCGGCCTCGACCCAGACGCGGCGAGCGTCGACGCCGTCGACGGTGAAGGTGGTGATGCGCGCGAGCATCAGCGGTTGCTCCGGTTGGGGGTGATGCGGGACGACCGTGCGGTGGGCGGGTGCGGCGAGTTGGCCGGGCGCGGCGGGGGCGCGGGCCGGCGCGGGGGCGCGGGCCGGCGCGGGGGCGCGGGTGGGCGCGGCGGCGCGGACGGGCGCGACGGGGTGGACGGGCGCGGCGAGGTGGCGCGGAGCCGGATGGGCATCAGAACGCGGCCTCCAGGTGGTCGAGGCGGACCAGCTCGCCGTGGGCGTCGAGGAGGATCGCGACGCCGTCGAACCGCAGCTGGGAGACGAACGGCCGCGAGGTGTCCTCGGTGAGCCAGGAGAGCGCCATCCGCCGGACCTTGGATTGCTTGCGGTCGTGGAGGTTCTCCCAAGGCTCGCGGGCTCCGGACCGACGCGTTTTGACCTCGACGAAGACGAGCGTCGCGCCGTCGAAGGCGACGAGGTCGAGCTCACCGAAACGGGTCCGGTGGTTGCGCGCGAGGATCTCGAACCCGAGGCGCTCGAAGTGAGCGGCGGCGAGGTCCTCGCCCCGCCGGCCCGCGGTATGCCGGGCGTCTGTCATGGGCGCGACGCTATGGCGGGGTACTGCGGGGGATCTAGACGCGGCGGTTACAAGTTCGTGCCAACTTTGTGCCGAGAGTGTGCCGTGGTTCGCGAGGCGGTCGCGAGGGGTCGGTTATCGGCGCATGGCGCCAGAAAGTGACCGCTCGACGCGGCGAGCCGTGCGTGAGGCGTACAGGGTGCGAGGCGGAGCGGCCGGCGAGGCGGTGGCGCTCTCCGCGCGAGCGCTCCGTTGCGCCGGCGAACGACGCAAGTAAGGGAAGCGCGAGCACGGGCGGCGGCGACCTCCGCGCAAGCGCTCCGTTGCGCCGGCGAACGACGCAAGTAAGGGAAGCACGGGCACGGGCGGCGGCGACCTCCGCGCAAGCGTTCCGTTGCGCCGGCGAACGGCGCAGGTAAGGGAAGCGCGGGTACGGGCGGCGGCGACCTCCGCGCAAGCGCTCCGCTGCGCCGGCGAACGGCACAGGTAAGGGAAACGCGGGCACGGGCAGCGACGACCTCCACGCGAGCGCTCCGCTGCGCCGGCGAACGGCACAGGTAAGGGAAACGCGGGCACGGGCAGCGGCGATCTCCACGCGAGCGCTCCGTTGCGCCGGCGAACGGCGCGGGCGAAGGGAGCACCGGCGGTGGCGGTCGCCGCGCGCGGCTCGGCGGTGCGGCGGGTTTGCAGGGGGGTGCTGCGATCTGCTTGCCTGAGCCGACAGTAGATCGCAGCACCCCCCCTGTCGGGCGCCTCCCTTACCGCCGCCGTAACCGTGTCGCGGTGAAGAGGGGCGGACGGAGAAGACGCCGCGGCGGCGAGAGATGCGCCGTGGCCGCAAAGTGCGGCGGAGCGGCGCGTGGCGTCGCGAGGAGCGACGTCTTGGCGCTATGCGCCAGAAAGTGACCGCTCGCCGCGCGGAGTGAGGCGCGGCGGCCGGCGCGACGCGGCGCGGTGACACGCGCAGCCGCGCGGCGAACGGTGCGCAACGGCCGCGGGACCGTGCGACGGGGCAGGCACCGGCGGCGCGCCACGTGGCGCGGCGGCCCGGCGCGTCACCGCCGCGCGGCGAGCGGTGCGCAAAAGCCGCGGGGCGGCGCGCCGGGGCAAGGCACCAGCGGCGCGGCGCGGCACGGCGGCACGGCGCGACACGCGGCGCGGTGACACGCGCGGGCGCGCGGCGCGCAAGGGCCGCGCGGCGACGCGCCGCGCCTCAGAGCGCGAGTTGCTGGTACGCCGCGGACTGGAACGAGAGGCGGTGCAGTGGGGAGACGCCGAGGCGCTGGATCGCGGCGCGGTGCTCCGGCGTCGAGTAGCCGACGTGCGCGCCGAACTCCCACCCCGGATAGCGGGCTTCCATCCGCTGCATGAACCGGTCCCGCGTCACCTTGGCGATCACGGACGCGGCGGCGATCGCGGCCGAGCGCGCGTCGCCGCCGACGACGTGGCGCTGCTCGAACCCGCAGTCCGGCACCGCGAACCCGTCGGAGAGGTGGATGCCGCCGACCTCCCCCACGCGCCGCAGCACGTCCGACAGCGCGGCCAGGTTGGTCTTGTGCAGCCCCCGCTCGTCGATCCCGCGCACGCAGCGCGACGTGACCGAGACGCGCACCGCCGCCCGCAGGACGCGGGGATACAAGAGCTCCCGCATCTCCAGCGTGTGCTGCTTGGAGTCGTTCAACGCGCTCAGCGCGCGCCGGTCCGAGAGCGAGAGCGTCTCGTAGTCGAACAGCACAGCGGCCGCGACCAGCGGCCCCGCCAGGCATCCGCGCCCCGCCTCGTCCGCGCCCGCGACGAACCGGAAGCCGAGCTCCCGGTCGAAGCGGAACAGGCGCGAGCCCGCGTTGCGCTTAGAGGAGGCCGATGCGCTTCGGCGGCCAGTAGGTCGCGAAGGCTTTGCCGATGATCCACTTCTTGGGGACTGGTCCCCAGAAGCGGCTGTCGTCAGAGGAGCCACGGTTGTCGCCCATCATGAAGTACATACCGGCCGGAATCGTGATCTCGGTCGGGAAGTCGCACCCCTCGCCCCCGCCGCAGGGCTCCGCGAACGGCTCCTTCTGCAGCTTGCCGTTGAGCACGACGCGCCCGTTGTCGATCCGCAGCTTGTCGCCGGGACCGGCCACGATCCGCTTGATGAAGTTCACGTTCGCGCGGTCGGCCGTCGGCTGGTCGCAGGGCTGCCCCTGCGGCGGCGGGCCGGAACCGCACGTGTTCGTGTCCGACCCCGCGGGCGGGTGGAACACGACGATGTCGCCCACGCCCGGCGTCGAGAAGCGCATACCGATCCGGTTGACCAGCACGCGCTGCCCGATCTGCAGCGTGGGCACCATCGACTCGCTCGGGATCCGGTACGGCTTGACCAAGAAGGCCTGGATCCCGAGCGCAAGGCCGAGCGCGACGACGACGATCAGGACCAGCTCGAGCAGCGAGCCCGACGCAGAGGACGACCCCTTCTTGGTCGCCACGCCCTTGTACTCCCTAGCCGGCTTGCTCGTCACCGGTGGCCGCCGCTTCGACGTCTACCGACGTCGTCTCGGCGCCCTCCGCCTCGGCGAGCGCCTGCTCGTCGACGGCGTCACCGGGGACTTCGGCGTCGGCCGCCGCAGCCGCCTCGGCCGCGGGGTCGTACAGCAGGCCGCGTTCGACGACCTCCTCCGGACCCGTGTAGCGGCGCTCGCGGACGCGGGCACGCTTGCCCACGCGGCCGCGCAGGTAGTACAGCTTGGCGCGCCGGACGTCGCCGCGAGCGGCGACCTCGATCTTTTCGATCTTGGGCGAGTGCAGCGGGAACGTGCGTTCCACGCCGACACCGAAGGACTGCTTGCGGACCGTGAAGGTCTCGCGCACCCCCTCGCCCTGACGCTTGATGACCACGCCCTCGAAGACCTGCGTGCGGCGCCGCGTGCCCTCGATGACCTGGAAGTGGACCTTGACGCGGTCCCCGGCCTGAAAGCGGGGGACGCGGCGCAGCTGTGTGCGCTCGAGGGAGTCGATTACGGTGCTCATAACGTAGGAAAGACGCGCGAGGATCCGCCTCGCGGGCGGTCGATCATGGTAGCGGACCGTCTCCGCGCTTCCGTGATTGCTCGTGCCGCCACGCGTCGACGCGAGCGTGGTGGCCGGACAGCAGCACGTCGGGAACCGCCCAGCCGCGCCACTCGGCGGGCCGCGTGTAGTGCGGGTACTCCGGCGCACCACCGAGTGCCGGCGAGAACGACTCCTCGACCGCGGACGCGTCGTCCCCGAGCACGCCGGGGAGCTTGCGCAGCACCGCGTCGAGCACGACCATCGCCGCCAGCTCGCCGCCGGCGAGCACGTAGCGGCCGATCGAGACCTGCTCGGTCACGAAGTGCTCCAGGATCCGCTCGTCGAACCCCTCGTAGCGGCCACACAGCAGCGTCAACGCGGGCTCCGAGGCCAGCTCGGAGGCGAGCGCGTCGTCGAGCACCCGGCCGGCCGGCGTGAGGGCGACGACCCGGCGCCGCTCCTTCACCAGCACCGGATCCTCGCCGTAGCGCGCCCGCAGCGCCGCCTCCATCACGTCCACGCGCAGGACCATCCCCGCGCCGCCGCCGAACGGCGTGTCGTCGACCTGCCCCCACTTCAGGGGCGTCGTCTCGCGGAAGTCCACGGTCTCGACCGCGTGCCCGAGCGCCAGCGCGTTCTCGACGTGCCGCTGCGTCCGAAACCAGTCGAACCACTGCGGGAACAGCGTGAAGACGTCAGCGTTCACCGAGGAAGCCCAGATCGATCTCGATCCGCCGCTCCGCGACGTCGATCGAACGGACGCAGTCGCGCACCAGCGGGACCAGCAGCTCCGAGCCGTCCGGACGGTCGACCTCGAGCACCTCGACGCTCGGCAGCGCGCTCATCCGGCGCACGTAGCCGACGACCAGGTCGCCGTCCACGACGACGCAGCCCTCGAGGTCCGACGCCCAGTACTCGTCCTCCCCCAGCATCTCGGGGGCGCGCGAGATCGTCAGCTCGAGGCCGCGCAGAGCGTTGGCCTGCTCGCGCGAGGCGCAGCCCTCCAACCGCAGGATCGGGCGCGCGGCGGTGCCGGCGCGGCGGACGATCCGCCGCCCGGACACCACGCCTCCGGCCCCGGGAAGCTCCGGGGCGGGCGTGGCCACATAGAACGAACCGTCGAGCCCGTGCGGCCGGCCGACGTGGCCGACCACCAGCAGGTCACTCGACGATGTCGACGAGGACGCGGCGGTTGTCCTTGACCGCGGCGGCCTTGACGACCGTGCGGAGGGCTTGGGCGGTACGTCCGCCCCGTCCGATGACCTGTCCGTAGTCATCATCGTCGACCGAGAGCTCCAGAACGAGCGTGCCGTCGTCCTCTTCGTACTCCTCGACCTGCACCCGCTCGGGGTGATCGACGAGGAGCCGCGCGAGATACTCGAGCAGCTCGCGCACGGGAGTGCCCTACGCCGCCTTGATGCCTTGGGTCTTGAGGAGCTTCTGGACCGGCTCCGACGCCTGGGCGCCCTTGGAGAGCCAGTACTGGATCCGTTCCTCGTTGAGGACGATCGTCGACGGGTCGGTCTGCGGGTTGTACCGCCCGAGGGTCTCGATGAACCGGCCGTCCCGCGGGGAACGGCGGTCGGCGACGACCACCCGCCACTGGGGGTCCTTCTTCCCGCCGACGCGGGTGAGTCGCATGCTGACTGCCATATCGGCGCGGCAGGATAGCGGATCGATGCGGCCGGGCGGCCCGCCTCACCGCTGCCGCATCATCGCGCCCAGGTCGGGCATCTTGCCCTGCTGGATGCCGCGCATCAGCTTGCGCATCTGCTCGAACTGCTTGACGAGCTGGTTGACCTGCTGGACCGTCGTCCCCGAGCCCTTGGCGATTCGCAGGCGCCGCGAGCCCTTGATCAGGTCCGGGTGGCGCCGCTCGTGGGGCGTCATCGAGAGGATGATCGCCTCGACCCGGTCCATCTCCTTCTCGTCGACGTTCATCTTCGACAGCTGGTGGCCGGCCAGCCCGGGGATCATCCCGAGCAGGGACGTCAGCGGCCCCATCTTGCGGATCTTCTTGAGCTGGTCGAGGAAGTCGTCGAGCGTGAACTGGTTCTTGCGCAGCTTGCGCTCCAGCTCCTTGGCCTCGTCGGAGTCGACCTGCTGCTCGGCGCGCTCGATGAACGACAGGACGTCGCCCATCCCCAGGATGCGCTGCGCCATCCGGTCCGGGTGGAAGCGCTCGAAGTCCCCCAGCTTCTCGCCCGTGGAGGCGAACAGGATCGGCTTGCCGGTGACCGCCTTGACGCTCAGCGCGGCGCCGCCGCGGGCGTCGCCGTCGAGCTTGGAGAGGATCACGCCGTCGAACTGCGCGACCTCGGCGAACTGCTCGGCGACGTTGACCGCGTCCTGGCCGGTCATCGCGTCCACGACGAGCAGGACGACGTGCGGCTTGACGCGCTTCTTGATGTTGGCCAGCTCGGCCATCAGGTCCTGGTCGACGTGCAGGCGGCCCGACGTGTCGACGATCAGGACGTCCTTGCCGTCGCGCTTGGCCTGGTCGAGCGCCCAGCCGGCGATGTCCACCGGGTCGCGGTCGGTGCCCTGCTCGTAGACGGTCGCGCCCGCCTGGGCGCCGACCTTGACCAGCTGCTCGACCGCCGCGGGGCGGTAGACGTCGCACGCGGCGACGGCGACCGAGGACTGGTTCTGCTCCTTGAGGAGCTTCGCCAGCTTGGCGGTCGCGGTCGTCTTGCCGGAGCCCTGCAGGCCGGCCATCAGGATGACCGTCGGCGGGCGCGGCGAGAACGTGATCCCCGCCGACTGCCCGCCCATGAGCGCGGTCAGCTCCTCATTGACGATCTTGATGACCTGCTGGCCCGGGTTGAGCTGCTTGGTGACCTCGATCCCGAGCGCGCGCTCCTTGACCGACGTCGTGAACTGCTTGACGACCTTGAAGTTGACGTCGGCTTCGAGCAGCGCGAGCCGGATCTCGCGCATCGCCTTGTTGATGTCGTCCTCGGTGAGCGCGCCGCGCTGGCGCACCCCCGCGAGGGTCCCCTGCAGCTTCTCGGACAGCGAGTCGAACATCGGTGCCGAAGACTCTATCGGCGCCGACGCCCGGTTACGGCGTTGCGGGAGTGCGGGGCTTGACGGCCTGCTCCTGCAGCCACTGGTTGATCACGGCCGCCTCCGCACGGGCGGTGCGGCGGTCCGTGGTCCGGCCGTCACGGGGACGGCGACGCTCGGCCATGGTGGTCTTGACACGGCGCCGGACGCTCGGAGAGATCTCACGCGTAGGAATGGCGTTCCTTTCGGTCCGGGGGGATAAACTGGAGGTGCGCCTCCACAAATCCGGAGGCGGTCCTCCACTATAGCGGAGGGAACCCTCCACATGACTGCCGCTTTCGAGCTCCCCCTCACCGTCCGCCGTCCGCAGCGCGCCGACGCGCGCCGGAACTTCGACGCGCTGCTGGCCGCGGCGCGCGACGCGTTCGCCGAGCAGGGGACGGACGCGTCACTGGAGGACATCGCGCGCCGCGCGAACGTCGGCATCGGCACGCTGTACCGGAACTTCCCCACGCGCCAGGACCTGTTCATGTCCGTCTACATCGGCGGCGTCGAGGAGCTCTGCCAGGCGGCGCACGGCCTCGAGGTCGAGACGCTGGAGCCGTGGGAGGCGTTCGCGGCCTGGGTCGTGCGCTTCACCGACTACGTCGCCACGAAGCTGGCGATGAAGGAAGCGCTCGGCAAGGACTCCGAGATGTTCCGCACCTGCCGGCGCGCGATGGTCGCGGCCTCCGAGCCGCTGTTCAAGCGCGCGCAGGACGCGGGCGCGATCCGCGGCGACATCGACTTCGACGACGTGCTGCGGATGATCTCCGGGATCGTCGCCGCCAGCTACGTGTCCGACGAGCAGCGCGACCGCGTGCTCGCGATCGCGCTCGACGGGCTGCGGGCTACTCGCTAGGCGGCGGCGGGACCTCGGGCGTCGCCGCCGGGTTCGTCGCGTCGTGGGCGAGCTCGGTCGCCTCGCGAGCCGACCGGGCCGCCTCCTCGGCGTCCGCGGCGGCCTTCGCCTCGATCTCGTCCGTGTTCACGCGCTTCGGCCGCGGCGTGGCCTGCTGCGGAATGCCCTCGGCGAAGCGGCTGGCGACGTTCGACAGCGCCTGGGAGAACTCGGACGGGATCACGAAGATCTTGTTCGCCTCGCCCTGCGCCAGCTGCGGCAGCATCTGCAGGTACTGGTAGGACAGCAGCGCCTGGTCGGGCGCGCCGTCGTGGATGGCGCCGAACACGGTCTCGATCGCCTTCGCCTCGCCCTCGGCCTTGAGGATCGCGGCGGTCCGCTCGCCCTCGGCTCGCAGGACCGCGGACTGCTTCTCACCCTCGGCGGTCAGGATCTGCGACTGCTTGACGCCCTCCGCGGTCAGGATCGTGGCGCGGCGGTCGCGCTCGGCGCGCATCTGCTTCTCCATCGCCTCCTGGACGGTGCGCGGCGGCTCGACCGACTTCAGCTCGACGCGGTTGACCCGGATGCCCCAGCGGCCCGTCGCCTCGTCGAGCACGGCGCGCAGCGCCGAGTTGATCGAGTCGCGGCTGGTCAGCGTGTCCTCGAGCGTCATGCCGCCGATCACGTTGCGCAGCGTGGTGACCGTGAGCTGCTCGATCGCCTGCAGCGGGTTGGCGACCTCGTAGGTCGCCGCACGGGCGTCGGTGACCGTGAAGTAGATGACCGTGTCGATGCCGACCACGAGGTTGTCCTCGGTGATCACCGGCTGCGGCGGGAAGGAGACGACCTGCTCGCGCAGATCGATCAGCGGCTTGACGCGGTCGACGTACGGAACGATCAGCGTCAACCCCGGATCAAGCGTGCGCGAGTAGCGCCCGAGCCGTTCGACGATCCCGGCCCGCGCCTGGGGCACGATCCGCACGCCCGCGGCGGCCGTGATGAATACGAACAGGGCCAACACGATCAGGATGATCAGGCCTGCGGTCATGGGTTCTCCCTCACTCGCTGACGAGCGCCGTGGCGCCCCGGATCTCGAGCACGTGGACCCTGGTCCCCGGCTCGATGACATGGTCGTCGTCGTACGCGCGCGCGGTCCAGATCTCGCCGTCGAGCCGCACGCAGCCGACGCCTTCGGCGTTCTCGATGCGCTCGACGACCGTCGCCGTCTGCCCCACCAGCCTCGCGGTCCCTGTCCTGATCGTGCCCCGGTTGCGCTGATGGTCGCGCGCGATCGGCCGCAGGGCGGCCAGCAGCACGACCGAGACGACGAGGAACGCCGCCCACTCGATCGTCGCGCCGGCGCCGAACGCCGCGAGCAGGGCGGCCACCGCCGCGCCGCCCGCGAACGGCGCCAGGAAGAAGCTCAGGCTCGCCAGCTCGCCGAGCGCGAACACCACCGCCACGATCACCCAGAGCACCCAGGAATCCATGTCTCTCTGCCGATCGTATCCACTCGAGCGCGAGCCGCTACGCGGCCAGCAGCGCCTTGGCGAAGTCGTCGGCGTCGAACGGGCGCAGATCCTCCAGCTGCTCCCCGATGCCGATCAGCTTGACCGGGATCTTCAGCTCGTTGGCGATCGCGAGCGCGATGCCGCCCTTCGCCGTCCCGTCGAGCTTGGTGAGGATGATCCCGGTGACGCCGACCGCCTCGCCGAACAGCTTCGCCTGGCGGACGCCGTTCTGACCGGTCGTGGCGTCGACGGTCATCAGCGTCTCGTGCGGCGCGTCCGGCATCTGCTTGGTGATCACGCGGCGGACCTTGGCCAGCTCCTCCATCAGGTTCGTCTGCGTGTGCAGGCGGCCGGCGGTGTCGATGATGATCACGTCGGCGTTCTTTTCCCGACCGCGGGCGATCGCGTCGAACGCCACCGCGCCGGGATCCGAGCCCTCCGGGCCCTTGACGACGTCCACGCCGGCGCGCTCGCCCCAGCGCTCGAGCTGCTCGACGGCCGCGGCGCGGAACGTGTCCGCGGCGCCGATGACGACCTTGCGGTCGAGCGTGTTGCGCAGGTGCCAGGCGAGCTTGCCGATCGTGGTCGTCTTGCCGGTGCCGTTGACGCCGACGACCAGGATCACGGTCGGGTCCGCCCGCAGGTCGATCTTGTCGTCGCCGGTGCGGGCGAGCTGGGCCAGCAGCTCGGCCAGCCGGTTCGTGAGCGCCTCGCCGCCCTGGAGGCCGCCCTCCTCGGCCTCGCGCTCGAGCTCCTCGACGACCTGGGCGGTCGTGCGCGCGCCGACGTCGGCGTAGATCAGCGCCTCCTCGAGCCGCTCCCAGGTGTCGGCGCTCAGGTCGCCCTCGAACAGGGTCGCCTGGACCTCGGCCTGCAGCGCTTCGCGCGTCTTGCGCATGTTGTCGCGCATGCGGCGGAAGAAGCCGCGGCGCTTCTCCTCGCGCTCGGGCTCGGCCGGGGTGTCCACGGGGGCGCCGTGGTCGGTCAGGAAGAGGTCGTACCAGTCGCGTGCCATGAGGTCGCGCGGAGGATATCCTCGGAGCCGGTGTCCGTTCTGCCTGAAGCTCGTGAATCGCTCTCCTATTGGGAGGCCCGGTTGGAGCGGCTGCCGCGGCGGGCGGTGCGCAAGCGGCGCGAGGCGCGGGTGATGGTGGCGCGCTGGCGCGAGCGGGTGATCGAGGCCGAGCGGGTGCACTACGGCGCGGGCTGGTTGGGCGCCGTGCTGATGCTGCTCGCGGAGCGGCGGCTGCCGACGGACGCGAGCTACGCGTCGCGGCGGGTCGCGCGCGTGGCGGCGCGGGCGGCGGTGGCGACGTTCGTCGTGCTCGCGGTGCTGGTGGTGCTCGCGTTCGTCGTGCTCGTGCGCGCGCTGTAGACGTCGATCGCGCGCACCAGGCGGGTGACCAGCGGGACGAGCACGTGGCCCGCGTGCGGGAGCGGGACGCGGCGGAGGTCGTCGAGCGGGAGCGACGCGAGCTCCCGCGGGTCGGCCGTGTAGGTCCACGGGGGCGGCTGGAAGTCGTCGGTCTCGCTGCGCGCTTTCGCGCTCGCGCCGGCCAGCCAGGGGGCGACGACGTCGAACAGGACCGCCGCCGGTGGCGCGATCGCGAACAGGGTGTGGACCGCGTCGCGGTCGAGGTACATCAGCAGGCCCTGGGCGGTGATCAGGTCAGGTCGCGCGTCGCGCCAGGCGTTGACGTCGAGCGCGGACGCGGCGATCGTGCGGGTGGTCGGCGGGAGGTGGCGCTCGCGGAACGCGATCATCTCGGGCAGGTCGACCGTGACCCAGGTGACGCGGCCGTTGCCGACGCGCCAGAACTGGGTCTCCAGGCCTTCGCCGAGCGCGACGACGGTGGCGTCCGGCTTGGCCTGCAGGAAGCGCTTGATCTGCGTGTCGAAGGCGCGGACGCGCAGGCCCTGCCAGGTCGCGAAGCGGCGCCGGCCGAAGCGCTGCTCGAAGGGGTAGTCGATCGCTTCGACCAGCGCGATCGCCTTCGGGTCGTCGAGGATGCCGCGGCGGGCGGCGAGCGCGCGGTGGTAGAGCGTCCAGAGCGCGGTCTCGCCGACGGGGTTCTCGGCCGGCGTCACGTTCGTACGGGATGCGAAGGCTCTGGCCGGGTCATGCCGTGGCCTCCATCGTGCCGGAGCGCCGGCACCCGTGCGTCAGTAGCGTTCGGCACATGACTGGCGAGGGGCGCCGGGGTGACGGCCTGACGCTCACGGGGCGGGTGCCCGTCGAGCATCGGTTCTTTGGTTTGGACCGGCGGTCGTTGTTGCCGGGGCTGGTGGTGATCGGCTTGTTCGTGCTGTGGACGGTGGTCGTTCCCGCCGTCAACGACGGGCTGCGCTACGGCCAGCAGACGAAGGCCGGCGACGTGTTCGTGCTGGCAAAGGGCCTGACGATGGACGCGCAGCCAGGATGGGGTGTCGACTCAGGCCTGCTGACGACCGATCTGACCAGGAGCCGGGCACCCGGCGAGGACGTCGCGCTGACCAAGGGCGGGGTGTCGTTCGTCGTGTCGACCGGCCCGTTCCGTGGCGACGCCTCGGCGTTGCTCCGCCAGATCGACAAGGTCGATCACGCCCTCGCGGGCGACAAGGCCTTTCATATCTCCAGTGACGTCGTCCCCTTCCACACCGACCAGGGCGACCGCGGCGTCGCCCAGGCCTACACGACGGTCGACGGCGCCGGCGTGGTCAGCGCGCTGGTCTACGGCAACACCGGAGTCAAGATCACGTTCACCGGCTCGACGGCCGCGATGGCCGCCACCGGCAGGCAGGTCGGCGACATGATCGACAGCATCCGCTACGCCCCGCAGACGTCCCGATGAGCGCCGCTGAGACCACCGCGGACACCGGCGCTCTGGAGCGCCGGCGCGAGGTGCTCGAGCTCACCGGCTGGGGCCTGCCGTTTCGCCTCCGGCAGCCGCACAACCTGTGCTTCTGGCTCTACGTCGTGTTCGTGGTGCTGGGGGCGATCCACTTCATCGACTACTTCGACCGCGGCGCGAGCGTCGTCGGTGTGGGCCTCGGCGCCGGCGCGACGGCGACCGCGCTGTACGGCCTGATCTTCCTGGCGCTGCTGCGGCTGGGCGACCACTACGAGCGCCAACCGCGCAACCTCGTGCTGACCGCCTTCGTCTGGGGCGCGATCCCCGCGACCTTTCTGTTCGCGCTGACGGCCAACACCGCGATGCTGGCCATCTACCCCAAGCTGTTCGGTCAGGCGTTCGCGACCGACTGGGCGCCCGCCCTGACCGCGCCCTTCACCGAGGAAACGTCCAAGGCCGCCGGGTTCATCCTGCTGCTCGGCCTCGCACCCCGGCTGATCCGCACCCCCTATGACGGCGTCTTCCTCGGCGCCTTCATCGGCCTCGGATTCCAGCTCTTCGAGGACGTGCTCTACGACTTCAACAGCGCGATCGCCGGATTCGGCGCCGATCAGCTCACCGCGTCACTCGGCACCTTCGGCCTGCGCGCCGCCTCCGGGATCTTCTCCCACACGCTCTACAGCGCACTCTTCTGCTGCGGCCTGATCTACGCGATCGGCACGGCCATCCAACCCCGGCGCCTCGGCCTGATGCTCCTCGGCATGCTCGCGCACGGCACCTGGGACGGGATCGCCGCGATCGGCGCCGGCACGCTCGTCGGCCTGCTCGGCGTGATCGCCTTCGCCGTCCTCGTCCTCGTGCTCCTGTTCGTCGTCATGCGCAGAACCGGCCGGCAGGAACGCGACTTCCTCCGCGCCGTCCTCGCACCCGAAGTCGCCAACGGCACCCTCACCGAAGCCGAGCTCGACGCCGTCTGCAGCTCACGCCGGCAACGCAAGCGCTTCATCCGCTCCGGCAAGGGCCACCGCGCCCACCACAACGCCAAGCACGTCCTGCACGTCGCCTTCGACCTCGCCCACGAGATCGCGCTCGCCCACGGCCACGACAGCCCCGGCGTGCAGCACGAGCGCGCCGAGATCGCGCGCGTCAGGACCCTGCCGACGACAACGCCGTAGGCGCGACGGGTGCGGTCACGCCGCCGTCTCCATCTGCCGCGGGAGCTTGCGCGAGATCACCTTCGACACGCCGTTGCCCGCCATCGAGACGCCGTACAGCGAGTCGGCGGCCTCCATCGTGCGCTTCTGGTGCGTCACGACGATGAACTGGGCACGGCCGGCGAACGACCGCAGCACGGTCAGAAAACGGTCGATGTTGAGGTCGTCGAGCGCGGCCTCGACCTCGTCGAGGATGTAGAACGGGCACGGCCGGGCGAGGAAGACCGCGAACAGGAACGCCAGCGCGGTCATCGACTTCTCGCCGCCGGACAGCAGCGTCAGGCGCTTGGTCGACTTGCCGGCGGGCGTGATCTCGATCTCGACGCCGAGCTTGTCGTCGGGACGCTCGTCCTCGTCCTCGTCGGGCTCCGCGGCCGCGGCCTCCTCGGCCTGCGCGCCGCCCAGCACCGGGCGCGGGCCGGCGTCCTCGCGCACGAGCCGCAGCTGGCCGCGGCCGCCCGGGAACATCTGCGCCACGACCTCCTCGAAGTTCTTGGCGGCGGCGGCGAACGTCTCCTCGAACGCCTCCTTGATGCGGCGGTCGGTGTCGCGGATCAGCGTCTGCAGCTCGCGCAGCGCGGTCTCCAGGTCCTGGCGCTGCCGCTCGAGCTCCTCGACGTGCTCGAGCGCCTCCTTGTACTCCTCCTGCGCGAGCGGGTTGACCGGGCCGAGCTGCTCGCGGCGGCGGCGCAGGCGCTCGATGCGGGTGTCCAGGCCGGCGCGCTCGGCGTCGGGGAGCGGTTCGTCGGCGGGATCGGGCGCGAGGCCGAGCTTGTCGGCCAGGCGGGTGAGCTCGCGCTCGGCGTCCGTGGCCTGGTCGCGCGCCTGCTGGGCCTTGACCTCGCCGCGCGTGACCTCCTCCCCGCGCTGCTTGAGGCGCGCGTGGACGCGGGACTCCTCGGCTGAGCAGTCGCGCAGCTCGGCGGCGAGCTTGTCGCCCGCGGCGCGGTCGGCGGACAGCTCCGCTTCGAGGACCTCGACGCGCGTGGCGACGGCCTGGGCCGCGCCCTCGAGCGCGGCGGCGAGGCGGTTGGCGGCCGGCAGCAGCTGCTCGTCGCGCTGCAGGCGGCGGCGCTCGTGCTCGAGCCGGCGGGCGCGCTCCTGGCGCTCGCGCTCGGCGCGCTCGGCGAGCCGCTGCTCGGTCTTGATCGCCGACTCCACCTGGGCCTTGCGCTCCGCGCTCGGGCCCTCGTCGGGCGCCGCGCGGCGCTGCTGGATCAGCCAGCGCGCGTGCCGCTCGGCCTCGGCGGCCTCGTCGCGAGCGCGGGCGGCGGCGCGGGCGTCGCGGTCGAGCGCGTCGCGCTGCGTGTCCGCCTCGGCCACCTCGGCCTGCGCGCTCTCGACGTCGGCGAGCGCCGCGCGCTCCCGCTGCGCGGCCACCTCGACCTGCTCGACCAGCGCGTCGCGGCGGTTGCGCTCGGCGAGCACGCGATCGGCGCCGCCGGGCGCGACCTGGCGCAGCTCGCGCGTCGCGGGTGACCACACGCGCCCGTCCTTCGTGACCGCGACGCCCGCGAAGCCGGGCGCGAGCCCGTCGACGTCCGCGACAACCCAGACGTCGCGCAGGACGGCGGCCGCGAGCCGCTGCGCCCCCTCGTCCCCGGTCGCCTTGACGTGCGCCGAGAGGGGCTCGGCGCCGGGCGCGGGCGGCGTGGGGTCGGCGGTCGGCGACGATGGCGCGGCGGCCGGCGACACGGCGGCCGACGGGGACGCCGGCGAAGAAGGCGCGGCGGCCGGCGACACGGCGGCCGACGGGCCCGCCGGCGACGATGGCGCGGCGGCCGGCGGCACCGGGTCGCCCGGCGCGGGCACGATCACGGCCGCGCCGCCGTCCTTGCCCGCCCGCGCGAGCAGGGTCGTGCCCGACGCGAGGTCCGGGGCGACGGCGGCGCGCAGGCGTGGACCGAGGGCGGCGGTCAGCGCCAGCTCGAAGCCGGGGGCCGCGGACAGCGTGTCCGCCAGCGCGGCGGCGCCGCCCGGGGCGCCGGCGTTCGCGCGCAGGAACTGGTTGACCTTGGCCAGCTCGGCGCCGGCGCGGGCGGACTCCCGGCGGGCCAGGTCGGCGGCCTTGTCGAGCTCCCGGCGCGCGCGGCGGGCCGCGTCGGCCGCGGCTTCGCCCTCCGCGCGGCGCCCGTCGGCCGCGCGGGCCGCCGCGGTGCGCTCCGCGACCAGCGCGCTCGCCGCCGAACGGCGCTCCTCCAGCTCGGCCAGCTCGCGCTCGAGCCGCACCCGGTAGTCCTGCGCCAGCTCCTCCAGTTCGGCCCGCAGCGCGGCGATCCGCTCCGCCGCGCCGTCGTCGCCGCTGTCCGCCGCCGCGTCCTCCTCCAGCCGCGCGATCGCGCCGCGACGGCGCGCCGCGCGCTCGGTCAGCTCCGCCGCCAGGCGCTGGGCGGCGTCCAGCCGCATGCCGATCCGCTCGCCGGACGACCGCGCCGAGTAGAACCGGGAGGACAGCCCCTCGCGCGACGACGAGCGCGACGCCAGCGCTTCCTCCGCGGCCTCGCGGCGCGTGCGCACCGCCCCCAGCTCCGCCTCGGTGTCCGCCGCCGCCGCGCGCGCCGCCGCGACGGCGGCCTCCGCGGCGGCCAGCGCCGCACGGGCGCCGCGCGCAGCGTCGCGCGCCAGCGTCCAGCGCGCCTCGTCGAGCTGGCGCTCCAGCCGCTCGTGCAGCTCCGCGGCCTCGGCCTGGCGCTTCAACGGCTTCAGGCGCGTGCGCGCCTCGCGCTCGACGTCGAGCGCGCGGTCCAGGTTGTCCTGCGTGCGCTCGAGCTTGAGCTGGGCGCGGCGGCGGCGCTTGCGGTGCTTGCCGAGCCCGGCCGCCTCCTCGATCAGCATCCGCCGGTCGCGCGGCTTGGAGGTCACGATCGCCTCCACGCGCCCCTGCGAGACGACCGAGTGCATCTCCTTGCCGAGCCCCGTGTCCGACAGGATCTCGATCACGTCCGCGAGCCGGCAGCGCGCGCCGTTGATCCGGTACTCGCCCTCCCCCGCGCGGTTGAGCCGGCGCACGATCGAGATCTCGCCGACCGGGAGGTCCAGCCGGCCCGACCCGTTGTCGAGCACCACCTCCACCTCGGCGTCGGCGCGCGCCTGCACGCCGTGCCCGCCGGCGAAGATCACGTCCTGCATCGACTGCCCGCGGACCGCGACCGGCGACTGCTCCCCGAGCGCCCACAGCACCGCGTCCGTGATGTTGGACTTGCCCGAGCCGTTGGGCCCCACGATCACCGACACCCCGGGAGAGAACGTCAGCCGCGTCCGGTCCGGGAAGGACTTGAAGCCCTTGAGGCTGATCGAGCTCAGGTGCACGGCGTCAGCCCAGCGTTTCCAGGGCGGCTTCCGCGGCCGCCTGCTCCGCGTCCTTCTTCGAGCGTCCGGACCCGTGCGCCAAGGCCTTCCCCTCGACCATCGCCACCACCTCGAACGTCCGCTCGTGCGGCGGGCCCTCCTCGGCCTCGATCTCGTAGGCGACGGTCGCCCCGCGCCGCGCCAGCCGCTCCTGCAGCGCGGACTTGAAGTCCGCCGGGTAGGCCAGCGCGCGCTCGATCTCCGGCGTGAACGCCTCGACGACCGCGTCCGCCACCTCCAGGTACCCGAACTCGAGGTAGCACGCCCCGATCACCGCCTCGATCACCGAGGCCAGCACGCGCTCCGTGCGCGCCAGCTGCTCCGTCGCCGGGCCGGCGACCGACTCGGGCGCCGCGGCCCGCAGGCGCTCCGGGATCCCGAGCCGCTCGGCCACCTCCCGGCACGACCGCCCCGAGACCGCCTGCGCGCGGATCTTCGTCAGCCGCCCGGCGCCGTGGGACTCCGGCTGCAGCCGCGGGTACAGGTGCGTCGTGACCGCGAGCGACAGCACCGAGTCCCCCAGGAAGGCCAGGCGCTCGTAGGAGTCCGCCCGCCGTTCGGTCCAGGACGAATGGGTGACCGCCTGCCGGGCGAGGTCGTCGGGCAGCCGTTCGAGCAGATCGTGGAGCTTGCGCAGCGGTCAGGGCCTCGTCGGGACGTTGGCGAGAACGAAGTCGATCGCCTGGGCGACCGTCTGGATCTGCGCCGCCTGCTCGTCGGACATCTTGACGCCGTACTGGTCCTCCAGCTCCTGCACGAGCGTGTAGAGGTCCAGCGAGTCCGCGGACAGGTCGTCGCGAAAGTGGGTGGATTCCTGGATCCGCTCAGGATCGAGCGCCAGCTCGTCGGCCAGGTGCGCGCGGATCAGCTCGAGGACTTCGTCGCGGGTCATCACTCCTCCGGCACGCTACTGGCCGGCTCGGACGCCTTTCGCAGCGCGCCCGCCGCCGCGAGCCGCTCGTGGGTCCGCCCGGCCACGTCCTCGCGCACGCCGCGGGCGGCGACCTCGATCGCGCGCTGGAACCCGCGCGCGCCGAACGAGCCGTGCGGGACGACCGCCAGCCGCCGCAGCCCGAGCAGCACCGCGCCGCCCTGCTCCTCGGGCGAGATCTCCGACCGCAGCCCGCGCAGCGACGGCCGCAGCAGCACGCCGCCGAGCTTCGAGCGCCACGACGACAGCGCCGCCGTCCGGACCGCGCCCAGCAGCGCCGCCGACGCGCCCTCCATGACCTTCAGGGCGACGTTGCCGGTGAAGCCGTCGGCGACGATCACGTCCGCATCCCCGGTCCCGATCGCGAACCCCTCGACGTTCCCGACGAAGTTCAGGCCTGCGGACCCGGCCAGCAGCCCGTGCGCCTCGACCACGGTCGGCGGCCCCTTGGTCGCCTCGGTGCCGTTGGAGAGCAGCGCCACGCGCGGGGACTCCACGCCCGCGACGGCCTCCATGAACGCCGCGCCCATGTGGGCGAACTGGACCAGGTGCTCGGGCCGCACCTCGACGTTCGCGCCCGCGTCGAGCAGCAGGAACGGCTTGCCCGGCACCGGGATCATCAGCGCCAGCGCGGGCCGGTGCACGCCCCGCGCGCGCTTGAACGTGAACAGCGAGGCGGCCAGCGCGGCGCCGGTCGACCCGCCGCTGACCAGCGCGTCCGCCTCCCCCGCGGCGACGGCGGCGACCGCGCGCACGATCGAGGACTCCGGCGTGCGCCGGACGGCGCGCGCCGGATCGGGGTCCTTGGCGATCGAGACGGGCGCGTCGACGACGGTGACGCCGTCGCCGACGTCGCCGATCTCGGCGGCGGGCCCGTACAGGACCACGCGGACGCCACCCGCGGCTGCGCGGGCGGCACCGCGAGCGACCTCAGCGGGGCCGAGATCGGCCCCGTTGACGTCTACCGCGACAGTGATGCGATCAGTGGTCGTGATCGTGATCGTGGTCGTGCACGTGCACGACCTCGCGACCGCCGTAGAACCCGCAGTGCGGGCACACGCGGTGGGGACGTCGCGGCCGGCGGCACTGCGGGCAGCTGTTCACCGACGGCGCGGTGATCTTGTGCTGCGCCCGTCGCTGCGAGGTACGCGCGTGCGACTGCTTCTGCTTGGGGACGGCCATAGTCGGCGCGGAAGGATAGCGACTAGTCGAACTTGAGCTGGGACAGCTTCGCCCAGCGCGCGTCCGGCTCGGCCTCGTGGGCGTGGTCAGGGTCCGCGTTGAGGTTCGCGCCGCACTGCGGGCACAGGCCCGCGCAGTCCGGGCGGCAGGTGATCTGCGCCGGCAGCGCGAGCGCCAGCGCGTCGCGCGCCCAGCCGGACAGGTCGAGCTCGTCGGTCAGGTAGGGCGAGGTCAGCTCCTCCCCGCCCCCGGGCTGGTGGACCTCGTAGGCATCGACCTCGAACGTCGGCCCCGCGGCCTCCAGGCAGCGCATGCAGGGACCGTCGAGTGTCGCGCTGAAGCGCAGGCGCAGGGCGTAGCCGTTCCCGGTCGTGCGGGAGACGTCGAGGCGCACCGGGATCAGCTCCGGCTCGACGGCGTAGCGCTGGCCGCCGTAATCGAACGGGGCGACGTGGACGTGGAGGTCGAGACGCCGGCCCTCTCCGGAGGTGAGCCCGAGGCGCGCCAGATCGTAGGTGTCCGTGCGCGTAGGCATGCAAGAGAGTCTATTTCGCCCTCCGTCCTCGCAAGCTCGGACCTCGGACGACGCTACATCGCCTTTAGCTCACGTTTAAGGACCTTCCCCGTGGCCGTTCTCGGGAGCTCGGCGACGAACTCCACGTCACGCGGCGCCTTGTAGCCCGCGAGGTTCTCCTTGACGTACGCCCGCACCTCGGCCGCGGTCAGCTCGCCGCGCTTGACGACCACCGCCTTCAGGCGCTGGCCGAAGCGCTCGTCGTCGACGCCGAAGACCGCGACGTCGGCCACCGCGGGGTGCGCGTGCAGCAGGTCCTCGATCTCCGACGGGAAGACGTTCTCGCCGCCGGAGACGATCATGTCGTCGTCGCGGCCGTCGATGAACAGGCGGCCCGCTCGGTCGAAGTGCCCGACGTCGCCGGACGACAGCAGGCCCTCGAGCTCGTCCTTGCCGCCGCCGCCCGTGTAGCCCTCGAAGCGGACGTCGTTGCCCACGTAGATCCGCCCCGTCTCCCCCGGCGGCACCGGGAAGCCGTACGTGTCGAAGATCTTCACGACGCTGCCGCGCGGCGGGCGGCCGACGGTCCCGGGCGTCTCGCGCAGGTCGCGCGGCGTGGCGATCGTCGCCCAGGCGACCTCGGTCGAGCCGTAGAGGTTGTAGAGGTTCTCGCCGAAGTGGTCCATCCAGCGGGAGCTGATCGCGCCCGGCAGCGCGGAGCCGCTGACCGGCACGGCGCGCACGCGGGACAGGTCGTAGCGGTCGAGCACCGCGTCGTCGAGCTCGAGGATGCGCTGGATCATCACCGGCACGACCACCAGCGCCGTGCACTCGTGCTGGGCGGTGAGGCTGAGCGTCGCCTCCTCGTCGAACTTGCGCTTGAGCACGATCGTGCTCGCGAGGCTGATCCCGAGCGCCCACTGCGCGAAGCCCCAGGCGTGGAAGAGCGGCGCGGCCAGCATCGTCTTCTCGCGCGCTCGGAGCGGGATCACGGACAGCAGGGCGGCGATCGGGTCGATCGACTTCGGCATCGACCGCGCCGCGCCCTTCGGGGTGCCGGTCGTGCCGGAGGTGAGGATGATCGCGCGGCCCTGCTGCTCCGGCGGTGGCAGGGACGCGGGGCTGCTGCCCTCGATCTTGGCCTCGAGCGTCGGGTCCCTGGTCCTGTCGTCGTGCCAGGCGACGTAGCGCTTGCGGCGGAACGCGGCGTCCTTGAGGACGTCCGTGAACTCCTCGTCGAAGACGACCGCCTTGGGCTTCTCGCGCTTGGCGACGTCGGCCAGCTGCGGGCCCGAGAACGCGGTGTTGAGGAAGAGCGCGTGCGCGCCGAGCTTCGAGCACGCCAGCGTCGCGTCGATCCAGCCGCGGTGGTTGCGGCACATGATCGCGACGCCGTCGCCGGGCGCGATGCCGTCCGCCGCCCAGGCGCGGGCGAGCGCGTTGGCGCGGGCGTCGAGCTCGGAGAAGCTGAGCGTGCCGAGCTCGTCGATCACGGCCGGCTCGCGCGGGAAGTTGCGGGCGGCGGCCGCGTAGCCGGCGGCGGGGGTGGTGCCGAAGCGCAGCAGCGCGAGCGCGGTGTGCAGGACGCGGTCCGGGCGCTCAGGGTGCACGACGCCCGCGCGCGTGAGCGTCACGAGCGTCTGCAGCTTGCCGATCACGGCAGCTTCATACCCGCCGGGAGCTCGCCGTTCTCGATCAGGCGGCGGATCTCGCCGGCGCGGCGCGGGTTCAGGTAGACGTGACGCTGGCCGACGCTCGGCTTCTCCTCCAGCAGGCCGGCCTGCAGCAGTGCCTCGCCAACGTCCTGCGCGCGGGCGCGGTCGTTGCCCTTGAATCCGCGCGCGAGGTGGGTGAACTCGGTGTGATAGCCGCCCCACTTGCCCATGCCGTCGAGGCGCTGGAGGATCCGGCGGGCGACGCGCAGCGAGGGGTCCGGGTCGTTGTGGGGCGTCGGGATCGCGTCGCTCGGGTCGAGCAGGGCCAGGACGGCGTCCTCGAGCTCGTCGAACGCGCTCGCCGGATGGCCGCCCAGGCGCGCGACCGCCTCGGCGATCCGCAGCGGGTGGCGCGCGCCGATCGGGGGCTTGAGCGCGATCTCGTCGATCACGCCGGGCGGGAGCGCGCAGGCCTGGGCGCGCAGCCGGTCGATCTGGTGGGCCTGCTCCTCGAAGGCGAGCTCGACCAAATCGGGGTCGAGCGCGGTGGCCGGGTAGGCGAGGACGAGGAAGCCGCCGGGGAGCTCGCCGGCGGTCAGCTGGAGGTCGTCGGCGCTGAACGGCGGGCCCGGCTCGGCGAGCTCGACGAGCGTGCCGGCGACGGCGGCGACCAGCAACCATTCGCGCTCGCTGACGGTGTCCGGGTCGGCGCGCAGGGCGGCCGACGCGGGGGTCGCGGCGAGCAGATGGTCGTGCTGGGTGGCGATCGCGACCTCGACCGGGGTCTCCTTGCCCGAGCGCGGCTTGGCGAGCTCGGCGCGGCCGAGCTTGAGCGCTTCGGTGAGCACCTCCTTGAGCCGTGCGGCGGCGCTGGCGGGCGCTTGGGCGCCGCCGCAGGCGTCGAGCTCGACCTCGAGGGCCGTCATCCGATCTACCGTACCGGCATGGGTCTTCGTCGCATCCGCGTGGTCGCTTCGGGGCGTGTGCAGGGCGTCTTCTTCCGGGAGTCGACGCGGCGGGAGGCGTCGCGGCGCGGGGTGTCGGGGTGGGCGGAGAATCGTGCGGACGGGACGGTCGAGTGCGTCTTCGAGGGCGCGGCTGAGGCTGTCGCCGCGCTGGAGGCGTTCGTGCGGGAGGGGCCGGGGCAGGCTCGTGTGACGTCGGTTGTCGTGGAGGCCGAGCCGGTCGCGGGGCTCTCGGGGTTCTCGGTCCGCTGATTCCGTCGGGTGGCGGGCGTACCGTGGTGTGCGTGGAGGCCGCCACACCGCTTCGCCATCCCCGGGTCCACGTCCTGATGGGGCGTGTGATCGTCGAGAACGTCGTCGTCGACGACCCGGCGACGGCGTCGTTCGTCGACGCGCGGCTGGAGGCGGGCGAGGACCCGGTCCGGGTGGTCTCGGACGCGATCGAGATCGGGGCGCGGGTGCTCGAGCGCGAGCAGCACGCGGTGGACGCGTCCTTCGTGCGCAACGAGTTCGAGAAGGTCTCGCGGGAGGTCGAGGGGGCGTTCACGGACCGTGCCCGCGTGGTGGCCGAGTTCTTCGGGTCGAAGGTCGACGAGGTCTTCGGGGCCGAGAACGGAGTGCTGGCGCGCGAGCTCGCACGGCTGTTCGGGGACGAGTCCTCAGCCGCCGTGCAGCACCAGCTGCGGTCGGTCATGACCGAGCAGTCGGCGCGGATGCGGGAGGACCTGCTGCGGCAGTTCTCGTCCGCGGACGGGTCGAACCCGCTGGCGGACTTCAAGGCGGCGCACCTGCGCGCGGCGCGGGAGGCCGCGGCGCGGCAGGAGACGCAGCTGGAGAGCATGCGGTCGGAGATGGTCGCCTTGAAGCTGGAGCTGGCGTCGCTGCGGTCCGAGCGGGAGAAGGCGGCGTCGGTGGCGGCCGAGGCGGCGCGCGGGACGGCTAAGGGGCGGCCGTACGAGGAGGCGGTCGCGGAGGCGGTCGACGCGATCGCGCACGGCATGGGCGACGATTGCGACGCGGTCGGGGACGTGCGCGGCGCCGGTGGGCGCAAGGGCGACGTGGTCGTGGACATCGAAGGCGCCTCGGGCGCCCCGCGGGGGCGGATCGTCTTCGAGGCCAAGCACTCCCGCCGCTCGCGGTCGGAGGCGCTGGTCGAGCTGGGCGCGGCGATGGAGCAGCGGGGCGCGGACTACGGCGTCTGGGTCGTGCCCTCGGCGTCGCTGCTGCCGGCGCGGGCGGTCGAGCTGCGGGAAGTGGGCGGGGACAAGCTGTTCGTGGTCTTCGACCCGGACGAGGGCTCCGCGCTCTCGCTCCAGGTCGCGTACTCCCTGGCCCGGGCGCGCGTCCTGATGGCGCGCGGGGGCGTCGAGGGGCTGGACTCGGCGGCGCTGCGCGCCGAGGTCGAGCGGGCGCTGGGCGCGATGGACGACGTGCGCCGGATCAAGCTGCATCTGACCAACGCGGCCGGAGGGATCGAGCAGGCGCGGGCGGTGCTCGAGTCGATGGTCGAGCGGGTCCGGGGGCATTTGGCCGCGCTCGACGAGCTCGTGGCGGCGGGGGCGAACGAGTAGCGACGAGCCGCGCGTGTCGGCCGCGCGGACGTCGCCCGGCTCTCCCCCATTTCGGGGGGGTGCACCAATCTCCTGTCGCCTCAGGCAAGTAGATCGCAGCACCCCCCGCCCGCCGGCGCCCCCGCGCGACGCAGAGATCCGGCGCGGCGAGGGCTGACGCTCCCCCTCACCTGCGCCGTTCGCTGGCGCCCCGGCGCGGCGTGAGTGACGGACGGCCGGCTACTCGCCCGCCACGGCCAACCGCGCGAGCGCCAGGACGCCGTCGCGCGAGGCGGCGGAGGCGTAGAAGCGCTTCGCGTGCGCGAACAGGGCGTCGGGGACGCCGGTGGTCGCGACGAGCTGCGGGCCGGAGAGGCCCGCCCAGGCGGCCGGGAGGTCGCGGCGGTTCTCGAACTCGCCGAGCGCGCGCGGCACCGCCATCAGCGCCCAGCCGTCGCTCTTCGGATACACGACGTACAACGCCGCCGGCGCGGCGGTGACGACGGCCTCGTGCCAGGGGAGCTTGCGGTCGAGCTCGATCACGCGCGGGTCCTCGGCGCGGGCGATCGCCTCGCGCACGAGGGTCTGGGCACGCTGGAACGCCCGGGCGCCCGCCAGCTCGCGCTCGAGGACGCCGGTCGCCCAATCCACGGCCTCGAGAAAGCGCGCGTCCTCGTCCGCCTGCTCGTCCCAGAGCACGTTCATGGCGGCGATCGCGCCGCTGACCGACAGCGGGCGGATGCCCTCGACGAGCGCGGTGGAGATCGTCTGGCCGGTGTCGTTCGCGTCGACGCCCTGGACGAGCCGCTCGTCGATCGCCCGCGCAGCGTCCTCGGACCCGGCCAGCGCCGCGCCGTACTCACGCCAGACGAGCCCGAAGCTCGCGTAGCGGACGCCGTTCGCCCGCTCGCCCGCGCCGCCGCGCTGGTGATGGTCGAAGTCGCCGCTCGCCGCGTCGAACCGCCCGCCGACGTCGACGCGGAACGCGGCCTCGGCGAGCCGCGCCTCCTCGCGCGTCCGCACGACCTCCAGCGCCCCGTGCGCGAGGCCGAGCACGGCGACCGCGAACACGTCGTCGGCGTGGAAGCCGCCGGGATGGGTGGCGACGCGCGTCATGCGGCGCGCGCCTCGAACGCCGCGTGCTGCTCGGCCGCCAGCTCCCAGAGCCGGGCCAGGCGCGGGCCACCGACGGTGATGCCGAACGAGGACTCGAGCGCGGACGCGAGCTCGTCGCTGGACGTCAGCAGCCGTCGCGTGTTCACGTCCGGCCCGCGCGCCGTCAGCGTCCGGGACCGCAGCGTGACGATGCGGTCCTCCAGCGGCCGCTGGACAACCAGCGTGCGGACGAAGCTCGACGCCGGATCGGACGACAGGCGCCGGTGGTGCGCCGCGAAGTCCTCGACCACCGCCACCGTCTCCGAGAACGTGAAGGACCGCAACGAGCCCCACTCGTGCTGCTCCACCCGCCAGCCGCCGGGCACCCGCGCGACCCGGTACGTGAACGGCCCGACCGCGTGCGCACCGTCGACCAGCGGCAGCGGGTCGAGGAACCCCTCCCCCAGCCCGGCGTCCGCCAGCCACGCACCGTCGACGACCAGCGCCATGTGGTTCGTCGGCCCCGGCCCGTCGACCACGGCCTGGTGCATCGTCACCGAGAACCCGCACGCGCGCAGCAGCGCCGCCAGCACCGTGTTGAGCTCGAAGCAGTAGCCGCCCCGCCCGTCGGCCAGCAGCCGCGCGAACAACGACGGCTCCGACAGCGGCGAGCTCTCCCCCAGCTGCACCGCGAGATCCTCGTACGGGACGCGCTCCAGGAACGCCCGGTGCAGCGTGAACAGCCCGCGCACGTCCGCCGCCGGCATCTCGTCCAGCCCGATCCGGGCGAGCAGCGCTGAGATCACGCGCGTCGATGCTACTCGGCGCGCGCGAGCCGGATCGCCTCGCGCAGCTTCACGGCCGAGCCCGTCCGCAGCACCACCGCCGCGTAGATCCGGGCCGCGAACGGCACCAGCAGCAGCGTCGACCCCAGCATCAGCGCGACCGACGCGGCCACCTCCCACGCCGGCGCCGCACCGAGGATGATCCGCGACGGCATCGTCACCGGCGCCATCGGCGGGATGAACGCGGTCACGTGCGCGAACGTCCCGTCCGGGTTCTCGTTGACCGCGAACCCGGCGAACAGCGAGATCAGGATCACCATCGTGAGCGGCATCAGCGCCCCCTGGAGCTCCTCCTGGCGCGGCACCAGCGCCCCCGCGACCGCGAACGCCGACGCGTAGAACGCGTAGCCGAGCACGAACCACACCAGCGACAGCGCGACCGCGCCGACCAGGTTGCCGTCGACGTGCAGCGCACCCGAGACCGCGGCGACGATCAGCCCGACCGTGGAGATCACCAGCAGCTGCCCGAGCCCGAGCAGCCCCAGCCCGATCGCCTTGCCCGCCAGCAGGTCGCGCGGCCGGATCGTGGACAGCAGGATCTCGACCACCCGCGAGGACTTCTCCTCGACCACGCCGGTCGCCACCCACATGCCGTAGGTCAGCAGCTGCCCGTACAGGATCAGGATCGCGAAGAACGCGAGGCCCGCCTTGGCGTCCCGGTCCGGGTCGACCGGCGAGCTGGTGACGACCCGCAGCGCCGGCGGCGGCGCGGACTGCACCTGCTGGTTGGCGACCTGCAGGATGTTCACGAGCGTGTCGTCCGGCTCGTCGGTGGAGCGGATCTCCCCGCCCTCGACCGTGGCGTCCGGATCGCGGTCGGACACGACGACCGTCGCGTCGAAGGAGTCGGCCACCCGCACGGCCTGCTCGGCGACCGCGCGGCCCGCGGCGTCCCCGCCCGCGACCACGTAGTGCTTCGGCCCGCCGAACCCGAAGATGAGCGGCAGCAGGACGGCCAGGACGATGATCCCGAGCGTGATCCCGGTCGAGACCAGGAACGATCGCTCGCGCACGCGCTCGGTCAGCTCCCGCCGTGCGACGAGCCTAATCACGGACGACCTCCCGGAACAGCTCGGCCAGCGACGGCCCCGCGTAACCGGCCGAGACGACACGCCCGACGGACCCGGCCGCCGCGCGCACCTCCTCCAGGGAGGCGCCCTCGACCACGACCCGCACCGCGTCCGACCCGGCGCTGCCGCGCAGCGACTCCACGGAGCCGGACGCGACCAGCCGCCCGTCCTTGATGATCGCCACCGCCTCGCACAGCCGCTCGACCAGCTCGAGCTGGTGGCTGGAGAACAGCACCGGCACGCCGGTCGCGGCGTACTCGGCCAGCACCCCGGAGAGCACGTCGACGCCGACCGGGTCCAGCCCGGAGAACGGTTCGTCGAGGACCAGCAGCGACGGCTCGTGGACCAGCGCCGCGGCGAGCTGCACGCGCTGCTGGTTGCCGAGCGACAGCTGCTCGACGCGATCGGAGGCCCGCGAGGACAGCCCCAGCCGGGAGATCCAGCGGTCCGCCGCCTCCTCCGGCGCCGCGACCCCGTGCAGCGCGGCGAAGTAGACGAGCTGCGCGCGCACGCGCATCTTCGGGTACAGCCCGCGCTCCTCGGGCATGTAGCCGAACCGCGAGCGGGTCGCCATGTCGACCGGCACGCCGTTCCACAGCACCGACCCGGCGTCCGCCCCGAGCACGCCCAGGATGATCCGCATCGTGGTCGTCTTGCCGGCGCCGTTCGGGCCGACGAAGCCGAACATCTGGCGCGGCTCCACCGCGAACGACACGCCGTCCAGCGCGACCCGGTCGCCGAAGCGCCGGGTCAGACCCACCAGTTCAAGGCCGGATGATCGGGGTGGGGTGGTGGGGATGTCCCGCCCTTGAATCTCTATGAAACTTCAGCCGGCTCGTCGCGGCCCTGCAACCGCTCCCGGCCACGTTGCACGGCGGCGATGAACTTCGACAGGTTGACCTCGAGCGTGTTCAGGATCTCGTCGGCGTAGTCCTCCGCGCCGAGCCGGATCTCACGCTCGCGGGCGCGGGCGTCCTCGATGATGTCCTCCGCCGCGCGTTCCGCCTGGCGGGTGACCTCCTGCTGGGAGACCAGCTGCTCCTGGCGCTCGCGCGCCTCCTTGACGATGCGCTCGGCCTCGCGCTTGGCCTCCGCGAGCATCTCCTGGCGCTCCTTGACGATCCAGCGCGCCTGCTTGATCTCCTCGGGAATCGTGGCGCGCATCTGGTCGAGGATGTCGTAGATCTCCTCTTTGTCCACGCGCACGGTGTCCGTGAGCGGCACCGCTTTGGCGTTGTGGACGAGGTCGTCCAGCTTGTCGATCAGTACCAGGACGTCCATGGTGCTCCCCGTTTCGCTACCGCCCGAGCGCTTCCTGCAAGCGGCGGGCGACCTCCTCCGGTACGAGGCCCGAGACATCGCCCCCGAAGGTGGCGATCTCCTTGACTCCGCTGGAGGACAGAAAACTGTACTGCGGTGAGGCCATCAGGTAGATGGACTCCACATCTGATGCCAATGAGCGGTTGAGCTGATTCATCTCCAGCTCGTACTCGAAGTCCGAGATGGCGCGCAGTCCCTTGACGATCGCTTTGGCTCCCCGTTCGCGCGCGAAGTCGACGACGAGCTTGTCGAATGGGACCGCTCGGACATTGTCCAGGTGCGCCGTCGCGTGTTCGATGAACGCGATCCGCTCCTCGGCGTCGAACAGCGCCCGGTTCTTGCGCACGGACGCGTTGACGACCGCGACGATGATCTCGTCGAACATGGTCGAGGCGCGGGAGAGGATGTCTATGTGGCCGTTCGTGACCGGGTCGTAGGACCCGGGACAGACGGCGATGCGGGGATCAGGAGCCATGAATGCGGATCAGTGTGTCGCCGTAACGGCGTTCGTCGGTCAAGGGCAAGGCGAGGTCCAGCGGCGCCCGCCGGTCGCACTCCGCGACGACCATCGCACCGGGCGCCAGCACGGCAGGAAGGGCCGTCGACAGCGGCGGCGCCAGGCGCTCCGCGAGCCGGTATGGAGGATCGAGGAACACAAGATCGTATTGGGCGTCGTTCCCGGCTGCGGCGCTCAGGAACCGCAGCGCGTCGATCCGGCGCACGTCGGCGGCCTCCCCGAGGGCGTCCAGGTTGGCCCGGATCGCGGCGATCGCGGCCCGGTCGTCGTCGACGAACGTGACCGCGGCGGCCCCGCGCGAGCGCGCCTCCAGGCCGAGCGCGCCGCTGCCGGCGAACAGGTCCAGGACGTGCGCACCTGGCACCGCCGAGCCGAGGATGCTGAACAGCGCCTCGCGGACGCGATCCGAGGTCGGACGCGTCGATGCGCCGCGTGGCGCCGTCAGCGTGCGCCCTCCGTACCTGCCGGCGATGATTCGCATGGACCTCCAAACCTAAAGGGGCCTGGCACCTTTAAGGTTCGCGCCATGGATCCGCTCGCCGCCGTGCCGGTCAGCACGCTCTGTGACGTCGACAAGTCGCTTCCGGTCGCCGACCCCGCGATCCGGCCGCTCACCCGGGCGCGGGTGTGCGGACCCGCGTTCACGGTCGTGGCCGCCGGCGAGTTCCTCTCCGTGCTGCACGCGATCGCCGAAGCCCAGCCGGGCGATGTGCTGGTCGTCCAGGCCGGCGGCGCGCCGCTGGCGGCGCTCGGCGAGCTGCTGGCGACCGAGGCGGCGCGCAAGGGGCTCGGCGGGATCGTGGTCGACGGCTACGTGCGCGACCGCACCGGGCTGCCGGCCGACTTCCCGCTGTGGGCGCGCGGGACCGTGCCGGTGGCGGGACGCTCGGACATCGCGCCCCGGACCGGCGGGCCGATCGCGTTCGGCGGCCTCCGGGTGACGCCCGGCGACGTGGTCCTGGCCGACGACGACGGCATCGTGATCGCGCCGCGCGCCCAGCTGGACGCGTGTCTGGAGCGGGCGGCCGAGATCGAGCGCACGGAGGCCGCCGTGCTGGCCGCGGTCCGCGGCGGCGCGTCGCTGATCGACATGACCAACCTGACCGAACACGTCGCCGCCCTGCGCGCCGGCGAAGCGAGCGCGCTGGCGATCACGCCGCCGTGAGCCGGTTCCAGCGCGCCCGCGGCGCGCACGAGCAGAAGGTCACGACGCTCGAGCTGTTCTACGACCTCGTCTTCGTCTTCGCGATCACGCAGGTCTCGCACTTCCTGCTCGGCCACCTCACGTGGGAGGGCGTCGGCCAGGCCGCGCTGGTGCTGCTGGTCGTGTGGTGGTCCTGGAACTACACGACCTGGGTGACGAACGAGCTCGACCCGGACTCGATCACGGTCCGGCTGCTGCTGATCGCGCTGATGCTGGCCAGCTTCCTGATGGCGGTGGCGATCCCGGAGGCGTTCGGCGACCGCGCGCTGCTGTTCGCGGGCGCCTACGTCGCGATCCAGGTCGGCCGTCACGGCTTCCTGACGTTCGTGGCCGGCCGGCGGGGGACGATCGAGCGGACGCGCGCCAGCCGGATCCTGATCTGGTTCCTGGTCGCGGGGGCGCTCTGGATCGCGGGTGCGCTGGCCGGCGGCCCGGCCCGCACGCTGCTGTGGCTGCTGGCGCTGGCGATCGACTACGGCGGCCCGCTGTGCACCTACTGGGTGCCGGGGCTGCCGCGGGTCGCGCCGTCGGCGTGGGAGCTCGAGGTGGCGCACTTCGCCGAGCGCTTCCAGCTGTTCGTCATCCTCGCGCTCGGCGAGTCGATCGTCGTCACGGGCGCGACCACGTCCGGCGAGGAGCTCGGCGCCGCCCAGCTGGGCGCGTTCGCGGTCGCGTTCCTCGGCAGCGCCGCGATGTGGTGGCTGTACTTCAACGCGTCCGCGGCGGTGGCGCAGCGGCGGCTGGAGCTCGCCCCAAATCGCACGAACACGGCCCGCGACGCCTACACCTACCTGCACGTGGTCCTGGTCGCGGGCGTGATCGTGGCCGCGGTCGGCGACGAGCTCGTGATCGCCCACGCGGACGCCGTGCTGCACGAGGCCGCGGACGCCTGGACGGTCGTGGCCGGGCCCGCGATCTACCTGCTGGCGCTCGTGCTCTTCCGGCTGCGGATGGCGGGGACGGTGAGCCGCAAGCGGCTCGCCGGCGCGGCCGCGTGCGTGCTCGCCGGCCTGCTCGGGACCACGATCCCGGCGCTCGCGCTGGCCGCGCTGGTGCTCGCGATCCTGGTCGTCGTGGTCGCGGCCGAGACCGCGTCGCGGCGGCGCGTGGCCGTGCCGTAGCGGACTTCCGGCGCCCGGGCGTGCGTACTGCCGTAGGGGTGTGGCCGCTGGGTCGCCTGTCAGGCGACCTGGCGGCCACACCCCCTCAGGCCGGGATCGGTTCCAGCGCGTCGGCGCCGAACGCGCGCACCAGCGCGTCCTCGATCAGGGGGTCCAGCGGCGCGTCGAGCAGCTCGCGCGCCCACCGCCGGGCGCGCTCGAGCAGCTCCACGTCCTCCGGCAGCCGGGCGAACTTGAACGCCTGCAGGCCGGACTGCCGGACGCCGAGCATCTCCCCCTCCCCGCGCAGCTCGAGGTCGATCTCGGCCAGCCGGAACCCGTCGCTGTGGTCGGCCAGCGCGCGCAGCCGGCGCGAGTCCTTGGAGCCGAACAGCAGGCACAGCGACGCGTGCGCGCCGCGCCCGATCCGCCCGCGCAGCTGGTGCAGCTGGGAGATCCCGTAGCGGTCGGCGTCCTCGACCAGCATCACCGTCGCGTTCGGGACGTCGATGCCGACCTCGATCACGGTCGTGGCCACGAGCACGTCCGCGCCGCCGGCGGCGAACGCCAGCATCGCCTCCTGCTTGGCCTTCGGGCGCATCTGGCCGTGCATCAGGACCACGTCGTAGTCCTTGAGCTCGCCGCCGCGCAGGCGCTCGAACTCGGCGGTCGCCGCGCGCGCCTGCAGCGCCTCGGACTCCTCGACCAGCGGGCAGACGACGAACGCCTGGCGGCCGGCGTCGAGCTCCTCGCGGATGCGCTCGTACGCGCGGGCGCGCTCGGCGTCGGTGGCGGCGACGAACGTCTCGATCGGCCGCCGGCCCGCGGGCAGCTCGCGCAGGACGGTCACGTCGAGGTCCCCGTACGCGGTCAGCGCCAGCGTGCGCGGGATCGGCGTGGCCGTCATGTGCAGGACGTGCGGGGCGAGGCCGGCCGGCGCCTTGCGGTCCAGCGCGCGGCGCTGGTTGACGCCGAACCGGTGCTGCTCGTCGACCACCGCCACCGCCAGCCGGTCGAAGGCGACCGCCTCCTCGATCAGCGCGTGCGTGCCGACCAGCAGCTTCAGCTCGCCGGTCGCGAGCTTGCCCAGCAGGTCCGCGCGCCGGCCGGGCGGCGTCGAGCCGGTCAGCAGCGCGGCCTGCACCAGCTCTCCCGGCATCAGCTTCTGGAGCGTCGCGAAGTGCTGCTCGGCCAGCGTCTCGGTCGGCGCCATCAGCGCCGCCTGGGCGCCGGACTCGACCGCGCGCAGCATCGCGTAGAGCGCGACGACCGTCTTGCCGGAGCCGACCTCGCCCATCAGCAGGCGCTGCATCGGGCGCTCGGCGGCGACGTCGGCGTCGATCGCGGCCATCGCGGACCGCTGGTCGCCGGTGGGCGTGAACGGCAGCGAGTCGGCCAGCCAGCGCGCGGTCAGCGCGCCCGGCGGCGCCAGCGCCGCCGCCCGCGCCCCCTCGCGGCGCCGCGTCCGGCGCGCCAGCAGCGCGATCTGCAGCAGCAAGAGCTCGTCGAACGCGAGCCGCCGGCGACCGCCTTCCTGGTCGCCGAAGTGCGCGGCGTCGAGCGCCGCCCAGCGGTCCGGCAGCCGCTCGCTGACGCGAATGTGCGCCGGCAGCGGCTCCGGCACGTCGCGCATCGCCGCCCGGTGCTCGTGCACCAGCGCCGCGATCTGCACCGACGTCAGCCCCTCGGAGGCCGGGTAGGTCGCCATGTCCTCCCCGGCCGCGACCAGCTCGCCCGTCTCCGCGTGCTCGTTGACGCGGAACCCGCGGTGCCCCTGGTACTTGCCGGTCAGCAGCAGGCGCGTGCCGGGCCGGTAGCGGCGCTCCAGCCACGGCTGGTTGAAGAACGTGACCGTCATCGTCCCGGTCTCGTCCGCCACCCGCGCCGACACCAGCGGCTTCATGCCGCGCCGGCGCACCGGGCGGCTCGTGATCGAGCGCACCTCGACCACCACGGTCGCGACCTCGTCGATCCCCAGCTCGGCGATCGTGCGCGCGGCCCGGCGGTCGCGCGGAATGTGGTCGAGCAGATCGGCGACCGTGCGCAGCCCGAGCCGCTCCGCGGCCTTCTCCGCCTTCTCCCCCGGCAGCGTCAGCGGCGCGTCCAGACGCGAGGGTCGGGGATAGCGCGGCGCGAACGCCGCCTCGTCCGGAAGCGGGTCACGGCTCGCGAAGCGCACGCCGGTGATTCTGACCGGCGCTCCAGACGTGTAACGTCCCGCTCGCGAGACCCAAGGGAGGTGCGCATGGCGAGCAGGACGACGGGGCCGTGGGCGGTCAAGGACCACCGGCGGCTGATCGCCGACACGGAAGCGGGCGCCGAGGAGGGCTCGCTCAAGCGCGCGGTCGGTGCGCTCGACCTCACCGCCCTGGGCGTCGGGGCGGTCATCGGCACCGGCATCTTCGTGGTCATCGGCACGGGGATCGGCGACGCGGGCCCGGCCGTGATCCTCTCGTTCGTCCTGGCCGCGGTCACGTGCATGTTCTCCGCGCTCTCCTACGCCGAGCTGGCGTCGTCGATCCCCGTCTCCGGCAGCGCCTACACGTACGCGTACGCCACGCTCGGGGAGCTGGTGGCCTGGGTGATCGGGTGGGACCTGATCCTCGAGTACGGGGTGGCGGTCGCCGCCGTCGCCGTCGGCTGGGGCGGCAACCTCAACGAGTTCCTGGAGAACACGTTCAGCTTCACGCTGCCCACGTCGATCTCGACCGCGCGCGAAGACGGCGGCGTCCTGAACCTGCCGGCCGTGGTGATCGTGATCGCGGTGATGTTCCTGCTCTCCCGCGGCGTGCGCGAGACCGCGCGGACGAACCTGATCATCGTCTTCATCAAGCTCGCGGTGCTCGCGTTCTTCATCGTCGTCGCGTTCAGCGCCGCGTTCAACGGGGACAATCTGACGCCGTTCGCGGCCAACGGGGCCGACGGCGTCGTCAACGCCGCGGCGGTGATCTTCTTCGCCTACATCGGCTTCGACGCGGTCTCGACCGGCGCCGAGGAGGCGCGCGAGCCCAAACGCGACCTGCCGCTGGCGATCATCGGCTCGCTCGTGATCTGCACGATCATCTACATCCTGGTCGCGCTCGCCGCGGTCGGGTCGCTCAACGCCGCCGCGCTGGGCAAGTCCGACGCGCCGCTGGCGGCCGCGCTCGACGAGGGCGCCGGGATCAGCTGGGCCGCGAGCGTGGTCGCGTTCGGCGCACTGGTCGCGATCACCAGCGTGCTGATCACGCTGTTCTACGGGCAGACCCGGATCTTCTTCGCGATGGCCCGTGACGGGCTGATCACGCGCCGCGTCGCGCGGGTGAACCCGCGCACCGGCACGCCGATCCGGCTGACGGTGATCATGGGGACGCTGATCGCCGTGCTGGCCGCGGTCGCGCCGCTGAACGAGATCGTCAAGCTGGTCAACATCGGGACGCTGTTCGCGTTCCTGCTGGTCAACATCGGCGTCTGGATCCTGCGGCACACTGAGCCGGAGATGGAGCGCCCGTTCCGGGTGCCGCTCGTGCCGCTGTTCCCGATCATCGGGATCATCCTGGTCATCTACCTGATGACGCGGCTGCCGAGCGAGACGTGGTGGCGGTTCGTGATCTGGCTGGTGGCCGGGCTCGCGATCTACTTCTTCTACGGGCGCAAGCACTCGCGGCTGCAGCGGGCGACGGGTGAGCGGTCATGACCGTCGTCGCGGGGCACGACGGGTCCGACTGCGGCGACGACGCGGTCGCGCTCGGGGCGCAGCTGGCGCGCGCGACGGGCGAGGACCTGCTGGTGGTGAGCGTGTATCCGCAGGAGAACCCGATCGGGCCGGGGCGCGTGGACGCCGAGTGGGTCGCCTACATGCGCGAGCAGGCCGAGGAGGGGCTGGCGGGGGTGCGGCGGACGTTCGGGGACGACGGCGTCGCGTACCGCGCCGTCGGGTCCGAGTCGGCGGCGCACGGGCTCGACGACGTCGCCGAGGCCGAGGGCGCGTCGCTGATCGCGGTCGGCTCCTCGCGGCGGGGCGCGCGGCGGCGGATCTCCCCCGGCTCGACCGGCGAGCGGCTGCTGCACGGCGCGAGCTGCCCGGTCGCGGTCGCCCCGCGCGGGCACCGGGACCGCTCCGGGGCGTCGCTCGAACGCATCGGCGTCGGGTTCCTGGACACGACGGAAGGTCGTGAGGCGGCGCGGGTCGCCGGCTCCCTGGCCGAGCGGATGGGCGCGGCCGTGATCCTGTACACCGTGATCGCGCCGCGCGCGGAGGTGTTCTCCCCGATCATCGGCTGGGACGCCGAGCAGGCGTTCCTGGCGACGGTGCGCGAGGACGCGCGGGACGCGCAGGCGCGGATGGCGGACACGTTGACCGTCCCGGTGTCCTGCGAGCTGCTGGAGGGCGAGGCGATCGACGCGCTGGCGGCGCTCGACGAGCGCGAGGTCGACCTGCTGGTCTGCGGCTCGCGCGGCTACGGGCCGCTGCGGCGGGTGCTGCTGGGCGGCGTCCTACGGCACCTGATCCGGCGCGCGGCGTGCCCCGTGGTGGTCGTCCCGCGTCACTCCGCGGAGAGCAGCCACCACCAGGCGGGCTGACCGCCGCGCTCGAGCTCGACCTCGATGCGCTTCGGCGCCAGGGCGGCGACCGCGTCGCGCTCCAGCGGCGCGCCTTCGCCCTCGATCACGGTCAGCAGCTCGGCTTCGCGGCCGAGCTCGGACAGCACGACCTCGAGCGTCTCGCTCGGCTCGCCCCAGGCGACCAGCTGCTCGTCGACGAACCCGACGGTGTCCCCGCGCCGGAAGCGGCCGCGGGTGTCGTCGCGGGCGGCCTCGGTCACGCCGCCGGTGCGGACGCGCTGCAGCGTCTCCTCCATGGCGTCGGCGTTCGCGCCCGCGTCGCCGTTGGGCTCCAGCGCGACGGCGGCGGCGAGGCCGGCGGCCATCGAGCGCGTCGGGACCACGCGCACCGGCTTCTCGGACAGCTCCGCGGCCCGCTCGGCGGCCATGCGGACGTTCGGGGAGTTCGGCAGCACCACGACCTCCTCGGCGGGGACGTCGTGGATGCCGGCCAGCAGCTCGTACGTGCTCGGGTTGAGCGTCGCGCCGCCGTCGAGCACGTGGGCGCCGAGGCCCTCGAACAGCGCGCGCATGCCGTCGCCGTTGACCACCGCGAGCACGCCGGTGTGCGCGATGCCTTCGCGGATGCGGGTGCTGCGCTGCTCGACCTGCTCGAGCATGTCGGCGACGTCGAGGCGGCTGACCGCGCCGGCGTCGGCGAACAGCGCGGTCGCGCGCTCGGGCTCGTCGGTGTGCACGTGGACCTTGAGCGTGTGCGCATCGCCGACCACGAGCACGCTGTCGCCGATGCGCTCGAGCTCGGCGATCCACGGGCCGGCTTCCAGGTCGGTGCCGGTGACCGCGAAGTTCGTGCAGTACCGGTAGGTGGAGGAGCTGTGCTCGGGCTGCGTGACACGCGCCGGCGAGTAGTGCTCCAGCGGGGGCGGCTCGTTGCCGCGCAGTGCGGCGATCACGCCCGCGAAGATGATCGTCAGGCCGTAGCCGCCGGCGTCCACCACGCCGGTCTCGCGCAGGATCGGCAGCAGCTCGGGGCCGCGCTTGACCGAGGCCATGCCGGCGTCGAGCGCGTGCTCGAGCACGTAGGCCAGCATCTCGTTCTGGGTCGCGTCGTCGACGCGCTGGTGCAGGCGCGGCTCGGCCATGTGCGCGATCTCACTCGACGCGCGGGCGGCCATCTCGCGCACGACCGTGAGGATCGTGCCCTCGGCGGGGTCGCGGACGCTGCCGTACGCGCGGTCGGCGGCGCGCGCCATCGCGGCGGCGACCAGCACGGGGTCGACCAGCTCGCCGGGGCGGCTGATCAGCTCCTCGGCCGCGCCGCGGATCAGCTGGGAGAGGATGACGCCGGAGTTCCCGCGCGCGCCGAGCAGCGCGGCCCGGGCGACGGAGTCGACGATCTGCTCGCGGCCGATCTCATCGATCTCGCCCTGCGCGGACAGGTTGTCGAGCTCGGTGAGCACGGCGCGGAGCGTGAGCGCCATGTTGTCGCCCGTGTCGCCGTCGGCGACCGGGAAGACGTTGAGGTCGTTGACCTCCTGGCGTCGCGATTCCAGCTGTGCGAGAGCCGCCTCGATGACGAGGCGGAATCGGAGAAGGCTCGGGTCGGCCAACGGTGCCCCGCGGCCGCCGCTTAGGCCTTGGTGACCTTGCCCGCCTTCAGGCAGCGCGTGCAGACATAGACGCGCTTCGGCGCTCCCGCCTCGACGATGCGGACCTTCTGGACATTGACGTCGAAACGACGCTTGGTCGCGACCATCGAGTGTGAGCGGCTCTGGCCAAAGGCCGGGCGCTTGCCGCAGGAGTGACAGATTCGAGCCATCGGGGCGATGAGTATAGGAGGTGGTTCGGCGGCTAGGGTGTGTGCGATGCCCCCGGTCAGTCCGGATCGCATCTCCCTGCCGGATCGCTACCGCGTGGTCCGGTTCCTGGCCAGCGGTGGAATGGCCACGGTGTGGGAGGCGCACGACTCGCTGCTGGGCCGCGACGTAGCGGTCAAGGTACTGGCTTCGCACCTGGTTTCGGACGAGCGCGCGCGGCGGCGGTTCGGGCGTGAGGCGCGGGCGGCGGCGGGGCTCTCATCGCATCCGAACGTCGTGACCGTCTACGACTTCGGATCCTTCGATGAGCGCGTTTTCATGGTGATGGAGATCATGCGCGGCGGGACGGTGGCGGACCGGACCGGGCGCGTGTCGCGCGACGTCGCCTTGGAGTGGCTGCGGCAGGCGGGCGCGGCGCTGGACACCGCGCACGCGGCGGGGATCGTGCACCGCGACGTCAAGCCGGGGAACCTGCTGCTGGACGCGCGCGACCGGCTCGCCGTGGCGGACTTCGGCATCGCCCGGCTCGCCTGGGAGGACCAGCTGACCGTGACCGGGCAGGTGCTCGGCACGGCCGCGTATCTGTCGCCGGAGCAGGCGCTGGGCGAGAAGGCCACGGCGGCGTCGGACCGCTACGCGCTGGCCGTCGTCGCGTACGAGCTGCTCGCGGGCGCGCGGCCGTTCGAGTCCGCGCACTTCGCGGCGACCGCGCGGGCGCACGTCGAGGACACGCCGCCGCGGGCGTCCGTGCGCGCGGCGGACCGGGGCGTCACGCTGCCACGCGCGGTTGACGGGGTGCTCGAGCGCGGGTTGGCGAAGGAGCCGCGGGACCGCTGGGCGTCGTGCGCGGCGTTGGTGGACGCGCTGGCGAGCTCCTCGACGTCGGTGCCCACGACGCGCCGCCGCGGGCGCTGGCGGCGCCAGGCCGCGGCGGGCGGCGGCGCGGCAGGGCTCGGCGGCGCGGCGGGCGCGGCGGGACCCGGCGACGCGGAAGGGGCGAGCGGCCGCCCCACGGACCCCCTTGGCGGGCCGGCGAGCGCCGGCCATGGCCGCTCGCCGGGCGGCGGCGCCGCGCGGAACGATGACGCGACCGCGCCGCACTCCCTGTGGGGGGACGGCGACGCGGCGGCCGACGACGCGGCGCGCCGCTTCGGCCGCGAGGCGCGCGGCGGCGAGGCGCGTTCGCCGCGCGAGCTCGGCGCCGATTCGCCAGGCCGCGACCTCGCCGGCGACGCCCGGCGTCGCGACACCGACCTCTCGCACCGCGACACGCGGCGCCGCACCCGCGGCGAGGCGCCGCGGCGCGACGACGCCCCCTCGCGCCGCGACTTCGGCCGCGGCGAGCCGGGCCCGCGTCGGGACGTCCCGACGCGCGACGGCGGGCGGCGGAGCGCCGAGCGGCGGCGCCGGTCCGTCGTCGGGCCGCTGCTCTTCGTCCTGGGCGCGCTGGCGGTGCTGGCGGCGGCCGGGGGCTACGCGTACGCGACCCGCGATGACGCCGAGTCGCCGCCGCGGGCGGAGACGACGCCGACCGCCACGCCGAGCCCGCGGGCGACGAGCACGCCGACGCCCGAGGCGACGCCGACCGCCACGCCCTCGCCCACGGACACGCCGACGCCGGCGCCCACCGAGACCGCGACGCCTGAGCCGGAGACTCCAGGCGCCGGCGAGCCGCCGTCCGGCGACCCGTCCAAGCTCCAGGCGGCCGGCCACACGGCGCTCCTGAACGGCGACGTCGAAACCGCGCTGACCGACCTCAAGGCCGCGATCGACGCCTGCGGCGGCAGCGCCCAGGTCGACCCCTGCGCCTACGCCATGTACGACTACGCCGCCGCGCTGCTGGCGGCCGGCCGCGCAGAGGAAGCCGCCCAGGTGCTCGAGCAGCGCCTGGCCCGCTTCGACGACCAGAACGCCACCGTCCGCGACCTGCTCAAGAAGGCGCTCCAGGGAGGCGGGCCGAAGGGCGGAGCGCACCGCGGTCCGGACGGTCCGGGCCCGCGCGGCAACGGACCAGCTGGGCCCGGCCACGGCCAGTGAGCCGGCCGCGCGCGGCGCGGTGAGGCGCGGCAGGGCGGCGCGATGACCGCGGCACGGCGGCGCAGCACGACGAGGCGCGGCAGGGCGACGCCGCGCGCGAACCGACGCCGCGGCACGGTGAAGCGCGGCACGGCGGCGCGGCACGACGAGGCGCGGTAGAGCGGCGCCGCGCTGCCCGGCGAGCGCGGCGCGGCCCGAGCGGCGGACGCCGCGCGCTACGCCAGCGAGCGCCGCAGGCGCGCCAGGGTGATGACCGCCTCCGCGGCGTGCGCGCCCTGGTCGCGCTTGCCGCCCCCCGTGCGCGCGAGGGCCTGGTCGAGGTTCTCGACCGTGAGCACGCCGAACGCGCACGGGACGCCGGTCCGCAGCTGCACGTCCATGATCCCGCGCGCGGTCTCGGCGCAGACGTAGTCGTAGTGGTCGGTCTCGCCGCGGATCACCGCGCCCAGGCAGGCGACCCCGGCGTACCGCCCGGTCGCGGCCAGGTACGACGCCGCCGGCGCCAGCTCGAACGCGCCCGGCACGTCGTACACGTCCGCCTCCCCCACGCCGGCCGCGGCGAACGCGTCCTGCGCCCCCGCGATCAGGCGGGTCGCGAGCTCCTCATAGAACCGTCCGACGACGATCGCGAAGTTCACGTGCCCTCCCGCCGCGACTGGTCGCGGACCGCCTCGTCGTGCACCATCTGCTCGTCCAGCGCGAGCCCCTGGTGGTGCAGCGTGTGCCCCAGCCGGTCGCGCTTGGCCCGCAGGTACGCCTCGTTGTGCGGGTTCGGCGCGTGCTCGATCGGCACCTGCGCCGTCACCGAGAGCCCGTACCCCTCCAGCCCCCGGATCTTCTTCGGGTTGTTGGTGAGGATCCGGATCGAGCTCAATCCGAGGTCGACCAGGATCTGCGCCCCGATGCCGTAGTCGCGCAGGTCGACGGGCAGGCCGAGCTCCAGGTTCGCGTCGACCGTGTCGAGCCCCTGGTCCTGCAGGTTGTACGCGCGCAGCTTGTTCAGCAGCCCGATCCCGCGCCCCTCCTGCGCCAGGTACAGCAGCACGCCCGCGCCCTCGCGCTCGATCATCGCCAGCGCGCTCTCGAGCTGCTCGCCGCAGTCGCAGCGCAGCGAGTGGAAGACGTCCCCGGTCAGGCACTCCGAGTGCACCCGCACCAGCACGTCGGACGCGTCCCGCACGTCGCCCTTGACCAGCGCCACGTGGTGCTTGCCGTCGACCAGCGACCGGTAGCCGACCGCGGTGAACTCCCCGAACCCGGTCGGCAGCCGCGTCTCCACGACCCGCTCGACCAGCTTGTCGTGCTTGCGCCGGTAGGCGATCAGGTCGGCGACGGTGATCATCTTCAGCCCGTGCCGCGCGCAGTACAGGCGCAGGTCGTCGACGCGGGCCATCGTCCCGTCGTCGTTCATGATCTCGCAGATCACGCCCGCCGGGTTCAAGCCCGCCAGCCGCGCCAGGTCGACCGCGGCCTCGGTCTGCCCGGTCCGCTCCAGGACACCACCGGGCTTGGCCTTCAGGGGAAAGACGTGGCCCGGCTGGACCAGGTCGCGCGGCGCGGACTCCGGGTCGATCGCGACCTGGACGGTGCGCGCCCGGTCGGCCGCGGAGATCCCGGTCGTGATCCCGTCGCGCGCTTCGATCGAGACGGTGAACGCGGTCTCGTACGGGGACTCGTTCTTGGCCGCCATCAGGTCCAGCCCGAGCTCGTCGCAGCGCTCCGGCGTCAGGGCGAGGCAGATCAGCCCACGCCCCTCCTTGGCCATGAAGTTGATCGCCTCGGGCGTGGCGAACTGCGCCGCCAGCGTCAGGTCGCCCTCGTTCTCGCGGTCCTCGTCGTCGCAGACGACGACCATCCGCCCCGCGCGGATCTCGTCCAGTGCCTCCTCGATCGTCGCGAACGTCATCGAGCCAGCTTCTCCACGTACTTCGCGAGCACGTCCACCTCCAGGTTCACCGGACGGCCGGCAGCGGCCGCCCCCAGCGTCGTGCGCTCGAGCGTCTCCGGGATCAAGGACACCGAGAACGACGACGCATCGACCTCGGTCACGGTCAGCGACACGCCGTCGACCGCGATCGAGCCCTTCGAGACCACGTACCGGAGCAGCGCAGGATCGGCGGAGATCGTCACCACGCGGGCGAACCCGTCCTCGACCGCCGACTCCACCCGCCCGACCCCGTCCACGTGCCCCTGCACGAAGTGCCCGCCGAGCCGGTCCGCCGCCCGCAGCGGCAGCTCCAGGTTGACCCGCGAGCCGGATTCGACCGCGCCCAGCGAGGACCGCCGCAGCGACTCGTGCATGACGTCCGCCGCGAACCCCTCGCCGGACACGTCGGTCGCCGTCAGGCAGACGCCGTTGACCGCCACCGAGTCGCCGAGCGCCAGCGACGACGCCAGCGGGGACGCCACGCGCAGCCGCGCGCCGTCGTCCGTGGCGTCCACCGACACCACCGTCCCGAGATCGGCCACGAGCCCCGTGAACACGCCTACCACTCCCGCATCCGGGCCGTGATCAGGACGTCCTGCGCCACCCGTGAGCAGTCCAGCGACAGCGCGCGCACCGCGGACGCGATCCGCTCCGCGCCCTCGCCTTCGAGCGGGTCCCGGGCCGAGGAGCCGCCGAGCACGACCGGCGCGACGAACAGCCGGATCTCGTCCACCTCGCCCGCGTCCAGGAACGCGCCCGCCAGGTGCGGCCCGCCCTCCAGCAGCAGGGAGGTGACGCCGAACGCCCCGAGCTGCACCAGCGCGTTGCGCACGCGGTCGGGCTCGTTGGCGCCGGTGGCGACGATCACGTCCACGCCGGCGATCTCCAGCGCGTCGACCGCGGTCCGCGGCGCCGCGCGGGTCACCACGACGGTGAGCGGCACCTCGCCCGCCCCGCGCACCAGCTGGGAGTCCAGCGGCAGCCGCGCCTCGGAGTCGAACACGATCCGCCGCGGCTGGCGCGTCACGCCCTCGATCCGGGCGGTCAGCTGCGGGTCGTCGGTCAGCGCCGTGCCGATCCCCACGACCACCGCGTCGACCTCCGCCCGCCAGTGGTGCGAGAGCCGCCGCGAGTCCTCGCCCGAGATCCACTTCGAGTCCCCGGTGCGGGTGGCGACCTTCCCGTCGAGCGTCATCGCCGACTTGAACAGCACGAACGGCCGCCCCGTGCGCGCGTGCTTGCGGAACGGCTGGTTGAGCAGCCGCGCGCGGACCGCCAGCTCGGCGTCCGCGACCACCACTTCGATTCCCTCGTCGCGCAGGATCCCGAGCCCGCGGCCGGCGGCCTTCTCGGTCGGGTCGTCGGAGGCGACCACGACGCGGGCGATCCCGGCCTCGATGATCGCGTCCGTGCACGGCGGCGTGCGGCCGGTGTGGCAGCACGGCTCGAGCGAGACGTACAGCGTCGCGCCGCCGAGGTCCGCGTCGCCGCAGGCCGCGATCGCCTCGCGCTCGGCGTGCGGCGCGCCCAGCGCCGTGTGGAAGCCTTCGCCGAGCACCTGCCCGTCGCGCACGATCACGGCGCCGACGAGCGGGTTGGGACTGGTCCGTCCGCGTCCGCCCTCGGCGAGCTCGATCGCCCGCGCGAGATGCTCGCGGTCGGTGGCCTGGAGTGTGCTCACGTCACCACAGACGATATTCAGTCGCCCCAGGACTTCCGTCCGTCGCCCGTGATCGGGATCACCGGGCCGAGGAAGCGCGGGTCCGCGCCGGTCACCGCGTCGCCGAGCGTCTTGACCCGTGCGGCCGCCTCGCGCACCTGCAGGCGGCGCATGACGCGGCCGTAGGAGCGCCGGTCGGCGTCGAAGCCGCTGACCTGCAGGCCGGCGCGGCGCGCGTCGAACAGGGCGCGCGCCATGTGGAAGCGCTGCGTGACCACCACCGCCGACTTGACGTCGAACACGCGGCGAGCCCGCTGGGCGCTGTCCCACGTGTCGAAGCCGGCGTGGTCGGTGAAGATGTCGCGCGGTGGGATGCCGTGCTCGAGCAGGATCCGCCGCATCGTGCCGACCTCGTCGTAGCCGACCGTCCCGTGGTCGCCCGACAGCAGCAGCTTGTCGACGCGGCCGGCCTTGTACAGCTCCTCGGCGGCCGTGATCCGGTCCGACAGCATCGAGCTCGGCGAGCCGTTGGGCATCACCTGCGCGCCCAGCACCAGCGCCGCCTGCGCGTGCGGGACGCGGTCGACGTCGGTCGTCGCTCCGCGGCCGCCGAGCCACACGACCAGGTTCGGTAGCCCCAGCGCGATCAGGCCGCAGAAGAAGCCGGCGACGACCAGGCGCTTCATCATGAGCAGTCTGGCAGCCGGTAGATGGTGATCGCCGGGCCCGGCCGGTCGTAGGCGAGCGGGTAGTAGTTGAACGAGTCGTCGAAGGAGAACCGCTGCGGCGAGCTCGCCGGGCTGATGCGGTAGACGACGTCGGCGCGGCGGCGCAGCTCGTCGTAGTAGCGGATCGCGTCCGGCACCGCCTTCGGGTCCGCGTAGGCGCGGCCGTACTGCGTCGAGCCGGTCACGATCCAGCAGAAGCCGGCGTGCTTGTAGCCCTCGACCAGCTCGGGCCGCAGCGTCCGTTCGTAGTCCTCGAGCTTGACCACCGGGCACGGGGACTGGAGCGTCTCGCCGTTGAAGAAGCACGACCGCGACGTCCGGTACTTGTTCCAGCGGTTGCCGCTGCCGGTCGCGTCGAACAGCGGGTGCCCGGTGTCCATCGCCCACTGGTCGGGCGCGATCGGCTCCATCACGATCTTCGTGCCCGCCGGGATGTTCGCCTTCATCCACTCGCGCGCGACCCAGCGCGTGTCCGCGCGGGCCAGCACGACGTCGTTGTGCGCGCTGTAGACGATGCCCTGCGCGAGCAGCAGCACCGCCAGCGCCGGGGCGAGCACGCGCCAGCGCACGCGGTCGGCGAGCGCGAACACCGCCCAGGCGGCCAGCAGGCAGAGGATCGGGTAGATCGGCAGCAGCCAGCGGGCGAAGAAGCGCGACTGCTGGCCGAGGTAGAGGAACAGCAGGATCGGCGCGGGCGCGAGCAGGAGCGCGAGCCGGCGGTGCCGCGCGATCAGCGCCGCCGCGCCGCCGAGCGCGAACAGCGACGGCAGCCAGCCGAGGCCCCAGGTGAACGTGCCGAGGTAGTAGCGCCAGCCGGAGGAGTCCGCGAGGCCGAGCTTGCCGGTCTCGTCCCCCGCCGCGTCGGTCTGGTGCTGCAGGCCGTCACGGAACGCGCTCGCGTCCAGCACCGCGTACGGGTTCGCGGCGATGAAGCCCGCGCACATCAGGCCGATCGCCAGCGCCAGGTTGCGCACGCGCGCTTGCGCGACGGGCGAGACGAGCGCCGCCGCGATCAGCGTCACGAGCACGATCCCCGCCGTGTACTTGGTCGCGATCGCGACGCCCAGCGCGAGGCCCGCGAGCACGTACTCGCGCGTGCGCCCGGTGCGGTAGATGCCGGCGATCCCGATCAGCGCGGCGGCCAGCGGCGCCAGCGTGGGCGCGTCGTTGAGCGCGAAGTGGCTGTAGTGGACGGGCAGGAACGCCACCGCCAGCAGGGCGCCGGCGAGCGCGCCGGCGCGCTTGTCGTCGAAGAGCCGCGCGCCGGCGATCGCGGTGAAGACGACGGCGAGCGCGCCGAGTACGGCGGAGGCGGCGCGGGCTAGTGCGAACGCGCTGGTCGGGTCGGCCGCGAACGCGCCGCCGACGGTCGCCGGATCGGTGCCCCAGCGGAGCGCGAAGAGCGCGTGGACGAGGTACGTGAACGCGGGCGGGTTGACGAAGTAGTCCGGGTTCAGGTTGTGCCCGAACATGCCGATCGCGCGCGGGACGAAGTGGCTGTTCTCGTCGGCGTTGTAGACGTACGGGAGGCCGGTCTTGAGGCCGACGAGGCGCAGGATCAGGGCGGCGGCGAAGAGGGCGGCGAGGAGTGCCGGCCACGCGAGCCGCGGCCAGCGACGCGCGTCGTCGCCCGACGCCGCCACGCCCCCGGGCACCTCGCCCGACGCCGCCACGCCCCCGGGAACTTCACTCCCCGGCCGGCCGAGCGCCACCCCCCGGTCGCGAAACCGGGCTTCGCCCGAAGAGGAGGACGTTTCGCGCCCGGGGGGTGTCGCCCGGCCGGCCTGCGCGACATCGTCCGTGGCCCGGTCGTCCGAGTTAGCAGCGGACATAGGCGGCGTAGAAGCGGGTTGTCTTCACCCGCTCGAACCCGGGCGGCGGGACCTGGATGCGGGCGTCGTCGGCGGAGTCCGTCCAGGCGTGCTTGAAGATCGCGAAGCGCGACGTCACCACGATCGCGACGCCGCGCGACTGCAGCGGCATGGCGCGCTTGTCGTCGCGGTAGCTCTGGGCGCGGGCCCAGACCTGGCCGTCGTTGAGGCCGGCGATCCAGCGCGCGTCCGGGACGATCTTGTGGTTAGGGCCTGTTAGGGGCCCGCAGCGCAGGCCGGCCTGCACCTTCGGGTCGCGCAGCACCGCGGTCAGGTCGTTGTGCGCCTGCCCGCGGAAGCGCAGCTCGTTGTCGAAGCGCGAGAGGTTCAGGTGCGTCCCCGTGTAGGCCGCGCCGCCGATCACCACGAGCACCGCGGCGACCAGCCACGCCGTGCGCACCCAGGAGCGCAGCAGCATCGTCCAGCCCGCGAGCGCGACCGCCGCCAGCACCATCAGGGCCAGCGCCGGCACGGCCAGGTAGCGCTCGATCACGGACGCGCCGGCGACGCCGATCGCGACGAACGTGGCGATTCCCGCGCCCAGCAGCGCGAGCGGCATGACCATCCGGCGCGGCGACAGGATCACGCCCAGCGCGCCGCCGACCACGGCCGCCGCCAGCACGGGCAGCTTGACCAGGTTCTCGAGGAACTGGGGAATCGCGGACGGGAGCTGCGACAGCGGGCGCTGACGCCCGAGGTCCTCGGCCGAGCCCGCGGTGTAGTGCAGCGAGAACAGCGGATCGCCGGTCACGAGGTAGTCGACCGCGAACCAGACCAGCGGCCCGGACGCGGCCAGCGCCGCGTACAAGAATCGCTGGCGCCACGTCGCTTTCCAGGCCACCCAGACCCAGTACATGGCGCTCAAGAACCACGCTTCGGGCCGCAGCATCCCGGCCAGCGAGAGCAGCACGAGCACCGAGGTCCCGCGCCGCGGGCGCGCCGCCTCCAGCGTCGCCGCCCACACCACCAACGCCATGTAGGGGATGTCGATGTAGCCGCGCGCGGCCAGGAACGGGTAGTCGAACCGGGTCAGCAGCAGCGCCGCGGCGACCGCGCCGACCAGCGGCGTCGCGGCGATCCGCCCGAGCCGGTAGACGCCCGCCACCAGCACCAGGAACGACGCCAGGATCAGCGCCACCCACATGCGGTCCCCGACGCCGCCGAACAGGGACAGGATCGCGCCCGCGAAGATCGCCAGCGGATGCTCGGTCGGGTAGCGGAACCCGTCGAACACGAGCGCGTGGCCGTGCAGCAGGTCGCGGCCCCACAGCAGCGAGTAGTAGGAGTCGTAGACCGGGTAGGTCGGGAACACGAAGAACCCGATCGCGAACCCGATGCAGAGCACCAGGAAAACGATCTTGAACAGGCGGCCGCCGCGCTCGCCGGGGCTCGGCGGCACGCGTGCGGAATCGGTTCCCGGGTGCGGCCGGGTGAGCGTCGAGCCCTGCATCGAAGCCATGAAGTCTGACGCGCGCGGTACCGTCTTTCCCCGTCCGCATGAAGTTGATCATCCAGATCCCCTGCCTGAATGAGGAGCAGACGCTCCCCGAGACGTTGGCCGACCTGCCGCGCGAGGTGCCCGGGTTCGACAGCGTCGAATGGCTCGTCATCGACGACGGCTCCACGGACCGGACCGTCGAGGTCGCGCGCGCCAACGGCGTCGACCACATCGTCCGGCTGACGAACAACAAGGGCCTCGCGAACGGGTTCCAGGCGGGCCTGGACGCGGCGCTCAAGCTCGGCGCCGACGTGATCGTCAACACCGACGCCGACAACCAGTACTACGGGCCGGACATCGTGAAGCTGGTCGAGCCGATCGTGGCCGGGACCGCCGACATGGTGGTCGGCGACCGCCAGGTGATGACGATCGAGCACTTCTCGCCGCTCAAGAAGACCCTGCAGCGGTTCGGGTCCTGGGTCGTGCGCCAGGCGTCGGAGACCACGGTGCCGGACACGACGTCGGGCTTCCGCGCCTACAACCGCGAAGCCGCGCTCCAGCTCCAGGTCGTCTCGAAGTACACGTACACGCTGGAGACGATCATCCAGGCGGGCAAGATGACCGTCGCGGTCGACCACGTCCCGATCCGGACGAACGCCAAGACGCGCGAGTCGCGGCTGTTCAAGTCGATGTGGCAGTACGTGCGCCGCAACACGGTCTCGATCTTCCGCATCTACACGATGTACGAGCCGCTGAAGGTGTTCATGACCCTGGCGGCCGTGCTCGGCATCGTCGCGCTGGGCGTGTGGGTGCGCTTCCTGGTGAGCTGGTTCGACGGCTCCGGCGCCGGCCACGTGCAGTCGCTGATCCTCGGCGCGGTGCTGTTCAACGCCGCGGTCGTGCTGGCGATGCTCGGGATCATCGGCGACCTCTTGAGCGGGCAGCGGACGATGCTGCAGCGGATCTTCGAGCGCGTGCGCCGCCTCGAGCTGCACAGCGGCATCCCGCCGTCGCACTACGAGCCCGGTGCGTCCGAGACGGGCCAGCCCCCGACGACCGGCGCGAACGCCGGCAAGACCGAAGACCGCGAGGCCGTGAAGCTATGAGCGCGACCGTCACCCGTGACGCCGAGGGCACCGTCACCGGCAACACCTACGACAAGTACGGCTCCACCAACCCGGTGGTCAAGAAGCTGATGGCCGGCTTCGAGCGCACGCTCGACGAGCTGTGGGCGAAGGCGTCGCCGCGCACCGTGCTGGACGTCGGCTGCGGCGAGGGCGTGCTGACCCACAAGTGGGCGCAGCGGCTGCGCGACGGGCGGATCGTCGGCGTGGACCTCGAGGACCCGTCGATCCAGGCCGAGTGGGCCAAGCGCCAGGCGCCGAACCTCGAGTACCGGATCATGAAGGCCGAGAACCTGCCGTTCGGCGACGGCGAGTTCGAGCTGGCGTCGGCGATCGAGGTGCTCGAGCACGTGCCGGAGCCGTCGCACACGGTGGCCGAGATGGCGCGCGTGGCGCGCGGCGGGCACGTGCTGGTGAGCGTCCCGCGCGAGCCGCTGTGGCGCGGACTGAACATGGCGCGCGGCGCGTACCTGAAGGATCTCGGCAATACGCCGGGGCACCTCAACCACTGGTCCCGGAAGTCGTTCGTGGAGCTGCTGTCGCAGTACGGCACGGTCGAAGAGACTCGCTCGCCGTTCCCGTGGACGATGCTTTTGGTGAAGGTATGACGTCCCCTCCGCCCCGCCCCGATCATCCGACCTTCTAGGCGCTAAGGCGTGGGCGCCGCCGCCAAGCGCTCTTCTGGATACGGCACGGGCGCGAAGATCCTCTCGGTCGGGATCGCCTCGACCGGGGTCGTCACCTTCGCGTACTTCAGCGTCGCCTCGTACGCGCTGAACGACATCGACTACAAGGCGATCTCGCTGCTGTGGTCGGTCCTGTTCGTGATCGTCTCGGTGATCTACCGGCCGATCGAGCAGCTGCTCTCGCGCACGATCGCCGACCGCCGCGCGCGCGGGCTGCACGAGGGCCACCCGCTGCGTACGCCGATGCTGATCCAGGCGGCGTTCGCGCTCGCGTTCCTGGTCGTCGCGCTGGCGCTCAAGGGGCCGATCGAGAACGACCTGTTCGACGGCTCGGCCGCCCTGTACTGGGTGCTCGTGGTCGCGGTGCTGGCGTACGCCGCCAGCTACTTCGCGCGCGGCTGGCTCGCCGGGCACCAGTGGTTCGCGCTCTACGGCGCGCTGGTGTTCATGGAGGCCACCTCGCGGCTGCTGTTCGCGGTCGCGGTGGCGATCGGGATCGCGTCCGGGCAGACCGTCGTCGCGATGGGGATGGCGGCGGCGCCGTTCGTCTCGCTCGTGGTCGTCCCGTGGGCGTTCTCGCGCCGGCCGCGCGTGAGCGCCCGCAAGCAGGAGGAGGACGAGGAGGCGCTCGGCCTCGCCCGCGGCGGGCGCTTCGCGGTCGCCGTGCTCTGCATCATGATCGCCGAGCAGACGCTGCTCAACGGCGGCGTCCTGGCCGCGGACCTGACGGCCACCAACGCCGCGGTCGCCGGCTACGTCTTCAACGCGCTGCTGATCGCGCGCGCGCCGCTGCAGCTCTTCCAGGCCGTCCAGGGCTCGCTCCTCCCCCACCTCTCCGGGCTGGAGGCGACCGAGGGCCGTGCACAGTTCACCAAGGCGATCCGGATCACGGTCCTGGCAATCGCGGGTTTCGCCGGCGCCGTCGCGCTCGGGCTGCTGCTGCTCGGCCCGTTCGCGATGAGCATCCTGTTCCACGACAGCGCGACGTACGGGCGCTTCGGCCTGGCCGCGGTCGCGATCGGGATGGGCGCGCACCTCGTGGCCGGGACGCTCAACCAGGCGGCGCTGGCCCGCGACCACGCGAGCTCGGCCGCGGTCGCCTGGCTGGTCAGCGCGGTCGCGTTCGTCGTCTGGATGCTGGTCGGCGTGGTCTCCGACGAGCTGCTGCGCGCCGAGGTCGGCTACCTGGGCGCGGCGTCGCTGCTGTGCCTGTTGCTGACCGTCGTCTACCGGCGTTCCGGCGCGGTCAAGCAGCCCGCCGCGAAGACCTCCGCTTCGAACTGCTGACCGCCGGCAAGGGGCTTCCTCGTTCGCGCGCCACGCGAGCGTCGACTTGTTTACCTCGACGGTGGATAACTCAACGCTCGCGTGGCGGGGGGCCACGTCGGCTACAGCAGCACGCCCGCGAGCGTCCGGAAATCCTCGAGCGGGACGTCTCCGTGGCCGAGCGGCTGGACGCAGACGTGGTCGGCGCCCGCGGCCAGATGGGCGCGGATCGCGTCCGCGACGCGCTCCGGCGAGCCGTGCGGGATGACCGCGTCGATCAGCCGGTCGCTGCCGCCGTCGGCGAAATCGCGCTCGGTGTAGCCGAACCGCTCCAGGTTGCGCGTGTAGTTGCTCATCCGCAGGTACGTGACCGCGTACTCGCGCGCGATCCGGCGCGCGGTCGAGACGTCCGCCTCCAGCACCACCGCGACCTCGGGCGCGACAAGCGGACCGGGCCCGAGCCGCTCACGGGCGAAGCGCGTGTGCTGAACGTCGACGAAGTACGGGTGCGTACCGCGCGTGCGCTCACCGGCCAGGTCGAGCATCTTGGGCCCGAGCGCGGCGATCGCCAGCTGCTCGCGTGGAACGCCCGCGAGCCCGTCGAGGAACTCCCGCATCGTCGCCAGCGGCCGTGTGTAGTCGCTGGTCGCCTCCGGATGCCCGATGCCGATGCCGAGCAGGAAGCGGTCCGGATGGTCGCGGGTCAGCGCCGCGTGGGCGCGGGCGACGTCCGCCGGGTCGTGCTGCCACACGTTCAGGATCCCCGTGGCCACCGGGATCGTCGAGCTCGCCTCGACGTACGCCCGGGCCTGCTCGACGGACGGGCTCCCGCCGAGCCAGAACGCCCCGTACCCGAGGGCCTCGACCTCCGCTACGACGTCGACGCCGCCCCGGCGGGCGCTGTGCCAGATGCCGATCTGTCCGAGCTCCATTCATGGATCGTCGCAGGCGAGGGCGAGGGGCCCGGCGCACGGCGCAGCCCCAGCCACCACCCCGCGACGCCGCCCGCGATCAGCGCCGGCATCAGCGGCAGGTTGTACCGCGCCTGGGACACGACGATCGTGTGCACGGCGGTCGAGAGCGCGATCGTCAGCAGGATCGCGCCGAGCACCGGGTCGCGCCGCCGGATCAGCCCGAACAGCAGCCCGGCACCGCAGCCGAGCACGAGCACGACCTGCCAGATCCGCATCGCCGTCGAGATGTAGTGGACGCCGCCGCCGCGGTAGTAGAACAGCCACATCCGCTTCGCCTTCGCCCACTGCATCTTCGCGAACGCCAGCGGCTGCGTGCGCGGGTAGTGGAACAGGTTGTGGCGGGCCTCGCGCTGCAGCGCCTCGTCGCGCGGCATCCCCGGATGGCGGTCGGCGATGATCTTCAGCGCGAACGTCGCCGGGATCATCGACACCTTGGTGTCCCGGAACCCGGGGTGCTTGGCCCGCAGCTCGGGCTCCAGCGCGCGCTTCATGCCCACGGTCGTCCCGCCGCCCGGCAGGTACGTGCCGACGAACAGCGCGGCCGGGCTGCCCTTGGTGACCGGGATGAACTGGTGCTCGGCGCGCGACGCGTAGATCGTCCACGGCGCCAGCACGACCACCGTCGCCGCGGCGACCGTCCCCCACGTCAGCAGCGCCCGCCGCCACGCCCGCTCCCGGACCAGCACGATCAGCGCGCCGAGGCCGGCGACCGCGAACGGCACCGGCAGCAGGTCCGCGCGCGTCAGCACCGCGAGCCCGAACACCGCGCCCGCCCCCGCCCACCACCACACGGCCCTTCGCCGCACCGCGAACGCCAGCACCGTGAACGCGGCGATCACCAGGAACGCGCCCAACGGCTCGGAGAGCTGGTCGCCGGTCGCCCCGATCAGCGGCGGGTACGTGCCGACCAGCGCGGCCGCCAGCACGGCCGCCCACGGCCCCGCGAGCAGCCACACCAGCACCCCCGCCAGCGCCGTCGTCCCCGTGGTCAGGATCGCCTGCTCCCAGTAGACGGCGCGGATGTCGAAGGACTTCGCCTCGTCCGGCGAGCCGAACAGCTTGTACCCCGCCGCGAACAGCAGCGGCGCGCCCGGCGGCCAGCGCCGGGGCTCCTTCATGTGCGTCGAGTACCCGCCGTACGCGTGCTGGTCGGCGATGTTGACCGCGAGCTTGCCGTAGGCGCGCTCGTCCTCGGACTCGTACGCCGAACGCGGGTTCGCCGCGACACGGGCGTTGAGCCCGAACGACGTGAGCACCACGAGCGCGAGCAGGATGAACGGGAGGCGGCGCCGCACTTTCGCCACCCGAGGCTAGCGACCGCGCCGGCCCGGGAGCCCATGCGGCTCCCGGGCGGTGCGGGCGATCAGCGGACGGCGGTGTTCGGGTTCGCGCGCGCCGCGACGTCAACGCGGGTCACGCGCGGCTACTCCGTCGTCACCGCCCTCAGCACGTCGACCTTCGCGGCCCGCCGCGCGGGCGGGATCGCGGCCACGACGCCCGCGATCCCCGCCAGGATGAAGAACACGATCAGCCACCCGTACGGGAGCACGAAGACGAAGCCCTCGTCGGCCAGCGGGCGCGAGACGATGACCGAGAACACGAGCCCGAGCACGGTGCCGAGCACCGCCCCGATCCCGGCCGTGATCACCGACTCCGAGCGCACCATGCGCCGCACCTGACGCCGGCTCATGCCGACCGCCCGCAGCATCCCGAGCTCACGCGTGCGCTCGTGCACCGACAGCGCCAGCGTGTTCACGATCCCGAGCAGCGCCACGATCACCGACAGCGACAGCAGCGCGAACACGAGCCCGAGCAGGCCGTTGATCGACTGGTTCTGCTTGTCCTTGAACTCCTTGATCGTGAGCGCGTCGGTCTGCGGGAACGCCTTCAGCGCCACGTCCGCGCGCTTGGCCAGCTCCGCCGGCTTGACGCCGGGATCGCCGGCGGCGGCGACGAACGCCAGGTCGGTCGAGTTCCACGAGGCCGCGAGCGACGCGCCCGTCAGGATCACCGACGAGGTCAGCCCCGCCTGGTTCTTGAAGACCCCCGCGATCTCGTAGCTGACGTGCTTGCCCGCGGGCGTGGTGAAGTCCAGCGTGTCGCCCACGCCGACCTTCTTGGACTTCGCCCAGTTGCCGTCGACCAGCGCCTGCTGGTCGGTCAGCGAGCGCAGCGTCTGCGCGTCGCCCTTCTCCCAGTCGAGCTTGAGGACCGAGCCGACGGTCGCCGGGTCGACGCCCGTGACCGGCGTCGTCGCGTCCCCGTCGCCCTTGAGGATGCCGGTCGAGAAGCGCACCGGCGACACGTCGCGCACGCCGTCGACCTTCGCGACGGTCTCCGCCGCGCCGACCGGCACCGGCGAGAAGCCGTCCTGCGCCATCACCATCACCGACGCCGTGACCTGCTTGTCGATCGCGTTGTCGACCGAGGCCCGGATGCCGGCCGCGAACACGGTGACGAGCACGACCAGCGCGAGCCCGACCATCAGCGCCGCGGCGGTGACCGCCGTGCGCTGCGGCTGGCGGATCGCGTTCTCGCGCGCCAGCACGCCGGTGAGCCCCTGCATGCGGGCCAGCGGCGCCCCGATCGCCCGCGCCAGCGGGCGCACCAGCAGCGGCGCCAGGAACGCGAAGCCGAACATCATCAGCAGCGCGCCGAGGCCCAGCAGCGACGCGGCGGCGGACGTCGAGTCGATGCCGCCGAAGAGCCCGTAGAACAGCGCCAGCAGGCCGCAGCCCATGAGCGCGATCGACCCGATGATGCGCCGCCGCCGCAGGTGCCCGATGCCGGGCGTGGCGCTGTCGCGCATCGCGGTGATCGGCTCGACGCGGGTCGCGCGCCGGGCGGGCACGAACCCGGAGATCATCGTCGCCAGGACGCCGACGATGATGCCCGTCACGATCGTGCCCGGCGCGATCACCAGGCCGGTCGTGCCCAGGTCGATCCCGAAGGCTTTGAGCATCGCCGCCAGCGCGGGCGCGAGCGCGATCCCGACCAGCACGCCGAGGATCGACGCCACCAGGCCGACGATCAGCGTCTCCAGCAGCACCGAGCGCAGCACCTGGCGGCGCGACGCGCCGAGCACGCGCAGCAGCGCGAACTCCTTCGTGCGCTGCGCGACGGTGACCGTGAACGTGTTGAAGATCAAGAAGCCGCCGACCAGCAGCGCGACGCCGGCGAAGACCAGCAGCGCCGTGCGGATGAAGCCGAGCGCGTCCGACAGGTCCTGCGCCTGCTCCTTGGCCGCCTCCTTGCCCGTGCGCACCAGGAAGTCCGGACCGAGCTCCTTCTTGAGCGCGGCCTTGACCTGGTCCGGGTCGTTGTGGCCGGTCGAGACCGAGATCGAGTCGTAGCCGTCGTGCCCGGTCATCCGCTGCGCCTCGGGCAGCGTCATCACGACCAGCCGCGCGCCGGCCAGGTTGTCCTTGCCGTCGAGCGTCGCGATCCCGGAGACCTTGTACTGCTTGGCCGGCTCGTGCGAGGTCACGGTGACCGTGTCACCGACCTTGAAGCCGTACTTCTTCGCCGTGCCGCGGTCGATCGCGACCTGGTCGGCGCCCTGCGGACGCCCGCCGCTGACGTAGTCGAGGATCTGGAAGACCTTCTCGGTCGACTCCGAGACGATCAGCGTCGGCGGGCCGGTGGAGGTGATCGGCTTGCCCTGCTTGTCCAGCAGCGTGCCGTCGGAGCTGACGCTGCCCTCGGCGACGTCGACGCCCGGCGTGGCCTTGACCTTGTCGAGCGTGGCGGACGGCATCGTCGGCGGCGCCGAGAAGTCCGCCTTGACCGCCTGGTGGGCCTCGATCGCGACGTCGACGCCCTGCTGGGTGCGCTCGAACAGGTTCGTGAACGACGCGTTGATCGTGTCGGTGAATACGAGCGTGCCGACCACGAACGCGACGCCGATCACGACCGCGAACCCGGTCAGGACCGACCGCAGCTTGCGGGTCAGCAGGCCTCGGAGTGCGAGGGACGTCACGCGGCGCCCTTCATCAGGTCGAGCACGCCGGCCTCATCCTGGCCGTCGCCGTCGTGGACGACGACCCCGTCGCGCAGCACCACCAGCCGGTCGGCGACCGCGGCCGCGGACGGCTCGTGCGTGACCATGATCACCGTCTGGTCGAACTCGTCGACCGCCTGGCGCAGCAGCCCGAGCACCTCCTCGGAGGAGTGCGAGTCCAGGTTGCCGGTCGGCTCGTCCGCGAACAGGACGGCGGGCCGGTGCACCAGCGCGCGCGCCACCGCGACGCGCTGCTGCTGGCCGCCGGACAGCTCCGACGGCCGGTGCGTGAGCCGGTCCCGCAGCCCCACCGTGTCGATCAGCTGGTCCAGCCAGGCCTGATCGGGCTCACGCCCGGCGAGCCGCAGCGGCAGCGTGATGTTCTCCTCCGCGGTCAGCACCGGGACGAGGTTGAACGCCTGGAACACGAAGCCGAGGCGGTCGCGGCGCAGCTGCGTCAGGGCCTTGTCGTCGAGGCCGGCGAGCTCCTGGCCGTCGATCACGACCGAGCCCGACGTCGGCTTGTCGAGCCCGGCCAGCAGGTGCATCAGCGTGGACTTGCCCGAGCCGGAGGGTCCCATGATCGCGGTGAACTGACCGGCGGGGAAGTCGAGTGTCACGCCGGCGAGCGCGTGCACTGCGGTCTCGCCTTCGCCGTAGGTGCGGCGCAGGTCCGCCGTCGACACGATGTTCATGCCGTGGAGGATGGCCGGTTCGCCGCCCGAGTGCGTTCGGGTGACTCGCGGATCGTGGTGGGGCTAGCCCGAGCGCAGGTACGCCAGGACGGCGAGCACGCGCCGGTGGTCCTCGACCGTGGGCGCCAGGTCGAGCTTGGAGAAGATCGACGTCACGTGCTTCTCGACCGCGCGCTCGGTCACGACCAGCGCCTCGGCGATCGCGGCGTTCGAGCGGCCCTCGGCCATCAGCCCGAGCACTTCGCGCTCGCGCGCGGTGAGCGCGTCCAGCGGGTCCTCGCGGCGGCGCCGGCCGAGCAGCAGCGCGACCACCTGCGGGTCCAGCGCCGAGCCGCCGCCGGCGACGCGGCGCACGGCGTCCGTGAACGTGTCCACGTCGGCGACCCGGTCCTTGAGCAGGTAGCCGGTCGACTCCGTGGACTCCGACAGCAGGTCGAGCGCGTAGGCCTCCTCGACGTACTGGCTGAGCACGAGCACGCCCGTGCCCGGGTGGTCGGCGCGGATCTTGCGCGCCGCCCGCAGGCCCTCGTCGGTGTGCGACGGCGGCATCCGGACGTCGATCACCGCGACGTCGGGCTTGTGCGCGCCGACCTTGCGCAGGAGGTCCTCGGCGTCGCCGGCCTGGCCGGCGACTTCGAAGCCCGAGTCCTCGAGCAGGCGGACGAGGCCCTCGCGCAGGAGCACGGAGTCCTCGGCCACGACGACTTTCAGTGGGGTGTCGGCGCTCATCGCGTCCGAGAGTATTGCGCGGGGCGGACTGTCACAGCAGCAGCGCCTGCACGCGCTCCCCCGACAGCTCGGCCTTGGGGACGAAGCCGCGGGCGCCCGAGCGGCTCACCAGCGGTCCGAAGTCCGAGGAATCACGGCTCGAGACGAGGATCACGGCCGGCGCGTCCGGATGCCCGGTGATGCGGGCCGCGACGTCGAAGCCGTCGATGTCCGGCAGCTGCACGTCGAGCAGCACGAGCTGGGGCCGCAGCCGGCAGGTCTCCTCGACCGCGCTGGCCCCGTCCACCGCCTCGCCGACGACGTGGAACCCCTCCGACTCGAGCAGCACGCGCGCGCTGGCCCGGAAGGACGGGTGGTCGTCGACTATGAGGACGGTGCAGTCCACGGGTTCGATTCTCGTCACCGCGCGAACACGTTCACATACGGGTGGCCGTACCAGCCGCGGCGGCGATCACGCGCGCCGCCTCGGCGGGGTCCGGGGCGCCGAACACGGCGGTGCCGGCGACGAACACCGTGGCCCCCGCCGCGGCGCAGCGGGCCGCCGTTTCGGCGTCGATTCCGCCGTCCACTTCGAGCGCGACGTCAGGCCCGATCAGCTCCCGCAGCCGGACCAGCTTGCTCAGCGAATGTTCGAGGAACCTCTGGCCGCCCCAGCCGGGGTTGACCGTCATGCAGAGGACCATGTCGGGCGCCAGCTCGCGCACGGCCTCGGCCGGCGTGCCCGGGTTCAATGCGAGCCCGGAGAGGCAGCCGGCGGCCTTGATCGCCTGCAGCGCGTAGTGCGCGTGCGGCGTCGCTTCGACGTGGACGGTGATCGAGTCCGCCCCGGCCTGCGCGAACGCGTCGACCTGGCGCTCGGGGCGCTCGATCATCAGGTGGACGTCGATCTTGGCGCCGGCCGCGTGGACCTGGTCGGCGATCGCCGACACCGCCAGCGGGCCCATCGTGATCGGCGGGACGAAGTGACCGTCCATCACGTCGACGTGGATCACGGGCGCACCGGCGTCGAGCACGGTCTGGACCTGCTCGGCGAGGCGGCTGAAGTCGGCGGCGAGGATCGAGGGGGCGAGGCCTTTGAGCATCTAGATGGGCGCGAGCATCGAGGATTGACAGTGACCACAGACGTACAGCGCGGTGCTCGACATGCGCACGATCGTGGAGTGCTCCCCGCAGTTGGGGCAGACCGAACGCAGCTCGAAGCGGTGCAGGCAGTTCACGCAGCGGTAGCGACCCGGCAGGTTCGTCGGGCGCAGCCACGGCTCGTGGCACGCCGGGCAGACCGCGCCGAGGTCGACGTCATTCATGCCCGCCGCAGCCTCGCGACGAAGAAGCCGTCGGTGCGGTCGCGGTGCGGGAGGGTCTGCAGGAACTGCGGCATGGTCGGATGCTTCCAGACTTCCGGCTCGAGGCTCTCGGCGGTGAAGTCCGGATGGGCGGCCAGGAAGGCTGCCACGACGCGCTCGTTCTCGGCGGGCGAGATCGTGCACGTCGAATAGACGAGGGTACCGCCGGGCTTCAGCGCCGCCGCGCCCGCGGCCAGGATGCGGGCCTGCAGCTCGGCCAGCGCCTCCGGGCGCCCCGCCTTGCGCCAGCGCGCGTCCGGGCGCGAGGCGAGCGTGCCGAGGTCGCTGCAGGGCGGGTCGACCAGCACGCGGTCGAAGCGCCCGCCCTGCGGCTCGGTGGCGTCCTGCGTCCGCACCGTGACGATCGCGGCGCCCATGCGGGCCGCGGTCAGCCGGAGCGCCTGCGCGCGGCCGGGATGCTTCTCGACGGCGACGATCTCGCCCCGGTTGCGCATCAGCGCGGCCAGGTGCGTGGTCTTGCCGCCGGGCGCGGCGCACAGGTCGAGCACGCGCTCGCGCGGCTGCGGCGCCAGCGCGCGTGCGACGGACGCGGCTGCGCGCGACTGCGGCATCAGCAGGCCCTGCACGAACTCGGGCGAGGAGAACGTGTCGAACGGCCCGTCCAGGATCAGCGTCTCGTCGTCGAGCGCGTGCGCGGGCAGCCGCTCGGCCAGCGCCGGCGCCGTGGTGCGCAGCGTGTTGGCCCGCAGGGCCGGCTCGGCCGGCTCGTTGCCGGCGGCCATCAGCGCCGTCGCGGTCTCGCGGCCGAACGTCTCGAACCACAGCCGCGCGATCCACTCCGGGTGGGAGTGCTTGAGCGCCGCCTGCTCGGGCGTCGCGTCCGGGAGCGCCTCGACCAGCGCTCGCGCCTGGCCCGCGGCCCGGCGCAGCACGGCGTTCACCAGGCCGGCCCCGCGCGGCGCGTCGCGCTTGGCCAGCTCGACGGACTCGCCGACGGCCGCGTGCGCGGGCACGCGGTCCAGGAACACGAGCTGGAAGACGCCCAGCCGCAGGGCGGCCAGCACCGGGGCGTCCAGCCGAGTTGACGGCCGGCGCGCGAGGCGCTCGATCACGTGGTCGAGGGTGGCGACGCGCTGCACGGTCCCGAAGCTCAGCCGGGTGGCCAGGGCGAGGTCGCGCGCGTCGAGCTCGAAGCGACGTGCCTCGCCGTAGAGCGCCCGGTCCGCCCACGCGGCGTCCTCGAACACGCGCCGGATCACGGCGTACGCGCACGCACGCGCCGGAGCGATGGAGCCCCGACCTGATGGAAGGTCCAGTTTCGGCACGGCAGTCTTTACGAGAGCCTGGTCTTCTGGTTGGCTCTGCGGCGCGGTCCGCGGTGGAACCGGCGGTGCGCCGAACCCTCGTACAGAAGTCCATTTTCCGGTCTAATACTTGAGCACCAAAACACGCTGTTTGCAGCCTTTTCCGACGTGATCGAACGTTCGTCCAAAACCAGCCTCCCCGGATCAATTTGTCCCAACAGGGCTAATGGACCGCGTACAACTTGCCGACACCTCCCCATGGAAGGGGATGCCACACATGTCGGACACTGACAGCACTCACTCGTTGGCCGCGCGCGCGGACCGTCCCACGGCGCTCGGTGACCTGCGCTTCGCCGGCACGATCGCCGCCGGGCTGGTCGCGGGCACGCTTGGCCTGGGCGCGCTCGCCGCGCCGCTCGTGGGCTGGAAGAACTGGCCCGACGGGCTGCGGCCCGAGGCCGCGGGCGCGCCGGTCGTGCTCGCGCAGGCGCAGGCGCCCCGGATCCCCTCGCACCACCCGTCCTCGCGCGGCGGCGGCAGCGGCCCGGCCCTCGGTGGTGTCTCCGCGCTGACCACGACCGGGCTCGGCGGGACGGCCGCGGCCGGCGGTCCCGGCACGTCCGGCGGCCTGGCCACGTTGACGCTCGGCGACGTGACCGGCTCGGGCACCCCCGTGGCCGACACGCCGGAGCAGGCCAGCCTCACGTCCGGGCGCAGCTCGTCGACGCAGCCCGCGTCCGGCAGCGCCGACTACGCGCCGCCCCAGTTCAAGAACCCCGATACCGACAACGACGGCCTGAGCGACAGCTTCGAGACCGCGCGCGGCGGCAACGCCAACGACGCGAGCGACCGCGGGGTCGTGACCAGCTCCGGGCTGACGCAGGCGACCGAGCTCCGCATCCGCTCCAAGGGCGGCTGGATCGACACCAACGGCGACGGCGTGATCGACGGCAACGACGACGCCGACGGCGACGGCGTGAGCAACGCCGACGAGGAGCGCAACGGCACCGATCCGCTGAACCGGGACACCAACGGCGACGGCATCGACGACGGCCTGGAAGACAACAACGGCGACGGCTACCCGGACGGGCAGCCGGTCCCGCCGATCACCCAGACGACGCCGATCACCGTCGACGAGCCGGAGGAGTCGCACACGACGACGCCGCCGCCCGTCGAGAGCGCCCCGCCCGTGCAGACGGAGGAGCCCACCACGCCGCCGGAGGAGCAGCCGCCGGTCGTGGAGGCGCCCGCGCCGGTGACCGAGACGCCCGCCCCGGAGGCGCCGACCCCGACCCCGACGCCTGAGGCGCCGGAGCAGAGCGCGCCGGTCCCCGAGGCGCCCGCGGCCCCGACGCCCACGCCGACGGAGACCCCCGCGCCGGCCGAGACGCCCGCCCCGACTCCGGCTCCGGCTCCGGTCGAGACGCCGGCTCCCGCTCCGGTCGAGACGCCCGCTCCCGCTCCGGTCGAGACGCCCGCTCCGGCTCCGGTCGAGACACCTGCCCCGGCTCCGGTCGAGACGCCGGCCCCGGCGGCCGAGGCCGCGGCGCCCACCCAGACGCCGCCGCCCGCGCCCGCCGAGACGGCGGACCCGGCCGCGACGCCGGCCTGGTAGCTCAGTCGTCGCCGAGACGGCTCGCCGTCTCGGCCAGCAGGTGGCGCGTCCAGACGCCGTCCGCCGCGTGCTGCTCGAGCAGCTCACGCGCGGGCTCCTGGGCGCGGCGGTCGCCGCGCAGCGCGAGGCCGTGCACGGCCTCCAACCGCGTGTCCTCGTCCGGATCGTCGAGCCGGGCCGCGAGCGCGTCGCGCAGCGCCTGGTCGTCCTCGGACGCGAGCGTGCCGAGCGCGAACGTCGCCCAGTCGCGCACGCCGGGCGCGGGATCGGCGGAGAGCGCGATCAGCGCGTCGCGCACGTCCGCCCCTCTGCGGCCTCCGAGCGCGAACGCCACCGCCTCGCGGACGTCGGCGTCCGGGTGCGCGCGGTTGGCCAGCAGCCAGGCGCGGCCGTGCGGGTCCCCCAGGTGGCCGAACGCGGCAGCGACCGCGCACAGGACCGCCGGGTCGGACTCGCCGGCGGCGAGGTCCACGAGCGCCGCGGCCTGCGCTTCTGGGTCGCCGTGCTCGAGCTGCCCGAGCACGTAGGCCGCCAGCTCGCGGGCCTGCGGGTCGGCGTCGCCGGCCAGCTCGGTCATCGCGTCGGTCACGGGCGCTGCGCCCCGGGCCGCGAGCGCGCACACGTGCGGCTGCCACTCGTCCTGGAGGTCGGCCCACTCGGCGCGGGCGCGCTCGAGCAGCTCGGCGAGCTCGCGGTCCGGCAGCGCCGGGTCGAGCCGGAAGTTGACGAGCGCCGGGTCCGGCCGGCCGCGCAGCCAGTCCGCCGTCCGCATCGCGGTGCCGCCGGGCGGGCGGATCTCGGTCAGCTCCAGCGCCCCGCCGTGGCAGTCGAGCAGGAGCCGGTCGCCCTCGGTGCGGACGAGGCCGCCGGCCGGCGCGCGCGTCGGGCCGTCGACGCGCGCGGCCAGGACGCCCAGGAACGTGCCGTCCGGGAGCGGGAGGCGGGAGCCGATGTGCGGACGCAGCGCGCGGATCGTGCGCTCGACCTGCTCCGGGGTCTCGGTCGGGTCCAGCGCGCGCTCGCGCGGGCCGATCTTGTTGGCGTAGGTGACGAGCGCCTCGTCCTGCGGCTGCGGGGCCGGGTGCTCGTCGAGCACGTCGACCAGCAGGTCGGCGCCGATGTCCTGCAGGCGAGCGGCGAGCGTGCCGTAGTCGTCGTCGGGGCCGATCGGAGTCGTCGCGGTCGCGTAGACCGGGCCGGCGTCCCAGCCCGCGGTCACGCGCATGATCGCCACGCCGGTCTCGGCGTCGCCGGCCATGATCGCGCGCTCGATCGGCGCGGCGCCGCGCCAGCGCGGCAGCAGCGACGGGTGCACGTTGATCATCTCGTAGTCGCTCAGCAGCGGCTCCTTGATGAGGACGCCGTACGCGCAGGTGGTGAGGACGTCGGGCTGGGCCTCGGCGATCCGTTGGAGGATCTCGGGGGCGTGCAGCTGCTCGGGCTGGATGACCTCCAGGCCGAGCTCGCGCGCCGCCTGCGCCACCGGCGGCGGGGCCAGCTTGCGGCCGCGGCCCTGGCGCGCGTCCGGCCGGGTGATCACGAGCTGCGGGCGGTGCGGCGAGGCCGCGAGGCGGCGCAGGACGACCGCCGCGAACGCCGAGGTCCCGAGGTAGACGTTCCTCAAGCGACGGGCTCGAGCCGCTCGCGCAGGGTCCGCATCGCCTGCTTGCGCTGGTCGCGCGACGTGCGGTCGAGGATCAGGACGCCGTCGAGGTGGTCCATCTCGTGCTGGATCACGCGCGCCTCGAGGCCGCTGGCCTCGACGGTGACCTCGCCGCCGCGCTCGTCCTGGGCGCGCACGCGGACGTACACGGGGCGCTCGACCTCGACGGAGACGCCGGGGAGGCTCAGGCAGCCCTCCTCCGCGGTCTCCTTCTCCCGGCTGGACCACTCCAGGACCGGGTTCACGAGCGCGGCGACCGCGCCCTCGAGCTCGGTCCGGTAGACGAGCACGCGGTGCATCGCGCCGACCTGGGTGGCGGCGAGGCCGATGCCGTACGCGTCGGTCATCAGGCGGCCCATCCGCCGGGTCTCCTCGATCAGCGCGGTGTCGAAGTGGACGATCTCCAGCGCGCGCGAGCGCAGCACCGGGTCGCCGTACTTGCGCACGAGCTTGAGCGCCGCTTCGCGGCGGGCGCGGGCGGCGGGATCGAGACGGTCGTGCGGCTCGGCGACCTCCCCGTGGGCTTCGGTGTGTCCTTCGTCCGCCATCGCCGAACATGTTACGTCCCGCTAGACCGGGTCCACGTCCACCGAGAAGTTCACGGCGCGGAACGCCTTGTCGCGGGCGGCGGCGTCGACGGCGGCCTTGGTGGCGTGGATCGCCTGGGCGCGCTGGGTGGTCTTGAGGACGAGCTGGAAGCGCTCGCGGTTGCGCAGGCGGAACAGGGGCGCGGGGCCGAGGCGCTCGGTCTCCGGGAGGTCGGTCAGCGCGCGGGCGATGGCGGTGGAGGCGGCGTGAGCCGGGGCCGGGTCGTGCGGGGCGCTGGTGACGATGCGGATCAGGTCCTTGAACGGCGGGTAGCCGAAGGCCTTCCGGCGCTCCAGCTCCTGGGTCAGGAACCCGTCGCTGTCGTGGTGGGCGGCGGCGACGATCGCAGGGGCGTCGGGGACGCTCGTCTGCACCAGGACGCGGCCGCCCTTCGGGCCGCGGCCGGCGCGGCCGGCGAGCTGGGCGATCAGCGCGAACGTGCGCTCCTCGGCGCGGAAGTCGGGGAAGCGCAGCGTGGAGTCGGCGTCCAGGACGACGCCGAGCGTGACGTCCGGGAAGTCGTGGCCCTTGGCCACCATCTGGGTGCCGAGCAGGAGGCCGCGCGGGGCTTCGTGGAAGCCCCTGAGCAGGGTCGGGACCGCGTCCTTGAGGGCGGCGGTGTCGGCGTCGAGGCGGAAGATCGGGATGTCGAGCGCCTGCTTGAGCTCCTGCTCGACGCGCTCGGTGCCCGCGCCGTGGCGGGCGATCGCGAGGCTGCCGCAGCGGTCGCAGCGCCCGGGAATGGGCTCCTTGTGGCCGCAGTGGTGGCACTCGAGCGCGCGGTCGGCGCGGTGCAGGACGAGCGCGACGTCGCAGTTCGGGCACTCCCAGGCCTTGCCGCAGCTCGTGCAGTTGAGGAAGTTCGACCAGCCGCGGCGGTTGAGCAGCACGATCGACTTGCGGGCGGACGTCAGCGCCCGCCGCGTGTCCGGGTGCAGCGCGTGGTGGGCGCCGCGCATGTCGAGCACGCGCACGGGCGGCAGGCCACGCGCGTCCCCGCCTCGCGCCGCCGCGCGCGCGCTGCCCGCTGCCCCGCTCTCGCCGCGCGCTCCCGCCGCCGCGCCCTCGCCGCGCGGCGCCGCGGGCTCTCCCCCCACCCGTGTCGGGAGCCGCAGCCGCGGGAGTGCGTACACGGTCTCGGGGCGCGGGGTCGCCGAGCCCGCGAGCAGCCGGGCGCCCGTCTGGTAGGCGCGGTAGGCGGCGACGTGGCGGGCGTCGTAGCGCGGGTCGCTCTCCTGCTTGTACGACGGGTCGTGCTCCTCGTCGACGACGATCAGGCCGAGGCGTTCGACCGGCGCGAACACGGCCGAGCGCGGGCCGACCGCGATCCGCGCCTCGCCCGTGCGCAGCCGGCGCCACTCGTCGTAGCGCTCGCCGTCGGAGAGGGCGGAATGCAGGAGGGCGACCGTGTCGCCGAACCGGGCGGCGAAGCGCGCGACCGTCTGGGGCGTGAGCGCGATCTCGGGGACCAACGCGATCACGCCCTCCCCGCGCTCGAGCGCCGCGGCGGCCGCGCGCAGGTAGACCTCGGTCTTGCCGGAGCCGGTGACGCCGTGGAGCAGGTGCGCGCCGCCGGGCGCGGCCTCGATCGCGGCCAGCGCGTCGGCTTGGGCCGCGGTCAGCTGGACGGCGCGGTCGGGAGCCGGGTTCAGCTGCGGCGCGCGGCGGGCGACGCGCGGCTCGATCGTCACCAGCCCGCGCTTCTCGAGCCGCCGCAGCGCAGGCAGATCGTTCCCCGCCGGGCCCGGCAGGCGCTCGAGCAGCGCGCGCTGGTTGTCGTTGAGCCGGCCCTCCGCGCCGGTCGGCGCCGCCCACAGCAGCGTGCGCGCCTTGCCCGGTGGCGGGGAGACGAGCGCGAGCGCGCGCGCCGGCGTCGAGCAGTACTCCTCGGCCATCCAGAGCGCCAGATCGACCAAATCGCGCGGGATCGAGTCCGCGCGCACGTCGCCGAGCCCGACCAGCTTCTCGTCCGGCACTTCGCTCGTGTCCGTGAGCCCGACCACGACCCCGTCGAGCTTCTGATGCCCGAACGGCACGCGCACGAGTGCCCCGACCTCGACCTCCGCACCGTCGACGCGGTAGTCGAACGGGCCGGCGAGGCGGCGCGTGGTGGTCAGGGGCTCGACCCGGGCGATCACGGCGCCTAGCCTCGCACGGGGGGACGACGCCGCCGCGGTCTCCGTGCGGGGGTTCCGTTGCGCCGACGAACGGCGCGGGTGAGGGGAGCGCGGGCACGGGCGGCAGCGGTCTCCGCGCGAGCGCTCCGCTGCGCCGGCGAACGGCGCGGGTGAGGGGAGCACGGGCGGCGGCGCTCTCCGCGCGAGCGCTCCGCTGCGCCGGCGAACGGCGCGGGTGAGGGGAGCGCGGGCGCGGGCGGCAGCGGTCTCCGCGCGTGGCTCGGCGGTGCGGGCGGGCGGAATTTGCAGGGGGTGCTCCGATCTGCTTGCCTGAGCCGACAGTAGATCGCAGCACCCCCCTGTCGACCGCCTCCCTCACCGGCGCCGTAACCGTGTCGCGGCAAAGAGGGGCGAAGGGAGGGCGTGGCGGCGCGAGGAGCGACGTCCTGGCGCTATGCGCCAGAAAGTGACCACTCGCCGCGCGCGAGACGCGCGGGGCGGGGCGAGACGCGCGGGGCGGGGCGAAGCCCGTCGCCGGAGGCCGCCGAAGGGCGCGGTAGGCTGCCGGGATGCCCGCGCCGTCGACGCTCGCCCTGTTCGCGCTGGCGGCGCTGACGCTGATCGCGATTCCGGGGCCGAACATGGTCTATGTGGCCACGCGGTCGTTGAGTGAGGGGCGGCGGAGCGGGTTCGCCTCGGCGCTCGGGCTGCTGACCGGCACGCTGCTCATCGTCACCGCGACCGCGGCGGGGCTGGCGGCGCTGATCGCGTCGTCGGACGCGGCGTTCAACGCACTCCGGTACGCCGGCGCCGCGTACCTGGTCTTCCTCGGCCTGAAAGCGCTGCTCGCCCGCCAGAGCGACGACGCACCGGGCGCCGGGCCGAAGCGGGTCTCGCTCAAGCGCGCGTACCGCCAGGCGATCGTGGTGCAGTTGCTCAACCCCAAGGTGGCGCTGTTCTTCCTCGCCTTCTTCCCGCAGTTCGTCGACCCGCAGCGCGGCCCGATCACGACGCAGGTGCTCATGCTCGGCGCGATCCTGGGCACGCTCGGCTTCGCGATGGACTGCGGCTACGCGTTCGCGGCCAGCGCCGCCGGCCAGAGGCTCAAGCGCTTCCGGCACGGCCGGCGCGTGACCGGCGCGGTGTACCTCGCGCTCGGCGCCGCGGCCGCGCTGACCGGTGGCCGCCGCTGATCCTCGAAGGCGACAACCTGCCGCACCTGCGCGCGCTCGCGGACGAGTCCGCGCAGATGGTCTACGCCGACCCGCCGTTCAACACGGGCCGGACCCAGGTCCGCCGCTCGGTCGCGACGATCGCGGCCGCGGAAGGCGACGGCGACCGCAACGGCTTCGGCGGCCGCCGCTACGCCACCAAGCTGCTCGCCGAGTCCTCGTTCAAGGACGACTTCGACGACTACCTGGGCTTCCTGGAGCCGCGCCTGACCGAGCTCAAGCGCATCCTCCACCCCACCGGCACGCTCTACCTGCACCTCGACTACCGCGAGGCTCATTACGTAAAGCTTCTGCTTGACGAGATCTTCGGCCGCACCCATTTCCTCAACGAGCTGATCTGGGCGTACGACTACGGGGCCAAGCCGAAGGCCCGCTGGCCGCAGAAGCACGACACGATCCTCGTCTACGTCAAGGACCCGCGCGCGTACTTCTTCGACGCCGAGGCGGTCGACCGCGAGCCGTACATGGCCCCCGGCCTCGTCACCCCCGCCAAGGTCGCGAAGGGCAAGCGCCCGACGAGCGTGATCTGGCACACGATCGTCTCCCCCACCGGCCGCGAGAAGACCGGCTACCCGACGCAGAAGCCGGAGGGCCTGGTCCGCCGCTTCGTGCAGGCGAGCTCGCGACCCGGCGACCTCTGCCTGGACCCGTTCGCCGGCAGCGGAACGCTCGGCGTCGTCGCCCGCAAGCTCGGCCGCCGCTACCTGCTGATCGACGACAACCCCGAGGCCGTCAGGACCATGCGGGAGCGCCTTGGCGAGTAGGACCGCGTTCGGCCCCGGTCGGGTGAACCTGATCGGCGAGCACACCGACTACAACGGCGGGCTCGCGCTGCCGTTCGCGATCGACCGCGGCGTCACCGTCACCGCGACCCCCGCGCCCCGCTTCGAAGTCCACGCGCGCGACCTCGACGAGCACGACGCGTTCGACACGCCCACGCCGGCCACCGGCTGGCGCGCGTTCGTGCGCGGCATGGCCGCCGAGCTGCACGCCGAGCCCGCCCGCCTGACCATCACCGGTGACCTCCCGCGCGGCAGCGGGCTGTCCTCCTCCGCGGCGCTGGAGACCGCGCTCGCGCTCGCCCTCCTGCGGAAAGAGCCCGACGACCGCCTGGCGCTCGCCCAGCTGTGCTCGCGCGTCGAGAACGAGTGGGTCGGCGCCCACACCGGCCTGCTCGACCAGCTCGCGAGCCTGCTGGCCAGGCCCGGCCACGTCCTGAAGATCGACTTCAAGACCCTGCACCTCGAGCACCACCCGCTCGACCTCGGCGACTGGACCCTGGTCACCGTCGACTCCGGTGCCACCCACGACCTCGCCGCCTCCGGCTACAACCAGCGCCGCGCCGAGTGCGAGGCGGCGGCGGCCGCGCTCGGCGTCGAGTACCTGAGCGACGCGCAGGACATCGACCGGCTGGACGGCGTCCTGAAGCGACGCGCCCGCCACGTCCTGACCGAGAACGCCCGCGTCGACGCGGCCGCAGGCGCCCTCGACGCCCACGACCTCCCGCAGCTCGCCCGCCTCCTCGACGCCTCCCACGCCTCGCTGCGAGACGACTACGACGCCTCGACCCCCGAGGTGGAACGCACCGTCGAGGCTCTCAAGCGCCACGGAGCCGCCGGCGCCCGCATGGTCGGCGGCGGCTTCGGCGGCTCCGTGCTGGCGCTGCTAGCGCCCGGCGTCGTCCCCCCGCCCGGCGCCTTCGTCGTCACTCCCGGCCGCCCGGCGCACTTCCGCTGACGAGAACAGCGGCCGCGCCAGCGACCACGCGAGGAACAGGGCGCCGACGACGAACATCCCGACGCCCGCCCACAGGTTGATGTTGATCCCGGCCGCCTTCGTGGTCTCCGCGTGCGAGCCGGTCAGCCCCAGGATCACCAGCAGGACGCCCCAGGCCAGGAAGACCCCGGCGATGATGCGACGCAGATCAAACAGGTTCTCCACGACGCCTCCTCACCAGAACACGATCGTCAGGGCCAGGGCGCCGGCCAGCACGCCGCCGCCCATCAGCATCGACCCGCGGGACACCGCGGCGGCCCCGTCGAGGTTGGCCATCCCGTACACCAGCCCCTGCAGCTCGGCCACCGGCTTCGGCCGCGTCCGCAGCGTGACCGCGACCGACACCGCGGCGTCGACCAGGAACGCCAGGCTGGCGCCGATCATCGACTCCGCCAGGTCTGACCCGAAGCTGATCGCCCCCGCCTTGTAGAGCACGAACGTCAGCGCCGCCGCGAACGTCCCCGCGACCAGCCCCCAGAGCCCGGCCGCCGGCGTCATCCGCTTCCAGAACATCCCGATGATGAACGTCGCGAACAGCGGCGCGTTGAAGATCGAGAACAGCGCCTGCAGGTAGTTCATGAGGTTGCTGTAGGTGGAGGCGATCAGCGCCGTGGCGATGCTGATCACGATCCCGCCGATCGTCGCCACGCGGCCGAAGCCCACGTACCAGGCGTCGTCCTGCCCAGGCTTGAAGTACGGCTCCACCAGGTCCGTGGTCACGACCGTGTTGAACGCCGACACGTTCGCCGCCACCCCCGCCATGAACGACGCCATCAGCCCCGTGATCGCGACCCCGAGCATGCCGTTGGGCAGGTACTGGTTCATCAGCAGCGGAATCGAGTTGTTGAACTGCAGCGCGTCGGTCGTCCCCAGCTTCGGGATCACGACCAGCGCGATCATCCCGGGCACGATCATCACGAACGGCAGGAACAGCTTCGGGATCGCGCCGATCAGCGGCGTCCGCTGCGCGGCCCGCATGTCGCGCGCGGACAGCGCGCGCTGGACCTCCGCGAAGTTCGTCGTCCAGTAGCCGAACGCGAGCACGAACCCAAGGCCGAACACGATTCCGATCCAGGACACCCCGATCGGGTTCGACACGTCCCCGACCTGCGTCCCCTGCAGGGCGTGCAGGCCGGCCTCCCCGATGTCGGAGGAACGGATCTTGTCCTGCAGCCCGTTCCAGCCGCCGACGTCGTGCAGCCCGACGACCGCGAGCGGGATCAGCGCCGCCAGGATCACGAAGAACTGCAGCACCTCGTTGTAGATCGCCGACGACAGGCCGCCGAGGCTGATGTAGGCCGCGACGATCACCGCCGCGACGACGATCCCGACCAGGATCGGCCAGCCCAGCAGGAACTTCAGGACCAGGGCCAGCGCGTACAGGTTCACGCCGGCGATCAGGATCGTGGCCAGCGCGAACGTCCACGAGTTGAACTGGTGCGCGGCCGGGTTGAACCGCTGGAGCAGGTACTCCGGCACCGAGCGGACCTTCGAGCCGTAGTAGAACGGCATCATCACCAGGCCGAGGAAGACCATGGCCGGAATCGCGCCGATCCAGTAGTAGTTGACCGTCGCGACCCCGTACTGCGCGCCGTTGGCCGCCATCCCGAGCACCTCGGTCGCACCGAGGTTGGCCGAGATGAACGCCAGGCCCGTGATCCAGGCGGGCAGCGCCCGCCCGCTCAGGAAGTAGTCAAGGCTCGACTTGATGTAGCGCTTGGCCGCGAACCCCACGCCGAGGACGACGGCGAAGTAGGTCGCGACGATCGCGTAATCGACGAAGTCGGTGTCGAGGCGAACCTGATGCAAGTTGGGACCCCCTTGTTGGCAAGGGGGTCCCTACCCACTAAGCGACTGCGTCAGCCGCGGCGAGGCCGGCGGCCTCCCGCAGCGCGGCGGCCTTGTCGGTCCGCTCCCACGTGAAGTCGTGGTCCTCGCGCCCGAAGTGGCCGTACGCCGCCGTCTTCTGGTAGATCGGCCGGTGCAGGTCCAGGTACTTGCGGAACGCGCCCGGGCGCAGGTCGAAGAACTCGTTCACGAGCTGCGCGATGCGGGCCTGGCCGATCTTCTCGGTCCCGAACGTCTCGACCATCACCGAGACCGGGTGCGCGACGCCGATGGCGTACGCGACCTGGACCTCGACGCGGTCGGCCAGACCGGCGGCGACCAGGTTCTTGGCCACGTAGCGGGCCGCGTAGGCGGCCGAGCGGTCCACCTTCGACGGGTCCTTGCCGGAGAACGCGCCGCCGCCGTGGCGGGCCATGCCGCCGTAGGTGTCGACGATGATCTTGCGGCCGGTCAGGCCCGCGTCGCCCACCGGGCCGCCGATCACGAACCGGCCGGTCGGGTTGACCAGGAAGTTCTTGCGCAGCTTCTGCGCGTCGTAGAGCTCGCGCGGCAGGATCGGCTCGACGACGTGCTCCCAGAGGTCGTCCGGGATCAGCGCCTCGGCGCCCTCCTTGTGCTGCGTCGAGATCAGGAGCTTCTCGATCTCGACCGGGCGGCCGTCGCGGTAGCGGACGGAGACCTGGGTCTTGCCGTCCGGGCGCAGGTACGGCACGGTCTCGCCGTGGCGGACCGCGGCCAGGCGCTGCGCGAGCTTGTGCGCGAGCGAGATCGGGAGCGGCATGAGCTCCTCGGTCTCGTTGGACGCGTAGCCGAACATCATGCCCTGGTCGCCGGCGCCGGCGGTGTCCAGCTCATCGTCGTCGGACGCGTCGGTGCGGGCCTCGTACGCCTGGTCGACGCCCTGCGCGATGTCCGGCGACTGCTTGTCGATCGCGTTGATGACGGCGCAGGAGTCGGCGCTGAAGCCGAGGTCGGCGTCCGTGTAGCCGATCTTGCGGATCGTCTCGCGGGCGATCTCCTGGATGTCCACGTACGTCGTCGTGGAGATCTCGCCCGACACGACCACGAGGCCGGTGTTCACGAGCGTCTCGCAGGCCACGCGACCGTTCGGGTCGTCCTTGAGGACGGCGTCGAGGACGCCGTCGGAGATCTGGTCGGCGACCTTGTCCGGGTGGCCCTCGGTCACGGACTCGGACGTGAACAGGTACTCGTTATCGCTCAGCTGGGTCATGAGATCTCGAGGATCGCTCCGCGTCGATGCTTACCCCTCGCGCGCACGGGACGGCCTCATCGGCGCGAGGGCGAAGGCGAAAAGCCTAGCGGCTTTCGGATGTTCGTCTGTTACGTCGCTCCACGAAATCGATGATCACCGGCACCCCTTCGAGCCCGTAGCGCTCGCGCAGCCGGTTCTCGACGAAGTACGCGTAATCGCGGGTGACGCGCTGGCGCGAGTTGACCTGGATCGCGAAGCGCGGCGGCGCCTCGCCGACCTGGGCGATGTAGAGCAGCTTCAGCCGGTGGCCCTGCTTGGCGGGCGGCTGGCGCGCCTGCGTGACGTCGGCCAGGAAGCGGTTGAGCTCCGGCGTCGGGACGCGGTGGCGGGCGCGGTCGGCGATGCTCAGGGCCTCGGTCAGCAGCCGCGCGATGTGGCGGCCGGTCTTGGCCGACGCGGTCAGCACGCGCGGGCGCAGCCGCAGCTTCTGGTTGACCCGCGCGCGCTCGCGGTCGAGCTCGGCGGCGCCGACGCCCCCGCCCGGCCCGAGCGGGTCGCCCGCCCCGCCGGTCAGGTCCCACTTGTTGAGCACCAGCGCGGTCGCGCAGCCCGACTTCATCGCCAGCTCGGCGATCCGCAGGTCCTGGGCGGTGACGCCGTCCTCGGCGTCGCAGACCACCAGCGCGACGTCGGCGCGCTCGGCCGCGCGCTGCGAGCGCAGCGTCGTGTAGTACTCGACCGACTCCGTCACCTTGGCCGCGCGGCGGATGCCCGCCGTGTCGACCAGCACGAGCTTGCGCCCGTCGACCTCGATCTTGGTGTCGATCGCGTCGCGCGTGGTGCCGGCGACGTCGGAGACGATCACGCGCTCGTAGCCGAGGAACGCGTTGACCAGCGAGGACTTGCCGACGTTCGGGCGCCCGATCACGGCCAGCCGGACGACCTCGTCCTCGTCGTCGGGGATCTCGTCGTCCTCCGGCAGCAGGTCGACCAGCTTGTCGAGCAGGTCGCCGGTGCCGAGGCCCTGGGCGGCGGACACCGCGATCGGCTCGCCGAGCCCGAGCGCGTGGAAGTCGTGCGCCAGCAGCAGGTCGTTCGGCGAGTCGATCTTGTTGGCGGCGACCACGATCGGCACGTTCCCGCGGCGCAGGATCTCCGCGATCTCCTGGTCGCCGGGGCGCAGGCCGGCCCGCGCGTCGACCACCAGCAGCGCGACCTGGGCGTCGGCCAGCGCGGCGCGCGCCTGGTCCTGGATCGAGACCGCGAGCGGATCGGGATCGTCGAGGTCGACGCCTCCGGTGTCGATCAGCGTGAAGCTGCGGCCGTTCCAGTCGGTGGAGAGCTCCTTGCGGTCGCGCGTGATGCCGGGGCGCTCGTGCACCACGGCCTCGCGGCTCTGCGTGAGCCGGTTCACCAGGCTCGACTTGCCGACGTTCGGGTAGCCGACGACTGCGACTTTCACGACTGGAGCTCCTTCGCCTCGACGGCGAGCGTGACGATCTGCTCGACGACCTCGTCGAGCGTGAGCCCGGTGGTGTCGACCGGTACCGCGTCCCTGGGGGGTTCGAGCGTCGACCGGTCGCCGCCGTGATCGCGCCGGTCGCGCTCGTGCTGGGCGTCCAGCACGTCCTGCACCGGCAGGCCGAGGTCGGCGGCGCGCCGCCGCGCCCGCTCCTCCGGCGACGCCGTCAGAAAGACCTTCACCGCGGCGTCGGGCGCGACCGCGGTGCCGATGTCGCGCCCCTCGGCGACCCAGTCGCCGGCGGCCACGATCGCCCGCTGCTTGCGCACCAGCGCGGCGCGCACGGCCGGGTCGGCGGCCACGTGCGACGCGGCCTCGGACGCCTCCGGCGTGCGGATGGCCTCGGTCACGTCGCGGCCGTCGAGCCGCACGCGGTCCGACAGCTCGATGCGCACGCGCTCGGCGACGACGCCCGCGTCGCCGCCGCGCGCCGCCAGGCCGACGCAGCGGTACATCGCCCCCGTGTCCAGGTACGTGAAGCCGAGCCGCGCGGCGACGGCGCGCGCGACCGTGGACTTTCCGGCTCCCGCGGGACCGTCGATGGCGATGATCATGGCCGAAAGACCTTAGCCTGGGGCCCATGACGATCCCGGATCTGTGGCACCCCGAGACGGTCTATCTCAACACCGCGAGCTTCGGGCTGCCGCCCGATCCGGCGTGGGACGCGCTCCAGCAGGCCCAGAACGACTGGCGCGCCGGGCGCGTGAGCTGGGAGCACTGGACCGCCTCGACCGGGCGGGCGCGCGACGAGTTCGCGCGCATGGTCCACGCCGCGCCCGACCGGGTCGCGGTCGGCGCCACGGTCTCCGGGCTGGTCGCGATGATCGCGGCCGCGATCCCCGACGGCTCGCGCGTGCTGGCGCCGGAGCCCGAGTTCGTCTCGCTGCTGTTCCCCTTCCTGGCTCAGGAGGAGCGCGGCGTGACCGTGGACGTGGTGCCGCTGGAGCGGCTGGCCGAGGCGATCGACGCCGACACCGACGTCGTCGCGGTCTCCGCCGTGCAGTCCTCGACCGGCGAGGTCGCGGCGCTCGACGCCATCGCCGCCGCCGCACGCCACCACGGCGCGCTGACCGTGGTCGACGCGACGCACGCGATCGGCTGGCTGCCGCTGGACGCGACGCGGTTCGACGCGGTCGCGTGCGCGGCCTACAAGTGGCTGCTGTCCCCGCGCGGGACGGCGTTCCTGGTGCTCGCCGAGGCGCTGGCCGACCGGCTGCGGCCCGACCAGGCGGGCTGGTTCGCGGCGGTCGACCCGCTGCGCGACCAGTTCGGCCCGCCGCTGCGGCTGGCGGACACCGCGCGCCGCTTCGACACGTCGCCCGCGTGGTTCTCGTGGGTCGGGACCGAGCCGGCGCTGCGCGTGCTCAACGAGATCGGTATCGAGACCGTGCACGCGCACGACCTCGCGCTCGCGAACCGCTTCCGCGCCGGGCTCGGGCTGGAGCCGGGCGACTCCGCGATCGTCATCTCCGACGTCCCGGACGCGACCGAGAAGCTCGCGCGGGCGGGGATCATGGCCGCCGCGCGCAAGGGGCGCCTGCGCGCCTCCTTTCACCTCTACAACACGGAAGCGGACGTCGACGCGGCGCTCGACGCGCTCGCCTGAAGGTCGTTGAGCAGCCCGGCCGCGGTGGCGGCGTCCGGGAGGGTGACGAGCAGCTCGGTGCCGTCGTGGCGCCGGACGCGGATGCCCTCCCCCGCGCGGATCACCACCGCGGTCGCGGCGCGGCCGGGCACCTTGCGGTAGCCCCAGCCGCCGACCCGCCACGGGTCGATCTCGGTCGGCTCGACCACGTCGATCGCGTCCAGCGGCACGGTCTGGCGCGGCCAGCCGAGCGGGCCGTAGGCGATCGTCAGGCCGCGCCGGTCGACGGTCGCGACGATCTCCGAGACCGACGCGCACGCGAGGCCGATCGGCAGGGACAGGACGGCCAGCCACCAGTTCCCGCTGAGCACGCCCGCGAGCACCAGGCCGACGCTGACCGCCGCGGCGGCGAGCATCGCGAGGCGGCCGCGGACGCGGGCGCTCCAGACCGCCAGCTCGCCCGGGCGCAGGCCGACGCTCGCGCGCGCCGCCGGCGCGTGCACGACCGCGGCCGGAAGGTGGCGTTCGAGCGCGTGCGCCCCGAAGCCCGCCGCGGCGCCGGCCGCCAACGGCGCGAGCACCGCCCAGAACGGGAGGCTCGCGTCGCGCCAGGTCGCGGCGTCGAGGTTGGCGACCACGGTCATCACTTCGATCCCGGCCGCGAACGCGACCGCCGCCCACACCCAGGACGCGAGCGTCAGCCGCAGCCCGGCGGGCCGCACGTGCCCCTGGCGCAGCAGGAACGCCCACGCGATCGCCACGAACACCGCGACGCCGGTCGTGAACGCGGCCGCGCCGGTGTGCCCGTCCGGCCCGTCGTTGAAGTGCGTGGCCAGTGGGTCCGGCAGCCGGCCGGCCGCCAGCAGCGGCACGGCGACGACGAGCACCAGCGCGAGCGCCGGCGCGAAGAGCACGATGCGTCGCTTCATCTCTGGGCCTCCTTGACGAGGTCGACGATCTCCCGGTCGGAAATGCCGTGCGCCCGCGCGGCGGCGACCAGCTCGCGCGCGAGCTGCGCGACGGTCAGCCGCCGGCGCGCGAGGTCCCCCGCGCGCACGACCGCGCCGCGCCCGCGCCGCAGCTCGAGCAGCCCGGCGTCACGCAGATCGCCGTACGCGCGCAGCACCGTGTGCACGTTGACGTTCAGCGACGTCGCCAGCGTCCGGGCGGCCGGGAGCCGTTCGCCGTCCGCCACGTCGCCGGCGGCGATCGCCTCGCGGATGCCGCCGGCGATCTGCTCGTGCAGAGCGACGGAGAGCGAGGGATCGACGCGCAGCAGCATTGTTCTACTTAGAATAGAACAAGCGTGCGCGGACTAACGCATGAGCGCCGCCAGGTCCGCTTCGAAGCCCGGGTAGGACACCGCGGCGGCGTCCATCCCGACCACTTCGACGCCGTCGCGCGACGCGAGCCCCGCGACCGCGCCGAGCATCGCCAGCCGGTGGTCGCCGTGGGCCTCGATCGCGCCGCCGCGCAGGCCGCCCGTCCCGGTCACGACGAACCCGTCCTCGGTCGCCTCGATCTCGGCGCCGAGGCCGCGCAGGCCGTCGACCACGGTCGCGATCCGGTCGGACTCCTTGACCCGCAGCTCCTGCGCGCCGCGCACGACCGTCTCCCCCTCCGCGAAGCAGCCGAGCAGCGCGACCAGCGGCAGCTCGTCGATCGCCAGCGGGACCTCGTGCGGCTCGACCGTGGTGCCGACCAGCGGGCCGGACGCGACGTCGAGCTCGCACACCGGCTCGTCGGCGGCGATCGTCCCCGCCGGCTCCAGGTCGCCGACGACGACCGCGCCCATGCGCTCGGCGATCCGGATGAACCCGGTGCGCGTCCAGTTCGCGCTCATGTCGGTGACCACGATCCGCGATCCACGGACCAGGATCGCCGCGGCGACGTGGAACGCCGCCGACGACGGGTCGCCGGGCACGTGGATCGCGCCCAGCTCGAGCTCGTCGTGCGGCGTGACCTCGATGCGCTCGCCGTCGCGGGCGATCTGGACGCCGCCGCGGGCCAGCAGCCGCTCCGTGTGGTCGCGGCTCGGCTCCGGCTCGACCACGGTCGTCGGGCCGGACGCCAGCAGGCCCGCGATCAGCACGCACGACTTGATCTGCGCGCTGGCCACCGGCAGCCGGTACTCGATGCCGTGCAGCGGCGAGCCGTACACGCTGAACGGCGCGAAGCGGCCCTCGCGGGCGTCGATGCGCGCGCCCATCATGCTCAGCGGCGCGGCGATCCGGTCGACGGGGCGGCGGCGGATCGACGCGTCGCCGTCGAACGTCCAGACGCCGCCGGGCTGCCCGGCCAGCCAGCCGGGCGCGAGCCGCATCAGCGTGCCGGCGTTGCCGACGTCGATGTGCGCCTCCGCGGCCGCGCGGAGACCCGGGCCGCGGATCGTCAGCGCGTCCGCGCGCTCCTCGACCAGCGCGCCGCACACGCGCACGGCGTCGAGCGTCGAGCGCGTGTCGGCCGCGTCGAGGTACCCGGTGACCTGCACCGGCTCGTCGCACATCGCCCCGAACAGCGCCGCGCGGTGCGACAGCGACTTGTCGCCGGGCGCGCGCAGCGTGCCGCGAAGCGGACCGGAGGGCTCAAAGCGTCGGTTCACGAAGTCTCCTTGTCATGCCCGCACCACTTCCAGGCCCAGGCCGCGCACCAGCCGCTCCGCCTCGGCGAGGACGCCGCTGCGGATCCAGAGCGCGACGGTGCCCGAGCTGCCCGAGGGATACAGGCTCATGTCCACGATGTCGATCGTCGCGCGGCCGAGCGCGAGCGCGATCTCGGCCACGCTGCCGGGCCGGTTCGGGACCAGCACGCGCAGCTCGCGCACCTCGCCGCCCGCGAGGTCTGACTCCAGCAGCCGCCGGCGGTCGTCGCGCGCGGCGTCGTTCCACGCCGCGATCGCGGCGTCGTCGCCGCCCGTGAGCCCGTCGCGGACGGACGTCAGGCGCGTCACCAGGTCGTCGATCGCCGCCACCAGCGCGTCCGCGTTGGCGCGGTAGATCCCACCCCAGATGACCGTGTTCGCTCCCGCCACGCGCGTGAGGTCGCGAAACGACGGGCCGGTGGCGGGCAGCCGCTCGCCCTCCGCGCTGAGCACGCGCGCGGTCTGCGCGACGAGCACGTTGGCCAGCACGTGCGGGAGGTGGCTGACCGACGCCATCAGGACATCGTGCGCGTCCGGCTCGATCGCGCTCGGCCACGCGCCGAGCCGCGTGATCACCCGGTGCAGCTGCTCGTACGCGGTGCCGCGCGTGGCCGCGGTCGGCGTCAGGTACCAGGTGGCGTCCTGGAAGAGGTCCGGCCGCGCGTGCTCGACGCCCGACGTCTCCGCGCCCGCCAGCGGGTGCCCGCCGATGAAGCGCGGATCGTCGATCGCGCCGGCGACCGCGCGCTTGACCGAGCCGACGTCGGTGACGACGCACGGCTCGGGCGAGCTGTCGAGCGCCTCGCGCACGGTCGCGGCCAGGGTCTGCACGGGCGCGGCCACGAACACGATGTCGGCCCCCGCGACGGCCGCGGGGATCGAGTCGTGCACTTCGGCCACCGCGCCCCGTTCGAGCGCGGCGTCGCGCGCCGCCGGCGACGGGTCGTAGCCGCTCACGTGCGCCCCGAGGCGCTGGTGGGCGGCGAGGCCGATCGACCCCCCGATCAGCCCCACGCCGGCGACGGCGACCTTCACGCGGCGGCGCTCAGGACCTTGCCGGCCACCGCCGCCGCGCGCTCCACCTGCTCGAGGTAGGACGCGAACGCGTCCGTGTAGATCTGCTGCGGGCCGTCGCAGATCGCCTCTTCGGGGTTCGGGTGGACCTCGACGATGATGCCGTCCGCGCCCACCGCGGCCGCGGCCAGCGACAGCGGCAGCACCATGTCGCGGCGGCCCGGGGCGTGCGACGGGTCGACGATCACCGGCAGGTGCGAGAGCTCCTTGAGCATCGGCACGGCCATGATGTCGAGCGTGAAGCGGTAGGACGTCTCGAACGTGCGGATGCCGCGCTCGCACAGCATCACGTTCGGGTTGCCCTCCTTGAGGACGTACTCGGCGGCCATCAGCAGCTCCTCGAGCGTCGAGGAGAGCCCGCGCTTCATCAGGACCGGCTTGCCCGTGCGGCCGATCTCGGCCAGCAGCGGGTAGTTCTGCATGTTGCGGGCGCCGACCTGGATCACGTCCGCGACCTCGAGGATCGGCTCGACGTCGCGCGCGTCCATCAGCTCGGTGACGATCGGCAGCCCGGTCTGCGCCTTGGCTTCGGCGAGCAGGTGCAGGCCCTCCTGCCCGAGGCCCTGGAAGCTGTACGGCGACGAGCGCGGCTTGTAGGCGCCGCCCCGGAACATCGACGCGCCCGCGGAGGCGACCGCGTGCGCGGCCGTCAGCACCTGGTCGCGCGACTCGACCGTGCAGGGGCCCGCGATCATCGAGAAGTGCTCGCCGCCGATCTTTCGGCCGTCGATCTCGATCACCGTGCGTTCGCCATGAGCCGCGAACTGGCGTGAGGACAGCTTGTACGGCTTGAGGATCGGGACGACCTGCTCGACGCCCGAGTGCCCCTCGAGCCCGAGCCGCTGCACGTGCTCGCGGTCGCCGACGGCGCCGATCACGGTCACTTCCTCGCCGCGCGACGGATGCGCGCGGGCCCCGCAGCTCTCGATGCGGGAAATGACGGACTGGATGTCCTCCTCCGTGGCCGTCGGCTTCATGACGATCATCATCTGCGTACTCCTGGAAACGGTGCTGGCGTGAACGGTAACGACGTGTGAGCTTCCGGCGCTCGGCCCTTGGGCCAGTGATGCGGCGGCGCACACGCGCCGGCCGAGCGCCTAGCTAAATCGCCAGGTGGAATACGCGTAGGTACGGCCGAACGCCCGGGACCGGAGTGAAAGAACGGTGATGGCGGGCGTAGAGGCCATGACGCGCGGCGCAGCTTACAACAGCGCGGCGAGTGTTTCCAGCAAGCGCGTGTTTTCGATCTCGGTGCCGACCGTGACCCGCAGGGCGCCGGCGCGCCCGAGCGCGCCGCCCGCGCGCACCAGCACGCCGCGTTCGGCCAGGCCGCGCATGATGTCGGCCTCCTCGTGGTCGTCGCCGAGATCGAACCAGAGGAAGTTCGCCTGCGACTCGGCGGGCTCGATGCCCAGCTCGCGCAGGCCGTCGGCCAGCGCGAGCCGCTCGGCCAGGTTGCGCTCGACGCGCCGCGTCACCTCGTCGGCGTGGTTGAGCGCCTCCAGCGCGGCCGCCTGCGCCGCGACGTTGCAGAAGAACGGCTGGCGGACCTGGTCGACCGCGGTGCGGAACCGCTCCGAGCCGCAGAGCGCGTACCCGACGCGCAGACCGCAGAGCCCGTAGACCTTGCTGAAGGTGCGCAGCAGCACGAGGTTCGGGTGCTTGTCGAGCAGCGCGATCGAGTCGTCGGGGTCCTGCAGCACGTCGAACTCGATGTAGGCCTCGTCGAGGATCACCGCGATGTGGCGCGGCACGGCCGCGATGAAGCGCGCGATCTCCTCGAGCGGCAGCGCCGTCGACGTCGGGTTGTTCGGGTTGCAGACGATCACCAGCCGCGTGGCGGCGGTGATCTGCTCGGCCATCCGGTCGAGCTGGTGGCGGTGCGCGGCGTCGAGCGGGACCTCGATCGCGCGCGCCCCGGACGCCGCCGCCAGGTGCGGGTAGACGCTGAAGGACGGCCACGCGTAGACGAGCTCGGCGCCGGGCTCCAGCAGCGCCTCGCCGGCCGCCAGCAGGATGTCGCACGAGCCGTTGCCGATCGCGATCCGCGGCGCCGGCACGCCGGTGACCTCAGACAGCCGCCGGCGCAGGGCGCTGTTGGTCGGGTCCGGGTAGCGGTTGATGCCGCTCAAGGCCTTGGTGGCCGCCTCGATCACCGCCGGCATCGGCGGGTAGGGCGACTCGTTGGAGGCGAGCTTGGCGATCGGCCCTTCCGAGGCGTAGCCGTCGGCGGCCGGGTAGACGGGGATGCGGCGGACCTTCTCGGCGAACTCGATGGCCATGGGGCGCCGAGGTTACTGAGCGCCCGCCAGGTCGAGCCGCAGCTTGACCGCGTCGCCCAGGTAGACGTGCTCCGCGGGCCCCGGCATGTACGCGTGGATCAGCACGCGGATGACGTTCGGCAGCGCGCCCGGGACCGGGATCTCGCGGGCGCACAGCAGCGGGACGCCGGACAGCCCCATCTCGCGCGCCGCGACCGCCGGGAACTGGGCGTCGAGGTCCGGGGTGAGCGTGAAGATGCAGCTCACCAGGTCGTTCGCGCCCAGCAGGTTGCGGGCGAGGATCTCGCGCATCAGCGCGTCGGTGGCCGAGAGGATCGCCTCGGCCGTGTTCTCGGTGACGGTGTTGGCGCCACGAATCGCAACCAGCCGCATCGCCGTCATTCAACCAAGTGAGCGCAGGTGCTCGATCTCCGCCGGGGTCAGCTCGCGGTGCTCGCCGGGATCCAGCGCCCCCAGACGCAGCGGGCCGAAGGCGACCCGCTCGAGCTGCTGGACCGGGTGGCCGACCGCCTCGAGCATGCGCTTGACCTGGCGTTTGCGGCCTTCGTGAATGGTCAGCTCGACGTGGCTGGAGCTGAGCTTGCGGACCTTCGCGGGCGCGGTCGTGCCGTCCTCGAGCTCGACGCCTTCGCGCAGCGCCCGCAGCGCCGGCTCGTTGATCGGGGCGTTGGCGATCCGGGCCCGGTACGTGCGCGGGACCTCGAAGCTCGGGTGCATGAGCCGGTACGCCAGGTCGCCGTCGTTGGTGAGCAGGATCAGGCCGGTCGTGTCGTAGTCGAGCCGGCCGACCGGGTACAGGCGCTCCCGCGCGCGCACCAGGTCGACGACGGTCGGGCGGCCCTGCGGGTCGCGCGCGGTGGAGACGACGCCGACCGGCTTGTTGACCAGGTAGACGACCCGGGCGTGCCCGGCCGTCCGCACGCGCTTGCCGTCGACCTTGACGGTGCGCGAGTCGTCGACGTCACGGGCGGGGTCGGTGACCGTCGCGCCGTCCACGGTGACGCGGCCGGCGGCGATGATCGTCTCCGACGCGCGCCGCGAGGCGACGCCGGCGTGGGCGAGGTACTTGGCGAGGCGCACTGTGCTGCCACCATAGGACGCGTGGACCTGGAGCTGCTCGATCGCGCGCTTTCCGGCGAGCCGGCGTTCCGGGCTCGCCAGGTCTGGCGCTGGGCGGCCTCGGGCGCTCAGGGCTACGACGAGATGACCGACCTGCCGGCGGCGCTGCGCGCGCGGCTGGCCGAGGAGGTCCCGTTCTCGTCGCTGACGCTGATCCGCGAGGCGCACGCGTCCGACGGGACGGTCAAGGCGCTCTTCCACACCGCGGACGGGCGCGCGGTCGAAGCCGTGCTGATGCGCTACCGCGACGGGCGCCGCTCGATCTGCGTCTCCTCGCAGTCCGGGTGCCCGCTGACGTGCACGTTCTGCGCGACCGGGCGGATGAAGTTCGGCCGCAACCTGACCGCGGCGGAGATCCTCGACCAGGTGCTGCACTTCCGCCGCATCGAGCCGGTCGACCACCTCGTGTTCATGGGCATGGGCGAGCCGCTGATGAACCTCGACCACGTGCTGGCCGCGGCGCGCAGGCTGCCCGACGTGGGGATCACGCACCGGCGCACCGGGATCTCGACGGTCGGCTGGGTGCCGGGCATCAAGCGGCTGACCGAGACCGACATGCCGATCCGGCTGGCGCTGTCCCTGCACGCGCCCGAGGATGGCCTGCGCTCGCAGATCATGCCGGTCAACGAGCGCCACCCGCTGGCCGACGTGCTCGCGGCCTGCGAGGCGCACTACGAGCGCAAGCGCCGCCAGATCTTCATCGAGTACGTGATGCTCGCGGGCGTCAACGACGGCTACGCGCAGGCGGTCCAGCTCGCGCAGCTGCTCGACCCGCGGATCTACAAGGTCAACCTGATCCCCTACAACCCGACCGACAGCGTCTACGACGGGTCCTCGCGGGGCGCGATCGACGCGTTCCGGGCCGCGCTGGAGGAGCACGGACTGCGCGCGACCGTGCGGCTGACGCGCGGGCGCGACATCGACGCGGCCTGCGGGCAGCTCGCGGCCAAGACGGCGCCGGTCCCCGCGGGCGGCTGACGTGGCCGCGCCGCGCGCGGTCATCGCCGACGACGAGCTGCTGCTGCGGCAGGGCCTCGAGCGGCTGCTGACCGACGGCGGGATCGACGTCGTCGCGAGCGCGGCCGACGCCGGCGACCTGATCCGCAAGACGCGCGCGCACCGGCCCGACGTCGTGATCACCGACGTGCGCATGCCGCCGGAGCTGACCGACGACGGGCTGCGCGCGGCGATCGCGATCCGGCGCGCGCTGCCGGGCACGGGCGTGCTCGTGCTCTCCCAGCACCTCGCGGAGCGCTACGCGCTGGAGCTGCTGGGCAACGACGCGCAGGGCGTCGGCTACCTGCTCAAGGAGCGCGTGGCCGACCTCGACGAGTTCCTGGAGGCGGTGCGCACCGTCGCGGCGGGCGGCACCGCCCTGGACCCGGAGGTCGTGGCCCGGATGCTCGGGCGCCGGCGGCCCGAGAGCCCGCTCGAGCGGCTCACCCCGCGCGAGCGCGACGTGCTGGCGCTGATGGTCGAAGGGCTCTCCAACCACGGCATCGCCGAGCGACTGCACGTCGGCGCGCCCGCGGTCGAGAAGCACGTCACCAGCATCTTCGAGAAGCTCGAGCTCGGCCACGACCGCGCCGACCACCGGCGCGTGCTCGCGGTACTCAAGGTGCTGCGGGCGTCATAGCGGCAGCTCGGCGCGCAGCGTCGTGCCGGCGCCGGGCGCGCTCTCGACCGTGAACGTGCCCCCGACCGCGGCGACGCGGTCGCTGAGGCCGCGCAGGCCGCTGCCGGCCAGCGGGTCGGCGCCACCGCGGCCGTCGTCGGCCACGGTCACGACCAGCGTGCCGTTCTCGCGGCCGACCGCGACCTTCGCCAGGCCGGCGTCGGCGTGCTTGGCGACGTTGACCAGCGCCTCGGCGACCACGAAGTAGGCGGTCGCCTCGACGTCGGCGGGCGTGCGCGCGCGGTCGACGTCGAGCTGGACCGGCAGCGCGGCGTCCGCGGTCAGGTCCTCGATCGCCGCCGCCAGGCCGTGGTCGGTCAGCACCGCCGGGTGGATGCCCGCGGCCAGCTCGCGCAGGTCGCGGATCGCGCGCCGGGTCTCCTCGGTGGCGGCGTCGAGCGCCGGCGAGGGCGCCGCGCGGCGCGCCTGCTCGAGCTTCATCAGCGCGCGCACCAGGTGCTGCTGCGCCCCGTCGTGCAGGTCGCGGCCGATCCGGCGCCGCTCCTCCTCGGCCGCCGCGACCAGCCGCGCGCGCGACGCCGCGATCTCCTCCGCGCGCGCCTGCTCGGCGACCGCGCGCTCGTGCGCCGCCTCGGCGGCGAGCCGCTCGCTGACGTCGCGGAACACGACCACCGCGCCGTTGCCCTCCTCGGTCGTGAACGGCGCGGACGCGTAGCCAACCGGCACCATCGTCCCGTCGCGGCGCACGAACCAGTCCTGCTCGACGCGGATCGTCCGCCCCGCCGTGCGCGCGGCCAGCAGCGGGCACTCCTCAGGCGGGAACGGGCGGCCGTCGGGGTACCGGTTGTGGATCGTCGAGTGGCTGTCGCGCCCGAGCAGCTCCTCGGGCCGGTCGTAGCCCAGCACCTCCAGCCCCGCGCGGTTGATGAACCGCACCTCGCCGCGCGGCCCGACCAGGTAGATCGCGTCGGCCACGCTGGTCATCAGCGCATCCAGGAGGTCGCTCACAGACTCACCATATCCGTGGGGATTCCCGATGGTTCCGGCGCCTTTTGCCTTCTAGGCTCGACGCATGCTCCGCTTCATCCGTTTCGGGTTGCCCGCCGTGCTGGTGGTCGCCGGTTTCGTGATCCTGTTCACGGTGGATAGCTCCATCAAGTGGGACGGCTGGGCGATGTGCGTCGGCAGCGGCGGGGCGATCCTGCTGCTCAATGGCCTCTTCCGGCTCGGCGCCAGCGGGGACCGCGAACGGGAGCGCGAGCACGAGGCGCGCGAGTACCTCGCGCAGCACGGGCGCTGGCCCGACTGACGATCCACACGGCCTACGTCCGGCGCCCGCTCGAGCTGCTACGAGCTCCGCACCACCAGCCAGGTCATGCGCGCCGGAGCATCGTCCGGGTTCGCCCACGAGTGCGGGAGCAGCGTGCGGAAGTGGATCGAGTCGCCCTCGGCGAGCTCGTGGCGGCGGCCGTCGACCGTGAACACCATCCGCCCCTCGGTGACGATCACGAGCTCCTCGCCGGGGTGGCTCATCGGCGCCGGCCCGCTGTCGGCGAACGGCTCCGCGAGCGCTTCGGCGCCCGCGATCAGGAACGGCCCGTAGCGCCCCGACAGGTTGCACAGCTCCAGCCCCTGCTTGGACGTGAACACCTTCGCCCGGTCGTCGCGCCGGACGACGTTGACGTCCGGCGTGGCGGGCTCCTCGACGAAGTAGGACACGCTGCGGCCGAGCGCCGCCGCGATCTTCATCAGCGACGCGATCGTCGGCGTCATGCCGCTCTTCTCGATCTTGTGCACGGCGCCGGGCGACATGCCGGCGCGGGCCGCGAGCTGGGCCAGCGACCAGCCGCGCTCGGCGCGCTCGGCGGCGACCTTCGCCCCCAGGCCCGAGACCTTGCGCTCGATCTCGGGAAGCGATGGCGGGTCGGTCACCGCGATCATCCTATTGACGGTGCGGCGGCTTCCAGGGCTCGCCGGGCTCGCGCCGCGGCGGCGTCCAGCCGCTCGCGGTCATCCGCAGCGTGGTCATCGCGCGCTGCTTGACGCCCCACGGCAGGCGCTTGTAGAGCGGGACGAACAGCAGCCGCCACGCCCGCCCCTCGGGCGCGTCGTACGGCTCGACGGTGCCCGGCACGCCGTGACCGAGCCGCCGCACCGAGTCCTGCAGCAGGTAGTGCTCGGACTGCTCGCGCAGCCGTTGCTTGAACGAGCCGTTCATAGTGCCGCGAGGCCGTTCTGCGCGGCGATCGCGAGCGGCTCGAAGAGCGCCCCGATCGGCGGCGAGTAGATGTTCTCCATGTAGGCGATGTCCTCCAGCGTGGCGCCGCGCTTGGCCACGAACCCGAGGAAGTCGGCCCGTTCCTTGACGCCGGAGCCGCCGTGGATCTGCGCGCCGATCAGCTTGTGCGTCTCCGGGTCGGCCAGCAGCTTGACCGTCGTGCGCTCGGCGCCCGGGTAGTAGCGGGCGCGGGTGATGCCGACGCCCTTGGCCACGATGTACGGCACGCCCATCGCCGTCGCGAGCGTCTCCCCGATCGAGAAGCCGCCGATCGTGTAGTCGCCGGCGACCATGCCCCACGGGATCCAGACGGGGTCATAGACGAGATCGCGTCCCGCGATGTTGAACGCCGCGACGCGGCCCTGGCCGTACGCGTGCGAACCGGTCAGGCCCTTGATCGGGAGCATCGAGAGACCGTGCGGGACCTCGACCGCGTCGCCGGCGGCCCAGACGTTCGGCGCCGACGTGCGCATCCGCTCGTCGACCATGATCGCCCCGGTCGTGCCGGTCTTGACGCCGGCGGCCTCGGCCAGCGCCGTGCTCGGCACCTTGTGCAGGCAGACGATCACGGCGTCGCACTCGAGCTCGCCCTTGGACGTCTTGACCGCGCGCACGCGGTCCTCGCCCAAGAACGCCTCGACGCGGGTGCCGAAGTGCAGCGTCGCGCCGCGCTTGGTCAGCGACTCGTGGACGGGCTCGGCGACGTCGGGGTCCAGCAGCTCCGAGAGCGCCCACGGGCCCTCGTCGACGAAGTCGACGTGCAGGCCGCGGTGCGCGAGATTGCCCGCCATCTCGACGCCGATCGGCGTGCCGCCGAACACGACGACCCGCTTCATCTCGTCGAGCTGCTTGTCGAACTCCATCGCGGCGCGGATGTCCTTGACGTAGTGCAGCCCGGCCAGGTTGGCGCCCGGCACGTCCGGCTTCTCCCACGTCCAGCCGGTGCAGACCGCGAGCTTGTCGAAGCCCTCGTGCGTGTTGCGCGCCGTGACCGTGCCGCGCGCGAGATCGATGTCGGTGACCGCGGTCTCCATCCGCATGTCGAGCCCGTCCTCAACGTAGCGGTCGACCGTGGACAGGAACAGGTCCTCGAACTTCTCGATCTCCCGTCCGTGCACGAACGGGATCCCGCACGGCGAGTACGCGATGTCCGGGAACTCCGTGAACAGCGTGACCTTGAGGTCCTTGCCCAGGCGATTGGCGAGCGTCGCGGTCGCGGTGCCCGCGCCGCCGCCGCCGATCACGATCAGTCGCTCACTCATGAGTCCTCCGTTCGATACTCGATCTCAGGTGACGCGGCGAACGTGTTGGTCACCCAGCAGAGCCGGCGCGCGCGTTCCATGTACGGGTCCAGCGCGACGTCGGCGCGCGCGGTCACGACCATGCGCCCGTAGCGCAGCTCGCGCCCGGCGCGCTCGGCGTCCACGTCCACTTCCAGTCCGGTCAGCTCGGTGCCGGTGCCGCGCGCGACATGCGCGAGCGCGAGCGCGAAGCAGCTCGCGAGCCCGGCGGCCAGCAGCTCGGTCGGCATCACGCCGGCGTCGCCGCCGCCGACCTCGACCGGCTCGTCGACGGCGATCGTGTGACCGCGCACCCGCACGGTGGCGGCGTAGCCGCCGTGGAACGTCGCCGTGACCTTCACCGCGCCATGCTCCCGAGCAGCTCGTACTCGGCCTCGTGGCGCGCGCCGGACGCGTCCCAGCCGAAGCGGGCCGCGACCTCCGCGCCGCCCCGGCGCAGCCGCGCGCGCAGGTCGGGCTCGCGCGCGACCCGGGCCAGCGCGCTCGCCAGCGCGTCCGCGTCGCCGACCGGGTGCAGCAGCGCGCTCACGCCGTCGGTCAGGAAGCCGTGGAAGACGTCGAGGTCGGACGCCACCAGCGGCAGCCCGGCGGCCAGCGCCTCCAGCGCGGCCAGGCCGAAGCCCTCCTTGACCGACGGGAACGCGAACGCGTCCGCGGCGCGGAACAGGCGCTCGATCTCGTCCGGCTCCAGCGGGCCGAGCCGGCGCACGTCGCGCTCGAGGCCGAGCTCGTGCACACGCGCCTCGAAGCGCTCGAGCTCGTGCCGGTAGTCGAACAGCGTGGCGCCGCCGGCGATCAGCAGCAGCGGGTCGCGGTACGGGAGCGCCGCGCGCAGCCGCGCGAAGCCCTCCAGCAGCGTGAGCGAGCCCTTGCGCGGCTCGACGCCGCCGACGGTCAGGACCGCCAGGCGGTCGCCGATGCCGGCCCGGCGGCGCGCGTCGGCGCGCTCGGCGGCGTCGTGCGGCGGGCGGAAGCGGTGCGTGTCGACGCCGTTGGGTACCAGGCCGGCGTCGATGCCGAACTCGCGCTTGAGACGCTCCACCCACGGCGGCGAGACGCACAGCACGTGGTCGGGCCCGACGATCGAGCGGTCCTGGCAGGCGATCAGCGACGGCGAGGTGAAGTCGTCCACGTGGTGCACGGTGCGGATCACGTGCTCGATCGCGCCCTCGTCGCGCAACGTCAGCGCGGCGTTGGCCGACAGGCAGTCCTGCGCGTGGACGATGTCGTGCCCGAGCAGCGGGCGCAGGCCCTCGGCGTAGGCCTCGAGCATCGCCTCGATGCGCACGTCGAACGGGACGTCCGGCGGCGGCGTGAAGCGCACGATCCGGACGGGCACGGTCGTCTCGCGGAACAGGGACTCCCCCGGCCGCGCCAGCGCCATCAGCTCGACGTCGTGGCCGCGGCGCGCGAGCGCCTCCGCGACCTCGACCGCGTGCACGACGCCACCGCGCGGCTTCACGGAGTAGGTCAGCATCGCGATCCTCACGTGGCGCCTCCTCGTGACGGGCGCGCGGGAGCGAGCCGCGGGCGCGCAGCGCGAGTCATGCCGCCACGACCTTGGCGGCCAGCCGCGCGGCGGCGGCGTTGGTGGGCGCGACGATCGCGCCGGCCTCGCGCAGCGTGCGCTCCTGGCGCGGCGCGTCCTGCGGGTCGGCGACGGTGCCGCACACGTGCGCGATCACCGGCATCTGCAGGTCGGCGATCACCGGCGCCAGCAGGCTCGCCGGGTCGGGGTGCGAGCCGTGCCCGATCACGACGTCGAGCAGCACGCAGCCGGCGTCGGCGGCGCGCAGCATGTCCAGCCGGACCTCGAGGTCGACCATCGGGTGCGGGCGCCCCTGCGTGTACTCCTCCTCGCCGAGGTCGAAGATCTCGTGCGGGCCGCCGCCGTGCCCGGCGTTGCCGCCGATCCCGCCCAGCCGCGGCTCGAGGATCGTGACCGCCTCGTGCGCCAGCGAGCCGCCGGAGTAGAGGCCGAGCAGGCGCCCGCCGGTGCGCGGGACGTCGACGTCCTCGTCCGGCGCCGGGGCGTTGGCCGCGGCGAACGCGCCCGCGTCGAGCGTCGGGTGGATCTCGAACGGGCCTTCTCCCCCGTCCCAGCCGACGAACGCGGCCACCACGCGCTTGCCGCCCACGTCCACGTTCGCCAGCTGCTCGACCGCTTCGCGGTCCGGCGGCTTGGAGACCAACAGCAGCGTGTCCGTCTCGTCGTCGGCGGCCAGCATCCGCATGCCCTGCGCGAACATGATCCCGCCGATCTCGTTGGACAGGTCACGCCCGCCGACGCCGATGATCTGCGACACGCCGACGCCCGCGCCGTCGAGCAGGCACGCGACCTCCTGGGCGCCGGTGCCGGCGGCCGCGACCACGCCGACCGAGCCGGAGCGCACGACGTTGGCGAACCCGAGCCCGACGCCGCCGAGCATCGCGGTGCCGCAGCCCGGGCCCATCACCAGCCGGCCGAGCTCCGCGCCCCGGCGCTTGAGCGCCAGCTCGTCGGCGATCGAGACGTGGTCGGAGAACAGGAAGACGTGCATCCCGCGCGTGAGCGCGCGGTGCGCTTCGAGCGTCGCGTACTCGCCCGGGAGCGAGATCAGCGCGATGTTCGCGTCGGTGGCGGCCAGCAGCGTGCGCGGCGGCGCGGCGGCGGCCGGGAGGTCGCCGGACGCCGCGGGCGCCGCCAGCTCGCGCTCCGCGGCGTCCAGCGCCCCCTCGGGACCTTCGACCGCAATGACGATGTCGGTCGGGCCGGCGTCGACGGTGACGCCGAGTGCGGCCAGCGCCTCGAGGTTCGCGGGCGTGCCCATCGCGACCTCCGCGCGCCCGTGCTCGCGCAGCTCCTTGGCCACGCGCATCAGCCGCACGCTGTCGACGTAGCGGTCGCGGACGACCCGGATCGCCCAACTCATGCGGCGACTCGCTCGGGGACGACCCAGGTGCCGTCGGTGCCGGCGACCGCGAGCGCGAGCCGGTCCGCGCTGGTGATCAGCGCGCGGCCGCCGCTCTCCTCGACGAAGCGGGCGGCGGACTCCATCTTCGGCCCCATGCTGCCCGCGGGGAAGTCGCCGTCGTAGAGGCCGCGCTCGACGTCGGCCAGCGTCAGCAGCGACAGCTGGCGCTCCCAGCGCGTGCCGAAGTCCAGCGCCACGCGCGGCACGCCGGTCAGCAGGACGAGCACGTCGGCGCCGATCTCGAACGCCAGGCGCTCCGAGCAGCGGTCCTTGTCGATCACGCCCGCAACGCCGGCGACCTCGCCGGCCTCGGCCGTCACCGGGATCCCGCCGCCACCGCAGCAGACCACGATCGAGTCGCGCTCCAGCAGCCCGACCACGTGCTCGGTGCCGAACACCTTCAGCGGGCGCGGGCTGGGGACGACGCGGCGCCAGCCGCGGCCGGCGTCCGGCGCGACGTCCCAGCCGAACGCCGCCGCGCGGCGGCGCGCTTCGGCTTCGTCGTAGAACGGCCCGACCGGCTTGGTCGGGTCCGCGAAGGCCGGGTCGGCGGGGTCGACCAGCACGCGCGTCAGCAGCGACGCGACCGGCACGGACGCGTCGACCGCCGCGAACGCGCTCTCGAGCAGGTAGCCGACCTGGCCCTGGGTCTGGGCGATCAGCGCGTCCAGCGGCAGGGGCGCGGCCTCGCGCTCGCCCGCCGCGTTCTGCAGCAGCAGCGCGCCGACCTGGGGCCCGTTGCCGTGCGTGAGCACGACCTCGTGACCCTGGGCGCGCAGTGCCAATACGGCTTCGGCGATCTCGCGCGCATGCTCGAGCTGCTCGGCCCAGGTACCTGTCTCCCCGGCCTTGATGAGCGCGTTGCCGCCGACCGCCACGACGATCCGGTTGCGGTTCACGTTTCCTATCGTATATGGGGTATTCACGACAGGGCGTGGGGTTTTCCCCCCAGTTTCGCTCTAGGGCGTTTGCATGGCGTTCACGATCCGATACGGTCGGTCTTCCACTCGATCGATCGAAGGGGAGGACACGTGGCGAAGTCGGATGTCATCCAGCGGCCCGAGAAGGGCACCGAGCTGTTCGACACGTCGGAGAAGGTGTTCCCTGATGTGAAGGCCGAGCCAGGTGAGAGCGCCTACACGTTCATGCACACCGTGCCGTACGAGGGCTCGGTCGGCCTCGTCAACCTGCTGACGACCACGCGCGTACAGCGCAAGGGGTTCAAGACGCACCTGGTCCTGTACGGGCCCGGCGTCCTGATGGCCTCCGGCACGCGCGGCTTCCCGAAGGTCGGCGACGAGGCCTTCCCGGGGCACATGGCGATCAACAACCAGCTGCAGACGTTCATGGACGAGGGCGGCACGATCTACGCCTGTCGCTTCGCGTCCGGCGCGCTGTACGGCTTCCCGGAGAACCTGCTGATGGAGGGCGTCAAGCCGTTCCATCCGCTCGACGTCCTCGACGCCGCGCTGACGGCGTGGCGCGACAAGGCGTTCCAGCTCAACACCTGGACCGTCTGAGCGCGATGCTAGTGCTGGACCGCGACGCTGCGATCGAGAGCTGGCGGCGCGCCGAGGCGCGCATCTACCCCTCCGTGATGGTCAACGCCGACCTCTACCAGCAGTACATCGGTGTCGTGCGCGCGGTGGCCGACGAGCTCACCGACGTGCGCACCGAGGACGATCTCGTCGCGGCCTGGCACGAGCGGCGCGATGTGGTGCGCGAGGTCGTCTCGCGCTCCGCTCCGCCGATGCTCGCCCTGATGGACCTGGGCGCGGTGCACGACGCCGCGTTCTGTCACCGCCACCGCGAGCTGACGCGCGAGCAGGGCAAGGCGCTGGCCGCGCAGCGGCTCGAGCGCGCCCGCCGTGAGAGAGCCGAGTGGGTCGTCCTGTTCGAGGACGTCACCCCGCTCGGCTCGCACCGGCTGGAGATGCACGTCGCCTCCGGGCGCGCGCTGCACGCCGCCGCCGAGCTGCCGCTGGACGCCGGGAAGCCGAAGTTCACGCTCGAGGTCGTGCAGCTGGACCCGAGCGACGGGGCCTGGCGACTCGACGTCGCCCCGCCGATGCCGGAACAGACTTTTGACACCCGCGAGGAATGGGAAGCGCGCGTCGAGCAGGCGCGCGGCCTGTTCGGGAGGCGCTGACGTGGCCACTCACCCGCAGAAGATCATCGACGCCCACTGTCACATCGGCGAGATCCCGCCGTGGAAGTTCTACGACCTCGAGCACCCGGTCAAACCCACGGTCTATGACTACGCGGACACCAAGGCGTTCCTGAAGCGTCACATGGACTACTTCAAGATCGAGCGCGCGCTCGCCATCTCCAACTACGGCGTGCCGATCCACGAGATCTCGTTCGACCTCAACGACGTGGTGATGGACGCGGCGACCTCCAACGACCGCATCCTGGCGGCGATCTGGGTGTCGTTCTTGCCGCGCAACGCCGAGCTCACGCGCAAGGCGCTCAAGCTGGCGAGCGAGTCCCGCGTGGTGGCGCTGAAGACCACGTTCTTGCTGGGCGGCAACCCAGATCCGGGGTCCTGGGACGAAGAGACGCTCAAGCTCGCCGACGAGATCTTCGACGTGTGCGAGCAGCACGACCTGATGTTTCACTTCCACACGTCGCCCGGCGGCAACTCTGACATCAACAACTTCATCCCGCTGGTGGAGAAGTACGGCAAGCGGTGCAAGATCTACCTGGTGCACTTCGGCGGCGGCGTGTCGGGTCACATCAAGCTCGTGCCGAAGTTCCTGCAGTGGGTGCGTGACGGGTACAAGGTGTACACCGACACGTCGTGGGCGGTCGGGTTCGGCGCGCGCTGGCTGCTGACCGAGATCGAGAAGCAGGGCGTCGGCGGCGACCGCGTGTTCTTCGGCTCCGACGAGCCGTGGTCGGACTTCGACAGCGAGTACTGGAAGCTCAACGGCGTCCGGGACATCTCGCAAGAGCTCAAGGAACGGGTGTTCTGGCGCAACTACGAAGAGGTGTACGGGACCCATGCTTGAGGGTCTCGACGACCGCCGCCTGCTCGTCGAGCTGCAGTCGCTCGGCGTACGGGTGATCGACGAGACGTCCGGGCCGCTGCCCGGGCGCCTCGGCGGCGCCGGTCCGTCGGACGCGCTGTTTCTGTGGGTCCGCGGGCTGCCGCTGACCGTGCCGTCGCACGCGTCCTACGTGGACGCGTCGCCGTACACGGTGCGCGTGGAGGGCCGGCGCGCCTCCCTGTACCGCGACGACGAGCTCATCTGCCCGGTGACGCTCCCGCCGCGGCCGAAGATCTACGACATGGAGACCGCCGACGGCGTCCCCTACTGGAAGATCGCGCTGCTGCACCTGGACTCGATCGCGTCGACCGTGGTGCAGAAGTGCATCTACTGGGGCACGCACGAGCAGTGCGGGTTCTGCGGCATCGAGCTCACGCGCGGGTCGCAGACGATCCCGGTCAAGACGCCGGCCCAGCTCGCCGAGGTGTGCACGGCGGCGCGCGACCACGACCACGCGGTCGACGTCACGCTGACCACCGGGTCGCTGAACCGGCGCGACCGCGGCGCGATCTACATCTCGCGCTGCGCGGCCGCGATCAAAGAGGCGTCCGGGATGCCGATCCAGGTGCAGTTCGAGCCGCCGGACGACCTGCGCGTGCTCGACGAGGTGCGCCGGGCGGGCGTCGACGCCGTCGGCATCCACTCCGAGACGTTCGATCCCGACGTGCTGGCCCGCGTGGCGCCCGGCAAGGCCCAGTGCGGCATCGAGGGCTACTTCCGCACCTGGGAAGCGGCCGTCGACGTGTTCGGCAAGGGCTCGGTGACGACCTACGTGCTGCTCGGCATGGGCGAGCGCGAGGAGCTGATCGTCGAGGGCTGCCGGCGCGCGATCGCGATGGGCGTCTACCCGTTCGTGGTGCCGCTGCGGCCCGTGCCGGGGACGCTGATGGAGGACGCGGAGCCGCCGGACTCGGCGTACGTCTCGCGGATCTACGCCGAGGTGTCGGCGATGCTGACCGACGCCGGGTTCGACCACCTGGACGCGAAGGCCGGCTGCGCGCGCTGCCAGGCGTGCTCGGGCCTGTCCGCGTGGGAGCGCGTGCTCAAGCGTGAGAGCGATGGTCTCGTCGTCGGCACCAGCGGCTGAGATCGTCGTCGCCTCCGACCTCGAGGCGCACTTCGCCGTGCGGCGGCGGGTGTTCGTCGAGTTGCAGGGGCTCTTCGAGACGTCCGACCGCGACGAGGTCGACGCGCTGGACGACACGGTGCACGTGGTCGCGGTGGTCGACGGGTCCGTTGTCGGGACGGTCCGGCTGTACCCGCTCGGCGACGGGCTCTGGAAGGGCGACCGGCTGGCCGTGCTGCCGGAGGCGCGCGTGCACCGTCTCGGGGCGGCGCTTGTGCAGTTCGCGGTGCGGACCGGCCTCGAGCTCGGCGGGACGCGCATGGTGGCCCAGGTGCAGGTGCCGAACGTGCGCTTCTTCGAGCGGCTCGGCTGGACGCGCGACGGGGCTGCGGCGCTCTACCGCGGCGTCATGCACCAGCCGATGGCGATCGCACTAAGCCGGTGAGCGGCGTCGTGTTGAGGTCCCACGCGACGGCGGAGACGCCGTCGTGGATCAGCGTCAGCGTCTTCGTGGCGTCGAAGTGCCCGCAGGGGGCTGCGGCGAGGCCCCGCCGCCGGAACGTCTCGACCGCCTCGCCGACGTGCTCGGGCGGCGCCGCGAGCAGGAAGCCGAAGCTCGGGAACGTCATCAGCCAGCGCTCGACCGGCACGCCGGCGGGGCGCGGGATCGCGTCGACGTCGAGCGTCGCGCCGGCGTGCGCGCCCTCGATCATCTGCAGCAGCGAGCCGGCGATGCCGGGCATGCTGACGTCCCGCGCCGCGTGGCACAGGCGGCGCTCGGCGACCTCCACGAGCGCCTCCCCGTCCTGCTGGAGCTGGGCCGGGCTGCGGTCGTGCAGCGCGGTGAAGAAGTCGGTGTCGTCGCTCATGTACCGGCCGTCGATCGCGAACGCGGCGATCAGCGTGTCGCCGGGCTTGGCGTTGCCCGCCTGCAGCGGGGCCTTCGCGAAGCCGGTCGCGGACGCGGAGAGCGCGGGCTCGTGGCCGAGCGTCAGGTGGCCGCCGACGACCGGCACGCCGAGGCGGTCCGACGCCCACCGGATGCCGTCCAGCACGGCGTTCGCGTGGTCCCTGTCGGGGGACACGAGCATGTCCACGATGCCGAGCGCCCGGGCGCCCATCGCGCGGACGTCGGAGACGTTCGTGACCACCGCGGCCGAGCCCGCCCCGTACGGGTCGGCGCGCAGGAACGGCGGCGAGATCGCTTCCCCGCAGATGACCAAGAAGCCGTCCCCGTGGGGGATCACCGCGGCGTCGTCGCCGTCGCCGCCGAAGGGCTTGACCAGGGCGAGCTCGCGCTTGCCGAGCAGTCCGGGCGCGGTGGTGACGAGCGCGACCAGCGCGTCCAATTTCGCCATCGAAGGGATTGAATCAGCATGACCGACGTACTGACGCACGTGTCCGCGGTGAACCTCGGGTTGGAGACGTTCGCGGACGCGCTGCGCGATCAGGGCGCGCCCGTCGTGCAGGTGGATTGGCGGCCGCCGGGCGACGGCGACGCGACGGTGCTCTCGACGCTGGAGCGCGTCTGGGGGCCCCACGGCGCGGTCGTGGACGCGGCGAACGCGGACGCGGTGGCGCGGATCGAGGGCTGCGCGCCGCGCGCGGTGACGGTGGCTCCCGCCGGGTCCGTGATCGGGGCGCTCTCGGACGACGGCGTGCTGCTGCACTCCGGGCCGCCGATCACCTGGGACCGCGTGTGCGACCCGCAGCGGCGGGCGATGCTGGCCGCGGCGCTGTTCGAGGGCTGGGCGGGGACGCGCGAGGAGGCCGCGGCGCTGCTGGCGCGCGGCGACATCGTGCTGCGGTCCGGCAACGAGCACGGGCACGTCGGGCCGATGACCGGGATCTGCTCGCCGTCGATGCCGGTCTGGGTGGTCGAGACCGGCGACGTGCGCGCGTACTCGACGCTCAACGAGGGGCCCGGGCGGACGCTGTGGTTCGGGGTCGGCGACGACGAGTCCGTGGAGCGGCTGCGGTTCTTCCGCGACGTGCTCGGGCCGTGGCTGGCGCGGCTGCTGGAGCGGCGCGGGCCGGTCGACGTGTTCGGGCTCGCCGCCCAGGGGCTCAACATGGGCGACGAGCTGCACATGCGCAGCCAGGCGACCGGGAACCTGCTGGTCCGCGAGCTGTTCGCGGCGGCGGCCGCCGAGGGCGGTGTCGACGCCGCGCGCTTCGTCGCCGGCAACCATCACTTCTACTTGAACCTGACGATGGCGGCGGCCAAGTGCGCGTCGCTGTCGGCGGAGGGGTGCCGGGGCTCGAGCGTCGTGTCGCTGATCTCCCGCAACGGGACCGACGTCGGGATCCAGCTGGCGGGGATGCCGGGACGCTGGTTCGTGGCCGAGGCCGCGCCGGTCGCGGACGCGCTGCTGCGCGAAGGCAACGCGCCGTCGGACGCCGCCCGGGACATCGGGGACTCCGCGGTGATCGAGTGCGTGGGCCTGGGCGGCATGGCCCTGGCGGCGGCCCCGGTGGTCGCGTCGTTCTTCGGGGGCGACGCGGCGGCCGCGGCCGCACGGACGGAGCTGATGGCGCAGATCTGCGCGGCGCGCTCGACGCGGTTCACGCTGGCGACGCGGGACGGGGTCGGGACGCCGGTCGGCATCGACGCCCGCTTGGTCGCCGAGCTGGGCGTGACGCCGCAGATCACCACGGGCGTCCTGCACGCCTCGGCGGGGACGGGGCAGATCGGCGCGGGCGTCGCGCACCAGCCGGTCGAGCCGTTCCGGGCCGCGGTCGCGGCGCTGGCGGATTCCCTTGACGGGTGGAGTCAAAATGTTGCCTCACAGGACGGAAACTGACTCCACCCGTCACGCCGGCCGGGCTCTTTGGGCCGGTGCGGGCGTGCGGCTCGAAGGTTCGGGCCGGGTCGAGCTCGCGCTGCACCCGGGCGGCTACGTGCGGTTCGGGGAGGAGTGGGTGCTCGTGGCGATCCCGCGCGCGCCGCGCGGACCATTGACCTTGGCCGTGACGGGGCTGGAGCGCGCGCCGCTGCGGGTGGGTGACGAGGCCGTGGTCGCCGGGGGGTCGCGTCCGCCCGCCCTGTACGTCGGGGCACTTTGCGTCGACCTCTCAGGCCTGGCGCCGCCGTTCGCGCTCGCGCCGCCGCCGCTCTCCCCCGGCTGGCGGACGGCGCTGACGGCGGCGCTGGAGGCCGCGCCGCCGGTGCCGCCCGAGCTCATTTCCGGGCTCGCGGCGCTGCGAAAGGGGGAGCTCACGGAGGCCCTGCTCGCACTGGCCGGGCGCGGCGAGGGGCTGACGCCCGCGGGCGACGACGTGCTCGCGGGCTACGCGGCGTGGCGGCACGCCGAGGGCCGCCCCGAAGGCACGCTGATCGCCGAGCGCTGCTCCCCCCTCGGCCTCGCGTACCTGCGCTGCGCGGTGCGCGGTGAGCTGCCGGAGGCCGCGGCGGCGGTGCTCCGGGCGGTGCGCGGCGGCGACGCGGACGCCGCACGGCGGCGGGCGCGCGGGCTGTCGCGCTGGGGCGCGAGCTCCGGACACGCGATCCTGTGGGGCATGGCCGCCGGAGCGTGCTCGTGAAGGACCTCGAGCCCAACTTCATCACCCGCCCGTACCGCGGCGTCAGCGTGCAGGAGGTGCCCTCGCTGGCGCCGGACGCGCTGCTGTCCCACGTCCGCTCGCGGCGCGTGTACCGGCGGACCGAGTTCATCGTCGCGGTGCACGGCGACAAGCGCGCGATCGTGCAGCTCGAGCGCGCGGACGGCGACGGCATCCTCACCGACGTGCGCGACGCGCGCGTCCTGGCGGGCCCGGAGGACGTCGCGTTCGTGCGCGCGCCCACGGTGGACACCGGCAACGCGAGCCAGATCGCACGCGTGGCGGACCCGGGCGCGCTCGTGACCGTCGTCGAGGGCCGCTACCAGCACGTCAACTTCATCTACGCGCCCGCGCCGGTCCACATCCGCGTGGTCGAGGTCGTCCCGCCGTACCCGCCGAAGCTGCTCGACATGGCGCAGAACGTGCTCGACTTCGACGAGGACCTCCCGCCGGTCGCGCTGGACTTCGTCGCGATCGACCTGCGCGAGCTGGCGCTGTCGCACCCCGCCGGCCACTACCTGTTCCCGTGCCGCTGCGCGGGGCTGGACCTCGACGCGCGCGTGGACTTCCTCGACGCCGGGCCGCCCGCAGCGGCCGACTGGACGCTGGTGGGCTGCGAGCGCTCGCGCCAGATCCACCACGCGCTGTACGGCCGCGAGCCCGCCGCCCGCGTCGACTTCTGCCCGCTCCTGCGCGACCACGACCCGCGGCCGACGCTGCTCAAGTGCTGCCTGCGCGAGCGCGGCGTCGAGCGCGACGGCGCGCGCACAATCGTGCCGTGGGGCGCGTCGCTGGAGGAAGTCCGGGAGGCGCTGAAAGGATTGGCGGCGTGAGCGGGATCGACCTCGCCGACTCGGCGATCTACGGGCACCTGTGGGCGACGGACGAGACCCGCGCGCTGCTCGGCGACGCGGGACGCACGCGTGCGTGGGTGCGGATCATCGCCGCGCTGGCGGCCGTCCAGGGCGAGCTGGGCGTCATCCCGGCTGGCGCCGCGGAGGAGCTGGCGCGGCTCGACGGCGACGTGGACCTCGCGGCCGTCGGGGAGGAGACGCGCGCCAGCGGGCACTCGACGCTCGGCCTGATCCGCGTCCTGCGCCGCGGCCTCGGGCCTGAGGCGGCCGAGTGGATCTACTACGGCGCGACCGTGCAGGACGTGACCGACACGTGGTTCGGGCTGGTGATGCGCGACGTGCTGGGGATCGCGCGCCGGGAGCTGCGCGCGGTCGAGGCGGCGCTGCTGGATCTGGCGGAGCGCCACCGCGACACGGTGATGCTCGGCCGCACGCACGGCCAACCGGGGCTGCCGATCACGTTCGGCTTCAAGGCCGCGGTCTGGGCCGCGGAGGTGCGCCGGCATCTCGACCGGGTGGACGAGGCCGAGCCGCGGCTCGCGGTCGGCCAGCTCGCCGGCGCGGTCGGCACGCTCTCGGCGTGGGGCGAGGACGGCCCGGAACTGCAGCGGCGGCTGCTGGCACGGCTCGGCCTGGGCGTCCCGGACGTGAGCTGGCTGACCGCGCGCGACCGCGTCGCCGAGTACGCGACGCTGCTCGCGCTGATCACCGGCACGCTCGCGAAGCTCGGCAACGAGGTCTACAACCTCCAGCGGGCCGAGATCGGCGAGGTCTCCGAAGCGCCGACCGCGGGCGTGGTCGGCAGCATCACGATGCCGCAGAAACGCAACCCGGAGCGCTCCGAGCACCTGTGGACGCTCGCGCGGGTCGTGCGCGCGCACGCCGGGCTCGCGCTCGAAGGGCTCGTCGGCGAGCACGAGCGCGACGGCGCGGCCTGGAAGACCGAGTGGGCGCTGGTCCCGCAGGCGTCCGCGGCGGCGGCGACCGCGCTGGCGCTGGGCCGCGAGCTGGTCGAGGGCCTGCGCGTGGACGCGGACCGCATGCGCGCGAACCTCAACGCGCAGCGCGGCTACGTGCTCGCCGAGCCGGCGATGCTCGCGCTCGCGGCGTGCGTCGGCAAGCACCGCGCGCACGAGCTCGTCCACCGGGCCGCGCTGGCCGGGCAGGAGGCGGGGGTGACGCTCGAAGCGGCGCTGGCGGCGGACGCCGAGATCGCGGCGGCGTTGCCGGGCGACGAGCTGGCCGCGCTCCTGCGCCCCGAGCGCGCGCTGGGCGCCGCGGGAGCGATCGTGGACGCCGTCGTCGCGCGGGGACGCGCGCGGTGAGCGGCGGCGAGGCGCGCGCGGGCGACGCGGCGGGCGGCGGCCAGGCGCGTGCGGGCGACACGGTGAGCGGCGACGAGGCGCGCGGCGGCGACGCGGCGGACGGCGGCCAGGCGCGCGGCGGCGACGCGGCGGGCGGCGGGTCGGCGCGGGCGGGCGGCGGCGGCGCGGCGGCGCCTCCCCCCGGCTACCTGGGCGCAGAGGCGCGGGTGCGGAGCGGGCCCGCGCCGGAGCTCGTGGCCGCCGGGTACGAGCTCGAGCTCGACGACGCGCGGCTGCTGCACCGCGGGCTGGGGCTCTCCGACCTCGCGCACGTGCTCGCGCTCGAGCACGCCCAGGCGATCCCGCGCGAGGACGCCACCGCGCTCAAAGCTGCGCTCAAGGACCTCCTCGACGCCGACCCGGACGTCGCGGACCCCCGCTACGGCGACCTCGTCAACGTCCGCGAGCGCGCGCTCGAGGAGCGGATCGGCACCGCCGCCGGCTGGCTCAACGCGGGCCGTCCGCGCCGGGAAGCGGGGCGGATCGCGTTCCGGATCGCCCTCCGCGACCGCCTGCTCGACCTCGAGCAGGCCACGCTGCGCTTCGCGCACGCGCTCGTCACCCGGGCCGCCGACGAGCGCGACACGCCGATGCCCGACTACACGTACCTGCAGGCCGCCCAGCCGACGACCGCCGGCCACTGGCTGCTCTCGCACGCGTACCCGGCGATCCGCGACGCGGCCCGCACCGCCGACGACTTCGCGCACACCAACCGCAGCCCGGCCGGCGCCGGCGGCGTCAACGGCTCGCGCTTCGCACTCGACCGCGCCCAGCTCGCCGCCGCCCTCGGCTTCGCCGCCCCCATCCCCCACACGCGCGACGCGATGTGGCAGACCGACCCGTTCACCGAAGCCGCCTGGCACGCCGCGACCGCCGCGACGACCGCCAGCCGCTTCGCCGAGGACGTCGAGATCTACGGCAGCGACGAGTTCCACCTCCTGCGCATCGGGGACGCGCTCTGCCGCGCCAGCGCCCTGATGCCACAGAAGCGCAACCCGTACGCGCTCGTCGTCATCCGCGGCGGCGCGAGCACGCTGCTCGGCCGCGCGACCGGCGTCCTGGCCACGCAGCGCACGCCGTCCGGCCGCACGGACAACCTGCTGTACGCGTACGGCGAGGTCGCGGGGACCGTCGAGCGCGCGGCGAAGCTGCTCGACCTCGCGGCGGCGACCGCGGAGAGCCTGACGATCGACCGCGCCGCCTGCCGGCGCGCGCTGGAGGAGCACCCCGAGGTGCTCGCCGCCGACCAGGCCGAGCTGATCAGCCTCGAGACCGGCCTCGACTACCGCTCCGCGTACCGCGAGGTCGGCCGCGCGATCGCGGCGCACGCGCCGATCGAGCTCGACCTCGACGAGACGCTGGCCACCCGCACCACCCTCGGCGGCGCCGCCCCCGCACCCATGGACGCGATGCTCGACGCGACGCGGCGCGCGATCGAGGCGGCCGCGGCGCTCAACCGCACGCGCCGCGACGACCTCGCCGCGGCCGAGCGCGAGCTGCTTCAGCGCGCCGTGCGCTGAGGCAGCAGGTCGAGCGTGTCGAACCGCAGGCCGAGCCGCAGCGTCTCCAGCGCGATCACGTCCTCGACGCCGATGTTCCCCAGGTTCGCGTTCGGCCCCACGCGCCGCAGCAGCCACGCCTGCTGCGCGCGCTGCGGCGCTTCGAAGATCACGGTCTGCTGACCGACCGCGTGCAGGATCGCGTCGACCAGGTCGCCGTGCACGGCGCCGGTCGCGTCGAACAGCCCGACGGTCCCGCTCTCGCGCCCCTCGGCGATCACCAGCGCCGCGCCGGCCGCCAGGTCGCTCAGCATCTCCGTGCACCAGTCGTCGGCGACCGGGTCCACCCCGGTCTTGGACCCGACCTCCGCGATCACGGTGAACTCGCGCGCCAGCGACGCGATCAGCTCCGCCTTGCGGGAACGCTCCAGCGGCAGCGAGCCGTTGGAGACCTCGACGTGGTCGATCCCCAGCTCGTGCAGCCACTCGACGTAGCGGTCGATGCGTCCCTGGCTCGCCGCGATCTCCAGCAGCGTCCCGCCCGGGCACACGGCGATCCCCGCGTCCCGGCAGATCGCCACCTTGTCCGCGACCGCGCCGGTCACGTACGCGGTGCCCCAGCCGAGCTTGATCATGTCGATGTGCTCGCCGGCGGTGACGAGCAGCGACTCCAGCGCCAGCGGGGAGATCCCGCGATCGATCACGTGCGTGATCCCGAACCGCCGCGGCTTGCCCGTCCGCTCCGGCAGGTCCAGGAAAGACGGCATCCGGCGGCGTGGCACATGCGGCGGACCGACGCCGTCGAGTCGCCAATTACGTTCGTCCACTCCGACAGATTCTAGGCGTCGTCGAGGATCGCCCGCACCTGTTCGAGCAGCTCGCTCGGCGTGAACGGCTTCGGCAGGAAGCGGACGCCGTCGTCCAGTGCCAGATCCTCGCCCGTGTAGCCCGAGATGAACAGCACGCGCACGCCGGGAGCGCGGTCCAGCAGCCGCTCCGCCAGCTCGCGGCCGTTCATGCCCGGCATCAGCATGTCGGTGATCACCAGATCGGCGTCCGGGCCCGCGAGCGCCTCCGCCGGGTCGGCCGCGAGCCGGACGTCGTAGCCCGCGCTGACCAGCACCCCGCGCAGCAGCGCGCGCACCGACTCGTCGTCTTCGACCACCAGCACGCGCCCGGTCCCGCGGGCGGCGACCGCCTTCGCGCGGGGCTCCGCGGCCGCCGCGGCGACGTCCCCGCCGCGCGGCAGCCGGATCACGAACGTGGTGCCGCGGCCGACCGCGCTCTCGACCGCGATCGTGCCGCCGCTCTGCTGGACGATCCCGAACACGGTCGAGAGCCCGAGCCCCGTCCCCTTGCCCTCGGGCTTGGTGGTGAAGAACGGCTCGAAGATCTGCGCGCGGGTCTCGGCGTCCATGCCCGTGCCGGTGTCGGTGACCGCGAGCCGCACCGCGTCCGGCTCGGCGCCAACCGCGATCGTCAGCCGCCCGCGCCCGTCCATCGCGTCGCGGGCGTTGATCGCCAGGTTCATAACGACCTGCTCGAGCTGCCCGCGGTCGGCGACCAGCGGGCACGGCTCGCCGGCCAGCTCGAACACCAGCTCGACCTGCGCGCCGATCAGCCGCGCCAGCAGCGGCTCGAGCCCGCCGACCACCGCGTTGAGGTCCAGCGGCCGCGGCCGCAGCGTCTGGCGGCGCCCGAACGCGAGCAGCCGCTGCGTCAGCTCGGTCGCGCGCTCGCCCGCCCGCCGCGCCTCCTCCACCAGCGTGCGCATCGGGTCGTCCGGTCCCATCCGCGCGAGCGCCAGCTCCGAGAAGCCGATCACGCCCGTGAGCAGGTTGTTGAAGTCGTGCGCGATGCCGCCGGCCAGGCGCCCGACCGACTCGAGCTTCTGCGACTGCAGCAGGGCGCGCTCCAGCTCGCGGCGGGCGGTGATGTCGCGCGCGATCTCGGCCACGGCGACGATCGCGCCGTCCGCGTCGCGCACGGGCGAGAGCGTGAGGCTGACCTCGACCTCGGCGCCGTCGCGGCGCAGCCGCACGGTCTCGTGACCCTGGATCGACTCGCCCCAGGCGGCGCGGCCGACCATCTCGCGCGTCTCGCGCACGTGCTCGGGCGCGACCACCAGCTCGATCGAGCTGCCGACCGCCTCGTCGGCGACGTAGCCGTACAGGCGGGCGGCGGCGCGGTTCCAGGTCTCGATCCGCCCGTCCGGCCCGAGCCGCACCATCGCGTCGTCCGCCGACTCGACGATCGCCGCCATCGCCCGCAGCGCCTCCTCGGCGCGCAGGCGCGCCGCGACCTCCGCCGACAGCTCGGACGTGCGCTCGCGCACGCGGCGCTCGAGGTGCTGCTGGAGCAGCACGCGCTCGAGCGCGGTGCCGACCTGCGTGCCGAACGTCTCCAGCGTGCGCAGCTCGTCGTCGTCGAGCAGCCGCTCGTCCGGGCCGACCAGCTGCAGGACGCCGAGCACGTGGTGCCCGCTCTGCAGCGCGATGCCGAAGTCCGCGCGCGGCGCGTCCGCGAGCCGGTCGATGCCCGCGCAGGACCCGGCCGCGCCCGCGAGGCGCTCGCCCGCCATCTCGATCCACGCGCCGTGCACGTCCGGCAGCTCCTGCGCGCGGGCGAGCGTCTCCAGCACCACCTCGCGCTCGTTGACGCAGCGGTTGAGGCCCTCGCCGAGCCGGTACAGCAGGTCCAGCGACCGGTAGGAGCGCGTCAGCTCGCCGTCGAGGTGGACGGTCTCCTCGAACGTCGAGAACAGGAAGTCCAGCACGCGCTCGGGCGCGGCGCCGACCGGCGCCGGCACGCGGTCGACCAGCGCGCGCGACACGCGCGCCAGCAGCGACGCCGGCTCGTACGGCTTGCGCACGAAGTTGTCCGCCCCGCAGGCCAGGCCGTCGGTCACGTCCTGCGGGCTCGACAGGGACGTGAGCAGGATCACGGGCGTGCGGCTGAGCTCCGGGTCGGCCTTGATGATGCGGCACAGCTCGTAGCCGTCCATGCGCGGCATCACGACGTCCGTCAGTACCAGGCCCGGCGGCCGCTTGCGCGCCAACGCGAGCGCCTGGATCCCGTCGCCCGCGGCGCGCACCTCGTGGCCCGCCTCGCGCAGCAGGTGGACCAGCTGCTCGGCCTGCGTGCGGCTGTCCTCGACGACCAGGATGTCGCTCATGCCAGCCTCCGCAACGTGTCGACGATCGCGGGCGGCGGGAGCACCTCGGCGGCCGCGTCCAGCCGCACCGCCTCGCCCGGCATGCCGAACACGACACTGGACTCCGCGTCCTGCGCGATCGTCAGCGCGCCCGCGTCGCGCATCCGGCGCAGGCCGTCCGCGCCGTCGCGGCCCATCCCGGTCAGCAGGACGCCGACCGCATCGGGCCCGTAGACGTCGGCGACGGAGTCGAACAGGCGCGAGATCGACGGGCGGAACCCGTTCACCGCCGGGCCGTCGTCGAGCGTGACGTGGCCATCGCGCGTGAGCGTGAGGTGCTGGCCGCCGCCGGCGACGTGCACGGTGCCGGGCGTCAGCGGCACCTCGGGGCTCGCGACCCGGACCGGCACCGGCACGCGCGAGTCCAGCCAGTCGACGAAGCCGTCGATGAAGCCGTACGACATGTGCTGGACGAGCAGCAGCGGGACGCCGAGCGGGCGCGGCAGCGCGCCCAGGATCGCGGAGACCACCTGCGGGCCGCCGGTCGACGCGCCGACCGCGACGACGCGCGGCGTGCCCAGGCGCGCCGGGCGGCGGGCGCCGTTGCCGCGCGGCGCCCAGCGGCGGACGACCTTGACCTCGGCCATCAGCTTGACCGTGCGGACCAGCTCGTCGGCCGCGGCCGCGCTGCCCTCCTCCCACGGCGCGCCCGGCTTCTCGAGCAGGACGAGCGCACCCGCCTCGAGCGCCTGGAACGCGCGGCTGGTGCTGGCCGTGGCCATCACGATCGGGGTCGGGACGCGCTCCATGATCAGCCGGGTCGCGTCGAAGCCGTCGAGCACCGGCATGTGGACGTCCATCAGGATCACGTCCGGGCGGAGCCGCTCGGCGAGCGCGAGCGCCTGCTCGCCGTCGTGCGCGACGCCCGCGACCTCGAGCTCGGGGTCCTGCCCGAGGATCCACTCCAGGTACTCGCGCGTGACGGCCGAGTCCTCCGCGATCAGCACCCGGATCATCCGACGCCGAGCCGCCGGATGATCTCGAGCAGGTCGGTCTGCTCGAGGCTGGACTTGACCACGTACGCGTTCGCGCCGGCGTCGAGGCCGCGGCGCTCGTCGTCGAGCGCGCTGACCAGCACGACCGGGAGGTCGGCGAGCGCGTCGTCGGCGCGGATGCGCTCGGTCAGCTGGACACCGTTCAGGCGCGGCATGTCGACGTCGGAGATCACGAGGTCGAAGCGACCGTTCTTGAGCGCGGCCCACGCCTCCTCCCCGTCCTCGGCGACGCGCACGCGGTAGCCGGCCAGCTCGAGCAGGCCGCGCTCCATCGCGCGGGTCGTGGCGGCGTCGTCGACGACGAGGACCCAGGGCGGCTCAGGCGCGGCGCCGATCGCCGCCAGCAGGTCGGCGGGGCGCAGGACGAGCACGAGCTCGCCGGCGCCGAGCAGCCCGGCGGCGGCGACGTGGCGGACCCGGATCAGCGGCGGCTCGAGCTCCTTGACCAGCACCTCGCGGTCGCCCAGCACGTCGTCGACGATCAGCCCGGCGCGCTCGGCGCCCGCGGTCACGATCGCGCACGCGCGCCACTCGCCGGTGCCGGGCTCGAGGCCGAGCAGCGCGGCCAGCTCGGCGCGCGGCAGGCGGTCGGCCTCGCCGGCCGCGGTCACGCGCTCGACCGCGTCCAGCGGCAGCAGGAAGCGCTGGCCGCCGGCGCTGACGAGCAGCCCGCGGAACGTCGCGATCGTCTGCGGGACGGTCAACCGTACGGTCGTCCCCGCCCGCGGGCGGCTCTCGAGGACGACGGTGCCGCCGAGGCGCTCGACCTGCTCCTTGACGATCGCCAGCCCGAGCCCGTGGCCGGACACGTCGGTGATCGCGGCGCTGGTGCTGACGCCTGAGCGGAAGACGGCGGCGAGCGGGTCCTCGGCGTGGGGCGCGGCGGCGCGGACGCGCTCGGCGTCGATGCCGCGGCCGTCGTCGGTGAGGGCGATCTCCAGCCGGCCGCCTTCCCGCAGCTCGACGCTGACCGCGATCGTGCCCGTGTCCGGCTTGCCGGCGGCGGCGCGCTCGGCGGGCGGCTCGAGCCCGTGGTCGACCGCGTTGCGGACCATGTGCAGCAGCGGGTCCTTGATCGCTTCGAGGACGCGGCGGTCGGCGAGCACGTCGCCGCCGGCGGCGGACCAGCGCACGCGCTTGCCCTGCGCGCGGGCGAGGTCGCGCGCCATCGGGCCGAGCACGTCGAGCGCGCTGGAGGCGGGCATCATGCGCACGCGCCGCGCCTGTTCGAGCAGGCCGTCGACGGCGGTCGCGAGCACGCGGCGGTCGTGGCGGAGCCCGTTGGCGAGCGCGCGCGCCTCGGGCTCGGCGGCGGAGTGGCGCAGGCGCTGTTGCAGCGCGTCGGCGCGGGCGACCCAGGCGTCGGCGGTGAGCTTGAGCGCGAGCAGCTCCTCGCCGCGCCGGAGGAGCTCGTCGAGGTCCTCCGTGGCGACCCGGATCGTGTCCGCGCGGGGAGTGGGCGCGGGCGGCGTCGCGAGGGCGGCGGGCGCGGTGGGCGGCGGCGGGGCGGCGACGGGCGGCGACGCGGGCGCGAGCGGCGGCGGGGCGGCGGCGCGGGGCGGCGCGGCGGCGGGCGGCGAGGACGCCGCCGCGGGCGACGGGGCGGCGGGCGGCGAGGACGCCGCGGTCGCCTCGCGCTGCAGGCGCTCGACGAGCGCCGGGGGCGCCGGGTCGCCGGCCAGGAGCGCGGCGACGGCGGCGACCGCCTCCTCCAGCAGCGCGACGACGTCCTCGCTCGGCACGGTCCCGGCCCGCGAGTGCGCGCTCAGCAGCGCCTCGGCCGCCGCACACACGCGCTCGACGTCGCGCCGCCCGACCGAGCGCGCGGCGCCCTTGAGCGTGTGCAGCTCGCGGAAGGTGGTCTCGACCAGCTCGCGCCCGGACAGCTCGATCAGGTGCGCACGCAGCGCGGCCAAGTGCTCGGCCGCTTCGACCTGGAACGTCGCGAGCAGCCGTGCCCTCAGGTCCGCGTCACGCCCGGCCATTGGCCCCGGCGAGCGCGGGCCGCGACGGGGCGACCAGGTCCGTCAACCGCCGCGCGAGCTCGTCCAGCTCGCGCGCGGCCTGCTCCACCTGCCGCGTCGACGCCATGTTCTGCGTCGACGCCTCGCGGATGTTCTGCATCGCCAGCGCGACCTGGTCGATGCCGGTCAGCTGCTGCTGCGCCGACGCGAGGATCTGCTGCGCCGAGTCGGCCGACGACGCGAGCCGCTCGCCGAGCATGCTGATCGCGTCGCCCGCCGCGCTGGTGATCTGCTCCCCGGCCTCCGACGCGCGCACGCTCTGTTCGGCGGCCGTCACCGCGGCCTCGGTCGCGGACTGGATCTCGCCGAGGATCTCGCGGATCTGCGCGGTCGCCCGCCGCGACTGCTCGGCCAGCGACTTGACCTCGCCCGCGACGACCGCGAATCCGCGCCCGGCCTCGCCGGCCTTGGCCGCCTCGATGCCGGCGTTGACCGACAGCAGGTTCGTCTGCTCGGCCAGCCCGTTGACGGTCCGCACGATCTCCGCGATCGCCTGCGCCTGCTCGCTGAGCGCCAGGATCCGCTCGGCCAGCACCTCGATCTGCGCCCGCGACTGCTGGCTGCCGCGCACGCTCTCGTCCACCGCGTGGCGGCCATCCCTCGAGATATCAGCGGTTTCCCGCGCGTCGCGGGCCACGATCCGCGCCTTCTCGGTGGTCAGCGCGACCGTCTGGCGGACCTCGTCGGCGGTCGTCGTGGTCTGGTGGATCGCGGTCTCCTCCTCGGCCGCGCCGCTGGCCTGCTGCGCGGTCGCGGCCAGGATCCCGCTCGACGCCTCGGCCAGCGTCGCGACCGCGTCGCGCAGGTGGCGCGTGACCGCGCGCGAGAGCCCCCAGGCGACCAGGATCCCGAACAGGACCGCGGCGATCGACCCGCCGACCAGCAGCCAGGTCGACCGCAGCGCGGAGTCCGTGGCCGACGACGCGATGTCGCTCGCCCGCCGGCGCTCGGACGTGACCAGCCCGGTCACGAGGTCGCGCTCGGACTGGCGCACCGGGATCACGTCGTCGTTGTAGATCCGCTGCGCCTCGGCGTCGTCGTCGCGGCGCTTGGCCGTGATCGCCCGCTGGGCCGCGCTGTTCCAGGCGTCGAGCTGGCGGACGGCGTCCGTCCAGCCCGCGACCTGGGCGGGCGTGGTGCTCGAGTCGCGCAGCGCGACCGTCGCCACGCGGGCGGCGGTGAAGCGGTCGTTCATCGTGTCGACCGCGCTCGCGCTGCCGCGCAGCAGGTAGCTCAGGAACGCGACCGACGCGGCGTCCATGCCCTGGAGCGAGTCGGTGCCGCGGATCGCGCGTGACTCGACCGTGTTCAGCGCCGCGTGGAACTGCGAGCGCGAGGAGCGCAGCGCGAGCGTCCCGACCACCGCCAGCGCGAGCAGCAGCACGATCAGCACGGCGTAGCCGGCGGCGATCCTCTGGCCGATGGTCCACCGTGTCATCGTGCCTCCTCGTCGATTCGCAGCCGCGGGTCCGCGGCCAGCGCCTCCAGGTCCAACAGGGTCAGCTCGCGCTCGCCGACGCGCTCGCGGCTGGCCTCCTCCACGTCCTCGGCGGCGATCGCGAACGTCATGCCGCCCGCCGCGACGGCGACCGCGTGCGTGAGCTCGCCGCCCGGCCGCTCGCGCAGGTCGAAGACGCCGAGCACGCGGCCGCGGTGGTTGATCACGCCGAGCACGTGCGCGGGCGCGCCGGGCAGCGGCGTCGGGACGCCCAGCGGCACCGCTTCGAGCACCTGGTCGGCCGGCGCGGCGAACCGCTCGCCGCCGAGCGTGAAGACGACCACGTCGTGCCACGCGCGCTCGTCCGGGGGCGGCGGCGGCGCGGCCAGCGCCCGTGCGCGGCGCTCGAGCACGGCGCGCTCGTCCTCGGGCGCGCCGAGGGCCCGCCGCGCGCGTTCGAGCCGCTCGTGCGCCAGCGCCCAGTCGAGCTTCACGCGACGAGCTCCTCCGCCCGGCGGCGGAGCACACGGCCGTCGTCGATCGTCTCGAACCCGGCCGGCTCGATCGTCACGTCCAGCGGGCTCAGCGCCAGCCGCCCGCCGGGCGACACGGCGGCCGCCAGCCGTTCGACGGTCGCGCGGCGCGCGCGTTCGGTGAAGTACATGAGCACGTTGCGGCAGACGATCAGGTCGAAGGCACCGAGGTACGGATCCGCCGCCAGGTTCAGCGGCACGAACGTGACGCGCTCGCGAATCCGGCGCGCGAGCGTCAGCCGCTCGTCGAAGTAGCGCGCGCGGGCCCAGGCCGGCGTCGCGCGCAGCGCCCACTCCGTGTAGGCGCCGCGGGCCGCCGTCTCGAGCGCGGCGACGTCGACGTCCGTGGCCAGGATCGCAACCTGCCACGCCGCGACGTCCCCCAGCAGGCGATCGAGCAGCATCGCCAGCGAGTACGGCTCCTCGCCCGTGGCGCAGCCCGCGCTCCAGACGGTCAGCCGCAGGTCGCCCTCGGCGCGGCGGCGCTCGACCAGCTCGTGCAGGATGCGCTCGAACAGCGGCGCGTCGCGGAAGAAGTAGCTCTCGCGCACGGTCAGCGCGTGGATCAGCGTGGGCCAGCGCCGGTCGTGCGGGTCCTGCAGCGCGGCGACGAGCCCCGCTTCGCGGCCCGCGCCGGCGACGACGGTCAGCGCGCGCTGGAGGTCGTCGCCGCGCCGGGCCGGGAAGTCGAGCCCGAGCCGGTCGGCGATCAGCGCTCTGGCGGCCTCGATCATCCGGCGAGCGCCGCGTCGAGGTCGGAGACGAGCAGGACGCCCTCCGGCAGCGCCGCGAGGCCCGCCAGCGGCGCCGGAACATGCGGAGGCGGCGGGCTGATCGCCCCGGCGTCCACCTCGATCACGCCGGTCACGTCGTCGGCCGGCAGCGCGAGCAGGCCGCCGCGCGTGCGCGCGAGCACCAGCGCCTCCTCGGGACGGTGCTCGCGCGGCGGATGGCCGAGCCGCGTGTCGAGGTCGAGCACGGGCACGATCTCGCCGTGCACGTTGACCGCGCCGCACACGCCCGTGGGGGCGCCGGGCAGCGGCTCGATGGCGACCATCGCGACGACGCGGTCCACCGCGTCGAGCGGGAGCGCCCAGCGGCGGCCGGCGATGTCCAGGCAGAGCAGCGCCACGGATTCGGTGCTGGCTCGCTCGCGCATGCGGGCGCTGTATATCGCGAGCAGTGCTGCGGGGACCCAGAGCAGTCAGCGCGCGGACATATTTTTCGCCGGCTGCAACGGCGCGCTCACCCCCAGGACGGCGCCGGCGGCGTCGAGCGCCTTGACCGCCACGTACGGCTCGCCGGTCAAAGCCGAGATCGCGGTCTCGAAGCCGGCGCGCGGCGCGCCCTTGACGCGCGCGAGCGCGGTCGGCGACGGGCCGGCCCACAGCTCCCAGCCGGCGACGCCGGTCGCGCCGTTCCAGCTCATCCGCGCGTGCACGCGGTCCCTCGCGCGGGTGGCGGTGAGCGTCGGCGGAGTCACCGGACGGCCGTCCCACGGGAACCGGTAGGCGCGGTAGGTGTCGTTGCCGCGGGCGAAGGCGCCGGCGAAGACCACGGCTCCGGCCGCGTCGTGCTCGGTGAAGTAGCGCTGCGAGCCCCAGCCGGCGAACGTGCCGCCGTTCGGGAGGCGCTGCGTGCTGCCCTGGGTCGCGGACAGCACGCCGAGCGGGTGCGTGAGCGCGGACACGAGCGTGGCGGTGCCGCCGTCGAGCCGGAGCGTGAGCGCGCGTGACCTGGTGCGGACGCCGCGCCGGCTGTTGTCGAACAGGGTCAGCGTGCCGTCCGGCTGCGGGCGCGCGTCGTGCTGGTAGTCGAAGCGGGCGCCCGGGCCGAACTTGAAGTCGGACTTGGTGCCGCCCAGGCGCCAGACGATCCTGCCGGTGGCCCGGTCGATCTTGTAGACCGCGGACGTGAGGCGGGCGGAGAGGACGAAGTCGCCGTCGGCATCGAGCGCGACCGAGTTCGGGTGCACGTAGTCCCACGTGCCGCCGTGCTCGGGCACCGGGCGGTGTGACTCGTCGAACCCGATGTTCCCGAGGCTGTGCCACTCGAACAGCACCAGGCCGGTGGGGATGTCGATCTCCTGGATGACCGCGTCGACGACGCGTCCGCGGCCGTGGACGCTGGAGAGGTCGCGCTCGACCGGGTCGTACGCGATCACCAGCGCCGTGTTCTGGGGCGTGATGACGAGCTCGTGCTCGTCGGCGTGGTAGCCGTTGCCGGCGCGGACGCGGCGGACCGGACGGTAGCGCGTGTCGTAGATCACGCCCTCGCCCTGGCCGTGGCCGCCGGACAGCCGGCCCTGCCACCAGGTCAGCACGGGCTCGCCCTGGTAGGTCTGGACGCGGAAGTCGGTCGCCAGCTCGCCGCCGGCGATCGGCTTGAACCAGACGATGTGCCCGTTGTCGTCCACGATCATCGGGCCGTCCTGGCCGCGGCCCGCCTTCGGGGCGACGAAGACGAGGCCCGGCGCGGTGCCCGGCGTGCTGGTGGTGACGGTGAGCGCGGGCGGGACGAGGTCGGGGCGGGTCACGAACCGCTGGACGGCGCCGCGGCCGACGTCCGGCGCCTCGGTCGGCGGCAGCTTGGCCGGCGGCGGGCGGCGGCCGATCGAGAAGGCGTACGTGACGGCGCGCGAGCTGACGCGGACGCGCTCGCCGGCGCGGAACGGCCGCGCCGGGACGAAGCTCGCGCCGCGGCCGTCGGAGTGCGGCTTGAGCGTGCCCGAGTGCGTGCCGCTGCGCGAGCCGGTCACGCGGACGGCGCCGATCGCGCGCGGCGCGACGCCGCGGAAGCTGATCTGCGTGCGCGGGTTCGCCGTGGTCGTGCCCGGCGAGGGGTACGCGACGGGCCGCGCGGGGGTGGCGGCCGCAGGCACCGGGGCGCCCGCGGAGGGCGCCGCTGCCGACATCACGCCCGCCGCGGGGGTCGCCGCGTCCGCCGTCGCGGCGCACGCCAACGCCGCGGCGAGCGGCGCGACCGCGCCGCTCGCCGCTGCCGGCAGCCGCATCAGGACGACGTCGGGCGCACCGGGGTGCTCGTGCCGAGCACCTGTCCGGATGCGTCGTACGCCCGCGCGGCGACCACCGCCGCGCTCGTGGCGCCCTGCAGCGCGGTCTCGAAGCCCGCCGACGGCGCCGAGGCGATCGGCGCCAGCGAGTTCGCGTCGGCACCCGCCAGCAGCTCCCAGCGGGCGACGCCGGTCGCGCCGTTCCAGCTCACGCGGGCGGACACGGTCCCCCCGGACGTGCTCGCGATCAGCTTCGGCGGCTGCGCCGGGCGGCCGGTCCACTCGTAACGGAACGCGCGGTAGTTGTCGTTGCCGCGCGCGAGGCGGCCGTCGAACAGCACCTGGCCGGACGGGCTGAACTCGGTGAACCAGCGCTGCGAGCCCCAGCCGACGAAGACGTTCCCGTTCGGCAGCCGCTCGACGTTGCCCTGGCTGGCCGACAGCAGCCCGCGCGGGTGCTTGAACGCGCTCACCAGCGTCGCGGTCTTCGCGTCCGTGTCGAGCTTGATGGTGAGCACGCGCGAGGACTTGCGCACCGCGGGCGCGGCCGAGTTGTCGTAGAGCTTGTAGGTCCCGTCCGGCTGGGCGCGGATGCTGTGCTGCCAGTCGAAGCGCACGCCCGGGCCGAGCTTGAAGTCGGACTTCTTGCCGCCGAGGCGCCAGAGGATCTTGCCGGTCGTGCGGTCGATCTTGTAGACGGCCGAGGTGTTGCGGGCGGAGACGAGGTAGTTGCCGTCGTTGTCGAGGTCGACCGCGTTGGCGTGGAAGTACTCCCACTCCGAGCCCTTGTTCTTGGGCACGGGGATGCCGGACTCGTCCGGGGAGACGTTGCCGAAGCTGTGCCACTCGAACAGCACGAGGCCGGTCGCGAGGTCGATCTCCTGCACGATGTTGTCGACGATCTTGGCCTCCGACGGGCCGTGCCACGCCTTCAGGCTGCGGTTGTAGCGCTCGTAGGCGATCACCAGCGCGGTGTTGCGCGGCGTGATCGTGAACTCGTGCAGGTCGAACGAGTACCCGTTGCCGGCGCGCACCTGGCCGACCCGCTTGTACGAGCTGTCGTAGATCTGCCCGACCCCGTCGCCGTCACCGACGTACAGCTGCCCCTCCCACCACGTCAGCACCGGCTTGCCCTGGTAGGCCTGCACGCGGAAGTCGGCGGCGATCTTGCCCTTCATCGCCTTGAACCAGACGAGCCGGCCGGCGTTGTCGATGATCATCGGGCCGTCCTGCCCGCGGCCCGCCTTCGGGGCGAGGAAGACGAGGCCCGGCGCGACGCCCGGCTTGTTCGTGGTGACCGTGACCGCGGGCGGCGTGAGGTCCGGGCGCGTGCGGTAGGACTGGACGCTGCCGCGGCCGACGGCCGGGTCCTCGACGGGGCGCAGCGCGCGCCGCGTCTCGGCGCCGATCATGAACGAGTAGTCCGCGTGCGCGCCGCTGCGGACCGTGACCTTCTCGCCCGCCGTGAACGGCTTGTCGGGGACGAAGCTGGCGCCGAGCCCGTCCGAGTGCGGCTTGAGCGTGCCGGTGTGGGCGCCGCTGCTCGACCCGGTCACCGTGACCGTGCCGATGCTCGCGGGCGGTCCGCCGCGGAAGCTGAGCTGCGTCTTCGCGGACGCCGTCAAGGTTCCCGGCACCGGGAAGACGGCGTATGCCGCAGGAGCGTTCTGGGCCTTGGCCAGGCCGTAAGTGGTCAGGCCGCCGAGGGCCAGGGTCGCGATCAGCGCAAGCGTCAGTTTCCGCACGTCCCCTCGCAAAACATGACGGACCACGAAGTTGCGCATTCGCATGTAATGAGGTCGCGCGCTACCGCGCCGCCGCGGCCTCACCGCGCGCCTCGCCGGCACGGAGCAGGCGGTCGCGCAGCGCGCTGGCCTCGTCGGGCGACGGGTCCCACTGCGCCAGATCGGGCAGCTCGTCGGGCGAATCGAGGCCGAACAGCCGCAGGAACAGCGCCGTCGTGCGGTACAGGACGGCGCCGAACTGGCTGCGGCCGGCCTCCTCGATCAGGCCGCGCTCGACGAGCGCGGACGTGGCCGACTCCGACGCGACGCCGCGGATGCGCGCGACCTCGGGGCGCGACACCGGCTGCAGGTACGCGACGATCGCCAGCGTCTCCGCCTGCGCCGGCGTCAGCGCCGGCGTGCGCGGGCGCGCGAGCAGCCGCCGCGCGGCCTCCTCCGCGTCCGGATGCGAGGCGAGCGCGAGGCCGCCGGCGACGCGCCGCAGCACGAGCCCGCGGCCCTCCAGCTCGCCCTCGAGCGCCTTGGCGGCCTGCGCGACCGCCTCCTCGGACGCCTGCAGCGCGTCCGCCAGCTCCTCGACCGTCACCGGGTCGGGCGCGAGGAAGAGCAGCGCCTCGAGCTGGGCCGCGAGCGTCATGCCGCTTCCACGCGCTTAAGGTCGGATGATCGGGGCGGGGCGGTGGGGATGTCCTGCCTTTTCATCACGGTTATCTCTCCGAAGGGCTCGTCCTGCTCCCAGGCCGCCTCGCCGCGCTTGTACAGCTCCAGCAGCGCGAAGACGGTCACGCACACGGTCACGCGGTCGGCGTCCCGGACCGCGTCGTCGAAGCTGAACGTCCCCCGCCGCAGCAGCGCGCGCAGCACCGCCAGCCGCTCACCGACCGTGACCCGCGGCATCGCCATGTGCGAGAGGTCGATCGGCGCCGGGACGCGCAGCAGCCCGCCGAGCGCGGCGCCCAGCACCGCCGGGTCGTACGCCGCGGACGCCGAAGCCAGCGGCACCTGCCGCAGCCCCTCCGGCAGCCGCGCCGACCGCGACAAAAACGACTGCCCGTGCCCGAACAGCTCCGCGAGGTGCCCGCCCGCGCCCCGGAAGCGCGCGTACTGGAGCATCCGCTCGACGAGCTCCTCGGCCGCCTCGGCGGGCGCGAGCTCGTCCAGCTCCTCGACCTCCTCGCCCGGCAGCATCAGCCGCGACTTGAGCTCCAGCAGCGCCGCGATCAGCACCAGGAACTCAGTCGCGGACTCCAGGTCGAGCTCGTCCTGCGCCTCCAGGTGGTCCAGGTAGGCGATCACGACCTCCGCCAGGTCCACTTCGAGCAGGTCCAGCTCCTCCCGCAGGATCAGCGAGAGGAGCAGGTCGAAAGGTCCCGCGAAGACGTCGAGGTCCAGCTCGAGCTGGGCGATCCGCACCTCCGACAGGCTAGGGGGCGCGTCGGACGGGCCCGACGCCCATGGCCTCCCGCACGTCGGCGAGCACCGGCGCGGCGATCGCCTGCGCCTTGGCCGCACCTTCCGCCAGGAAGCCCTCGATCGCGTCCGTGTCCTCGCGCAGCTCCAAATAGCGCTCGCGCACCGGCGCCAGCCAGGCCGCGACCTCCTCGCCCACCGCAAGCTTGAAGTCGCCGTACCCCGAGCCCTCGAAGTCGTGCTCGATCGCCGCCGGCGCCGTACCGCGGACGACGGCCAGGATCTCGATCAGGTTCGTGATCCCCGGCTTGTCGTCCCCGCGCACGATCTCGCGCCCCGAGTCCGTCTGCGCGCTCTTGAACTTCTTGATGATCGCCGCCGGCTCCTCGTCCACGTAGACCCGCCCGCGCGGCGTGCCGCCCGTCGTGGACATCTTGCGCTCCGGCTCCTGCAGGTCGCGCACGCGCGCGCCGACCGTCGGGATGTTCCCCCGCGGCACCACGAGCGTCTCGCCGAAGCGCTTGTTGAACGTCTCCGCCGCGTCGCGCATCACCTCGATGTGCTCGCGCTGATCCTCCCCCACCGGCACCTCGTGCGCGCGGTAGGCGAGCACGTCGGCCGCCATCAGGACCGGGTAGAAGAGCAGGCCGGACGAGACCATCTCGCGCTGGGCGACGGACTTGTCGCGGAACTGGTGCATGCGGTTGAGCACGCCGAGCGGGATCACGCTCGACAGCAGCCACGTCAGCTCCGAGTGCTCGGGCACGTCGCCCTGGCGGAACAGCACGCACCGCGCGGGGTCCAGCCCCGCGGCGACCAGCAGCGCCGCCGTGTCCTGCGAGCGGCGGCGCAGCTCCGCGGGGTCATAGGCGACCGTGGTCGCGTGCAGGTCGACGATGCAGTAGATCGCCGGCTCGCCGCGATCCTGCCCTTCGACGTACTGCAGGATCGCGCCGATGTAGTTGCCCAGGTGCTTGCGCCCGGTGGGCTGGATTCCGGAGAAGATGACCATCGGCTACAGCGGCTGGCGGATGATCGGGCGCTTCGCCGCTCCGGCCTCGTCGAGGCGGCGGACCGGCGTCGAGTACGGCGCGTTGCGGGCGATCTCCGGGTCCTCGGCGCCTTCGCGCAGGATCTCCGCGAGCGCGTCGGCGAACGCGTCCAGCGTCTCGCGCGTCTCGGTCTCGGTCGGCTCGATCAGCAGCGCCTCCTCGACCAGCAGCGGGAAGTACACCGTCGGCGGGTGGAACCCGTGGTCGAGCAGCCGCTTGGCCAGATCGAGCGTGCGCAGGCCCAGCTCGCGCTTCATCGGCGCGCCGGAGAGCACGAACTCGTGCATGCAGATGCGGTCGTAGGCGGGCGGCAGCAGGTCGGTCACGCCGAGCTGCTTCAGGCGCGCCAGCAGGTAGTTGGCGTTCAGGACCGCGGTCTCCGACGCCTCCTGCAGCCCGTCGGCGCCGAGCGAGAGGATGTACGCGTACGAGCGCACGAACACGCCGTAGTTGCCCTGGAAGCCGCGCAGGCGGCCGATCGACTTCGGCCGGTCGTCGTCGAGGTCGAAGGACCCGTCCTCCCGGCGCACGACCTGCGGCCGCGGCAGGTACGGCTCGATGCGGTCGGACACCGCGATTGGCCCCGCGCCCGGCCCGCCGCCGCCGTGCGGCTGCGTGAACGTCTTGTGCAGGTTGAAGTGCACGATGTCGAAGCCCATGTCGCCCGGCCGCGTGCGGCCCATGACCGCGTTGAGGTTCGCGCCGTCGTAGTACAGCGTCGCGCCGACGCCGTGCACGATCCGGGCGATCTCCTCGATGTTGCGGTCGAACACGCCGAGCGTGTTCGGGTTGGTGAGCATCAGGCAGGCGACGGACGAGTCCGCCTTCGCCCGCAAGTCCTCGACATCGACCCCGCCGTGCTCGTCGGTGCCGACCTTGACGACCTCGTAGCCGCCCATCGTCACCGTCGCCGGGTTGGTGCCGTGCGCGGTGTCGGGCGTGAGGATCTTGGTGCGCACGTCCCCGCGGTCGGCGTGGTAGGCGCGCGTGAGCAGGACGCCCGCCAGCTCGCCGTGCGACCCCGCGCTCGGCTGCAGCGAGACGTGCGGCAGCCCCGCGATCTCGCCCAGCGCCTCCTGCAGCGAGTGCATCAGCTCCAGGGCGCCCTGCGCCCGCTTCGGGTGCTGCAGCGGGTGCAGGCGCGCGTTGCCGGGCAGCGCCGCGACGCGCTCGTGCAGCTTCGGGTTGTGCTTCATCGTGCACGACCCGAGCGGGTAGAAGCCGGTGTCGAGGTCGAAGTTGCGCTTCGACAGCCGGTTGTAGTGGCGGACGATCTCCGGCTCGGCGATCTCCGGCAGCTTCGGCGGCGCGGTGCGGCGGAACCGCTCCGGCAGCGCGTGCCGCGGCACGTCGAGCTCCGGCGCGACGAACGCGCGCCGCCCCGGCTTGGACTTCTCGTAGATCGTCTTCGCGCGGTCGCGCTGCATGTCGGTCTCGGCCCGCAGCGGCTCGGTCAACGCGGTCATGCCAGGGCCTCCTCGAGCACCGACGCCAATCTGTCGATATCCGCCTTCGACCGCTGCTCGGTGATCGCCACCAGCAGCACGTCGTCCCCCACGGGGTGGCCCGGGTTCACGCCCCGCTCGGCGCAGCGCTCGACGACCGCGTGCACGTTCGGCACGCGCAGCGCGAACTCGCGCACGACCGGCTGCGAGTGCCAGGCGCTCACGCCGTCGATCGCGGTCAGCACCGAACGCGCGTACTCGGTGCGCGAGACCAGCAGCTCGCCCAGCTCGACGATCCCCTCGCGGCCGAGCCAGCTCAGGTAGATCATCCCGGCCAGCGCGTTGAGCGCCTGCGCCGTGCAGATGTTGTGCGTCGCCTTCTCGCGCCGGATGTGCTGCTCGCGCGTCTGCAGCGTGAGCACGAAGCCGCGGCGGCCGTCGACGTCGGTCGTCTCCCCCGCGATCCGCCCCGGCATGCGCCGGATGTACTCCTGGCGCGCCGCGAAGAAGCCGAACGACGGGCCGCCGAAGTCGAGCCGGTTGCCGAGCGACTGCCCCTCGCCGACCGCGATGTCGACGTCGAAGTCCCCGGGCGGGCGCAGCACGCCCAGCGTCAGCGGGTCGCACTGCACGATCAGCAGCGCGCCGCCCTTGAGCGCCGAGAGCGCCTCGAGGTCCTCGATCGCCCCGTAGAAGTTCGGCTGCGCGACGATCACCGCCGCCACGTCGTCCCCCACCGGCTCCAGGTCCGTGAGCCCGTCCTTGAGCGCGATCGTCTCGATCGTCGTCCCCCAGCCCGCGGAGGTCGTCTCCAGCGTCTCGCGCGAGTGCGGGTGCAGGCCGTCGGACACGAGGAACTTCGACTTGCCCGTGTGCGTGTGGGCGAGCCAGCCGGCCGCCGCGACCGCGCTCGGGCCCTCGTAGACGGACGCGTTGGAGACCGGCAGCCCGGTCAGCTCCGAGATCGCCGTCTGGTACTCGAACATGACCTGCAGCCCGCCCTGGCTGATCTCCGGCTGGTAGGGCGTGTACGGTGTCAGGAACTCCGAGCGGGCCAGGATCGAGTCGATCAGCGCCGGGACGTAGTGGTCGTACATGCCGGCGCCCAGGAACGAGATCTCGTCCTCGGCCGAGACGTTGCGCGCGGCCAGGTCGCGCAGGCGCGCATAGACCTCCTGCTCCGGCTTGCCGGGCGGAAGGTCGAGCGCGCGGCCGAGCCGCACGCCCTCCGGAACGTCCGCGAAGAGGTCGTCGACGGTTTCAACACCGACCGCCGCCAGCATCTCGTGCCGGTCGGCGTCGGTGGCGGATGTGTAGCGGCTCATGTGAGCCGCTCAGCTTATGACAGCGAGGAGCGGTAGTTCTCGGCGTCCAGCAGGTCGTCGAGCTCGGACGGCTCGGACAGCTTGACCTTGACCAGCCAGCCCTCGCCGTAGGAGTCGTCGTTGATCTTCTCGGGCGCGTCCTTGAGCGTCTCGTTGACTTCGACGATCTCGCCGCTGAGCGGCGCGATCACGTCGCTGACCGCTTTCACGGACTCGACCTCGGCGTACGCCGAGTCCTTGGCGATCGTCGCGCCGACCTCCGGCGGGTCGAAGAACACGACCTCGCCGAGCTGGTCCTGGGCGTACCAGGTGATCCCGAGCGTGGCGGTGTCGCCGTCCACGCGCGCCCAGTCGTGCTCGGGGTGGTAGAGCAGGTCTTCGGGGTAGCTGGCGTCGGCCACTGTGCAGTGTCTCCTTAAGCGGGGGGGAGTAGGGGCTTGGCGCGCACCTCGGCGGCGCGCGTCTTGCCGCGGACGTCGATCTCGAGCGGCGTGCCCGGCTGGGCCTCGGCCACTGGCACGTAGGCCATGCCGATCCCGACGCCGAGGCTGGGCGAGAGCGTCCCGGAGGTCACCTCGCCGCCGCCCAGCACCGGGTTGCCCTGGCGGGCGATCCCCTCGCGCATCACGAACGGCACGAGCGTCTCCTGCGGCCCCGCTTCGCGGACCGCGCGGACCGCGTCGGCGCCGATGAAGCCGGTGGCCTCCTTCACGCACCAGCCGAGGCCCGCCTCGATCGGCCCGCGGCTCGCCATCAGGTCGTTGCCGTAGAGGTGAAAGCAGACCTCCAGGCGCAGCGTGTCGCGCGCACCGAGCCCGGCGGGCACGGCGCCGGCGGCGACCACCGCGTCCCACACGGCGGGCGCGTGCTCGGGCGCGACCAGCAGCTCGACGCCGTCCTCGCCCGTGTAGCCGGTGCCGCAGACCAGGGTCCCGGGCGCCCCGGCGACGGTCAGCGTCGCGGTGCGGAAGCGCTTGGGCAGCTCGCCGTCGGCGAGGCTCGCGACGATCGCGCGCGCGTCCGGGCCCTGCACGGCGAGCATCGCGTAGTCGTGCAGGCGGTCGTGGAGCGTGACGTCGAAGCCGGCGGCGTGGCGCTGGAACCACGCCAGGTCCTGCTCGTGGTTGGCCGCGTTGGTGACGGTCAGGAAGCGATCGCCGAGCCGGTAGGTGAAGAGGTCGTCGAGGACGCCGCCGTCCTCGTTGGTGAGCACGCTGTACTGCGCGCCGCCGTCGGCCAGCTTCGCGACGTCGTTGGACAGGATCCGCTGCAGGAACGCCTCGGCGTCCGGCCCCGTGGTCTCGATCTCGCCCATGTGCGAGACGTCGAAGATGCCCGCGTGGCCGCGGACCGCCAGGTGCTCGGCCTTGATGCCCTCGTACTGCACCGGCATCTCCCAGCCCGCGAACGGGACGAGCTTGGCGCCGGCCGCGACGTGGCGGTCGTGAAGCGGGGTGCGAAGGAGGGTCATCGCGCCGTGACCCTAGCGCGGCTCAGCGCAGGAACGGCGGGATGTCGAGGTCGTCGTCGCGGATCTCCAGCGAGGACCGCTGGCGCTCGTCGATCCGCGGGCCGCGGTCGCGCGGCGGGCGGGCGCGCTCCTCACGGGCGGCGCGAACGCCGCCGTGGTCGAAGCCGGTGGCGATCACGGTGACGCGGATGTCGTCGCCCATCGCCTCGTCGATCACAGCGCCGAAGATGATGTTCGAGTTGGCGTCCGCGGCCGAGTGGATCAGCTCCGCGGCCTCGTTGACCTCGAACAGGCCGAGCTCGCGGCCGCCGGTGATGTTGAGCAGGATGCCGGTGGCGCCCTCGACGGACTCCTCCAGCAGCGGGCTCGAGATCGCCTGCTTGGCCGCCTCGGAGGCGCGCGACTCGCCGTTGGCCGTGCCGATGCCCATCAGGGCGGAGCCGGCGTCGGCCATGATCGTCCGCACGTCGGCGAAGTCGAGGTTGATCAGGCCCGGGATCGTGATCAGGTCGGTGATGCCCTGGACGCCCTGGCGCAGGACGTTGTCGGCCTCCCGGAACGCGTCGAGGATGCTCGTGCGCCGCTCGACCATCGCGAGCAGCTTCTCGTTCGGGATCACGATCAGCGTGTCCACCATCTCGCGCAGGCGGTCGATGCCCTCCTGCGCCTGGCGCGACCGCTGCGTGCCCTCGAAGGCGAACGGCCGGGTGACCACGCCGACGGTCAGCGCGCCGATCTCGTTCTTGGCGATCTCCGCGATCACGGGCGCGGCGCCCGTGCCGGTGCCGCCGCCCTCGCCGGCGGTGACGAACACCATGTCCGCGCCCTTGAGCGCCTCCTTGATGTCGTCGCGCGACTCGGCGGCCGCGCCCTGGCCGATCTGCGGGTTGGCTCCCGCGCCCAGGCCCTTCGTGAGGTTGCTGCCGATGTGCAGCTTGAGGTCGGCGTCCGTCATCTGGAGCGCCTGGGCATCGGTGTTCGCGGCGATGAATTCCACGCCGGACAGTCCGGCGTCGATCATCCGGTTGACGGCGTTGGTTCCGCCGCCGCCGACGCCGACGACCTTGATGACTGCGAGATAACCGCTGGCTTCCATAAAGATTCCGTCCGTGCCTCTAGTTAGGGTCGAGCGTTTTAGCACGCAGGCTTACGGCACGGATTACCGCAAGGTACGGGCATTTCGGCGTCGCTGTCAACGGCGCAAGGAACGTTGCAGATCGAGCAACCCTCGACTACTGGTCGAGAGTCAGGCCATTCTGAGCCTCAGGTTGAAGGTTCGGGTTTGGCTGTTCCGGCTCGACCGGAGCGAGCCCTCCCGCGGCCACCCGGCCGGGGATCCGAAGGTCCAAATACGTTGCGCCCGCGGCCGAAGTCTCCGCCAGCACGCGGGCGGCGGCGGCCCACTTCGCGCGCGCGTCGGTCGCGCTGCCGAAGACGAGCTCCGGGCCGTTGCGCATCTGAAAGACGACGCCGCGCGGGCCGATCGTCACCCTGCCGGAACGCTCGAGCAGCGCCTTGGGCGCCGCACCGGCGACCGTCAGCGCGCCGAGCGCGCGCCGGTCGGTGAGCTTGGAGGAGACCGTCGCGTCCTTGACCGAGAGCCGCGGCAGGTCCTTGTCGCCGCTCAGCCCGCGCAGCACGATGCCGTCGCCGGTGACCGGGACGTTGCCCGCCAGCGTCGCCACCGGGCGGCGCTCGATCACCTTGATGGTCATCGAGTGCGGGAAGTCGGTCGCGACGTCGATGGCGGCCACCGACGGGTGGCTCGCCACGACCGAGCGCAGCGCGTCGTGACGGACGTTCAGCGTCGTCATCTCGAGCGCGGCGCTCTCGAGCGCGGCCTTGACCTCGGGTGCGTCCGAAGCGGTCGCGCCCGTGATCGTGACGTTCCGGACCTCGACCAGATCGGAATCGCGCAGCCACATCCAGCCGGCGCCTCCCAGCGCGAGCACGGCGATCAATCCGAGTCCGGAATACAGGCGGCGGCCCATTCGGGGCAGAGCTTCGACCCCGTTCCGCCGGTCCCTTCTATATAAGGGCGCGCCCGACGCGGTCGACGTCGCCCGCGCCGAGCGTGATCAGCAGGTCGCCGTCGTGCAACTCGCGGTGCAGGAACGCGATCGCGGTGGCCTGATCGCGCGCCCAGACGACGCGCTTGCCGGGCGCCGCGTCGGCCGTGGCCTGGGCGACGAGCAGGCCGGTGACGCCCGGATAGTCCTCCGCGCGCTCGCGCGCCGGGTAGACGTCCAGGACGACGGTCAGGTCGGCGGCGGCGAGCGCCGCGCCGAACGCGCGCGCCTCACGCTGCGTGCGCGAGTAGAGGTGCGGCTGAAAGCAGGCGATCACGCGCCGCGGGTGCAGCGTGCGGGCGGCGGCGAGCGTCGCCGCGACCTCGGTCGGATGGTGCGCGTAGTCGTCGACCACGTTCGGGCCGAGGCGCTCGAAGCGGCGGCCCGCGCCCTCGAACGTGGCGAGCCGGCGGACGGCGGCCTCGACGTCCGCGCCGGCCAGCTTGACCGCGGTCAGCGCGGCGGCCGCGTTGCGAGCGTTGTGGGCGCCGGGGACGCGCAGAACGACCTCGTGGCCGTCGAAGGCGAAGCGCGACCCGGACTCGCTGAGCTCGGGGTCGGCGTCGAAGACGTGCGGGGGCGCGGGCGCGAGGCGCGCCAGGTCCGGCGGGACCACCGCCTGCTCGGCCAGCGCCAGGAACGCCCGGAACGTGTCGTCGACGTCACGCGAGGACGCGTAGGTCGTGTGGTGGTCGAGCTCGGCGTTGGTGACGACCGCGATCGCCGGGTGCAGCTTGAGCAGGCTGCGGTCGGACTCGTCGGCCTCGACCACGAGCCACTCCCCCGGGCCCCAGCCGGCGTTCGCGCCCGTGCTGCGG